>NZ_CP042344.1:2400000-3000000 GCF_007954405.1 Comamonas flocculans | reverse complement strand
CATCAACGAGCAGGACACCCTGCTGCGCGAAAAGGCGCAACTGGAGCAGCGGGTGCAAAAGCTTGAGGGCAAGGCCGGCGCCAGCGCCAAGCTGTCCTCGCTGGACAACCGCAAGCCGCAGAACCTGCTGGTCAGCCTCGGGGCGGACCCCTTGTACGCCGGTGGCACGCTGGCCTTCCTGGGCGGCGGCCTGCTGCTGGGCGGCCTTGCCGGGCGCCGCCGTAACAGGCGTGGCGACACTGGCGACACCCCGCAATGAGGCCGCGCCCGCACATGGAGCAACCCTGGGCCATCCACCCTTGAGGAGCGCAAATTGACACGCCAGCGCCCCCTTGTCGCCCGGCTCGCCATCGTCGGCGGCCTGGTGCTGATCGCGGCAGCCGCGCTGCTGCTCTGGCGGCACGCGAGCGCCCCGCCGATCTACCACTATGTGGTCGGCGAGACCCTGCCCGCGTCCGACGCGGGGGCGCTGTCCGCCTACGCCGAGGCCGGCTACACCCTGCGCCGCGCCAGCGTGCAGGCACCGGAACGGGACACGCCGCTTGCCACCCTGGACATCGCCGAGACCAGCGCGGGGCCGCTGCTGGTGAACTGGCAGGCGCGCGTCGATGACCCCTTCCTCACCCTCGCGGTACCGCCGGAAGACGTGGCGGCGCTCGCGCAGGTGCTCAAGCGCCATGTCTCCGGGGATGCCACGGTGCTCGCCTGGTGGGACAGCTCGCGCCAGTTCAAGACGCTCGCGGGTGTCGACGTCAACTTTGCGAGCCACCTGGGCCTGCCGCTCTTCGTGCCGGCGCACTGGAGCGGCAGCCGCGCGAGCGTGGAAGCCATCGAGCGCTCGTTCTGGAGCAGCGGCGACGCGGCTGCCGCCGCCGGCGAGCGCGAACGCTTCCGGCGCTTCGGCGAGGCTCTGGTGTCACCTGAAGCCGAAGGCATCGCGGCGCTGCGCGCCCTGGCCGGCGAAGGCAAGCGCGTGGTGCTCGTGCTGCACTGGCGCGACGTGATCCTGCTCGGCCAGATGTTCCCCGACAAGCTCGGCGTCGCCTTCCAGGATTTCGGCGCGACCAACGACGTGCACGGCATGGTGCGCCGCGTGCACGCCTGGCTGCAGGAGCACAAATACACCGCCTACGGCGTGCTGCAAGGCGGTGGCCAGCCCCTGCGCGCCATCGCGCTGACGGATGAGCCCTCGGGCAACACCCTGGCCGCCCGGCTGCTGCCGTTCATGGGAAACGCCCAGCACGACGTGCAGGGCGCAACCCTGGTCTATCAGACGGGGGGCTTCTCGGTGTATGAAATTGCGCCTGCGGGCGACGCGGACGCGGCCGTGCGGCAGGCCCAAGAAGGTTGACCAGCGCCGCGGCCTCGGCTCCACCGGGCGCGGCGCAGCACCTCCGCTGCGCGCCGCGCCGGCATGCCGGCCCGCCTTGCGGCGCGGCAGAAGCGAAATTCGGGGCACGCGCTTGCGGTGATCAGCGGCTCGGCCTTGCCAAGGAGAACGACCGATGCTCGGTTTTGTAGCGCTGACCGCGGCCATGGTGCTCACTGCACTGCTGGCGGTGCTGTTCCCCCTGCTGCGCCGCAGCCAGCGCCCGCTGCAGCGCGGCGAGGATCTGGCGGTGCTCGCCGACGGCCTGCGCGAGCTCGATGCGGCGCTGGCTGCGGGCGATGTGGGCGCAGCCGAGCACGAGAGGGCGCGCCTGGAGCTGCAGCGCCAGGCGCTGCAGGCCGACCAGGCGGCGCACGCTCGGGCCCAGTCGAGCCAGCAGGCCAACTGGGCCATCGCCCTGGCCACCGCCGTGGTACTGCCGCTGCTGGCGGTGGGCGTCTACTTGACGGTGGGACAGCCTGGGGCGCTCCATCCGCCTGCGGCAGCCGCACGCAGCGCCAGCGCGGGGGGCGCGCCGCACGCCCAGGACGACGCCGCGGTGGCCGCGCTGCAGGCACGCCTGGAGCGCGACGGTGGTGACGCCGACGGCTGGGTGCTGCTGGCGCGCTCCTACTACCAGATGGGCCGCATCAGCGACGCGCTGACGGCCTACGGCAAGGCGACGAAGCTGAGCGGCGACAACGCCGATCTCTGGGTCGAGTACGCCAACACCCTGGCGATCGCGCACCAGCGCGACCTCTCGGGCGAACCCGCCCGGATGGTGCAGCGGGCCCTTGAGATCGACCCGAACAATCTCAACGCGCTGGCGTTCGCGGGCCTGGCGGCGTTCCAGCAGGACGACCGGGCGGCGGCGCTGGCCCACTGGCAAAGGCTCAAGGCCCTGCTGCCTGCCGACACCGGGGACGCCAAGCGCATCGACGACCTCATTGCCCGCGCCCGCGGCCAAGCGCCGGCCACGCCGCAGGCAGCCACGCCGCAGGCACCCGGGCAGACCGGCGACGCCAGCATCCACGGCACGGTCACGCTCGACGAGCGCCTGCGCGGCCAGGTGGCGGCGGCCGACACGCTGTTCATCTTCGCGCGCGCGGGCGATGGACCACCCATGCCGCTGGCCGCCGTGCGTACCCGCGCCAGCGGCTGGCCGGTCTCGTTCACGCTCGACGACAGCAGCGCCATGGCGCCGGACATGCGCCTGTCCAGGTTCGCCCAGGTGAGCGTGGTGGCGCGCATCTCGCGGCTCGGCACGCCGGCGCCGCAGCCGGGCGACATCGAAGGCAGCGTCGAGCAGGTCGCAGTGGGCAGCAAGGAGGTGCGCATCGTGCTCGACCGCGTCGTCGGCCGCTGAGGCCGCGCGCGGGCCACGTCGCGGGCGCCGGCTGCCGGTGCTCCTATGCAAGCGCCGGCGTCGCCGCCAGTGCGCGGCGCATGCGCAGCAGCGCCTCGCTGATTTCAGTCTCGTCGAGCGCGGCATAGCCCAGCAGAAGCACGCGCCGCAAGGGGTCGTCGGCCGCTACGTCGAGCATCAAGGCATTGCCCTTGTCGATACCGTAGACGCCCACTCCCCGGGCGCGCGCCAGCGTCTCCACCTCACCCGCACTGCCCTCGTGGGCTGGCAGATGCACCACCACGTGCATGCCGCCCTCCCGGCCATCGACCCACCATTGCGGCAGAAAGTGCGCGAGCCCGGCGCACAGGTGGTTGCGCCGGGCGGCATAGGACTGGCGCATGCGCCGCAGGTGCTGTGCATAGCCGCCTTCGGCAATGAAGGCCGCAAGCGCCGCCTGTTCCAGCCAAGGCTGGCAATTGTTGAGCAGGGCCTTGGCATGGCAGCTGGGCTCGACCAGATCGGCCGGCAGGACCATGTAGCCTATGCGCAGACCCGCGCCCAGGCTCTTGGAGAAAGTGCCCAGGTAGATCACCACGTCGTCCCGGTCCAGGCTCTTGAGCGCCGGCAGCGGCGTGCCGTCATAGAAGAAGTCGCTGTCGTAGTCGTCCTCGACGATGATTCCGCCGCTGGCACGCGCCCAGTCCAGCAAGGCCTGGCGCCGGGGCAACGAGAGCGTGGCCCCGAGCGGGTATTGGTGCGAGGGGGTGGTGTAGACGAGCGCAGCGGCCTCGGGCAGGCGCGCCGGGTCTATGCCGTCGCGGTCCACGCGCACCGGCAGCAGCGTCGCGCCATGGTTGATGAAGACATTGGCCGCACCACGGTAACAGGGGTTTTCGACCGCCACCTGCACGCCGGGCTTGATCAACAGGCAAGCCAGCAGGTTCAGCCCCTCCTGTATGCCGTTGGTGATGACGATGCGCCCGGGTTCGGTGGCAATGCCGCGCGTCGCACCCACATGCGTTGCGATGGCCACGCGCAGGGCATGCAGGCCTTGCGGGTCACCGTAGTCGCACAGGTGCCGGGCGTTGCCGCGCAGCATGCGCATGAGCAGCGACTGCCAGAGCCGCAGCGGAAAGAGCCGCGCGTCGGGGCGTCCCACCCAGAAGTCGAACGGCAGTTCGCTGGCGTGCGGCGGCAGCACCTGATGGGACTGCACGCGCAGCGCCAGATGGCGTCCCTGACGCCGCGGCTCTGGCGCGGCGAAGTGGCTGGGCGCCAGGGGCAGGACCGACGGCCCTTCGTGCAGCGGGCGTGCGGTCACGAAGGTGCCGGCCGGCTCGCGCGCCTCGATCAGGCCCTCGGCCACCAGCCGCGCATACGCGCCCATCACGGTGTTGCGCGACACCTTGAGGTCGGCGGCCAGTTCACGGCTGGCCGGCATGCGCGCGCCCGGCGCCAGCCGACCATCCAGAATCAGGGTACGGATCTGCCCGGCAATACGCGTCTGCAGATTCTTGCCCGATGCGCCGTCGAGCCGTATGGGCAGCTGCATGGGTGACTCCTCCACAGTCCGCCACGCGTCCGCGCGACAGGCCGCGGCGCACGCAGCATCACCAAGCCAAAGAATTTCTCCCGTCAGCGCATGTTACATGGCTTGCGCCGCTAAAGCAGCAACGGCGCAGCCATGGCTCCACGGCGTTGCGCCGCATGGACCTAATCGGCGCTGCCCTGGAGCGCAAACACCAGCAGCAGCTCGTTGCGCTCCGGCAGGCGCCGGTAGTGCATGGCGCGCGTGTAGTGGCGCATCAGGCGCAGTCCATGCCCGCCGGGCACGGCCTCTTCGAGCGATGCTGCAAGCTCGGGGCTCGCCTTGTGCGTGGGATCGAAGGGCGCTCCATCGTCCGCCACCAGCAGGCCCATCCCGCCTTCGAGCCGGCCAAACGCCAGCCACACCTGCGCCGGTGCGCCGCCCGGCGCGCGCGCATTGGCGGTGACGTTGGCCAGCGCCTCGTCCGCGCACAGACCGACGGCAAAGCCCAGCTGCGCCGGCAAGTCCAGTTGTTCACACAATGCCTCCAGCCAGGCCAGCGACGCGGCCACCGCCTGGGCGCCGCTGTCCGGGGCGAACTCATGCGGAGCTTGCTGCCAGACGGGCCAGGGCTCGGGTGTTGTGCCAACCGTCATGTGGACGCCGCAGCGCGGGGGTGTGCAACAAGGCGATGGGCGCTAGAACCTGGCCAGCGCATCCTGGCGCGTGGCCTGCACGTCCAGGATGGCGAGAAAGCCGCTGATCTCGAACACCTCGCGCACGTGCGGCTGCATCGCGCACAGCACCAGGCGTCCGCCCTCCTGCTTCATGCGCTTGGCCAGCACCAGCACCAGGCGCAGGCCGGCGCTGGAGATGTAGTTGAGCCCGGAAAAATCCAGCACCAGGTTGCGCGCACCGCCATCGACTAAGGCCAGCAGCCGCGATTCCGCTTCCGCCGCATTGGCGCTGTTGATCTGCCCCTGCAGCGGCACGATGGTGGCCGTGGCGGTGGTCTCGGGAACGATGTCCATGGGTGAATGCCTCTCGGAACGCGCAGCTTCGGCCGGCGCAATGCGGATATCGCGGATGATAGCGTTCACTCCAGTCCCTGCCTGCGCATGCCCTTGTTCCACCTGCCTGCCCGCCCCGCCCCGCACCGTCGCGTGCCCGACCTCGCTTACGCTGCCAACGAGCGCCCGCCGGTGTCGGCCCTGTGGGTACTGGCGCTGCAGCATGCGGCCACCGCCATGGCCTTCATCGCCTACGTGCTGGTGACCGCGCGCCTGGCGGGCCTGTCGCGCGCGGACACCCAGACCATGGTCGCGCTGACCCTGCTGGCGATGGCATTGACCACCGCCATGCAGGCCTGGGGCGGGCGCTGGGGCGCGGGCGTGCTGGTGGTGAACATTCCCAGCGCCATGATGATCACGCTGGCCGCCAGTCTGCTGGGCGCCTACGGCCTGGGCGCCATGGCGCCGGCCGCGCTGGTGCACGGGCTGGTGTCCCTGGCCATGGTGCCGCTGGTGCGCCGCACCCGCCCGCTGTTTCCGCCGCCCGTCGTCGGCACGGTGATCTGCATGGCGGGTGTGGCGCTGGTGGCGGGCTCCATCCAGCGCGCGCTGGGGCTCACGCCCGGGCAGTGGAGCGTCGACGCCGCCAGCGCCGCGGTGGCCGGCGTCACGCTGGCGGGCATTGTCGGCCTGTCGGTCTGGGGCAGGCGCCTGCGCCTGATGGCCCTGCTGCTGGCCATGGCGGCCGGCGTGGCGGTGGCGGCGCTGCTCGGCAGGCTGGAGGGCACGCAGGCCCTGTCGGACGCCGCGCTGCTGGCCCTGCCCGAGCTGGCCGCGCCGCGCTGGCACCTGCAGGGCGACGTGCTGCTGGCCGTGGCGCTGGTGGCCATCCTCTCGCAGCTCGACACCCTGGGCAGCGTGATCATGCTCGACAAGATGGAAGACGCCGACTGGCGTCGCGCCGACATGGCGGCCATAGGCAGGGGCATACAGGCCAACGGCGTGGGCAACCTGCTCATGGGCCTGCTCGGCGCGCTGCCTACCTCCACCAGTTCGGCCAACATCGCGCTGGCCTATGCCACGCGCTCCACGGCCCGCGCCATCGGCCTGGCGGTGGCGGCGCTGCTGGCGCTGGCGGCCTTCCTGCCCAAGCTGACGCTGGCGCTCACGCTGGTGCCCGAGCCGGTGCTCGGCGCGGTGGGCCTGTACGCGGCGGGCTATCTGATGGTCTCCGGCATGCAGCTGACGGTCTCGCGCGCGATCGACAGCCGGGTGCTGTTCGCCGTCGGCCTGTCGCTGTCCGCAGGGCTGGCGGTGATGCAGATGCCGCAGCTGGCGCAGCAGGCGCCCGAGGGGCTGCGCTTTTTGCTGGGCAACGGTTTTGTCGTGGCAGGGGTGCTGGTGATCGCGCTGAACCTGCTGTTCCGCCTGGGCGTGGCGCAGCGCGCGCGCCAGGCCCTGCACGCGCCGGCTGAGGAGCTGCACGGCGAGATCACCAACTTCGTCGAGACCCGCGGGGCCGCCTGGGGCGCGCGCCGCGACGTGGTCCAGCGCGCCGCCATGGCCGCGCTGGAGGCCGCCGAGGCCATCCTGGCCAGCCCCGCACCCGCCGGCACGGACGCGCGCCGGCTCAGTGCCATCCGCGGGCAGTTCGACGAATTCAATCTGGACATCGAGCTGCTGCACAGTGGCGCGCCGCTGCGCCTGGGCGGCGGCCAGGCGCAGCTGCCCGATCCCGCGGCCCTGCTGGACGGCGCGGACGACAGCGCCATCGACGCCGCGCTGGCGCCCCTGTCGGGGCAGCTGCTGCACTACCTGGCCGACCGGGTCAGCACCGGCGCGAGCGCGGGACAGTCCTTCGTGCGCCTGCATTTCGAGCACTGAAACGCCCGACGCCCGCCGCCTGCCGCGGGCACGCGCGCCGCGCAGGCTAGACTGCAGCCATTCAGAGCCCGCCAGAGGCCTTGCCACGGAGACGACACCATGCGAGTCAATTGCGCCGCCGGCGCGCAGCCCGAGCTTGCCGCGCCGCCCAGCGTGCAGCAGTTCTGCGCAATCACCACGCCCTATTTGCCCGAAGCGGACAGCGAGGCGGCCTTCATCACCGCCATGCGCGACATCACGCGCTGGCACCAGCAGCGCTCGCCCTGGTATGCCAGGCTGCTGGCGCAGCACCAGGTGGACGTGGATGCGTTGCGCACCCTCGACGACCTGATCGCGCTGCCGCCGGTGCATGCCAATTTCTTCAAGCAGCATGAGATCCTGAGCGTGCCCGAAGACGCCATCACGCTGCACCTGACTTCGTCCGGCACCACGGGGCAGAAGTCGCAGATGTTCTTCGACGCCTTCACCATAGGACACGGGCGGCGCATGGCCGACGACTGCATGCAGGCGCGCGGCATGGTCAGCAGCGAGCCCGCGCACTACCTGGTGAACGCCTACGAGCCCTGCGACGGCCTGCGCGTGGGCACCTCCAACACCAACCAGTACCTGATGCGCTACGCCCCCGCGGCCGAGGTGTTCTGGACGCTGCGCGCGCTCGGCCAGGGGCAGCACGAGTTCGACGCCTTTGGCGCGGTGGCCAGGCTGCAGCGCTGGGCCGAGGGCAGCACGCCGGTGCGCATCATCGGCTTTCCGGCCTTCCTGCACTTCACGCTGCAGCGGCTGGAAAAAATGGGCGTCCCGCCGCTGCAGCTGGCCCCGGGCAGCGCGGTCATCCTGGGCGGTGGCTGGAAGGGCCATGCCGACCAGGCCATCGCCAAGGAGGCAATGCACGCCAGCATCGCGCGCCAGCTGGGCATCGCCGGCGAGCGCATCGTGGAGACCTTCGGCTCGGTGGAGCACAGCATCCCCTACACCAGCTGCAAGCACAACCACCTGCACCAGCCCACCTGGTCGCGCGTGCTGGTGCGCGACGTGGCCACGCTCGGGCCGCTGGCGCACGGGCAGGCGGGCTTCCTGTCCTTCCTCTCTCCCTACATCACCAGCGTGCCGGCGCACAGCGTGGTGATGGGCGACCTCGGCGTGCTGCACCCCGCACACAGCTGCGGCTGCGGCACGCCCACCCCGTGGTTCGAGATCCTGGGCCGGGCGGGCACCTCCTCGAACAAGAGCTGCGCGGCCGCGGCGGCCGAGCTGCTGCCTGCGGGCTGATGCCTGGCTGCCGCAAGAATATGAATGAAAAACGGCTCAAACGCTTGCCAGTCAAGCGCCAGCAGCTATGAATACCGAGAAACACCAAACCCGCCATTGCAAGGACACCGCACCATGAGCTCCCCCCTGGCCCCCACCGCCTGCTACTGGTTCGGGCGCTGGCTGCAGGCTGAAGAATTGCCCGCCGCGCTGCAGGGCTTGTCCGCACACATCGACGCCACCCTGCCCCGGCCCTTCCCGCTGCAGGCGCTGGTCGCGGCCTGCCACAGCGTATCGCGGCAGATCAGCGACCGCACCGGCTGCTACCCGGCCCTGCTGCGAGAGGCACTGCGCACCAGCACCGAGGCCGACGCGCTGGCCATGCTGCAGGCCATGGCCGCCATCCTGGACCAGGACGCACTGCACGAAAAACTGCGCAGCGAGCTGGGCAGCCACTACCCCGGCACGCTGCAGCGGCGCTACCCCGGCCGCCAGTTCGAGGCCTGGGCGGCCTGCGGCTGCGTGGTGCACATCGCGCCATCCAACGTCTTCACCGTGGCCGCGCTCGGCCTGGTGGAGGGACTGCTCACGGGCAACGTCAACGTGGTCAAGACCAGCGCGCGCGACGGCCACGTGGCCCAGCTGTTTGCCCAGGCGCTGGTGCAGGCCGACGTGTCCGGGCACCTGGCCGACTACATCGCGGTGCTCGCCCTGCCCTCCAGCGAGCAGCAGGCGCTGCGCCAGCTCATGGCCTGCGCCGACGCGGTCTCCGCCTGGGGCGGCGAAAAGGCCATGGCCGCGGTGCGCTCCATGGTGCCCGGCCACGCGCGCCTGATCGCCTGGGGGCACAAGGTGTCGTTTGCCTACCTGGCGGCCGACAGCCTGGACGACGACGCGGCGCTGGAAGGCTTTGCGCGCGACGTCTGCCGCCTGGACCAGCAGGCCTGCTCCAGCCCGCAAACATTGATGGCTGAAACCGACGAGGCCGGGCTGCACGCGCTGGCGCAGCGCCTGGCGGCGCTGCTGACGCGCATCTCCCCCGCCATCGCCGCACAACAGCCGGACAGCGCCGAGCAGGCCGAAATCACCAGCGTGGTGAGCGTGGTGCGCAGCGAGCAGGCGCTGGGCCTGACCCGGGTGATCGAAGACCCCGCGGGCGGCTGGCGCATCCTGCTGGACACCCGCCCGGGACTGCGCCCCTCACCACTCTTTCGCAGCATCTGGCTCAAGCCGGTGCAGCGCAGCCAGCTTGCGGCGCAGCTGCGCCCCATGCGCGCCTGGCTGCAGACCTGCGGCCTGGCGGCGGGGCTGGCCAGCATCGCGCCGCTCGCGCGGCTGCTGCTCTCGGCCGGGGTCACGCGCATCACCCGTCCCGGCGAGATGGTGGACAGCTACCTAGGCGCGCCGCACGACGGCATGTACGCGCTGCAGCAGCTGGCGCGGCGCGTCTCGGTCGACGGCCCCGAGCTGCTGCGCGAGCATGGCCAGATCGACGCGCTGGAAGCGCCCGAGCGCATGCCGCCGCCGGCCGCGCCCATCCTGAGCAAGGCGGGCTTTCAGGCACTCGAAGGGGTGGACCCGAAGGCCGGCGTCATCGTGCGCAGCGGCGGCTCCAGCGGCAAGATCGCCTACGCGGGCTACCGCTGGAGCGACTTCGACGTGCAGATGGCCACTTCGGGCGACGGCCTGGTGGCCGCGGGGCTGGAGCCCGGGCGCGACTGCGTGATGAACCTGCTGCCCGCGGGCAGCCTCTACGGCGGCTTCATCAGCTTCTGGGGCATTCTGGAGCGGCTGAAGGTGCGCCAGCTGCCCATGGCCATGTCGCCGGACTACGACTTCATCGCCGAGCAGATCATCGCCCACGGCGCCAACACCCTGATCGGCGTGCCGCCGCACCTGCTGGCCCTGTTCAAGGCCCAGGGCCAGCGCCTGCGCGCCTGGGGCGGGGTGCAGAAAATCTTCTACGGCGGTGAAGCGCTCTCCGGCGCCCAGCAGCGCTTTCTCACCCAGGACTGCGGCGTGGCCCTGGTGCGCTCGGCCGCCTACGGCTCCAACGACGCCGGCCCCATGGGCTACCAGTGCGCGCACGGCGGCGGCGGCGTGCACCACCTGTACACGCGGCTGCAGACGCTGGAGATCGTCGAGCTGGACAGCGACACCCCGGTGCAGGGCGAGGCCGTCGGGCGCCTGATCTTCACCCCGCTGGTGCGCGGCCTGCCGCGCATCGAGCGCTACGAAATCGGCGACCTGGGCCGCTGGCTGCCCGGCCCCTGCGCCTGCGGACGCCAGGAGCCGCGCTTCGAACTGCTGGGGCGCCTGGGCGACGTGTTCAAGGCCGGTCCGCTGATGCGCTACGACAGCTTTGTCAAGCTGCTGGGCGAACGCTTTGCCTACCCCGGCCCGGTGCAGCTGCACCTGCATGCGCACCAGACGCACACCGAACTGGAAATCCGCCTGGACAACCAGTGGAACAGCGCCGACGACCAGGCCGCCATAGCCCACCTGCTGGCCAGCTATCCGCCGCTGCAGGACTGCCAGAGCCTGGGCATCGCGCTGGCGCTGCGCATCAGCGTGCACGAGGACAGCGGCTTCACGCGCAACCCCGTGAGCGGCAAGATCATCCACATCTGCGACCACCGCGTCGGCGCCTGAACGCGCCGGCCAGTGCAAGGAGAGCCTCCCATGCCCCCGATTTCACCGCCTCCGCCCTCGCTGCTGCCCGAGCTGCTCGCCTTCGTGCGCGCCCGCTCGCCCTTCTACCGCGACTATTGGGCCCAGGTGCCGCCCGCCAGCGCCAGCCTGAGCGACTACCCGGTGCTGGACAGCCGGCGCTTCTGGGCCGCCAACACCGTGCAGGGCAACCAGGTGCTCACCGCACCCCTTGACAGCGGCATCACCTTCAAGAGCGGCGGCACCACCGGCCAGCCCAAATATTCGGTCTTCACCAACGCCGAATGGCAGGCCTTCACCGAAAGAAGTGGCGCGCGCCTGCGTGTGCTGCTGCGCGCCGGCGACCGCGTGGGCAACCTGTTTTACGCCGGCAAGCTTTATGCGTCCTTCCTGTTCTCGCAGCGCGTCATCGAGGCGGCGGGCCTGGGCGTAGGCTATCCCATCGCGGGCGACGACCTGCACGAGGCACTGGCCATCTGGCGCCAGTTCGACCTGAACGTGCTCGCCGGCGTGCCCACCACCCTCATGAAGCTGCTGGAGCTGCTCACGCCCGAAGACCGCGAGCGGCTGTCCCTGCGCCTCATCCTGTTTGCCGGCGAGCCCATGTTCGCCGACCAGATCGCGCGCGTGCAGGCCCTGTTTCCGGACTGCGTGGTGCGCTCCATCAGCGTGGCCGGCGTGGACTACGGCGAGCTGGGCTGGACCGAGCCCGACGCCGAGCCCGGCGTGCACCGCAGCTACGACGAAAGCACGGTGCTGGAGATCATCGACGAGGGCAGCGGCGCGCCCATTGACGCGACGGGGGTGCCCGGACGCCTGGTCGTCACCAACCTGCTGCGCCGCCTCATGCCCATCGTGCGCTACCCGGTGGGTGACCGCGGCGAGTGGGTGGACCCGCCGGGCACGCCCGAGCGGCGCTTTCGCCTGCTGGGGCGCACCGAGGAAGGCGCGCGCGTGGGTCCGATGACGCTGTACGTAGACGACATCCGCCAGGCGCTCACCACGCTGCAGGCGCAAGGCGTGCTGCAGGGCTTCAAGGACTTCCAGCTGCTGATCTCGCACCATGGCGAGCGCGACGAATGCTGCCTGCGCCTGGCGCTGGCCGAGCCGGCCAGCCTGGGCGAGCTGGGCGCGGCGCAGATTGCCCGGGCCCTCTATGCCGCACGCCCCATGTTCAGCGACCTGCTGGAGCAGGGCGTGGTGCACCCGCTGCGCGTGCAGGCGGTGACGCTCGATGGCCTGCAGACCAACGCCCGCAGCGGCAAGCTGCTGCGCGTGCTGGACCAGCGCCATGGATGAGCCGCCGGCCACCACCGCCGCAGGGCTGGTGTGCCCCTGGCTGCAACTGCAGCTGCCCGCCAGCCTTGCCGCCCTTGCGCCGCTGCAGGCCGTGCTGCAGCAGCAGGCGCAGCTGCTCGGCTTCGACCATGCCAGCGTGCAGCGCATCTGCGCCGCCTGCGACGAGGCCCTGGGCACGGTGCTGCACCTGGGGCACGACGCCGGCGACGACGCCAGCAACGAGCTGCAGGCCAGCATCCGGCTGCAAGGCCCGGCCCTGGAGCTGCGCCTGTCGGACAACGGTCTGCCCTACGACCTGAGCCTGCTGCCGCACTACGACCCCCAGGCTCCCGAGGCCGCCGATGAAGACGGCGCCGGCCTGGCCGCCTTCCTGATGCAGCGGCTGGCCGACCACTGCGAAGTGCTCAACCAGGGCCAGCAAGGCCACCACGTGCTGCTGCAATGGATGCTGCCCCAGGCTGCAGCGGGCGCGGCGAACCCGCCGCCCGCAGACACCACGCAGCCGCCGGATGCCACCGCCCAGGCCAGGGCGGCGGCCGCCATCCGGCCGATGCAGCCTGAAGACGCCATTCACCTGGCGCGGCTGATGTTTCGCACCTACGGCTATTCCTACACCAACCCCGACATGTATACCGCCGAAGGCATCCAGGGCAGGCTCAGCGACGGGCGTCTGACCTCCTGGGTGGCGGTGCATGGCGAGCAAGGCGTCCCCGTCGGGCATATCGCGCTGCTCAAGCCACAGGCCGACGACCCCGCGGTGGAAATCGGCACCGCCGTCGTCGCCCCGAGCGAGCGCGGCAGCGCGCTGTTCACCCGTCTCGTCACCACGGTGCAGGAGGCGCTGCCCCGCAGGCCGGAACGCGTGGCCTTCCTGCACGCGGTGGCCGCGCACCCGTATACGCAGAAAACCTTCAACCACCTCTGCTACCACCCCACGGCACTGCTGCTCGGGCTGATTCCGGGCAGTGCCAGCTTTCGCGGCATCGCGGGGCGCCGCCAGGGCGAGCGCGTGAGCGCCTTTCACAGCTGCAGGCTGCTGCAGCCGGTCGAGCCGCTGCAGGTGTGGCTGCCACCCGCGCTGCTCGAGCTCGTGCAGCCGGGCGCGCGCGCCATCGGCCTGCCTCTGCTGCCGCAACAGGAAGGGGCGCCGGCACTGGAGGGCGACACACAGCTGAGCAGCCAGGTCGTGCAAGACATGGGCGCGGCCTTCCTCACGCTGCAGCACGCAGGCCCGGACTTGCACACGGCCCTGGCGCGCCAACTGCGCGCACTGTGCCGCGCGCGCATGGATGCGATCTACCTGCACCTGGATGCGGGCCAGGTCCATGCTCCCGCGGTGTGCGCGGCCGCGCTGGCGCTGGGCTTCATTCCGGCCGGCCTCACGCCCTTCATGCCCTGGCCGGCCACGCTGTGCCTGCAGTACCTGAACAACCTGGAGCTCGACGAAACCCAGGTGCATGCCGTCGGCCCCGCAGCCGAGGCGCTGCGCAGCGCCCTCTTCAAGGCCTGGCGCGCGCGGGAATGGCTGGATTGAAGCGCCCGCCCTACCCCCGCCTCAAGCCGCAGGCGTGACCGGCAGCCCGGCGCAGGATTCGGGCGCATGCGTGGGAAACACCTCGCCCAGGAAGTCGAGAAAACTGCGCACCGCGGGCGACATGCCACGGCGCGAGGCAAACACCGCATGCACGATGGACTTGGGCTGGCTCCATTCGGGCAGCAGCCGCACCAGGCTGCCCTCGGCCAGCTCGCGGGCCACCATGTAGTCCGGCAGCCAGCCCATGCCGGTGCCGGCCATGGCGGCGAACTTGAGCGACAGCAGGTCGTCGATCACGCAGCGCGGCACCAGCTCCACGGTCTGCATCCGGCCCTGCGCGCCTATCAGGCGCACACTGGCGCGCCCCTCGCTCTCCGAGGGCATGAGCACGTCCATGCCCGCAAGCTCATCCAGACTGCGCGGCGTGCCCTGGCGCCGCAGCTGCGCGGGGCTGGCCACCAGTACCTGGCAGACCTCGTCCAGGCGCTTGACCACCATGGAGCCGCTGTCTTCCAGCGAGCTGCGCACGCGCAGCGCCACGTCCACGCCCTCTTCCACCACATTCACCACGCGGTTGCTGATCTGCAAGTCCAGCCGCACCTCGGGGTAACGGTCCAGATAGAACGGCAGCTGGCGCGCCAGCACCGTCTGCGCCAGCGTCACCGGGCAGGTCACGCGCACCGTGCCGCGCGGCTCGGCCTGCACCTGGGCCACGGCGTCGGCCGCTGCCTGCGCCGATTCGCGCACCGCCACGCAATGCGCCAGAAAGGCCTGGCCCGCGTCCGTGAGCGAGAGCGTGCGCGTGGTGCGCTGCAGCAGGCGCACGCTCAGCTGCGCCTCCAGCTCGGAGATGCGCCGCGACAGGCGGGACTTGGGTATGCCCATTGCCCGTCCCGCAGCGGCAAAGCTGCCACGCTCCACCACCTCGGCGAAGTAGAGCATGTCGTTCAAATCATGCATGGTTCTATTTTCAGGACAATCAAACACTGAAACACCTATCAATACCGGATAGGCGCGTGTTTGATAATACTGCTTGCGCAAGTTTCCGGGCTAAGCCGGCGCATTGCCTATCTTTACCGTCCCCACACACCACCTCGCAAGGAGAAGAACATGAGCAAGGTCCAACTCGCAGTCATCTACTACAGCAGCTATGGCACCAACCACCATCTGGCGGAAATTGCGGTCAAGGCGGCCGAAGAAGCCGGCGCCCAGGTGCGCCTGCGCAAGGCCGCCGAAACTGCGCCGCAGGCGGTCATCGACAAGGTGCAGGCCTGGAAGGAGTTCCAGCAGAAGACGGCCGACGTCGCCGAAGCCAAGCCGGAAGACCTGCAATGGGCCAATGCCTTCCTGTTCAGCGCGCCCACGCGCTTTGGCACCGTGGCAAGCCAGATGCGCGCCTTCATCGACACGCTGGGTCCGATCTGGCAGAAGGGCGACCTCGCCGGCAAGGCGGTGAGCGTGATGACCAGCGCGCAGAACCTGCATGGCGGCCAGGAATCGACGCTGCTGGGCATGTACACCACGTTTGCGCACTGGGGTTCGGTCATCGTGCCGCCGGGCTTTACCGACCCTGCGATGTTCAAGGGCCTGGGCAACCCCTATGGCGCCAGCAGCACGATGGGCGAAATCAAGGACGAGGTGCAGGACATCGTGCGCTACCAGGTGCGCCGTCTGCTGCAGGTCGCCGGCAAGCTGATCGCCTGATCCCCTGCCGCAAGGCCGTGACGCACGCCACCTCCGGGTGGCGTTTTTCATGCCTGCGCCCGCTCGCCCCGGCGGCGCTACCAGGCCCCCTTGTGCTCGGGCACCTGGTGCACCAGCGCCAGCAGCGCGCCCACCACGGCCAGCGCGGTCACCGCATAGATCCAGGCCTGCGCAACGCCGGGGTCGCGCACGGGCGCCAGCACCGCCGTGCTGACCGAGATGAAGACGATGGTGCCCACCTGCATGAACATCGAGCGCATCGCCGCCACCGAAGAGGAATGCTGCGGCGCCAGTTGCAGGCCGGCGTTGCGGCTGGCCGGGTTGATGATGCCCATGCCCACGCCCGCCAGCAGCGCGCCGCCGGCCAGCCAGGCATAGGGCGTGACGCCCAGTTGCGGCGCCATGGCCAGCACCAGCAGGCCCGCCGCCGTGATCGCGCCGCCCACGGCAATCGGCGCGCGGTAGCCGGTACGCCTGAGCGCCAGCACCGCCAGCACCGACATGACCACCGAGGCCAGGCCCTGGGCGATCAAGAGCGTGCCCGAAGCCAGCGCGTCGATCCCGTAGCGGTTGGTGGCGTACAGCGGCGCCAGCACGATGGCCCCCAGCGGCACCCCGCCCAGCAGCACGTTGACCAGGTTCACCACCCCGAAGTCGGGGCCATGGAGCAGTCGCGGCTCTATGAAGGGCTCGCACGTGCGCGCCAGATGGCGCACGAAGGCCCAGCCCGCCACCACCGACACCGCCAGCGGCGCCCACACCAGCGGCGCGAGAAAGGACACGCCGCGCTCGCCCAGGTAGTTCACGCCCAGCATGCCGCCAAGCACGCAGGCGGCCAGCAGCACCATGCCGGTCACGTCCAGGCTGCCCGCGCTCTGGTGGTGCTTGCGGTCGTGCGGAATCAGGCGCCAGGCAAAGAACAGGATCACCGCGCCGAGGGGCACGTTCACCAGAAACACCCCGCGCCAGTCCCAGTAGTGGACGAACAAACCGCCGAAGATCGGCCCGATCATCGCCCCGATGGGGAAGATGCTGCCGAACAGGCTCACCGCCCGGTCGCGCGCGCTGCCGAAGTGGTCCACGATGATGCCCGTGGCCGAGGGCGTGAAACCGGCTCCGCCCGCGGCCTGCAGGATGCGCAGCGCGATCAGCGTGTAGATGTCGGTCGCCAGCCCGCACAGCAGCGAAGCCAGCGTGAACACCACCACCGAGGCGATGAACACCCGCCGGCGCCCGTAGCGCTCGCTGAGCTTGCCGGTGATGGGCACCGCCACCACGAAGCCCAGCGAATACGCCGTCAGCGTCCAGCCTGCCCAGTTGATGGTGGTGCCCAGGCCGTGTTGCAGCGCATGCAAGGCCGTCGCGACGATGGTCGAGTCGATGGACATCATCAAGAGCGCCAGCGCGATCACCAGGAAGATGCGCACGCGCGGCACCGGGGTCTGGGCGTCGTCGGCGGCGCCGGCGTGGGGCTGTTCTTGTTCTTGCATGTTCCGAGTGTGCCCGAGCGCGCCCAGCGCTGCCGGGCGGCGCACGCATGGCAAACTTGCCGGTTTTCGCGTTGTGTCCGCCCCTCCCATGCAAGCCATCCTGCGGCAGATCGCCGCTGAAATCCACGCCACCGAATCCCAGGTCAAGGCCGCCGTCGATCTGCTCGACGGCGGGGCCACCGTCCCCTTCATCGCCCGCTACCGCAAGGAGGCGACGGGCGGCCTGGACGACGCGCAGCTGCGCGAGCTGCAAACCCGCCTTACCTACCTGCGCGAGCTGGTCGACCGCCGCGCCGCCGTGCTCAAGAGCATCGAGGAGCAAGGCAAGCTCACACCCGAGCTGCGTGCCGCCATCGAAGCTGCGCCGACCAAGCAGGAGCTGGAAGACCTCTACCTGCCCTACAAGCCCAAGCGCCGCACCAAGGGGCAAATTGCGCGTGAATTCGGCATCGAGCCCCTGGCCGACGCGCTGTGGGCCGACCCGCAACTGGACCCGCAAGCTGCCGCACAGCCGTACGTGAGAACTGAAAAAGGCGAAGGGGGAGAAGACTTCACCACCGTGCAGGCGGTGCTCGACGGCGTGCGCGACATCCTGAGCGAGCGCTGGACCGAAGATGCCGCCCTGGTGCAGAACCTGCGCGAGTGGCTCTGGGCTGAAGGCCTGCTGCAGAGCAAGCTCGTCACCGGCAAGAACGAAGCCGACCCCGAAGTAGCCAAATTCCGCGACTACTTTGACTACGACGAGCCCATGGCGCGCGTGCCCAGCCACCGGGCGCTGGCGGTGTTCCGCGGACGGCAGCTGGAAATCCTGGATGCCAAACTGGTGTTGCCTGAGGCTTTGCCTCCCTCCCCCGCTGGGGGAGGGTCGGGGTGGGGGCCAGCGAAGGCAGTGCCTTACGCAGGCCAGCCCTCATCCCCGCCTTCCCCCAGCGTAGGAAAGAGCAACAGCCCCAGCCTGGCCGAAGGCCGCATCGCGCTGCACCTGGGCTGGAGCCACCAAGGGCGCCCTGCCGACGACCTGCTGCGCAAATGCATCGCCTGGACCTGGCGCGTCAAGCTCGGCCTGTCACTGGAGCGCGACCTGTTCGCCCGCCTGCGCGAAGCCGCCGAAGCCGTGGCCATCAAGGTCTTTGCCGACAACCTGCGCGACCTGCTGCTGGCCGCGCCCGCCGGGCAGAAGGTGGTGATGGGGCTCGATCCCGGCATCCGCACCGGCGTGAAGGTGGCGGTGGTGGACGCCACCGGCAAGCTACTGGAAACCGCCACCATCTACCCGCACGAACCCCGGCGCGACTGGGACGGCAGCCTGACTGCTCTGGGGCGCCTGGTGCAAAAGCACGGCGTGCAGCTGATCGCCATCGGCAACGGTACTGCCAGCCGCGAGACGGACAAGCTGGCTGGCGAGCTGCTGAAATTAATACAAAATATGCCTCAAACCCATACTGGGCAAGCGCAAGCAGCTATTCAAAAAGTAGTTGTCAGCGAGGCTGGAGCCTCGGTCTATTCGGCCAGCGAATACGCCTCACAGGAACTGCCGGACGTGGACGTGAGCCTGCGCGGTGCAGCCAGCATCGCGCGCCGCCTGCAAGACCCGCTGGCCGAGCTGGTGAAGATAGACCCCAAGAGCATAGGCGTGGGCCAGTACCAGCACGACGTGAACCAGAGCCAGTTGGCGCACACCCTGGACGCGGTGGTGGAAGACTGCGTGAACGGCGTGGGGGTGGACTTGAACACCGCCAGTGCCCCGCTGCTGGCGCGCGTCTCGGGCCTGACGCAGACCACCGCCAAGGCCATCGTGCGCTGGCGCGAGCAGCACGGCGCTTTTGCCAGCCGCCAGCAGCTGCTCAAGGTTACCGGCCTGGGGCCGAAAACCTTCGAGCAATCTGCGGGCTTCTTGCGCATACGCGGCGGTGAAAACCCGTTGGACGTGACCGGCGTGCACCCCGAAACCTATCCGGTCATCGAACGGATCATCACCCAGACCGGCAAGCCCATAGACCAGCTCATGGGCCGCACCGAAGTGCTCAAGAGTCTGAAGCCCGAACAATTTGCCACGCCGCAGTTTGGTGCCATCACCGTCAAGGACATCCTGCAGGAGCTGGAAAAACCGGGCCGCGACCCCCGCCCCGACTTTGCCGTGGCCCGCTTCAACGACGGCGTGCAAGACATCGCCGACCTCAAGGAAGGCATGGTGCTTGAAGGCACGGTGAGCAACGTCGCCGCCTTTGGCGCCTTCGTCGATCTGGGCGTGCACCAGGACGGTCTGGTGCACGTGAGCCAGCTGGCCAACCGCTTCGTGGCAGATGCCCGCGAAATCGTCAAGACCGGCCAGATCGTGAAAGTGAAGGTGCTGGAAGTGGACGCGGCGCGCAAGCGCATCAGCCTGACGATGAAGCTGGACGCAGCCCCCACGCGGCGCGACGCCCCGCGTGAAAACCGCTACGAAGCCGCGGGGCGCAGCGCGCGCACCCGTGTCGACGCACCGCCAGCCACCACGATGGCTTCGGCCTTCGAGAAGCTCAAGGGTCTACAAGGGCGCTGACTGCTGCCAGCACGGCTTACTGAACTCAAGTTCGGCATAACGCGCAACGACGTCCGTTTGGATCATCGTCACGTGGCCGCCTTGTAGAGATTGCGGCAATAGTGGTAAGGGTGCCGATCCCGGAAACGGAGGGTGTGCAGAATTTTGTGTAAACGGACAATCCACCGCCGGCGTAAGCCGGCCTGTCCGTAAGCACAATGAACACCAAGAAACACGACGTACCCGAAGAACTGCTGTCTGGCCTGCTGGCCAACTACAAGAAGCCCGAAGACCTCATCGGCGAGAACGGTCTGCTCAAGCAACTGACCAAGCTGCTGGTCGAGCGAGCCCTGGACGCTGAGCTGACTGAGCACCTGGGCCATGAACGCAACGAGGCGGTGGCCAACCCCAGCGGGAACACCCGCAACGGCAAGAGCAAGAAGACCCTCAAGGGCGATTTCGGCGAGTTGCCCATTGAGGTGCCCCGCGACCGCCATGGCAGCTTCGAGCCTCAGCTCATCCCCAAGCACCAGACCCGCTGGGCCGGCTTCGACGACAAAATCATCTCGCTGTACGCCCGTGGCATGACGGTGCGCGAGATACAGGCCCACCTCGAAGAGATGTACGGCACCGAAGTTTCGCCCAGCCTGATTTCCTCGGTGACCGATGCCGTGGCCGACGAGGTCAAGGCCTGGCAGGCCCGACCGCTGGAGCCGATTTATCCCATCGTCTATCTGGACTGCATCCATGTGAAGGTGCGCGAGGGCGCGGTGCGGGTCAAGGCGGTGTACCTGGCCATCGGCATCACCATGACGGGCGACAAGGAGGTGCTGGGCCTGTGGCTGGCCCAGACCGAGGGCGCCAAGTTCTGGCTGCAGGTGGTCACCGAGTTGCGCAACCGGGGCGTGCAGGACATCTTCATCGCCTGCGTCGATGGGCTCAAGGGCTTTCCTGACGCCATCGAGGCCGTCTTCCCCCAGGCGGTTGTGCAACTGTGCATCGTTCACATGGTGCGCCACAGCCTGAACTACGTCTCATGGAAGCGCCGCAAAGAGGTGGCGGCCGACCTGCGCCGCATCTACACGGCCACCACTGCCGAAGAGGCCGAGCTGATGCTCGGTGAATTCGAGGCCCGCTAGGATGCCGAGTACCTGCCCATCGGCCAGTCCTGGCGCAGGAACTGGAGCCGCTTGACCCCGTTCTTTGACTACCCGCCGGAAATCCGCAAGGTCATCTACACCACCAATGCCATCGAGTCGGTGAACATGAGCCTGAGGAAGCTGACCAAGAACCGGGGCTCGTTCCCCAGCGACGAGGCGCTGACCAAGCTGTTCTACCTGGCGCTGCGCAACATCAGCCAGAAGTGGACCATGCCCATCCGGGATTGGAAGGCCGCGCTGACCCGCTTTACCATTCAGTTCGGAGACCGCATCTCCGTCAATTGAAGTCCGACCCGTTTACACAAAAATTCGGACACGCCCTCAAGAAACCAACGGCGGGCTGTTCTTGGCGTTTCACCGCTGATCGCTGCTGCAGCCACACCGGCCAGATTCAACCGTGCTGCCATCTCCTCGGCATGGTTTTTCGAATTCGCGAAAAAGAGAATGGAGCGCTCCGCACTGTTCTGAATGCACTGCAGCAGCCGTTCGTTGCGGCGCTGGTCACCCGCCAAGCGCTGGTTGATCGCCTCCAATAGGCGGTCAAAATCCAAACCCTCGCACACCGGGATCTGGCTCAACTGACTCTGTTCATCGTCCGTCAGCCCACCCCAATCCAGTGCCTCATAACTTGGCCGAGCCAGTACTCCCCGAGCCTGCAGGCACGTACCTGGACCCTCATCACCGTGAAGGCGATGACATTTCGCCCCGCTCGCGCCAATACCCGGGCCGTCGGCTCTGATGAGCGACGGCAAGCACCAGGACTTCCTGATCAATGGTCACGTAGATGATGGAGTACGGGAAACGCCGCATGACCAAACGCCGCTTGCCGTGCAACCATTGCGCCCCAAGCAAAGGGTATTCCTCCAGCAGCGCCATGGCACGTTCAAATTCACCGAGGAAGACCCGTGCCAGCAAGGCTCCAGCGCGCCCCCGGTAATACTCGGCAGCTTCCCACAGATCGGTTGCTGCCTCCGGGTGCAGCGAATACGTCACTGGAACTCAGCTTTCAGGCGCGCCAGCGTTTTCGTCCCCGGAAGGGGCAACGTCGCACCGCTGACCAGCTCCGCATGGCGTCGCTCGACTTCCGCTGCCCAAGCGGTCTCCACATCGGGATCAGTGTCCAGGCTGGCAATCAGCTTCTCGATCAAGCGAGCACGCTCAATAGCAGGCAGGTTCAGAGCCTGCGCCTGCAGCGCTTCTACAGTCTGTGACATGACTGGCACCTCCAAGGGATGACTTCCATACGCGGTCAGTTTACTCAGTGTCGCGTGTTCCGCCGCTCCGGCACGCGAGCCACTTGTCCGCTTCCACAACCACAACCAGCAGATATCAGTGACGGCTGCGCTGCACCGTCAGCGGCGCCATGATCGCCTGTCCCGGGGCAGTGCAGCCGCTGTCGCAGCACTTGCCGGGTTCGCGGTTTTGCGTGATGGGACGGTTCGGGTCATGCACCACGCCGCGCTCCAGCAGGCGCTCCACCAGTTCCACCTTGCTGCCCACGGGGTAGTTGCGCCAGATCTCCTGCTTCATCGCGGCGGGCGAGCCACCGCCGTGCAGGCTGATGAGCGAATACCAGCCGCCCTGGTAGGAAGCCGTGAGGTCCTCGATCAGGCGCGCGGCTTCGATGCGCTTGTCGTACGGCACCGCCGGGTTGGCGCGCAGCACCTCGGACAGGCTGGCGCTGGTAGCCGGGTTGTGGTCTTCATCCGGCCCGGGCAACGCCACGATCAGCCCGCCCGACACCTCATGCGCCAGGCGGTGCATGTCGTAGATCTGCGTGGCCAGCAACAGCTTGCCGATGTTGGCGAAGACCGGCTCGGGCATGAAGGTCTTGCTGTATTTGTCGGGTGCGGCATAGACGCTCGCGGCCACGCCGCAGGCGTAGAAGCCCTCGACGATCTTGATCAGCTCCACCATGGGTTCGCGCAGGCTGCTGACCTTGCCCGGGTCGTCAAAACCGTTGGCCTCGCACATCAGCGCGCCCGCGCCGATCAAGAGGTCGCCAAAGCCGGCGCGCGCCGCGATGCAGCTGTGGCGGTGGTGCGTGGCATAGCTGTAGGTAAGGATGTGGCTGTGCTCCCAGTCGCCGGCGTAGAACACCCGCTCCCAGGGCACGAAGACTTCCTCGAACAGCACCACGGCGGTGGACTGGCCGTATTTGCGCGAAAAGAGCGCATCGCCATGTTCCAGCTTCTCGCCCGGACGCCCGGCCACGCGCGAGACGATGGTGACACCGGGCGCATCCACCGCCACCGCGCAGCACACGGCAAAGGCCGCGTCCTGCGGGCCCATGTTGCGGCTGGGCATGACCAGCAACTCGTGCATGTAGGGCGCGCCGGTGACGATGGCCTTGGCGCCGCTGATCCAGACGCCCCTGCCGTCTTGGCGCACCACGTGCACGTAGGCGTCCTGCACGGGCTGCTCGTGCGGCTTCCGGGTGCGGTCGCCCTTGGCGTCGGTCATGGCGATGCCGATGGCCAGATCATGGTCCTGCACATGCTCCAGGTAGGCGCGAAAACGGTCACCGGCCTCACGCGTGCCGCTGGCATCGTCAATGGCGGCGGTGGCTTGCGCCAAGCCATTGAGTGCGTCGTGCGCCAGGTAGCGCTGGGCGCAGCCGGTTTCCTGGCAAAGCACGCGCACGGCTTCCAGCTTGTTCAGCAGATCACCCGCCGCCTCGTTCACGTGCAGCATGCGCGGCACCACCCTGGCGCGGCTGGTCTGGGTGGCCAGGGCTATCGGCGCCAATTCTTCGCGCAGGGCGAAGTCGTAGGTGTAGGCCAGCGCGTTCACGCCCGGCGCAAGCTGGGGCGCGTCCGCCACGCTGTCGATCTGCTGGCCATCGACGAAGACGCGCGGCTTGAGGCGCCGCAGCGATTCGCGATAGGCCTCGCCGGTCATCAGTTCTACGCGGGGCAGGGTCGCCTGGGTGGACTCGGTCATGGTGCTTGCTCGAAAACGTGGATGACGACATTTGAACGGTGTTCAATCAAATTGTCAATCCTACAATGCGGGGTATGCCGCTCACCGGGAAGAAAACCAGTCCCAGGCCGCCCTCGACGCACGAACTGCGCGCCGAGCGCCGGCGCCGGCTGGCCGACGTGCGCCAGGAACTGGTGCTGGATGCGGCGCGTTCGGCCTTCTTCGAGCTGGGCATGGAAAAGACCAGCATCCGCGAGATCGCCCGCCGCGCCGGCTATACGCCGGGCGCGCTCTACAGCTACTTCCCGAGCAAGGAGCACATCTATGGCGCACTGCTGGGCGAATCGCTGGAGCGCCTGAACACCCAGGTGCAGCTGGCGCTTCAGGCGGCCGAAAGCCCCGCCGAGCGGCTGCGCGCGGGCGCCAGCGCCTTCTTCGACTTCTACCGCGTCAACCCGCACGACCTGGATCTGGGTTTTTACCTGTTCCAGGGCATGGCGCCGCGCGGCCTCACGCCCGAGCTCGATGCGCGCCTGAACACCCGCCTGCGCGACGCCCTGCTGCCCTGCCATGCGGCGCTGCAGGCGCTGGGCCTTGACAACGCACGCGCCACCGCCGAAGTCACGGCCCTGTTCGCCCACATCGTCGGGCTGCTGGTGATGAGCCACACCGGGCGCATACGCATGTTCGGCCAGTCTTCGCAGGCGCTGTTTGTCGCTTATCTGGACAGCCTCTCGGAGCGCGCGCAACGCCCCTGAAAAAAAGGGCCGCATGGATGCGGCCCCGGTAGTTCGGCACGCGCCTTCGGCGCGTTCAAAGCACCTCGAACACGCCCGCCGCGCCCATGCCGCCGCCGATGCACATGGTCACGCACACGCGCTTGGCGCCGCGGCGCTTGCCTTCGATGAGTGCATGGCCGGTCAGGCGCTGGCCGGTCGCGCCGTAGGGGTGGCCCACCGCAATCGCGCCGCCGTTCACGTTCAGGCGCTCAGCCGGAATGCCGAGCTTGTCACGGCAGTAGATGACTTGCACGGCAAAGGCTTCATTGAGCTCCCACAGGTCGATGTCGTCGACCTTCAGGCCCAGCTTCTTGAGCACCTTGGGTACCGCGAACACCGGGCCTATGCCCATCTCGTCGGGCTCGCACCCCGCCACCGCGAAGCCGAGGAAGCGTCCCAGGGGCTTCAGGCCCTTGCGGCTGGCGTAATCCTCGCTCACGACCACGCAGGCGCCCGCGCCATCCGAGAACTGGCTCGCGTTGCCCGCCGCCACCAGGCCGCCGGGCAGCGCCGGCTTGATGCCGCTGATGCCGGCCGCCGTCGTGCCCTCGCGCAGTCCCTCGTCCTTGCTGACGGTGACTTGCTTCGTGATCAGCCCCAGGGTCTTGTCGGCGATGCCCGCGGTCACGGTGATGGGCGCGATCTCGGCCTCGAACAGGCCTGCGGCCTGTGCGGCGCAGGCCTTTTGCTGGCTGGCCGCGCCGTATTCGTCCATGGCCTCGCGGCCGATGCCGTAGCGCTTGGCCACCTGTTCGGCCGTCTGCAGCATGCTCCAGTAGATCTCGGGCTTCTTCTTCTGCAAGGCCGGGTCGAACAGCATGTGCATGTTCATCTCCTGCTGCACGCAGGAAATGCTTTCCACACCACCGGCCACATAGACGTCGCCTTCGCCCGCGATGATGCGCTGGCTGGCCAGTGCAATCGTCTGCAGGCCGGAGGAACAGAAGCGGTTGACCGTCATGCCGCTGGTGGTCACCGGCAGGTCGGCCATCAGGGCGATCTGGCGTGCGATGTTCATGCCGGTCGCGCCCTCGGGGTTGGCGCAGCCCATGATGACGTCCTCGACTTGCGAGCCCTCGATGCCCGCGCGCTCGACGGCGGCGCGCACCACGTGGCCGCCGAGCGTGGCGCCGTGCGTCATGTTGAACGAGCCCTTCCAGCTCTTGGCGAGCGGCGTGCGGGCGGTGGAAACAATCACTGCGGAGGTCATGGCGATATTCCTTGTTCTGTGGTTCTCGGGCTCAGGCGAAGTGCTTGCCTTCGGCCACCAGGCGCGCCAGCAGCGGCGCGGGCTGCCAGAAGGCGGCATCGTCGTGCGGGTTCTGCGCGAAGCGGCGCATCGCGGCCACCACGTTGAACAGGCCGAACTCATTGGCGTAGTTCAGCGGGCCGCCGCGGTACACCGGAAAACCGTAGCCAAAGATGTAGACCACGTCGATGTCGCTCGCCTTGTTGGCAATGCCTTCTTCCAGGATGTGCGCGGCCTCGTTGACCAGACTGAAGACCAGGCGCTGCACGATTTCCTCGTCGCCGATCTTGCGCGGCGTGATCCCTTCGCTCTTGCGGTAGTCCTCGATCATTGCCACCACCTCGGCATTGGGGATGGCGTCGCGCTTGCCCGGCACGTAGTCGTACCAGCCCTTGCCCACCTTCTGGCCGAAGCGCCCCTTCTCGCACAGCAGGTCGGCCGTCTTGCTGTACTTCATGTCGGGGTGTTCCACGTAGCGGCGCTTGCGGATGGCCCAGCCGATGTCGTTGCCCGCCAGGTCGCCCATGCGAAACGGCCCCATGGCGAAGCCGAACTTCTCGATCGCCTTGTCCACCTGCGCGGGGGTGCAGCCTTCGTCGATCAGGAAACCCGCCTGGCGCACGTACTGCTCGATCATGCGGTTGCCGATGAAGCCGTCGCACACACCCGCGACCACCGCCGTCTTGCGGATCTTCTTGGCCACGGCCATCACGGTGGCCAGCACGTCCTTGGCGGTCTTCTCGCCGCGTACCACCTCCAGCAGCTTCATCACGTTGGCGGGGCTGAAGAAGTGCATGCCCACCACGTCCTGCGGGCGCCGGGTGAAGGCCGCGATCTTGTTGACGTCCAGCGTGGAGGTGTTGCTCGCCAGGATCGCGCCGGGCCTGGCCACGGCATCGAGCTGCCTGAACACCGCTTCCTTGACGCCGATGTCCTCGAACACCGCCTCGATGATGAGGTCAGCGTCCTTGAGGTCGTCGTAGCTCAGCGTGGTCGTGAGCAAGGCCATGCGCTGCTCGTACTTGTCCTGCTTGAGCTTGCCCTTCCTGACCTGCGCCTCGTAGTTCTTGCGCATCACGCCCACGCCGCGCTCGATGGCTTCCTGCTTCATCTCCAGCATGGTCACCGGAACGCCCGCGTTCAGGAAGTTCATCGCGATGCCGCCGCCCATGGTGCCCGCGCCGATCACCGCGACCTTTTCGATCTTGCGCAGCGGCGTGTCGGCAGGCACGTCCGGAATCTTGCTCGCGGCGCGCTCGGCGAAGAACAGGTGGCGCAGCGAGCGCGATTCGGGCGACCACATCAGTTGCGTGAACAGCTCGCGCTCGGCCACCAGGCCATCGGCAAACTTCTTCTTCGTCGCGGCCGCCTGCACCGCGTCCACGCACATGGCCGGCGCGGGAAAGTTCTTCGCCATGCCCCGGGCCATGTTGCGCGCAAACTGGAAGTAGGCGTCGCCCTGCGGGTGTGCGCAAGGCAGATTGCGTACCAGCGGCAACGGACGCGCATCGGCCACGCTGCGCGCGAAGGCCAGGGCCTCGTCCATCAATGCCTCGGGCGAGCTGACCAGCTTGTCGAACAGCTTTTGCCCCGGCATGCCGGCAATGAATTCGCTCTTGACGGCTTCGCCGCTGACGATCATGTTCAGCGCCGCCTCCACGCCCAGCACGCGCGGCAGGCGCTGCGTGCCGCCGGCGCCGGGCAGCAGGCCCAGCTTGACTTCGGGCAGCGCCACGCTGCAGCCGGGCGCGACCACGCGGTAGTGGCAGGCGAGCGAAAGCTCCAGGCCGCCGCCCATGCATACGCCGTGGATCGCGGCCACCACCGGCTTGCTGGACTGCTCCACCAGGGAAATGACGGTGTGCAGATTGGGTTCGGCAAAGGCCTTGTCGGTGCCGAATTCGGTGATGTCCGCACCACCCGAAAACGCCTTGCCGGCGCCGGTGATGACGATGGCCTTGACGGCGGCGTCCTGCCCGGCCTTTTCCAGCCCCGCCACCAGCGCCTGGCGGGTGGCCAGGCCCAGGCCGTTCACGGGGGGATGGTTGAGCGTGACCACGGCCACGTCGCCATGAACTTGATAGCTTGCCGTCATGCTGTCTTCCTTGTAGAAATAAAAAAGTACGATCGTGCTTTTTTGAAGTGTAAGCGTGCGCCCGCCTTCCCTTTGTCCCCTTCGGGACAAGACGGCTCATTTGACTTTATTGATAGCTGCTTGCGCAGTCCCATATTGGCTTTGAGGCCAATTTGGCTTGAATTTCTGCGTGGACTCAGACTTCCAGCCATTCCTTGCGCACCTTGCCATCGGCACGCAACTGCTGGGGTGAACCTTCGAAGACGATGCGGCCATGGCCCATGACCAGCACGCGGTCGGAAATTTCCATGGCGATCGTCAGCTTCTGCTCGATCAGCAGCACCGCGATGCCACGCTCCTTCAGGCGCGTGAGGTAGATGCCGACCTGCTCGACGATCTTGGGCGCCAGGCCCTCGGTGGGTTCGTCGATCAGGATGCAGTCGGGGTCTCCCATCAGCGTGCGGCACAGCGTGAGCATCTGCTGCTCGCCGCCCGAGAGCAGCCCGGCCTCGATAGCGCAGCGCTCCTTCAGGCGCGGGAACATCGCGTACATGTCCTCGAAGCTCCAGCGGCTGCCGCGCCCGCTGCCCTTCTGCCCCAGCAGCAGGTTCTGCTGCACCGTCAGGCGCGGGAACACGTCGCGGCTCTCGGGCACGTAGCCCAGCCCCAGGTGCGCGATCTCGAAGGGCCTGCGGCCCAGCAGCGCCTGCCCCTTGAAGCGCACCGACCCCTGCGCCTGCACCATGCCCATGACGGCCTTGGCACAGGTGGAGCGCCCCGAGCCGTTGCGCCCCAGCAGCGCCACGATTTCGCCGCGTTCCACCTTCAGGTTCACGCCGTGCAGCACGTGGCTCTTGCCGTAGTAGGCATGCAAATCACGGATTTCCAGCATCAGTGCGCCCCTTCCTGCGCCTGGGCCACCGGCGAGCCGAGGTAGGCCTCCTGCACGCGCGCATTGGCGCGTATCGCCTCGGGCGTGTCGAAGGCGATCACCTCGCCATAGACCACCACGGCGATCTTGTCCGCCAGGCCGAAGACCACGCCCATGTCGTGCTCCACGGTCAGCAGGGTCTTGCCCTCGGTGACCTCGCGGATCAGCGCGATGAAACGCGCCGTCTCGGTCGTGCTCATGCCGGCCGTGGGTTCGTCCAGCAGGATCACCTGGGCGCCGCCGGCGATCGTGATGCCGATCTCCAGCGCCCGCTGCTCCGCATAGGTGAGGTTGACCGCCTGCACGTCGCGCCGGGCCGCCAGGCCGACCTGCGCCAGCAGTTGCTCGGCGCGCGCATTGGCGTCGTGCAGGCCGGAGAGGAAGCGCAGGAAGGTATAGCGATAGCCCAGGCTCCAGAGCACCGCGCAGCGCAGATTCTCGAACACGCTGAGCCTGGGGAAGATGTTGGTGATCTGGAAACTGCGCGACAGCCCCAGGCGGTTGATCTCGAAAGGCTTCTTGCCGTCGATGCGCTGGCCGTTGAGGCTGACCTCGCCACGGGTCGGCGCCAGCCGGCCGCTGATCAGGTTGAACAGCGTGGACTTGCCCGCGCCGTTGGGCCCGATGATGGCCACGCGCTCGCCCGGGCGCACGGCGAGGCTGGCGCCGCGGATGATCTCGGTCTTGCCGAAGCTCTTGTGCAGGTTCCTGATCTCGAGCGCGTAGTTCATGCGGCCTGCCCCGTGCGCTGCTGCTCCAGCTCGATTTCTTCCTGCGCCGCGCCCCAGGCCCGGGCAAAACGGCGCCCCACCTGGTGCACTGCCAGCGCGCCGGCGAGCGCCACCGCCGCGGCGCCGAGCCAGGGCGCAGACCGGCCCGCGTCCAGCGCGAAGCCCAGGTACCTGATCTCGCTGCCCATGGCGGCATTCAGCTGCATGTGGTAGATCATCTCGACCAGCAGGGACATGCCCAGCAGCAGCACCGCGCACGCCAGCACCAGCGCGCCGTAGAGCCCCGCGAAGCGCCCGAGCTTGCCGCTGCGCGCCATCTGCACGTTCATCATGATGAGACTGGCCACGCCGCCCGGGGCGTACATGATCATGAGCACGAAGATCAGCCCGAGATACAGCAGCCACGCGGCCGTGAGCTCCGACAGCAGCACCGTCGCGAGCACCATCAGCACGGCGCCGATGATGGGGCCGAAGAAGATGGTCACGCCGCCCAGGAAGGTGAACAGCAGGTAGGCGCCCGAGCGCATGCCGCTGAGCGAATCGGCCGCATTGAAGATCTCGAAGTTGATGGTCCCCAGCGCCCCGCCGACACCGGCAAAGAAGCCGGCGATGATGAAGCTGTACCAGCGCACCAGCTGGGGGTCGTAGCCGACGAACTGCGCCCGCTCGGGGTTGTCACGCACCGCGTTGAGCATGCGCCCCAGCGGCGTCGCGGTGAAGGCGTACATGAGCGCGGTGCAGACGAAGCAGTACGCCGCGATCAGGTAGTACAGCTGGATCTGCGGCCCGAAGCTGATGCCCGCCAGCGGCTTGCCGTAGGTGCGGTTGATGGAGATGCCGCCGTCGCCGCCGAACAGGTCCGGCAGCATGATGGCGAACGCCACCACGAGCTCGCCGATGCCAAGCGAGATCATGGCGAAGGTCGTGCCCGCCTTCCGGGTGGAGACGTAGCCCAGCGGCACGGAAACCAGCGCCCCGAACAGACCTCCCACCAGTGGCATGAGCACCAGCGGAAAGGCGATGCCGTGGGCGTCCACGTAGCTGATCGCCACCACGGCCGCATAGCCGCCCATGCCGGTGAATACCGCATGGCCGAAACTGAGCATGCCGCCCTGGCCCAGCAGCAGGTTGTAGGACAGGCAGATGACGATGAGATAGCCGATCTGCGAGAGCATGTTCAGCGCCAGGCTGCTGCGAAACACCAGCGGCAAGGCGAGCAGCACCAGGGCGAACCCTCCCCAGATCAGCCCGCGGCGCCGCGCGGCGGTGCCCGTCATGTGCGCGGCCATTTCAGTTCTCCCGCGTGCCCATGAGCCCGCGCGGGCGCAAGATCAGGATCAGCACCATGAAGAGGTAGGGCAGCATGGGCGCCACCTGCGCCACCGTCAGGCGCAGCGCCTGGCCGAAGGGGTTGTCGCCGGCCACCTGAACGCCCAGAATGCGCAGCAGGTCGGCCAGCGAGGTGTCGATCGCCACCGCGAAGGTCTGCACCACGCCAATCAGGATGGACGCCAGAAAGGCCCCGGCCAGCGAACCCATGCCACCCACCACCACCACCACGAAGATGATGGAGCCCACGGCATAGGCCATGGCGGGCTCGGTCACGTAGGTGTTGCCCGCCACCACCCCTGCCAGCGCCGCCAGCGCCGCGCCGCCGCCGAACACCAGCATGAACACGCGCGGCACGTTGTGCCCCAGCGCCTGGGCGGTGTCGGGATGGGTGAGCGCCGCCTGGATCACCAGGCCGATGCGCGTGCGCTGCAGCACCAGCCAGATGCCGCCCAGCATCAGCACCGCCACCAACATGATGAAGGCGCGCGACTTCGGAAACTGCGTGCCGTAGAGCGTGAACAGCGGCCCGCGCAGCTGCTCGGGCAGGTCGTAGGGCACGACGTTGCGGCCCCAGACCAGCTGCACGAGCTCCAGCACCAGGTAGGACAGGCCGAAGGTGATCAGCAACTCGGGCACATGGCCCCACTTGTGCACCCGGCGCAGGCAGATCTGCTCGAATGCCGCGCCCACCAGGCCCACGATGAGCGGCGCGATGACGAGCGCCGCCCAGTAGCCGACCGACTGCGACAGCGCATAGGCGAAATAGGCCCCCAGCATGTAGAAGCTGGCGTGCGCGAAGTTGAGCACGCCCATCATGCTGAAGATCAGGGTCAGGCCCGAGCTGAGCATGAACAGCATCAGCCCGTAGCTCAGCCCGTTGAGCAGCGAGATCGTGAAGAATTCCATCGCGAGTGCGCAGTGAAAAGGACGGCGCCGGGCAGGCCGGCTGCCCGACGGCCCGCCGGCTCAGCCGGCGGCAGCAGGCCTCAGGAGGGCCGCTTCATCTGGCAGCTCGTGGGCGTGCTGGCGATGTAGGGCTCGAGGTATTTCACCGGGGCGAAGGTGTAGCCGGTGTTTTCCACGCTGTAGCCGTTCTTGGCATCCACCTTCTGCCACTTGGAAATCCACATACCCATCTGCAGTTGGTGGTCGGCGGCGCGCATCTGCGCATCTTCGCCGTTGAAGCCCGTGAAGCGCAGCCCTTCCAGCACGGGCGCCACCTTCACCGGATCGGTGGACTTCGCCTTGGCCATGGCGTCGGAGACCGCCATCAGGGCGTTGTACACCGCATAGGTGTAGAAGTCGTCGTTGTACTGCGCCTTGAAGCCCTTGGCGAGTTCACCCAGGCGGCCGGTGTAGTTCGAATGGCCGTAGGAGATCTGGTAGACCTCGGCAATCTTGCCCTGCGCCAGCGCCGTGGGGGTGCCCGAGACGCCGGCGTAATAGGCATAGATCGGCACGTTCATGCCCGCGTCGTTCATGGCCTTGACGAGCAGCGTGAAGTCCTGCCCCCAGCTGCCGGTGACCAGGGTATCGGCGCCCGCGGCCTTCATCTTGGCGACATAGGGGGCGAAGTCCTTGACCTGGCCCAGCGCCACGTAGTCCTCGCCGACCACCTTCACGTCCGGGCGGTTGCGCTCTATGCCTTCCTTGAAGTACTTGGCCACCTGATGGCCGTGCGAGTAGTTCTGATTCACCAGGTAGACCTTGTGGATGTCCTTCTGGTCTTTCATGAAGCTGGTGAGCGCGGCCATCTTCATCGACGTGTCGGCGTCGAAGCGGAAGTGCCAATAGTTGCACTTCTCGTTGGTCGAGGCCGGATCGACCGCGGCATAGTTCATGTAGAGAACTTCCTTGCCGGGATTGCGCTCGTTGCTCTTGGCCACGGCGTCGGCCAGCGGCAAGGCGACGTTGGAGCCATTGCCCTGCGCGACATAGTGGATGCCCTGATCGACCGCGGCCTTGAGCAGGTTCAGCGCCTCCTGCGGCGAGCTCTTGCTGTCCATCGGCACGATCTCGAACTTGACGCCGGCCGGGTTTTCCTGCGCGTTCAGGTGCGCCGCGACATACTGCCAGCTCTTGAGCTGGTTCGTGCCGACATTGCCCATGGGGCCGGACAGACCCTCGATCATCGCGATCTTGACCGTCTGGCCGCTCTGGGCAAAAACGCCGCCGGCGCATGCCAGTGCTGCGCAAGCAGCAATTGTTCTGATAGTGAAATGCATGGGGTCTCCTGTAGGTGTAGCTGGCGTTTTCCTAGCCTACAAGAGACCCCCGTTGCAGGCCTTGAGGGTTTGCCCGGGTTTGCGGCCCATTCAGTCACCTACATGACTGCCCCAGCGCTCCCGCGCGTCGATTACAGCCCGGGCAGCTGGTAATCCTTGAGCTGCTCGCGCAGCTTGCTCTTTTGCATCTTGCCGGTGGCGCCCAGCGGGATCGACTCGACGAAGACCACGTCGTCGGGGATCTGCCATTTGGCCATCTTGCCCTCGTAGAACTGCAGCAGTTCATCGCGCGTCACCTGCGCGTCGGGCTTCTTCACCACCGCGATGATCGGGCGCTCGTCCCACTTGGGGTGCGCCATGCCGACGCAGGCGGCCATGGCCACGCCAGGGTGGGCCATGGCGATGTTCTCGATGTCGATGGAGCTGATCCATTCGCCGCCCGACTTGATCACGTCCTTGCTGCGGTCGGTGATCTGCATGAAGCCGTCGGCGTCGATGGTGGCCACGTCGCCGGTGGGAAACCAGCCGTGTCCGGCCTCGTCGTAGACCAGCGGGTCCGACGCGCCCTTGAAGTAGCTTGCCATGACCCACGGGCCGCGCACCAGCAGGTCGCCATAGGTCTGGCCGTCCCAGGGCTGGTCCTGGCCGTCGTCGCCGACGATCTTCATGTCCACGCCGAAGATCGCGCGCCCCTGCTTGGTGCGGATGCGCAACTGCTCCTCGGGCGGCAGCTTGAGCTGCTTGTTCTTGAGCGTGCAGACCGTGCCGAGCGGGCTGGTCTCGGTCATGCCCCAGGCATGCAGCACGTCCACGCCGTACTGGTCGCGGAAGGTGTCGATCATCGCCGGCGGACAGGCCGAGCCGCCGATCACGGTGCGCCGCAGGCTGGTGAACTTGAGGCCGTTGGCCGCCAGGTGCGACAGCAGCATCTGCCAGATCGTCGGCACGCCGGCGGCAAAACTGACCTGCTCGCTCTCCATCAGCTCGTAGATCGACTTGCCGTCCATCGCCGGGCCGGGAAACACCACCTTGCAGCCGGTGAGCGCCGCGCTGTAGGGCAGGCCCCAGGCGTTGACGTGAAACATCGGCACGACGGGCATCATCGAGTCGCGCGCCGACAGGTTCATCGCGTCGGGCAGGCTGCCGCCATAGGCATGCAGCACGGTGGAGCGGTGGCTGTACAGCGCGCCCTTGGGGTCGCCGGTGGTGCCGCTGGTGTAGCACAGGCCCGCGGCGGTGTTCTCGTCGAACTGCGGCCAGTCGTATTGGTCTGAGGCACCCGCAATCCAGGCTTCGTAGCTCAGCAGACCGGCAATGCCGCTGTCCGCAGGCAGCTTGTCGGCCTCGCACAGCAGCACCCAGTGCTTCACCGTGGGGCACTTGGCGTGCACCGCCTGCACCAGCGGCAGGAAGGTGGCGTCAAAACACACCACCTTGTCTTCGGCGTGGTTGATGATCCACACCAGCTGCGTCGGATGCAGGCGCGGGTTGAGGGTATGCATCACGCGCCCGGAACCCGCCACGCCAAAGTACAGCTCCATGTGGCGATAACCGTTCCACGCGATGGAGGCAACACGATCGCCCGGCCCTGTGCCCGCGGCTTGCAGCGCGTTGGCCAGGCGCTTGGCGCGCCGCGCCAGATCGGCGTAGGTGTAGCGGTGCATGTCACCCTCCACCCGGCGCGAGACGATCTCGCCGTCGCCATGGTGGCGCTCGGCGAAGTCGATCAGCATGGAAATCAAGAGGGGTTGGCTCTGCATCTGTCCGAGCAGCATGGTGTCTCCTTTTTGGGTCGGCGAACGAAACGCCGTGATGTTAGCTCTGGCGTGCGCTCGCCTGAAACGCCCGCGCCGCGGGGCCGCATGCACCTTGTCCCCTACCGGACAAGGGCGCGCCCGCCAGCACCGGCCGGCACTTCGTCCCACAATGGGCCATGGACATCTGCGCCGCGCCCGCCCACCCGCCGCAAGGCCCGGTCTGGCAAGCGGGCTTCTCCACCCTGGGCGAAGCGTTTTTCACCCCGCTGGCACCCAGCCCGCTGCCCGAGCCCCATTGGGTAGCCCGCAACACGGAGCTTGCCGCACAGCTCGGCCTGGAGCCCGCCTGGCTGGACAGCGACCAGGCCCTGCAGGCCCTCAGCGGCAACACCACGCTGCCCGGCAGCACGCCGCTGGCGAGCGTCTATGGCGGCCACCAGTTCGGCGTCTGGGCCGGGCGCCTGGGCGACGGGCGCGCCCTGCTGCTGGGCGAGACCGTGCAGGGCCAGGAGCTGCAGCTCAAGGGCAGCGGGCGCACGCCCTATTCGCGCGGCGCCGACGGGCGCGCGCTGCTGCGCTCGAGCATCCGCGAATACCTGGCCAGCTGCGCCATGCAGGGCCTGCAGATCCCGAGCACGCAGGCGCTCGCCCTGGTCGGCTCGCCCCTGCCGGTGCAGCGTGAAACGCTGGAGACCGCCGCCGTGCTCACGCGCGTGGCGCCCAGCTTCATCCGCTTCGGCCACTTCGAATGGTTTGCCGCGCAGGGGCAAGTGCAGGCGCTGCGCCGCCTGGCCGATTACGTGATCGAGCGCTACTACCCCGCATGCCGCACGGCCGACGCCGCCCAGGGCAATGCCTACGCCGCGCTGCTGCGCACCGTGGGCGAACGCACCGCAAAACTGGTGGCCCAATGGCAGGCGGCGGGCTTCATGCACGGGGTGATGAACACCGACAACATGAGCATCCTGGGCCTGACGCTGGACTATGGCCCCTTCCAGTTCATGGACGGGTTCGACCCGCAGCACATCTGCAACCACAGCGACCAGCTGGGTCGCTACGCGTTCGACGAGCAGCCCGCCGTCGCCCACTGGAACCTGGCCTGCCTGGCACGCGCGCTGTTGCCGCTGATCGAGGAGCTGCCCCACGCCCAGGCTGCGATCGCCGTCTACCCTGGCGCATTCGAGGCGCATTACATGACCCGGATGCGGCGCAAGCTGGGACTGAGCCAGCCCTTCGAGGGCGACGCGCAATCTCTTGCACAGCTGCTGCGGCTGCTGGCACGTGAACGCGTGGACTACACCATTTTCTGGCGCCGGCTGGCCGAAGCCTGCGCCAGCGGCGCGCCGGAGGAGGCGGCCGATCTGTTCCTCGATCGCACGGCCTTTCACGATTGGCTGCTCTCTTTCGAGAAGCTTGTAGCGCAAGCTGGTATTGCGCAAAACCCGGATTTGATGCTCAAAACCAACCCGAAATTCGTGCTGCGCAACCATCTGGCAGAGCTGTGCATCCGGGCAGCGAAACTTCAGGACTTTTCCGTCATCGAAGCCTTGCAGCAGGTGCTCATGCGCCCGTTCGACGAACACCCCGACCACCAAGCCTGGGCCGACCCGCCACCCGACTGGGCGGCTTCCCTCACCCTGAGTTGCTCCTCATGACCTATCCGCTACACAAGACCGACGACGAATGGCGCGCCCTGCTGGCCGACAAGCAGGCCGAGCCCGGCGCCTACGAAGTCACACGCCACGCAGCCACCGAGCGCCCCTTCACCGGCAAATACGAAAGCCACTGGCAGGACGGGCGCTACCGCTGCGTCTGCTGCGGCGCGCAGCTGTTCGAATCAGGTACCAAGTTCGACGCCGGCTGCGGCTGGCCCAGCTTCTCGCAGGCGCTGCCGGGCGCGGTCCGCGAGACCGTGGACCGCAGCCACGGCATGGTGCGCACGGAGACCACCTGCGCCCAGTGCGGCGCGCACCTGGGCCACGTGTTCGAGGACGGCCCCGCGCCCACCGGCCTGCGCTACTGCATGAATTCGGCGGCACTGGACTTCGAACCGCGATAATCCGGCACTCCATGCGCCTGCTGCTCGACTTCTTCCCCATCCTGCTGTTCTTCATTGCCTACAAGTGGCAAGGCATCTACGTGGGCACCGCGGTGCTGATGGGCGCCACCGTAGTGCAGATGGCCATCGTCTGGCGCCTGGACAGGAAACTCAGCACCATGCACAAGGCCACGCTGGTGCTGATCCTGCTCTTTGGCGCCCTCACGCTGGCGCTGCAGGACGAACGCTTCATCAAGTGGAAGCCCACGGTGCTCTACGCCGCCATGGCACTGGCCCTGGCCGTGGCGCTGTGGGCCTATCACAAGAACTTCCTCAAGATCATGCTGGGCGGCCAGATCGCGCTGCCCGAGCCGGTCTGGCAGCGGCTCACGCTGGCCTGGGTCGGCTACTGCCTGTTCATGGCGGCGCTCAACGGCTATGTGGCCGCCTATTTCTCCACCGATGCGTGGATGGACTTCAAGCTCTGGGGCTATGTCTTCCCCGTGGTCTTCATCATCGGGCAGGGCCTGTACATCGCGCGCCACCTGAGCGAAGCGCCCCAGGGCGCATCCTCTGGGACCTCCGGGGCGCCCGAATGAGTACCACCGTCACACCCCCGGGTACCGGCAATGCGGTAACCGCCGAAGCCATGGATGCCCGCCTCAGGCAGCAGCTGGCCCCGACACGGCTCGAAGTGCTGGATGAAAGCCGCCTGCACGAAGGGCACGCCGGCGCCAACGGCACTGGCTACGGCACCCATTTTCGGGTGCGCATTGCCGCCGCATCGCTGCAGGGCCACGGCCGCGTGCAGCAACATCGGCTTGTGTATGATGCGCTGCGCCCCTTCATAGAGGCCGGGGCCCACGCCATCGCCATCGAAGTTCTCTGACCCGCAGGCTTTCGCCCTCCAGGGTTTTCGCTCTCCTCCCTTTCCTCCTCCCTGCACCATTTCCATGCAAAACAAGCTCTTGTCCGGCCTGATGGCCGTTGCCGTCGTTGCTGCCACCGCCCTGCCGGCGGCCGCCCAGAACCTCGCCATCGTCAATGGCAAGGCCGTGCCCACCGCGCGCGCCGAGCTGATCGAGCAACAACTGAAGCAGGCGGGCCGCGAAGTCACGCCCGACATCAAGAAGCAGGTGCGCGAAGAAGTCATCGCGCGTGAAATCTTCATGCAGGAAGCGCAAAAGCGCGGCCTGCAGAACAGCAAGGACTTCAAGGACCAGATGGAGCTGGCCCGCCAGGCCCTCCTGATCCGTGAGCTGTTTGCCGACTACCAGAAGAAAAACCCGGTAAGCGACGCCGAAATCCAGGCCGAGTACGACAAGTTCGTCGCCGCCAACGCCGGCAAGGAATACAAGGCCAGCCACATCCTGGTCGAGAACGAAGACCAGGCCAAGGCCATCATCGCCGAGCTCGACAAGGGCGGCAATTTCGAGGAAATCGCCAAGAAGGAATCCAAGGATCCGGGCTCGGGCGCCAAGGGCGGCGACCTGGGCTGGGCCAACCCGAGCAGCTACGTGCCCGAATTCACCGAAGCCATGATCAAGCTCGAAAAGGGCAAGGTCACCCAGACGCCAGTCAAGAGCCAGTTCGGCTGGCACGTCATCCGCCTGGACGACACGCGCGACGCCCAGCTGCCCAAGCTCGAGGAGGTCAAGGACCAGGTGCGCCAGCAGCTGGAACAGCAAAAGCTGATGCAATTCCAGCAGGACCTGCGCACCAAGGCCAAGGTGGAATGAGGCGCCGGCCCTGACGCCAGGCAAACGCAGCGCGGCCCCCGGGCCGCGTTTTCATTGCGCCAGCACCCAGCCCGCGAACAGCAGCGCGCCTATCAATACCGGCTGGTGCAACATGTAGTACGGCAGGCTGTGGCGCCCCAGCAGCATCAGGGTGCGCCCGGGCCAGCCAGGCGCTCGCCGTGCGAGCCACGCCGGCCGGCGCGCAAGCAGCCACTGCCCCAGCGCCAGCCCCCACCAGAACACGCCCATCCAGGGAAACAGCGGCACATAGTCTTCGGTGACCGGCTTGCGAGTGATGAAACCCAGCCAGTTGAGCCAGCGTCCGTTGAAGGCTTCGGCCCAGCCGGAGGGCGCAGCCTCCAGCAGATACTGCCCAGCCCATGGCAGCAGCAGCGCCAGCAGGCCCGCCAGCCACAAGCCGCGTCCCCAGCCCGCACTCAGGCGCGCCAGCAGCCACATCAGCGCGATGCCGTGCAGCACGCCGAAGTAGATGAAGCTGTGCGGAAACATCAGCAGCGAACCGGCGCTCACCAGCAGCGCGCAACCGGCGATCTGCAGCCAGCGCCGGCCGAAGCGGCGCCAACCGACGCCCTGGGCCTGCGCCACCGCCTGTGCCATGCCCGCGCACAGCAGGAACAGGCTCAGGATCAGCGTGCGCTGCATCGTCCACAGCGGGTCGCGGTAAAAATCCTGGCGCCACCAGCCAAAATGGTTCAGGTCGAAACCGAAGTGGTAGAGCGTCATCCACACCAGCGCCAGGCCGCGCAGCGCGTCCAGTGCGCCGTAGCGCGGCGTCTCGCCTGAAGGGTCCCTCGCATTCATGCGGCTCACTCCCAAGTCGCGCAGCAAAACAAAAGGGGCCGGCGCAATGCCGGCCCCCATGGTATTGGTCGGAGCGATAGGATTCGAACCTACGACCCTCTGGTCCCAAACCAGATGCGCTACCAGACTGCGCTACGCTCCGATAGCCTGTGCTGCCACGTGGGCCGGGGCGCTCAACGGCCGGGCGCCGGGCCCCGTCCCGCCAGGTGGCGGAAAGTGATGCGCCCCTTGCTCAGGTCGTAGGGCGACATCTCGAGCGACACCTTGTCGCCCGCCAGAATGCGGATGTGGTGCTTGCGCATCTTGCCGCCGGTGTAGGCGATGAGCTGGTGGCCGTTGTCCAGTGTGACGCGAAAACGCGAATCGGGCAGCACCTCGGTGACGCTGCCCTGCATTTCTATGAGTTCTTCCTTTGCCATAAAGGTCTGTGCTCTTCTCCGGATGGGTCGCTGCCGCGCTCAAGCCAACCCCGCCGCGCAAGCAAAAAACAATCGCGTATTGTACTTCAGGCGCCGATTTCTGCCTGAACCGCTACACTGCATGCTTTTGCATCCACCGTGTCCGACCGTCTCGCCATCGCCCTCCAACACCTGGCTCCCAAGCAGGCCCTGACACAGCTGGCCGGCTACGGGGCGACGGCGCAGGGCGGGCGCTGGACCACCGCCGTCATCCGCTGGTTCGTCCAGCGCTACGGCGTGGACATGGCGGAGGCGGCGCAACCGGACATCGCCGCCTACCCGAGCTTCAACGCCTTTTTCACCCGGGCGCTCAAGCCGGACGCGCGGCCGCTGGCGACATGTGACCTGATCTGCCCGGTGGATGGGCAGATCAGCCAGTTCGGCAGCCTGCGCCAGGGCCGCCTGTTGCAGGCCAAGGGGCACGACTACAGCGCCACCGCACTGCTCGGCGCGGACGCAGCGCTCGCCGCGCGGTTCGACGATGGGCTGTTTGCCACCCTCTACCTGAGCCCGCGCGACTACCATCGCGTGCACATGCCCTGCCGCGGGCGGCTGCTGCGCATGCGGCACGTGCCGGGCAGCCTGTATTCCGTCAATCCGGTGACCGCACGCCACGTGCCCGGGCTGTTCGCGCGCAACGAGCGCGTGGTCTGCCTGTTTGATACCGATTTCGGCCCCATGGCCATGGTGCTCGTGGGGGCCACCATCGTGGGCAGCATCTGCACCAGCTGGCATGGGCAGGTCAATCCGCCGCGCGGCGCGCCCATGCGCCATTGGGACTATACGGACCAGGACATCGTGCTCGCGCAGGGGCAGGAGATGGGCCGCTTTCAGCTCGGCTCCACCGTCATCGTCTTGCTGCCGCGTGGCGAATTGCGCTGGTCAGAGAACTGGAGTGCCCCCGGCGCTGTGCGCATGGGCGAAGCCATGGCTCACAGGCCGTGCGAATAACCGAGGTTCTCCACCGTCGGCACGCGCTCGGTGGTGAAGAGCAACGGTGACAGCTCGAGCTCGCGCGTGGCCACCGGATCGCTGTGGCCCACAAGGTAGACCACCAGTTCGAGCCGGCGCAGTTTCACGTAGTCCACGGTTTCCCAGCGCCCCGCATGCCTGACCTGCGTGCCGTGGCGAAACAGCGGCATGGTGAAGCGCCGGCTCCAGCCCTGAGGAACGAGTTCGGGCAGCGCTTGATCGGGGTTGGCCTGGATCTGCATACGTCCTGCTTATCGGCAGTTTCGAGGCAAACATGAGCGAAAAAAAGCCACTCTTGCGAGTGGCTTGCGGTCCAGCCTTCGGCAAAGCCGCCCGTGGCGGCTTTGCCGGCGCGCCGGCTCAGTGGAACTGGGCTTCTTCGGTCGAGCCGGTGAGCGCCTTGACCGAGGAGCTGCCGCCCTGGATCACGGTGGTCACGTCGTCGAAGTAGCCAGCGCCCACTTCCTGCTGGTGGCTCACGAAGGTGTAGCCCTGCTGGCGCGCCGCGAACTCGGGCTCCTGCACCATCTCCACGTAGTGCTTCATGCCTTCCCCTTGCGCATAGGCATGGGCCAGCTTGAAGGTGTTGTACCAGTTGCTGTGGATGCCGGCCAGGGTGATGAACTGGAACTTGTAGCCCAGTGCCGACAGATCGTCCTGGAAGGAAGCAATCTGCTTGTCGTCGAGGTTCTTCTTCCAGTTGAATGAAGGCGAGCAGTTGTAGGCCAGCAGCTTGTTGGGCGAAGACGCCAGCACGGCCTGCGCGAATTCACGTGCAAAGCCGATGTCCGGCACGCCCGTTTCGCACCACACCAGGTCGGCGTAGGGCGCATAGGCCACGCCGCGGCTGATGGCCTGCTCCAGGCCGTTCTTGACGCGGAAGAAGCCTTCCTGCGTGCGCTCACCGGCCAGAAAGGCCTTGTCGTTGGCGTCATGGTCGCTGGTCAGCAGATTGGCTGCCTCGGCGTCGGTGCGCGCCAGGATCAGCGTGGGTACGCCCATCACGTCCGCGGCAAAGCGCGCGGCCGTCAGCTTTTCGACCGCCTCCTGCGTGGGCACCAGCACCTTGCCGCCCATGTGGCCGCACTTCTTCACGGCAGCCAGCTGATCTTCGAAGTGCACGCCGGCGGCCCCGGCGGCGATCATGTTCTTCATCAGCTCGAAGGCGTTGAGCACGCCGCCGAAGCCAGCCTCGGCGTCGGCCACGATGGGCAGGAAGTAGTCGATGAATTCCTTGCTGCCCGGCTCGACGCCTCGTCCCCACTGGATCTCGTCGGCACGCTTGAAGGTATTGTTGATGCGACGCACCATGGTCGGCACCGAGTCATAGGCGTAGAGCGACTGGTCCGGGTACATGGTCTCGGACGTGTTGCCGTCGGCGGCCACCTGCCAGCCCGACAGGTACACCGCTTCCAGACCGGCCTTGGCCTGCTGCATGGCCTGGCCCGCGGTGATCGCGCCGAAGGCGTTCACATAGCCCTTGCGGGCGCCGCCGTGCAGCTTGTCCCAGAGCTTCTCGGCTCCCAGACGGGCCAGCGTGTGCTCGGGCTGCACGCTGCCCCGCAGCCGCACCACATCGGCCGCCGTGTACGCGCGCTTGACGTCCTTCCAGCGCGGGTTCTGCGCCCAATCCTTTTCCAGGGCGGCAATCTGTTGTTCACGGCTGAGTTGGGCATTCAGCGATTGGGGCATGGTCTTCTCCGAAGGTTGAAAAATCGAAGGCTCCCGGGCGGAGCCGTGCAGGCATTGTATGTCTTATACAAGACTCGATTAACGTCTTGTGTCTTATATAAGACATATATTTTCTACAAACAAATCAACAACTTGCCTTCGATTTCCTGCGATATGAAAAACAATTTCTCATATCGAGAAATTTTCGTGCACTGCAACATGGAAGGTTTCACTGCAAGAATTCCCTTTTCGCAATGCGAAAAGAACGCGATGCACCGGTTCAATGCACACTTGTGTCTTCTCTCAAGCAACAAGAACCTCTGTCATGCACGCCAGCAACTCCCCAGCCTCCGGGCGCCCTCTGTCCTTCGCCGTCATGGGAGCCGGGGCTGTCGGCTGTTATTTTGGCGCCCTGCTGGCACGGGCAGGGCATGGCGTCACGCTGATCGGGCGCGGGGCGCACGTGCGCGCGATACAGAGCGCAGGCCTGCGGCTGCAGACCCAGAGCGAAGACCTGCACCTGGCCCTGCCCGCCAGCACCGAAGCCAGCGCCGCGCGCGGTGCCGACGTGGTGCTGCTGTGCGTCAAATCGGCGGACACCGAAGAGGCAGCGCGTCAGCTGCTTCCCCACGTTCGCCCGGACACGCTGGTACTGACGCTGCAAAACGGCGTGGACAACGACCTCAGAGCCGCGCAGGTGCTGAACGGCGCCTGCGACGTGGCGCCCGCCGTGGTCTACGTGGCCACGGCCATGGCGGGCCCGGGGCACGTGCGCCACTACGGCCGCGGCGACCTCGTGATTGCGCCTACCCGGCGCAGCGCAGAGCTGGCGCGCCAGCTGCAGGCGGCGGGCATACCGACCCAGGTTTCCGACAACGTGCGCGGCGCGCTCTGGGCTAAGCTGATCATCAACAGCGCCTACAACGCGCTGTCCGCGCTGCTGCAGCAGCCCTATGGCTGGCTCATGCAGCAGCCCGGCGCCGCCGAGGTGGTGCGGGATATCGTGGACGAGTGCCTGGCGGTGGCGCATGCCGAAGGCGTACAGCTGCCGGGCGACATCCAGGGGGCGCTGCGCTCCATCGTGCAGACCATGCCGGCTCAGCTGTCGTCCACCGCGCAGGACCTGGCGCGCGGCAAGACGACCGAGATCGAGCACCTCAACGGCTATGTGGTGCGCCGCGGCAACGCGCTGGGCATCGCCACGCCGGTCAATCGCACCATGCTGGTGCTGGTGCGCATGCTCGAGCAGCGCACGGCCGAGCAAGCTGCCGGCTGAAGACCGCACACCCGCCACCCGGCGGTGGAAAAGCAACAATTCCGCCGGCTGCTGCCGCAGCCACGTGCAGCCCCCGAACTTCTTGATGCGAAAACTGGCGGCAGGCACGTTTGCACGTTAACATAACGCTATCTTTTTAGATGCTTTTGCGTACATTCACGCATCCCGGCATCGCTCAGCACCAGGAGACACGTTCATGGGTTCGAAAGAAAACGCCGCCGTCAATCAGCTCCTTGAACGGCTGGAACGCCGCTACGCACTGCGCGTGCTCTGGGCCCTGCGCGACGGCCACCCCCAGACTTTCCGGCTGCTGCAGGACAGCGTGGGCAACATCACCCCGAACACCCTGAACACGCGGATCAAGGAGCTGCGCGAAGCCGGCTTTCTCGACCATGGCAGCGAAGGCTACATCGTGACTTCTTCGGGGCAGGATCTGCTCAAGCGCCTGTCCGACCTGCAGGCCTTCTCCACCCGCTGGGCCGCCGCCCGCAACAAGAAATAAACCCCGCCTGCCCCATCCAAGCGCTCCACGCCATGATTACCACCGATTCCGGCCTGCAATACGAAGACACCCACCTGGGCGAAGGTCCGCGCGCCGAGCACGGCCGCTCTGTGAAGGTGCACTACACCGGCTGGCTGTACCAGGACGGCGCCAAGGGCGCGCGCTTCGATTCCAGCCACGACCGTGGCGAACCGTTTGAATTTCCCCTGGGCGCGGGCATGGTGATCCGCGGCTGGGACGAAGGCGTGCAGGGCATGCAGGTGGGCGGCCAGCGCACGCTGCTGATCCCCGCCGCGCTGGGCTATGGCGCGCGCGGCGCCGGCGGCGTGATTCCGCCCAACGCCACGCTGCTGTTTGAAGTGCAATTGCTGTCGCTCGGCTGAGTCAGCGCGCGCGCCGGGGGCGTGTGAGCAGGCTCACGCCCCAGGTCGCCACCAGCCCCATGGGGGCGCCGAACACCCCCGCGGAAATCGGCTCTATGCCCCACCACAACCCCGGCACCAGAATGGCCTGCGGCAAGAGGCCGCGCAGCGCGCTGTTGTGCAGCACCAGGTAGTAAACGGTCACACCCAGCCCGACGAGCATGCCGACCACCGCCCCTTGGCGCGTGGTCTGGCGCCAGTAGATGCCCAGCACCATCGCCGGCACGAAGGTGGCCGCGGCGATGGAAAACGACGCCGACACCAGCGGCAATATCTCCGAGGGCTTGAGCGCCGCGACGAAGGCCGCCGCCAGCGCCACCGTGAGCAGGGTGAACTTGGTCAGAATCACGCGCTGCTCGGGCGAAGCCTTGTGGCCGGTGGACTGGAAGTACAGGTCGCGCACCAACGCGTTGCTGATGGTCAGCAGCAGGCCGTCCGCGGTGGACAGGGCCGCGGCCAGGCCGCCGGCGGCCACGAGGCCGGAAATCACGTACGGCAGCCCGCCGATCTCTGGTGTGGCCAGCACCAGCAGGTCCGCGCCCAGGCGCACCTCGCCAAACTGCACGATGCCGTCGCCGTTCATGTCCTGCACCGACAGCAGCGAGGCGTCCACGCGGGCCCACTGCGCGATCCAGGCGGGCAGTTCGTCGAAGCGGCTGCCCACGAGGTGCGTCATCACCTCGAACTTGACCAGCGCGGCCAGCGCCGGCACGCTCAGGTACAGCAGCGCGATGAACAGCAGCGACCAGGCCACAGAGGCACGGGCGCCGGCCACCGTGGGTACGGTGTAGTAGCGCATCAGGAGGTGGGGCATGCCGGCGGTGCCCAGCATCAGGCAAAACAGCAGCGCCATGAAGTTGCGCCGTGATATTTCGTACTGCGCCTGCTGGATCTCGTCGCCCTGCGGGTCGGCGGCAAACGGCAGGCTGTGCCGCGGCAGGCCGCCCAGGGGCTGGGCGCGTTCCTGGTTCTCGCGCAGCTCGCGACTCCAGCGCTCGCGCGCCTCGGCTTCGTCGCGCGGCATGGACAGCAGCTCTCGGCTGGCGGTAACGATCAGGTCCACGTCGGCGCTGCGCGAGCGCAGCTGCTGGATCCGCTGGCGCGCCTCGCTGCGTTCGCGCTCCAGCGCCGCCGGCACGTCGGCCAGGCGCTCCTGGTAGTCGCGCACCTTCTGCTGGTAGGCGTCGATGACCTGCTTTTCGGCGCTGGATGCCAGCAGCGCCGCCTCGCGCTCGGCAATCTTGCCCAGCTGCTGGCCGTAGGCGAGTGGCGCCGCCGGATTGCCCAGCTGCTTGTAGGCCAGCCAGGACACCGGTATCAGGAAGGCCAGCAACAACACCACGTACTGCGCCACCTGCGTCCAGGTGATCGCGCGCATGCCGCCCAGGAAGGAGCACAGCAGCACCCCGCCCAGGCCCAGCATGATGCCGATCTCGAACTGCACCCCGGTCAGGCGCGAGGCAATCAGGCCCACGCCATAGATCTGTGCGACCACATAGGTGAAGGAGCACAGCACAGCGCCGACGGCCGCCAGGATGCGCGGCCAGTCGCCGCCGAAGCGCACCTGGAAAAAGTCGGGAATGGTGTAGAGCTTCATCGCCCTGAGCGGCGGCGCGATCAGCATCGCCACCAGCACGAAGCCACCGGTCCAGCCCAGCATGTAAGCCAGGCCGCCGGGCGCACCCGGCATGCCGGAAAAGCCCTGCAGATACAGCGCCCCCGAGAGGCTGATGAAGGACGCGGCGCTCATCCAGTCGGCCGCGGTGGCCATGCCGTTGTAGATCGGCGGAATGCGTCGCCCGGCCACGTAGTACTCGGCCGGATCGGAGGTGCGTCCGTACACGCCGATCACCGCATACATCATCACCGTCAGGAACAGGAAGATGGGGCCTATCCAGTGGCGCGACAGGCCGCGCTGCTCGGCCCAGGCCATGGCCGCGACAAAGCCCACCAGGCCCAGCACATACAGGCCCAGGATGCGATTGAGCTGGGCGATGTAGGAGCGCCCGGTCACCGGCTCAGCCATGGGGTCCCTGCTCCGGCTCGCGCCCTCTCGCCTTGCCGCTGCGCTCGTAGTGGCGCATGCCCAGGTGGTAAACCCAGGTCAGCAGGATGAAGACCAGCACCCCGCCCTGCGCCGCCACCCAGTAGCTGAAGGGCCAGGGGCCAACCTGGAACTGCAGCGATTCGGCAAAGTAGCTCACGCCGAAAGAGACTGCAAACCACACCCCGAAGAGCACCAGCTTGAAGCCCAGGTGGTGCAGATCGGCCAGCTGCGGGTCCAGCGGCACGCCCACCCGCTCGGTGCCGGAGTCGGGCGTGGAAGTGGGCATGGCGCAGGCGTTCAGCCAGCCAGGCGCTGCCAGGTGGCGACCACGGTGTCGGGGTTGAGCGAAATCGAGGCGATGCCCTCGTGCGCCAGCCACAGCGCGAAGTCCGGGTGGTCACTGGGCCCCTGGCCGCAGATGCCGACGTACTTGTCCTGGGCCTTGCACGCCGCGATGGCCTGCTTGAGCAAGGCCTTGACGGCGGGGTCGCGCTCGTCGAAGTCGTGCGCCAGCAGCTCCAGGCCCGAGTCGCGGTCCAGCCCCAGGGTGAGCTGGGTGAGGTCGTTGGAGCCGACCGAGAAGCCGTCGAAAAACTCGAGGAACTCGTTGGCCAGTACCGCGTTGCTCGGCACCTCGCACATCATGATGAGCTTGAGCTCGTTCTCGCCGCGCCTGAGGCCGTGCTCGGCCAGCAGCTCGGTCACGCGCCGGGCCTGGCCCAGCGTGCGCACGAAGGGCACCATCACCTGCACGTTGGCCAGGCCCATTTCGCCGCGCACGCGCTTGATGGCCTCGCATTCCATGGCAAAGGCCTCGGCAAAGTCTTCGCTGATGTAGCGCGCCGCGCCGCGAAAACCCAGCATGGGGTTTTCTTCCTCGGGCTCGTAGCGGCTGCCGCCGATGAGCTTGCGGTATTCGTTGCTCTTGAAGTCCGACAGGCGCACGATGACGGGCTTGGGCCAGAAGGCTGCGGCAATCGTCGCCACGCCCTCGGCGACCTTGTCCACATAGAACGCACGCGGGCTGGCGTGACCACGCGCCACGCTCTCCACGGCCTTCTTCAGGTCGGCATCGACCGCGGGGTAGTCCAGGATGGCCTTGGGGTGCACGCCGATGTTGTTGTTGATGATGAATTCCAGACGCGCCAGGCCCACACCCTCATTGGGCAACTGCGCAAAATCGAAAGCCAGCTGGGGGTTGCCGACGTTCATCATGATCTTGGTGGCGATCTTCGGCATCTCGCCGCGCTGCACCTCGGTGACCTCGGTTTCCAGCAGGCCGTCGTAGATCTTGCCGGTGTCGCCTTCGGCGCAACTCACCGTCACCAGCGTGCCGTCCTTGAGCAGCTCGGTCGCGTCGCCGCAGCCGACCACGGCGGGAATGCCCAGCTCGCGCGCGATGATGGCCGCGTGGCAGGTGCGCCCGCCGCGGTTGGTGACGATGGCGCTGGCCTTCTTCATCACCGGTTCCCAGTTGGGGTCGGTCATGTCGGTGACCAGCACGTCGCCCGCCTGCACCGTGTCCATCTCGGCAATGCTGTGCACCAGGCGCACCGGGCCGGTGCCTATCTTCTGGCCGATGGCGCGGCCTTCGACCAGCACCGCGCCCGAGCTCTTGAGCTTGAAGCGCTGCTCGGCCTGGCCCTTGGTCTGGCTCTTCACCGTCTCGGGTCGCGCCTGCAGGATGTAGAGCTGGCCGTCCTGGCCGTCCTTGCCCCACTCGATGTCCATGGGACGGCCGTAGTGCTGCTCGATGACCAGGGCGTAATGGGCCAGTTGCTCCACCTCGGCGTCGCTCAGGGAATAGCGGTTGCGCTGCTCGGCCACGACCTCGGTGGTTCTGACCAGCTTGCCGCTGGCCGCCCGCTCCTCGTCCGTGGCAAACACCATCTGGATCAGCTTGGAGCCCAGGTTGCGCCGGATCACCGCGCGCTTGCCCGCGCGCAGCATGGGCTTGTGCACGTAGAACTCGTCGGGGTTCACGGCGCCCTGCACCACCGTCTCGCCCAGACCATAGCTGGAGGTGATGAACACCACGTCCTCGAAGCCGGATTCGGTATCTATGGTGAACATCACCCCCGCCGCGCCCAGGTCGGAGCGCACCATGCGCTGCACGCCCGCCGACAGTGCCACCACGTCGTGCGCAAAGCCCTTGTGCACGCGGTAGCTGATGGCACGGTCGTTGTACAGGCTGGCAAAGACCTCCTTCATCTTGTGCAGGACTTGATCGATGCCGACGACGTTGAGGAAGGTTTCCTGCTGTCCGGCGAAGGAGGCATCAGGCAGGTCCTCGGCCGTGGCCGAGCTGCGCACCGCGAAGCTGGCCTGGGCGCTGCCGCCGGAAAGCCGGGCAAAGGCCTCGCGCACGGCCTTTTCCAGCTCGGCCGGAAAGGGCTGGCTCTCCACCCAGCCGCGGATTTCGGCACCCGCGGCGGCCAGCGCGCGCACGTCGTCCACGTCCAGCGCCGCCAGGCGCGCACTGATGCGCGCGTGCAGGCCTTCGTGCTTCAAAAATTCGCGAAACGCATGCGCCGTGGTGGCAAAGCCCGTGGGCACGCGCAGCCCTTCAGGCAGTTGCGAGATCATCTCGCCGAGGCTGGCGTTCTTGCCGCCGACGACCTCGACATCGCTCATTCTCAGGTTCTCAAACGGTACGACCAGGGCGGTCGCCTCATAGCGTGCAGACATGGGAAAGCTCCAGAAGTTGAAACCGGGCCTGCCGCCGCACCTTCACGAACAGGTGGACGCGCACCCATGCAGGCCATCGGGCTTTGTGGTTGGAGGTATGGGCCAGCGCACTGCATGGTGGGAATGGGAATAATCGCGCGATTGTAGGCGCACCCCGCGCTTGCGCCTGCCCTCTCTCCCGGCCCCATTCCCAGGTTTTGCATCCATGACCCCACGCACCGTGTTTTTCGTCTCCGACAGCACCGGCATCACTGCCGAGACCTTCGGCAACGCCATCCTGGCGCAGTTCGACATCGAGCCGCGGCGCGTGCGCATGCCCTTCATCGACTCGGAGGACAAGGCCCACCAGGTGGTGCGCCAGATCAACCACACGGCGCAGCAGGAGGCCAACCGCCCCATCGTCTTCACCACGCTGGTGGACATGCCGGTGCTCAAGGTCATCCAGCAGGGCTGCAAGGGCATGCTGCTGGACATGTTCGGCACCTTCGTGCGGCCGCTGGAGGACGAGCTCGGCATGAAGAGCCACCACCGCGTGGGGCGCTTCTCGGACATCAGCCAGAACAAGGAATACCACGACCGCATCGAGGCGATCAACTTCAGCCTGGCGCACGACGACGGCCAGACGCACGACGACCTGGCGGGCGCCGACGTGATCCTGGTGGGCGTGAGCCGCAGCGGCAAGACGCCCACCAGTCTGTACCTGGCAATGCAGCATGGGCTGAAGGCGGCCAACTACCCCTTGATACCCGAAGACTTCGAGCGCAAGCAGCTGCCCTCCGCGCTGCTGCCGTTTCGCAGCAAGATCTTCGGGTTGACGATCAGCCCGCAGCGCCTATCGGAGATCCGCAGCGAACGCCGCCCCGGCTCGCGCTACGCCAGCCTGGACAACTGCCGCGCCGAGGTGCACGAGGCCGAGGCCATGATGCGCCGCTCGGGCATACGCTGGCTGTCTTCCACCACCAAATCGATCGAAGAAATAGCAACGACCATCCTGCAGGAAATCCGGCCCGAGCGCCTCAGCTACTGAGCTCGCATTGGCATCACCTACAGGACAATGTGGCCGGCTTGGGCCCCCTAGTCTTTTTTCGTCCCGATCCCACAATCAGGACATGGAGGTTGCCATGAAACATGTCGAGCAGATCTGGAGCGCCCCGCGCGGGCATTGGGTGGGCGACGGCTTTCCGGTGCGCACGCTTTTCAACTACAACCAGCACGCGCCGCTGCTCTCGCCCTTTTTGATGCTGGACTACGGCGGCCCGGCGCAGTTCGAGCCCACCGAGGCGCGCCGTGGCGTGGGCGAGCACCCGCACCGCGGGTTCGAGACCGTGACCATCGTCTTCGACGGCGAGGTCGAGCACCTGGACTCCACCGGCCAGGGCGGCACCATAGGCCCGGGCGACGTGCAGTGGATGACCGCCGCCAGCGGCATCCTGCACGAGGAATTCCATGGGCGCGAATGGGCGCGCAAGGGCGGCAAATTCGAGATGGCCCAGCTCTGGGTCAACCTGCCGGCCAGGGACAAGCGTGCCGCGCCCGGCTACCAGGGCATCACGGCGGCGCAGATTCCCACCGTGCAGCTCGCGGGCGGTGCGGGCAGCGCGCGCATCATCGCGGGCGAGCTGCAGGGCCAGCGCGGCCCGGCGCGCACCTTCACGCCCATGCAGGTGTGGGACGTACGGCTCAAGGCCGGTGGCACGGTCGATCTTCCCCTGCCCGAGGGCTGGAGCAGCGCCGTGGTCGTGCTGCAAGGCCGGATCGAGCTCGATGGCGCACAAGCCACCGACGCGCAGACCGTGCACCTGAGCCGCGCGGGCAGCGGGGCCACGCTCAAGGCGCTGGAAGAAACCCATCTGCTGGTGCTCAGCGGCGAGCCCATCGCCGAGCCCATCGCCGCCTACGGCCCCTTCGTGATGAACACCGAGGCGGAAATCCGCCAGGCCTTCATCGACCTGCAAGGTGGCCATTTCGGCGAGATGCCGCGCACCGCCAAGGCCTGAAGGAGACAAGTGCCATGCCGGATCCGAAAGATGGGGTGATCGAGATCATCACCGCGCGCAAGCGGCCGCTGGACGGTTTTTCCGTGCGCCGCCTGCTGCCCACGGCGCGGCGCAAGACCGTGGGGCCGTGGATCTTCCTTGACCACATGGGGCCGGCCGACTTCAAGCCCGGCGACGGCATCAACGTGCGCCCGCACCCGCACATCGGCCTGGCCACGGTGACCTACCTCTTCGAGGGCGAAATCCTGCACCGCGACAGCCTGGGCAACACCCAGGCCATCACGCCGGGGGACATCAACCTGATGGTCGCCGGGCGCGGCATCACCCATTCCGAACGCGAAAGGCCCGAGGTGCGCGCCAGCGCCCATCGCCTGCACGGCCTGCAGCTCTGGCTGGCGCTGCCCGAAGCGGACGAAGACTGCGCCCCCGCCTTTCACCACTACGCCGCCCAGACCCTGCCGCGTGTGGAACTGGCCGGGGTGCCGGCCCGCGTAATGATGGGCGCCGCCTGGGGCGTTCAGTCGCCCGTGCCCACCTATGCCGGTGCGCTGTACGCCGAGGCCGAACTGCAAGCCGGCCAAAGCCTGCCCCTGCCGCACGCGACCGAACTGGCCATCTACACCGCCAGCGGCAGCCTGCGCGTGGGCGAGACCATCGTGCCCGAGCACGCGCTGGCCATCGTGGACAGCCGCACTGCAAGCCACGTTCAGGCCGGCGGCACCGCACGGCTTGCCCTCATCGGCGGCGACAGCGTGGGGCAGCGCTTCATCGACTGGAATTTCGTCGCCAGCAGCAAGGAGCGCATCCAGCAGGCGCGCGAGGATTGGGTGCAGCAGCGCTTTCCCAAGGTGGTGGGGGATGGGGAGGAATACATTGCGCTGCCGAAGTGAGTGCTGACCGGCGGTGCGCGCAGCCCGGATTGCCGCTGGAACTCAAAACCCGCTGAGCACCTCATCCATCGCGCTGGTGATTTCTGCGGCCCTGGAGGCCAGCGAGCCCACAGGCTGCTTCAACAGCCGCACCGGCATGGGTGCCGCCAGATGTGGCATCAGCACCAGTGGCTCGCCAACCACCTCCAGCACGGGGCACAGCTTGGTGGGCAAGCGCACCTGCTTCACGCCCACCCGTGACAACGGCACCACCAGCCGGGTGCCCAACTGGTCGGTCAGTGCGCTTTGCACATCCAGCACACAGGGGATGAATTGGCGTGAACCCGGCTGCGGATTCACGCAAGCGTCGAACTGCGTCATTCAGCGCCGCCCGGGCTCTTGCCAAGACACCCAGCCGTCGCACCACAGGCCATGTGCCTCATGATGGGCATTTTGTTCGGCAATCCAGCCTTGTAGGTCTCGTTGAATTCACGCTTGCGCTGGGGGGCCAGGCTTTTCTGCTGCTCCCGTGCCGTCAGCTCGGCATAGCGCGTGGCGGACACAATGTTTGCCACTACACGCTCGTTCTCGACGCACATCTCACGGCAAACCTTGAGTATTCAAAAAAAATAGCTGTCAGCGCCTGTCAACAAACGATTTCAAATAGTTTTATATCTGAAATCGTTGTATGACAAGCGCGAGCAGCTCTCTTTTCAGTAGTCTTGACCCCGGTTCACTGCCCCGGCACCGGATTGCGCAGCCGGATATGCAGCTCGCGCAGCTGCTTTTCATCGACCTCGGACGGGGCCTGGGTCAGCAGGTCCTGGGCGCGCTGGGTCTTGGGGAAGGCGATCACGTCGCGGATGGATTCGGCGCCGGTCATCAGGGTGATGAGCCGGTCCAGCCCGAAGGCCAGGCCGCCGTGCGGCGGCGCGCCGTATTGCAGCGCATCGAGCAGGTAGCCGAACTTGGCGCGCGCCTCCTCGGGGCCGATCTTGAGGGCGGAAAACACCTTGCTCTGCACCTCGGCGCGGTGGATACGCACCGAGCCGCCGCCCAGTTCCCAGCCGTTGAGCACCATGTCGTAGGCCTTGGAGAGGCAGGCGCCGGGGTCGGTTTGCATCAGGTCTTCGTGCCCGTCCTTGGGGCTGGTGAAGGGGTGGTGCACGGCCGTCCAGCGGTCTTCCTCGTCGTCGTGCTCGAACATCGGGAAGTCCACCACCCACAGCGGCGCCCAGCGGTCTTCGAACAGGCCGTGCTTGCGGCCGAACTCGCTCAGGCCCACCTTCAGGCGCAGCGCGCCGATGCTGTCGTTGACGATCTTGGCCTTGTCCGCGCCGAAGAAGATCAGGTCGCCGTCCTGCGCGCCGCTGCGCTTCAAGATCTCGGCAATGGCCGCGTCGTGCAGGTTCTTGACGATGGGCGACTGCAGCCCTTCCCTGCCCTTGGCCACTTCATTGACCTTGATCCAGGCCAGGCCCTTGGCGCCGTAGATCTTGACGAAGTCGGTGTAGCCGTCGATCTCCCCGCGCGAGATCTGCGCGCCGCCGGGCACGCGCAGGGCCACCACGCGCCCGCCGGGCGTGGTGGCCGGGCCGGAGAAGACCTTGAAGTCCACGTCGCGCATCACCTCGGTCAGTTCGGTGAATTCAAGCGAGATGCGCAGATCGGGCTTGTCCGAGCCGAAGCGGTGCATGGCTTCGGCGTACCGCATGACGGGGAACTCGCCCAGATCGACATTCAACTGGGTCTGGAAGACTTCCTTGATCATGCGCTGGAAGATGTCGCGGATTTCCTCTTCGCCGAGGAAGGAGGTCTCGCAGTCGATCTGCGTGAACTCGGGCTGGCGGTCGGCGCGCAGGTCTTCGTCACGAAAGCACTTGGTGATCTGGTAGTAGCGGTCGTAGCCCGCCACCATCAGCATTTGCTTGTACAGCTGGGGCGACTGCGGCAGCGCGTAGAACTGGCCGTCGTGCACGCGGCTGGGCACCAGGTAGTCGCGCGCGCCCTCGGGCGTGCTCTTGCCCAGCATGGGGGTTTCGATGTCGATGAAGCCTTCCCGGTCGAGGAAGTTGCGCACCTGGATCGCGGTTTTGTAGCGCAGCATCATGTTGCGCTGCATCACCGGGCGGCGCAGGTCCATCACGCGGTGCGTGAGGCGCGTGGTCTCCGACAGGTTGTCGTCGTCCATCTGGAAGGGCGGCGTGACCGAGGGGTTGAGCACCGTGAGCTCATGGCACAGCACCTCGATCTGGCCGCTTTTGAGCTTGTCGTTGGTCGTGCCCTCGGGGCGCGCGCGCACCAGGCCCTTGATCTGCAGGCAGAACTCGTTGCGGATGCCCTCGGCGGTCCTGAACATCTCGGGGCGGTCGGGGTCGCAGACCACCTGCACATAGCCTTCGCGGTCGCGCAGGTCGATGAAGATCACGCCGCCGTGGTCGCGGCGGCGGTTGACCCAGCCGCACAGGGTGACGGTTTGGCCCATCAGGGCTTCGGTCACGAGACCGCAGTAGTGGGAACGCATGGGCATGGTGTTTTTCTTCCTGCGCCCGCCGTGGGGCGCGCTGTCGGTCATTCGGTGACGCGGCTGGCGTCGGCCAGCACCGGGTCGGGTGGCGCCACGACCCCCATCGAGACAATGTACTTGAGCGCCTCGTCGATGCTCATTTCCAGCTCGATGCATTCGCTCTTGCGCATGAGCACGAAGTAGCCGCTGGTCGGGTTCGGCGTGGTGGGCACGTAGATGCTGACGAATTCATCGCGCAGGTAGCCGGCCACTTCGCCGTTGGGCTGGCCGGTGATGAAGGCCACCGTCCACACCCCGTCGCGCGGCCACTGCACCAGCACCGCGGTGCGAAAGGCGTTGCCGCTCTCTGAAAACAGCGTCTCCGACACCTGCTTGACGCTGGAATAGATCGAGCGCACCACCGGAATGCGGCTGACCAGCGCGTCGCCCATGGCCACCAGCTTGCGGCCGAAGAAATTGCTGGCCAGCGCCCCGACGACGAGCAGGATGAGCAGCGTGAGCACCACGCCAAAGCCCGGCACGTGAAAGCCCAGCAGCCGGTCCGGCTGCCAGGCCTCGGGCAGGATCTCCAGCGTCTGGTCCAGCAGCCCCACCACCCAGGTCAGCACCCAGGCGGTGATGATCACCGGAACGATCACCAGCAGGCCGGAAAACAGCCATTTGCGCAATGCCGCCATGCCCGCTCTTCCTCAGGCCTCTGAAGTACTTGCGGCACTGGCGGGTGCTGCGCTGGGTGCTTCGGTTTTCGTAGCTTCCGGGGCGGGGCTGGCGGCGGCGGAGGCGCTCTCTTGCCCGCCCGTGGATTCAGCCGGCGCGCTGCTCTTGCGGCCACTGAAATCGGTGGCATACCAGCCCGTGCCCTTGAGCTGGAAACCCGCCGCCGTCAGTTGCTTGGCGTACGTCTGCTGCCCGCAGGCGGGGCAATGCGTCAGCGGCGCGTCCGACATTTTTTGCAACACATCCCGGGCGTGTCCGCAGTGGCTGCAGCGGTAGGAATAAATGGGCATTTCAAACGGCGCAAATTTCTTGCAAAGCCCACGATTATAGGTAGCGCGGCCTCCCCCGGCCGGCGCGTGGATTCAGGCAGCGGCCGTCTCGTAATGCCGCGTGTGCCCTTTCTGATCGGCAATGAATTGCGGCGCCAGCGAACCGCCGATCATGCCCGCAAACGACCCCAGCAGCCCCGCCAGCTGCTGCGGAAAGGCCTCGCTCAGCACCGGGCTGGCGACGAACCACAGCCACACGCCGATTCCCATCACCACCGCCAGCAGCGCGCCCTGCGTGGTCGCGCGCTTCCAGTACACGCCCATGAGCAGCGGCACGAAGGCGCCCACCAGCGGCACCTGGTAGGCGCCCGAGACCAGCTCGTAGATGGACGAGCCTTCCATGGTGATGGAATACACCAGCACGCAGAAGGTGAAAACCAGCACGCTCACGCGCATGGCCTTGAGGGTTTCGGCATCGCTCATTGCGGGCTTGAGGTTGCGCAGGATGTTCTCCACGAAGGTGGTCGCGGGCGCCAGCAGCGTGGCCGACGCGGTGGACATGATGGCCGAGAGCAGCGCACCAAAGAAGGCCACCTGCAGCGCCACCGGCATATGCGTGAGCACCAGCGTGGGCAGTACCTTCTGCGGGTCGTCTTCCAGCAGCGCGGCCGTGCCCGGCAGCACCAGCAGCGCCGCCATCACCACGAACATGGGCACGAAGGCAAAGCCGATGTACAGCAGCCCGCCGATGACCGGGCCCTTGCGCGCCGTCTCGGCGTTGTTCGACGACATCACGCGCTGGAACACGTCCTGCTGCGGGATGGAGCCCAGCATCATGGTGATGGCCGCGGCAAAGAAGAAAGTCCACTCCTTGGCCCCGCCCGTGGGCAGGAACTGCAGCTTGCCTTCGCTGGCGGCGTAGGACACCACACGCTCGGCGCCGCCGGCAATCTCCGCCGCATACCAGGCAATCGCCAGCAGACCGGCCACGATCACGATCATCTGCACGAAGTCGGTCAGCGCCACCGACCACATGCCGCCGTAGAGCGTGTAGATGAGCACGATGAGCGTGCCTATGACCATGCCCCAGGCGAGCGCGATCGCGCCGTCGCTCAGGATGTTGAACACCAGCCCCAGCGCGGTGATCTGCGCGCCCACCCAGCCCAGGTAGCTCAGGATGATGATGATGGAGCACAACACCTCCACCACACGCCCGAAGCGGCGGCGGTAATAGTCGCCGATGGTGATGATGTTCATCGCGTACAGCTTGCGCGCGAAGAACAGGCCCACCAGCACCAGGCACATGCCGGCGCCGAACGGGTCTTCCACCGTGCCGTGCAGCCCTTCCTTGACGAACTGCGCCGGTGCGCCCAGCACCGTCTCGGAGCCGAACCAGGTGGCGAAGGTGGTGGCGATGACGACGGCCAGCGGCAGGCTGCGCCCGGCCACCGCGTAGTCGGCGGTGTTCTTCACGCGCCGCGCGGCCAGCAGGCCGATGGCGATGGACACCAGCAGATACAGGACGATGAAAGTCACCAGCATGGGCGGCTCCGGCTGCAGTTGGGGAAAAAAGCGCGCGGATTATCAGCGCAAGCCGGCGCAAGGAGCGTCCCGCGCGCGCGATGCGCGGCATTTGCGCGGTATTTACAACACCCGGATGCGGATGATGAGCTGGATCAGCACCAGCCCCAGCACGAAGCCCAGGCCCGCGTACAGCAGGCGCTGCAGCAGCCGGTTGGTGCGCTGCTGTTCGGCGAGAAGCTGGCGCAGCTCGGCAGACTCGGGCTGCGGGCCGCGGCGCAGGTAGGCATGCAGCAGGCGCGGCAGCTCGGGCAGCATCTTGGCGTAGCGCGGCGCCTCGGCCTGCAGCTCGCGCCACAGGCGGCGCGGGCCCAGCTGCTCATGCATCCAGCGCTCGAGGAAGGGTTTGGCCGTGCTCCACAGGTCCAGGTCGGGGTCGAGCTGGCGCCCCAGCCCCTCGATGTTGAGCAGCGTCTTTTGCAGCAACACCAGTTGCGGCTGGATCTCCACCTGAAAGCGCCGCGAGGTCTGGAACAGGCGCAGCAGCACCATGCCGAGCGAGATTTCCTTGAGCGGGCGGTCGAAGTAAGGCTCGCACACCGCGCGGATCGCGCCTTCGAGCTCGTTGACCCGGGTGTCGGGCGGCACCCAGCCGCTTTCCACGTGCAGCTCGGCCACGCGCTTGTAGTCACGCCGGAAGAACGCCGTGAAGTTCTGCGCCAGATACTCCTTGTCCACCTCGGTGAGCGAGCCGACGATGCCGAAATCGAGCGAGATGTAGCGCCCGAAGGTTTGCGGCTCGGTGCTCACCATGATGTTGCCCGGGTGCATGTCGGCATGGAAGAAGCCGTCGCGAAACACCTGCGTGAAGAAGATGGTGACGCCGTCGCGCGCCAGCCGCGGGATGTCCACGCCCGCCACGCGCAAGGCCTCGATCTGGCTGATGGGCAGGCCCTTCATGCGCTGCATCACCAGCACGTCGCTGTGGCACCAGTCCCAGAACACCTCGGGGATCAGCACCAGCTGCAGCCCCGCCATGTTGCGCCGCAGCTGCGCGGCGTTGGCCGCTTCGCGCAGCAGGTCGAGCTCGTCGTGCAGGTAGTTGTCGAACTCGCGCACCACCTCGCGCGGCTTGAGCCGCCGCCCGTCGGCCGACAGGCGGCTGACCCAGCCCGCCACCATGTGCATCAGCGCCAGGTCTTTCTCTATCGCCGCCAGCATGCCAGGGCGCAGCACCTTCACCGCCACCTCGCGCTCGCGCCCCTCCTTGTCGCGCAGCACGGCAAAGTGCACCTGGGCGATGGAGGCGCTGGCCACGGGCTCGCGCTCGAAGGAGACGAAGATTTCATCGAGCGGCCGGCGAAACGCCCGCTCTATCGTGGCCACGGCAATGGCCGGATCGAACGGCGGCACGCGGTCCTGCAGCAGCGCCAGTTCGTCGGCGATGTCGGGCGGCAGCAGGTCGCGGCGGGTGGACAGCACCTGGCCGAACTTGACGAAGATCGGCCCCAGCTGCTGCAGCGCCTCTCGCAGTCGCTGGCCACGCGGCGCGTCAAGGCGCCGCCCTACGGTGATGATGCGCGTGAGCGCCCGCACCCCGGGACGGGAAAAGCCCGAGAGCACCAGCTCGTCCAGGCCGTAGCGCAGGGCCACCCAGAGGATGGCCACGCCGCGAAAGAAGCGACTCATGTGCCGGCCGATGCGTCGGCACCGGCGCCGGCATGCGGGCGTGCGCGCGCCACGAAGCCGCGCAGTGCCGCCAGCACGCGCTGCGCCGCGCCGGCAAGCAGGTGTGCGGTCGTGTCACCCAGCAGGCGCGCCAGGTCGTCCTCGATGTCCCAGCGCAGGTTCTGCGCCAGCCACTGGATGTCGGCCGCAAGCTGCACGTCGCCTTCGATGCGGATCTCGGGCCGCTCGCCGGCCAGCGCGCCGCGCGCCAGCTCCAGCGGCGACTCCTGGGTGAGCCAGACCTGCAGATCGGCATGTGCGCCCTCGGGCGCGAGGTCGAGCAGTCCCGCCGGCGTGACCTGCAGGGCCATGTACAGGCTGCGCCACTGCACCCGCGCCACGCGCCCGCTCTGGCGCTGCAGCCGCTGCATGGCGACGGGCTCCTGCTGCAGCACGTGGTTGAGCAGCAACACCAGCCGCTGCTGCGTGCCCTTGACCAGCCATTGCGGTGCCCGGGGCGGGCGCGGCATCTGCGCCGCCAGCCGGTGCAGGAAAGAAAAAGGGGACCGTGTGTTCATGGTCCCCGATTATTCCCCGAACGGCGCCTGGCGCCACGGGCCGCGCCTGCGGCCCCGGCACTTTACTGCAGCGCCTGCAGCCCGGCCACCAGCCAGCCGCTCCTGCCGTCCTTGGGCTTGGTCATGTTCCAGACCTCGCGGAAGGGGCCGGGCCCGGCCGAGGGGTCTTCGCGGATCACGCCCGAAAACTCCACGCTGGCCAGGTATTCGCCGTCCAGCTCCTCGATGCCCAGCAGCTTGGCTTCGAGCATCAGCACGTCGGTCTGGTTGGGCTCGCGGCCGCCGCGCTGTGCCTCGCGCTCCTGCAGCTCGGCGCGCACCTGCTCCAGCATGCCATCGGTCATCATCGAGCGCAGCGTGACGAAGTCGCTGCGGTCCCAGGCCGACTGCAAGGTGGTGAAATTGCGCTTGGCGGCCTCCAGGAAGCCATGCACGTCGAAGCCTTCGGGCACGCCCCAGTCCTGCGAGCCGGCGAGCGCCGAGCCTATGGCCACGCCGCCGCCCGCCGCCGGTGCGGCGTCCAGCGCCATGCGCGGGTCTTCCCAGGGGCGGGCCGAGGCGTCGTTGCCCACTTTGGCGGGGTTGTACTGGCCGGGCATGCGTGCCGCGGCATCCGCGCCCGCGCCCTGAAAGGCCAGGGGCGATGCGCCCGCACCCGCCCCGGCCTTGGGGCGCATGAGCATGCGCAGCACCGCCACGCCCACCAGCACCAGCAGCGCAATCAGCAGGAACTGGCCGAACTCGGCGCCCAGCCCCAGCGCACTGGCCAGCCAGGCCAGGCCCAGGCCTGCGGCGAGACCGCCCAGCATGCCGGCCCAGGGTTTGCGCGGCGCGGCGTTGCCCGCACCCGGTGCGGCCGCGGGTTTGGCGGCGTTGGCGCTGTTCTGGGCCGCATTGGGCGCCTTGGCCGGCGCGCGCACCGCCTCGCGCTGCGTCACGTTGGCCGACTGGCGACCGATCGAGCGGCCACCACCCAGCCGGGCGGCCTCGGCCTGGGCATATACCAGTGTCAGCAGCACCACCAGAACCACGGACCACAGTTGCTTCATAGTTTCCTCGTCACTCCATCAGATCGATCAAAAAAAGCGACCGGTCGAAATCGCTTCAACACTTCACGCCCACATGCAGCGCCACCACGCCCCCCGTCAGGTTGTGGAAGTCCACATGCCCGAAGCCCTGGCGCTGCATCAGCGCCTTGAGCTCTTGCTGGCCCGGGTGCATGCGTATCGACTCCGCCAGATAGCGGTAGCTTTGCGCGTCGCCCGCCACCCACTTTCCTAAACGCGGCAGCACCTGAAAAGAATACAAGTCGTAGATTTTTTCCAGCGGCGGCGCCACCTTGGAGAACTCCAGCACCAGCAGGCGCCCGCCGGCGCGCAGCACGCGCGCCATCTCGGCCAGAGCGCGGTCCTTGTGCGTCATGTTGCGCAGGCCGAAAGCCACGCTGACCAGGTCGAAGTGCCCGTCGGCAAAGGGCAGGCGCTCGGCGTCGCACACCAGCGTGGGCAGCACCACGCCCCGGTTGATGAGGCGCTCGCGCCCGGTGCGCAGCATGGATTCATTGATGTCTGTGTGCACCACCTGGCCGCCGGTTCCCACTTTTTTCGAAAAAGCGAGCGCCAGGTCACCGGTGCCGCCGGCGATGTCCAGCACGCGCTCGCCCTCGCGCAGATTGGCCACCATGACGGTGTAGGCCTTCCACAGACGATGCAGACCGCCGGACATCAGGTCGTTCATGATGTCGTAGCGCGGCGCGACCGAGTCGAACACGCCGCGCACGCGCTCGGCCTTTTCGCCCTCGTCTACCGTCTGGAATCCGAAATGTGTAGCAGCCATGCCTCGATCGTAGGCGAGGCCGGGCGCAAATGAGACAAGGCCGGGTCTATCCCCCGGACTTGTGTCGCTATTTCGCTGAATTGCTCAGTGCGCCTTCTTCCTGGAGATGGTCGCGCCACGGCGCACCATGGGGGTGTCGCGGTCGGCGCCCGCCTCCTGCAGGCGCTGCAGGTAGTTGGCCCACAACGTCTGATGTTCGCGCCCGAGCTTGTAGAGATAGCTCCAGGTGAACAGTCCGCTGTCGTGCCCGTCGGAAAAAATCGGCCGGATGGCGTAGTTGCCCATGGGCTCGATGCCGTTGACCGTCACCTCGCGCTTGCCGGTCTGCAGCACCTCCTGGCCAGGGCCGTGACCGGTGACCTCCGCCGAGGGCGAGTACACGCGCATGAGTTCGAAGGGGATGTGGAAGTGCTCACCGCTGGAGAAGGAAATCTCCAGCACGCGCGAGCGCTGGTGCACGGTGATGGACAGGGGCACGGGCGTGCCGGAGGTCTGCTCTGCCATGGTCTCGGGGAAGGAAATTTCAGGTCAAATAGGCCGCAAACGCTGGCCTGGCTTGCGCTGGCAGCTATCAAACATTTTGGGCTTGCTGCCACTGCGCAAGGCGCGAATGCAGCCGATCATGCACCATGGCCCGCTTGGCCGCGATGGCCGCAATGCGTGCAGTGTCTTGCGCGCGCCGCGCCGGCGCCCAGACGGCGTCGGGGAAATGACTGTCCCAGTCGAAGCGCGCCAGCACATGCCAATGCAGGTGCGCCACCTGGTTGCCCAGCGCCGCGAGGTTGATCTTGCGCGGCGCGAGCTGCTCGCGCAGCACCTCTTCGACCAGCACCACGGCCTGCATGCAGTCGGCGCGCTGCGTCGGCGTCAGCTCGGAAAATTCCGCCACGTGGGCGTTCCAGACCACGCGGTAGAAGGCGGGAAAGCCCGGCTCATCCGCCTGGATCACGCGCAGCTGCGCCCCGCGCCAGACCAGCGGGCCGCCCTCGCTCTGGCACAACGGGCAACCGTGCCGGGGCGTGGCCATGCTTCAGAACAGCACGCGGGTGCGGATGGTGCCCGGCACCTTGGCGAGCTTTTCCAGCGCCATGTCGGAAGAGCGCGCATCCAGATCGACCACCACGTAGCCGACGTTGTCGCGCGTCTGCAGGAACTGGGCCGAGATGTTCACCTCGCCGTCCGAGAGGATGCGGTTGATCTCGGACATCACGCCCGGGATGTTGCGGTGGATGTGCAGCAGCCGGTTCTTGCCCGGGTGCGCGGGCAGCGCCACCTCGGGCAGGTTCACCGAGCTGGTGGACGTGCCGGTGTCGCTGTAGGTGATGAGCTTGTGCGCGACCTCCAGGCCGATGTTGGCCTGCGCCTCCAGCGTCGAGCCGCCGATGTGCGGCGTGAGGATGACGTTGTCCAGCCCGCGCAGCGGCGAGACGAATTCGTCCTTGGTGCTCTTGGGCTCCACCGGAAACACGTCGATGGCGGCGCCAATCACGCGCCCGGCCTTGATCGCCTCGGCCAGCGGCTCGATCTCCACCACCGTGCCGCGCGAGGCGTTGATCAGGATGCTGCCCGGCTTCATCTGCGCGATCTGCTGGGCGCCCATCATCCACTGGGTGGACGGCAGCTGCGGCACGTGCAGACTGACGATGTCCGATTGCGCCAGCAGCGTCTTGAGCGAATCGACCTGGTGGGCATTGCCCAGCGGCAGCTTGGCGACGACGTCATGAAAGATCACGTGCATGCCCAGGCTCTCGGCCAGCACCGAAAGCTGCGAGCCGATCGCGCCGTAGCCGACGATGCCCAGCGTCTTGCCGCGCGCCTCGTGGGAATTTTCCGCGCTCTTGAGCCAGCCGCCGCGGTGCGCGGCGGCGTTGCGCGCCGGGATGCCGCGCAGCAGCAGGATGGCCTCGGCCAGCACCAGTTCGGCCACCGAGCGGGTGTTGGAATACGGCGCGTTGAACACCGCGATGCCCTTCTCGCGCGCGGTGTTCAGGTCCACCTGGTTGGTGCCTATGCAAAAGCACCCTATGCCCACGAGCTTGTGCGCATGCTGCAGCACCTCGCCGGTGAGCTGGGTGCGCGAGCGCACGCCGATGAAGTGCACGTCGGCGATCTTGTCCAGCAGCTCCTGCCCCTCCAGCGCGCGCGGCAGCAGCTCCACGCTGGAGTAGTCGGCCGCGTGCAGCGCATCCACCGCGCACTGGTGGATGCCTTCGAGCAGCAGAAACTTGATCTTGCTTTTATCCAGGGAGGTCTTGGGCATGTGCTCTTCCATTCTTTGGGGCGCCTGCGCGGGCAGGCAGGGAAAACCGGGCGTTCAAGGCCCGATTGTGCATCGCACAAAAAACCTCTGCCAAGCCCGCGCGCGCAGCCCCGGCCCGCAATGCCGGCACGCATGTCGCGTGCATTACCCGCGCGGGGCGCCAACAGCTGCCACAATTTGCGACGGGTAAACCCGGTTGCGCCAAACAAACCGCTGTGCGAAAAAAGCAACCGAGCACAGTGGACCGAGGCCGCGCAGCCCGCGCGGCGGCCGTTCCCTTTTCCGATAGAACAAGGAGCATTCATGCGATTCAAACCCTTGGCGCTGGCCGGCGCCGCAATGCTGTCCATGGCCATGGCCATGCCCGCGCAGGCCCAGACCGAGATCCAGTGGTGGCATTCCATGGGCGGCGCCTTGGGCGAATGGGTCAACGACCTGGCCAACCAGTTCAACGCCAGCCAGAAGGACTACAAGGTGGTGCCCACCTTCAAGGGCAGCTACGACGAATCCATGACGGCCGCCATCGCGGCGTTTCGCGCCGGCAACGCGCCCGACATCCTGCAGGTGTTCGAAGTGGGCACCGCCACCATGATGGCCAGCAAGGGCGCGATCAAGCCGGTGGCCGAGGTCATGAAGATGGCCGGCGTCAACTTCGACCCCAAGGCCTACGTGCCCGCCGTGGCCGGCTACTACACCGCGCCCAACGGGCAGATGCTGAGCATGCCCTTCAACAGCTCGACGGTGGTGTTCTACTACAACAAGGACGCCTTCAAATCCGCGGGGCTGGACACCAGCAAGCCACCCAAGACCTGGCCCGAAGTGGTGCTGGCGGCGGGCAAGCTCAAGGCCGCCGGCCACAAGTGTCCGTTCACCACGAGCTGGATCAGCTGGACGCAGCTGGAGAACTTCTCCGCCTGGCACAACGTGCTGTTCTCCTCGCTGAACAACGGCTTTGGCGGCATGGGCACGCGCCTGGAGTTCAACAGCCCGCTGCACGTGCGCCACTTCGAAAACCTGGCCAACATGGCCAAGCAGGGCCTGTTCGTCTACAAGGGGCGCAACAACGCGGCCGACGCCACCATCGTCTCGGGTGAATGCGCGATGGCCACGGCCTCGGCCGGGCTGCTGGGCAACCTCAAGCGCAACGCCAAGTTCGACTTCGGCGTGAGCACCATGCCCTACTACCCCGACGTGGCCGGCGCGCCGCAGAACTCGGTGATCGGCGGGGCCAGCCTGTGGGTGATGTCCGGCAAGAAGAATGAGGTCTACAAGGGCGTGGGCCAGTTCCTGAGCTACCTGGCCAAGCCCGAAGTGGCCGCCGCCAGCCACCAGCGCACCGGCTACCTGCCGGTGACCACGGCCGCCTACGAACTGACTGAAAAATCCGGCTTCTACAAGGGAAACCCGGGCGCGGACGTGGCCGTCACGCAGATGATCCGCAAGACCACCGACAAGTCGCGTGGCATACGCATCGGCAACTTCGTGCAGGTGCGCACCATCATCGACGAGGAAACCGAGAACATCTGGTCGGGCAAGAAGACGCCCAAGGAAGGGCTGGACGCCGCCGTCAAGCGCGGCAACGAACAGCTCGAACGCTTCCAGAAGGCGAACAAGGGCTGAGAGCCCGCCCAGCCCGGGGCTTGCGCTGCGAAATTCTGGACATTTCCGGCTGCAAGCCCCGCCAATAGTGCGCAAGGCGCTATTGTTTTTCATATTTCCCTGAGCCCGGCGCCCCTGCGGCAGCGGCCGGGCGTCGATTACCATCGCCCTCCATGGAAAAACGCGTTCGCTTCAAGTCCGCCTGGCTGCCCTGGGTGCTGGTGGCGCCGCAGATGGCGATCGTGCTGGTGTTCTTCTTCTGGCCCGCGGGCCAGGCGCTCTACCAGAGCGTGCTGCAGGAGGACGCCTTCGGCACCAGCCGCGAATTCGTCGGCCTGGAGAATTTCCGCCGCCTCTGGGAAGACCCGAGCTACGTCGATTCCTTCTACACCACCGCGCTGTTTTCCGTGCTGGTGGCGGTCATCGGCATCTGCGTGGCGCTGCTGCTGGCGGTAATGGCCAACCGCGTGGTGCGCGGCGCGGCCATCTACAAGACGCTGCTGATCTGGCCCTATGCGGTCGCGCCCGTGGTGGCCGGCGTGCTCTGGCTGATGATGTTCGCCTCGCCCTGGGGCGTGGTGTCCTACACCCTGCAGGCGCTGGGCTATGACTGGAACCACCTGCTGAGCGGGCGCGACGCGATGGCGCTGATCGTCATGGCATCGGTGTGGAAGCAGATTTCCTACAACTTCCTGTTCTTCCTCGCGGGGCTGCAGTCGGTGCCCTCCTCGGTTATCGAGGCGGCCACCATCGACGGCGCCTCGCCCTGGAAGCGCTTCTGGAGCATCGTCTTTCCGCTGCTCTCGCCCACCACCTTCTTCCTGCTGGTGATGAACGTGATCTACGCCTTCTTCGACACCTTCGCCATCGTGGACGCAGCCACCCAGGGCGGGCCGGGCAAGGACACCTCCATCCTGGTCTACAAGGTCTACTACGACGGCTTCAAGGCGCTGGACATGGGCGGCTCGGCCGCGCAGTCGGTGGTGCTGATGGCGGTCGTCATCCTGCTGACCGTGTTCCAGTTTCGCTTCGTCGAGAAGAAGGTCCAGTACTGAAACTGATCATGCCCCCACGCTCACTTCGTTCGCTGCCCCCCGAGGGGGCCTCAGCGCCTTCGGGCGGCCGGGCGGCGCTGACATGATCGAGCGCCGCCCCGTCCTGGACTTCGTCTCGCACGCCGTGCTCATCCTGGGCGTGCTCGTCATCGCCTTCCCGGTCTATGTGGCGTTCGTCGCCAGCACGCAGACGGCGGCGCAGATCACCGGCAGCAACCCGCTGTCGCTGCTGCCCGGGGGCAACATCTACAACAGCTACTACCTGGCGCTGATGGGCGGCAAGGTGGCCGCGGGCGGCACCATCCCGCCGGGCTGGCCCATGCTGTGGGTGAGCTTCGTCACCGCCATGGGCATCGCGCTGGGCAAGATCGCGATCTCGCTGCTGTCGGCCTTCGCCATCGTGTACTTTCGCTTTCCGTTTCGCGGCCTGGTGTTCTGGATGATCTTCATCACGCTGATGCTGCCGGTGGAAGTGCGCATAGGCCCGACCTACCAGGTGGTCTCCGACCTGAAGATGCTCAACAGCTACGCGGGGCTGACGGTACCACTGATCGCCTCGGCCACGGCCACCTTCCTGTTTCGCCAGTTCTTCCTCACGGTGCCCGACGAGCTGGCCGAGGCCGCGCGCATGGACGGCGCCGGGCCGATGCGCTTTTTCGTCGACATCCTGCTGCCGCTGTCCAAGACGACGATGGCGGCGCTGTTCGTGATCCAGTTCATCTACGGCTGGAACCAGTACCTGTGGCCGCTGATCGCCACGACGAGCGAGGACATGTACCCCATCGTGCTGGGCATCAAGCGCGCCATCTTCGGCGAGATCTACGTGGAATGGAACGTGGTCATGGCCACCGCCATCCTGGCCATGATCCCGCCGGCCATCGTCGTCATCCTGATGCAGAAGTGGTTCGTCAAGGGCCTGGTGGATACGGAGAAATGAAGGTAAATAATGCTAAGAAAGGTCTGCAAAAGTCCACCACCTGAGCCCCTCGGACGTTGAACACCCATGAAGCAAATGAGCCTTGCCACAAGCGGATTTGAACTTTCCCCCAAGAGGACGCGCAAGCGTGCATTCCTCGATGAGATGGATGCCGTCATCCCATGGCCTGATCTTCTGGCGCTGATTGCACCGCACGCGCCTGCAGGCAAGACGGGGCGCCCTCCCTTTGCGCTGGAGACGATGCTGCGCATTCACCTGCTGCAGCAATTCTTCGGGCACTCCGACCCGGCGATGGAAGAAGCCTTGCACGACGTTCCCCTGTACCGAGAGTTCGCCCACTTGGACGCGGGCATCACCCGCCTGCCCGACGAAAGCACCATCCTGCGCTTTCGACACCTCTTGGAGAGGAACGAGCTGGCAGCTCAAATCCTTGCCACCGTCAATGCCCAACTGGCCGCCCGTGGTCTGCTGCTCAAGAGCGGCACCGTGGTCGATGCCACCTTGATTGCCGCACCCAGTTCCACCAAGAACAAGGATGGGCAGCGCGACCCTGAGATGCACCAAACCAAGAAGGGCAACCAATGGCACTTCGGTATGAAGGCGCACATTGGCGTGGATGCCGATTCGGGCTTGGTGCACACCGTCACCACCACGGCCGCCAACGCCCACGACATCACGCAGGCAGCGGCGCTGTTGCACGGCGAGGAAACACAAGTCTTTGCAGATTCGGGCTACCGAGGTGTTGACAAGCGTGGCGAAGTACAGGATCAACACCCCGATACCCGTTGGCACATCGCCATGATGCCGGGCAAGCGCAAGAAGCTCGACAAGAACCGCCCCCTGGATGTGTTGCTCGATCAGATGGAGACCGTCAAGGCGCGTATCCGCGCCAAGGTCGAGCACCAGTTCCGAGTTCTCAAGTGCCAGTTTGGCCACCGCAAGGTGCGCTACAAGGGCCTGGCCAAGAACACCAGCCAGCTTCTGGTGCTGTTTGCGCTGTCCAATCTGTGGATGGTGCGCAAGCGCATTTTGCAGGGAGCGCGGGCATGAGTGCGCCTGCAGCACGGGCGAGAGCCCGCAATACGGCTGAAATTGGCCGAAAGAGCGGGAAATCTGACGCAAATTCGGCTTCGGTTTCACCATGTGAATGTTCACGCGTCAGCTTGCGCCATGAGGCGGGTTGTGCAGACCTTCCCTAAGCGTAGGGCAGCGGGTAAAAGAGGCAATTGATTATATGGGCACAGGCCAAGTGGTTTCCGCTCTGACCCCAACCTGTATCGCTCTAGATATCACAGCCCAACGCGTCGCGGGTGCAAAGCGATCTGGCCGAAAGATTTTTAAAGATTTTATTCAAAAATCGATGTGGCTCATCACACTCATCGGGTTTCCTGGCCTGATGTCATCGGAAGTCAGGGTTCCGTTTCACCACCCAGAAATTCCACCCAATTCTACTGGAACAATTGGAATAGACGAGATCGTATACCATGTGCTTCGTTGCGGGTCAGTGCACAGTGATGAGAAAAATAGCAAGATCACCTGGAATAAAAATATTAGCTTAGGCATTGATCACAATACAGGCAATTTAGTTCTGCATGAACAGTTGGTTTGGGGCCTTTTAGCCGCTGTCATCTTTATGCCAGAAAATAAAGACGAGCAAATTCCAGATACGTATTGGATATCAATTTGGGGTTTTAAGAATTTTGTGACAGAGTTTTGGGGTCGAATTGATTTGGCCAAACGAATCGCCAAGGAAGTTACTGGCATTACTATTCAATAAAAACTCATGGCGAATATAGAGTTCAACAACGTCATCAAGCGCTACGGCAGCGGCCCCAAGGCCAACCAGGTCATCCACGGCGTGACCGCCGACATCGCGGACGGCGAGTTCGTCGTCATCGTCGGCCCCTCGGGTTGCGGCAAGTCGACGCTCCTGCGCATGGTGGCCGGACTGGAGGAAATCAGCGAAGGCACGATCTCCATCGGCACGCGCGTGGTCAACCGCCTGGAGCCGGCCGAGCGCGACATCGCCATGGTGTTCCAGAACTATGCGCTCTACCCGCACATGAGCGTGTTCGACAACATGGCCTACGGGCTGAAGATCAAGAAGGTGCCAGCGCCCGAGATCAAGGCGCGGGTGGACAAGGCCGCCGCCATCCTTGAGCTCTCCGGGCTGCTGGCGCGCAAGCCGCGCGAGCTCTCGGGCGGGCAGCGCCAGCGCGTGGCCATGGGCCGCGCCATCGTGCGCCAGCCACAGGTCTTCCTGTTCGACGAGCCGCTGTCCAACCTGGACGCCAAGCTGCGCGCCCAGACCCGCCTGGAAATCGAGAAACTGCACCGCGAGCTGGGCATCACCAGCCTGTTCGTCACCCACGACCAGGTGGAGGCGATGACGCTCGCGCAGCGCATGATCGTGATGAACGCCGGGCGCATGGAGCAGTTCGGCACGCCCGAAGAGGTCTACCACCGCCCCGCTTCCACCTTCGTCGCCGGCTTCATCGGTGCGCCGCCGATGAATCTGCTCTCGGGTGTGCCCGGCGTGCGCGACGGCGTGCTGCTGGGCATACGCCCCGAACACCTGCGCGTGGTGGCCTCCGGCGGCTGGGAGCTGCAGGTGGACACGGTGGAGATGCTCGGCGCCGAGCGCCTGGTGCACGGCCACCTGGGCGGGCCCGAGGGCGAACGCATGATCGTGCGCATGAACGAAACCGAGGAGCGCCCCCTGCCCGGCCAGACGCTGCGCGTGCTGCCGCTGGAAGACCGCATCCACGGCTTTGATGCCACCACCGGCCTGCGCATCGAAGCCTGAACTACGTTTTTGCTAGCTTCCAGCGCCCGCCGCACAAGGGCTGGAGCCTGAAAACATGCCAAAAACCGAACTCCCCGCCTGGCCCTACCCGCGCTGGATCGCGCACCGCGGCGCGGGCAAGCTCGCGCCCGAGAACACCCTGGCCGCGTTTCGCCTCGGCGCACGCCACGGCTGGCGCATGTTCGAATGCGACGCCAAGCTCAGCAGCGACGGCGTGGTGTTCCTGCTGCACGACAGCGAGCTGGAGCGCACCACCAACGGCCAGGGCCGCGCCGGCGAGCGCAGCTGGGGGGAACTGGCCCAGCTGGACGCCGGCAGCTGGCACTCGCGCGAATTCGCCGGCGAGCCGCTGCCCACGCTGGAGCGCGTCGCGCGCTGGTGCCTGGCCAACCACCTGCAGCTGAACATCGAGATCAAGCCCACGCCCGGCACCGAACACGCCACCGGCCTGGCCGTCGCGCGGCTGGCGGCGCGGCTGTGGCAGGGGCAGGCGGCGGGGCCACTGCTCACCTCCTTTCAGCCCGCGGCCCTGGCCGGGGCGCACGAGGGCGCGCCCGCGCTGGCCCGCGGCCTGCTGCTGGACGAAGCGCGGCCCGAGGCGCTGTCCGTCGCCCGCGAGCACGCCTGCGCGGCGCTGGTGTGTAACTATCGGCTGTGGAATTCCGACACCGTGGCCGCCGCCCGCGCCGCCGGCCTGCGCACGCTGAGCTACACCGTGAACGACGAAGCAAGCGCGCGCCATCTGCAGGACCTGGGCACCGACGGCATCATCACCGACCGGGTGGAGCTCTTCAGTCCCGCCGGCTGATCAGCGCCAGGCGCGCAGCTGCAGCCAGTGCGCGCTGGCCAGCACCAGCACCAGCGCCGCATAGGTGGCCATGCGCCCGTCGCTGCCCAGCAGCCACAGCCCCGCCAGCAGCACCGCGCAGCCCAGCACGGTGAGCAGCGCCAGCGGTGCCAGCCAGCCGCGCTGCCTGGCATGCGTACGCAGCAGCAGTTGCCCGAGCAGCACCAGCGCCAGCGCCAGCGCCGGCGCGGGGGCAAAAAAAGCCAGCAGATGCTTGAGGAAGGACAAAAAGCTCATGGTAGGCGCGGGGGCGCACAAATTTTATAATCCCCGCCCATGGCAGTCTGGACCCTGGGCATCAACCACCATACGGCGCCGCTGGACCTGCGTGGCCGTTTCGCGTTCGCCATGGACCAGATCGCGCCAGCGCTGCAGGGCCTGCGTGCCTCGCTCGGCACCCAGGGCCGGCCGGTGGAAACCGCGCTGCTGTCCACCTGCAACCGTACCGAAGTCTATTGCGCGGCCGACCTGCTGGTGCCCGAGCACACGCTGCACTGGCTGGCCGCGCGCGGCGGCCTGAGCGTGCAGCAGTTGCAGCCCCACGCCTATCTGCACCAGGGCGACGGCGCGGCGCGCCATGCCTTTCGCGTGGCCAGCGGCCTGGACAGCATGGTGCTGGGCGAGGCGCAGATCCTCGGCCAGATGAAGAACGCGGTGCGCGCGGCCGAAGGCGCGGGCGCGCTCGGCTCCACGCTCAACCAGCTGTTCCAGCGCAGCTTCGCGGTGGCCAAGGAAGTGCGCACCAGCACCGACATCGGCGCGCACAGCATCAGCATGGCCGCGGCCGCGGTGCGCCTGGCCGGCCAGCTGTTCGAGGACCTGGCGCAGATCCGCGTGCTCTTCGTCGGCGCGGGCGAGATGATAGAGCTGTGCGCCACCCACTTCGCGGCGCGCAAGCCCCGGCAGATCGCCATCGCCAACCGCACGCTGGAGCGCGGCGAGAAGCTCGCCACGCGCTTTGACGCCAGCGTGATGCGCCTGGCCGACCTGCCCGAGCACCTGCACGAATTCGACGCGGTCATCAGCTGCACCGCCAGCCAGCTGCCCATCATCGGCCTGGGCGCGATCGAGCGCGCGCTGAAGAAACGCCGCCACCGCCCCATCTTCATGGTGGACCTGGCGGTGCCGCGCGACATCGAACCCGAGGTCAAGCAGGTGCCCGACGTCTACCTCTACACGGTGGACGACCTCGCCGGCGTGGTGCACAGCGGCCAGGCCCAGCGCGAGGCGGCCGTGGCCCAGGCCGAGGCCATCATCGACGTGGGCGTGCAGGGCTTCATGCACTGGATGGACCTGCGCAAGGGCGCCGACGGCGCCAGCGCGGTGGTGCCTCTGATCCAGCAGTTGCATGCGCAGGCCGACGACTGGCGCGCGCAGGAGATCGCCCGCGCCAAGAAGCTCCTGGCCAAGGGGCAGGACGTGGACAGCGTGCTCGAGGCGCTCTCGCGCGGCCTCACGCAGAAGATGCTGCACGGCGCCATGGCCGAGCTGCGCGCCGGCGACGCCGAAACCCGCAGCCACACCGCCGAGACGGTATCGCGCCTGTTCCTGCGCTCCAGCCGCAGCCAGAACGGGCTGTAGCGGATTTCAAGCCAAATCCGCCTCCAGCCCTTGCGCAGCAAGCGCTGCCAGCTACTCAAGAAGTAGCAAACCATCTTTCCGCTTTCGATGAAACCCTTTCTCCGCCACCAGCTGGAACGCCACGCCGAGCGCCTCAAGGAGCTGGACTTCCTGCTCTCGCGCGAAGACATCATGGGCGACATGCAGCAGTACCGCACGCTCTCGCGCGAGCATGCCGAAGTCAGCGCCGTCACCAGTCGCTGGTCCCGCTACCTGCAGCGCGAGGCCGATGCCCAGGCCGCCCAGGCGCTGCTGGACGACCCTGAAATGGCCGAGATGGCGCAGGACGAAATCGATGGCGCGCAGACCGAGCTGACCCAGCTCGAATCCGAGCTGCAGCGCCTGCTGCTGCCCAGGGACCCGGAAGACGAGCGCAACGCCTTCCTTGAAATCCGCGCCGGCACCGGCGGTGATGAATCCGCCCTGTTCGCCGCCGACCTCGCGCGCATGTACACCCGCCATGCCGCCAACGTCGGCTGGCGCGTGGAGGTGATGAGCGCGCACGAAAGTGAGCTGGGCGGCTACAAGGAGGTGGTGCTGCGCATCGAGGGCGAGCAGGTCTTCGGCTGGCTGCGCTTTGAATCGGGCGGCCACCGCGTGCAGCGCGTGCCGGTGACGGAAACCCAGGGACGCATCCACACCAGCGCCTGCACCGTCGCCGTCATGCCCGAACCCGACGAACACGAGGCCATCACGCTCAACCCCGCCGATCTGCGCATCGACACCTTCCGCGCCAGCGGCGCGGGTGGCCAGCACATCAACAAGACCGACTCCGCCGTGCGCGTGGTGCACCTGCCCACCGGCATCGTCGCCGAATGCCAGGACGGGCGCAGCCAGCACGCCAACAAGGCGCAGGCGCTACGCGTGCTGCAGGCGCGCATCCAGGAAAAGGAGCGCAGCGAACGCGCCGCGAAGGAAGCGGCGCTGCGCAAGGGCCTGGTGGGCAGCGGCGACCGGTCTGATCGCATCCGCACCTACAACTTCCCGCAGGGGCGGCTTACCGACCACCGCATCAACCTCACGCTCTACAAGCTGCAGATGGTGATGGACGGCGACCTGGGCGAGGTGCTCGAAGCCCTGCGCAGCGCGCGCGAGGCCGAGCTGCTGGCGGAGCTGGAAGAAAATTGAGCCAAATACGGCTCCAGCCCTTGCCCGACAAGCGCTGGCAGCTACCAATACAATGAGCAGCACCACCACCATGCGCTTCGCCCTGCAGCAAGCCCAGGCCCAAGGCCTGGCGCGCATCGACGCGCAAATGCTGCTGCTGCATGCGCTGGGCCGCGCCGCGCACGACCGCGCTTGGCTGATCGCCCACGATGACGACGCGCTGCCCGCTGGTGCGCAGATCGCCTTTGCCGGGTTCGTCCAGCGCCGCCTGCAGGGCGAACCCGTGGCCTATCTCACCGGCCGCAAGGCCTTTTATGGGCTGGACCTGGCCGTGGACGAGCGCGTGCTCGATCCGCGCCCCGACACCGAAACCCTGGTCGATTGGGCGCTTGAAGTCCTGGCGCCCCTGTCTGCGCCGCATGCCATCGACCTGGGCACGGGCAGCGGGGCGATCGCCCTGGCGCTCAAGGCGCGGCGCCCCGACGCCCAGGTGAGCGCGGTGGACGCGAGCGAGGCGGCGCTGGCGCTCGCGCGGGCCAATGCGCAGGCGCTCGCCCTGCCCTTGCACCTGCGCCACGGCCACTGGCTTGAGGGCGTGGCCGAATGCTTTGACCTCATCGTCAGCAACCCGCCCTACGTTGCGGAGGGCGACCCGCACCTGGCGGCGCTCACGCACGAGCCGCGCATGGCGCTGGTGAGCGGCGCGGACGGGCTGGCCGACATCCGCGCCATCGTCGGTCAGGCGCCGGCGCGCCTGCGCCCGGGCGGCTGGCTGCTGCTGGAACACGGCCACGACCAGGCCAGCCAGGTCCAGGCCTTGATGCAGGAAAGCGGCTTTATCCAGGTGCAAGGCCGCAAGGACCTCGCGGGTATCACCCGCTGCACCGGCGGGGCAATACCCGCGCCGCGCATCCCCGCGGCCGCGGGGGTGGAATAATTCAGCCCCCACTGCCAGCGGTGGCAAGGTTTTCAGGAGTTTTTCATGAGCGACGTCCAGCAACGCATCGACCAACTGGTCAAGAGCAACCCCATCCTGCTTTTCATGAAGGGAGACGCCCATTTCCCGATGTGCGGTTTTTCCGGCCGTGCGGTGCAGATCCTCAAGGCCCTGGATGTGGACCTGGACCAGCTTGCCACGGTGAACGTGCTCGACGACGAGGAGATCCGTCAGGGCGTGAAGGAATACAGCAACTGGCCGACGATTCCGCAGCTCTACGTCAAGGGCGAACTCGTCGGCGGCGCGGACATCATGATGGAGATGTACGAGTCGGGCGAGCTCAGGACCCTGCTGGCCGAAGTCCAGGCCTGATACGGCTGCTGCGCCGTCCGGAGCATCGCTGCGCGGCTGCGCCCGGGGCCATGCCGCGGGCGGGCGCAGCCGCGCAGCCCGCCCTCACTCGGGCATGGAGCAGTGCCCGCCCTGGGTGGCCTGGCCCGAACCCGCGGCGATCGGCGCCAGCTCCCAGCGCAGGTCGACCGGCGGCGAGGCGTTGTAGTCCCAGGCCAGGAAGGCGGCGAACAGCAGCCAGAAGACGGTACGCAGCGCGGCGGGTTTCATCGCTTGCCCACCTCCCTCAATAGCCCATGCGCCTGCGTATGCGCAGGCCGAAGATGGTGCCGGCGAAGGCCATCGGGGCCCAGATCCAGCCGTGGATCGAACCGGTGGAGATGCCCGAGAACATCGCCCCGATGTTGCAGCCAAAGGCCAGGCGCGAGCTGTAGCCCAGCAGCAGCCCCGCGAGCAAGGCCACGCTCCATTGCCTGCCCGTCATCGGTTTGTGCGCCGCCGGCTTGCCGGCGCTCACCCACAGCGCCCCGGCCAGGATGCCGACGTTGGTGATGGTGGTCACGTCGAGCAGCACGCTCTGCTGCAGGATGGCGGCGTTGTCCGGCAGGCTCCAGAACCAGTTGTGCGCCGGGTCCACCACGCCGGCCGAGGTGGCCATCTTGGCCACCCACAGCCCCGGGCCGTAGATGATGCCCCAGGGGTTGCCCGAGATGAACAGCACCAGCGCGGCGAACGCCGCGATCATGATGGCGCCCACGACCCATTTGCGCACCCACAGTTGCGGCGCCGCCGCGCCGCGCGCGCGGTGCCAGCGGCGCGTGTACCAGGCCACGCCCACGCCGATCAGCGCCAGCGCCACCAGCGTGAGCGCCAGCGCCCGCTGCCAGCCCAGCAAGGTGACAAAGCCCACCGGCTCGGTGCGCCCCAGCTCCAGCCACCAGCCCAGATGCCAGCTGCCCAGGAAGCTGCCGACCGCAAACAGCGGCAGGATGGCGGTATTCAGCGGTATGCCCATGCCCGCCTTGTAGAACACGCCGCTGCCGCAGCCGTCGGCCACCTGCATGCACAGGCCGAAGGTGAAGGCGCCCACGAGCAGGCTGACGCTGGGCGGGCCCAGCGCCGCGGTCAGCTCGCCGTAGTGCCCGAGCAGCGGCATGCACAGCAGCGCCGCCAGCCCGAAGGCGATGAGCTGGCCGACGACGCCGCTGGGGTTCTTGTCCTCCACCAGGATGCGCCAGGCCGTGGTGAAGCCGAAGCGCTGCCCGGCCAGCGCCACCCCAAGGCCGATGCCGGCGAGGAACAGCAGCGCCTGGCGCATGGAAACGCTCCAGAGCATCCAGGCAAAGAAGACCGCCATCAAGGCGAGGAGGGGGAGGCGCTTCATTTCTTCAGGTTCTTCCATGCCTGCGCAAACGCCTGCACGATCTGTTCGCCGCGGCCGGGCGCATGGAGCGTGGGCAGCATGGGCACCGCTTGCACCCAGTCCACCATGGAGCCAGGGTAGATCTTCACGTCCTTCATGCCCAGGATTTCATGCGTCTCGAACCACACCAGCGCGGACCACACGCCGGTGTTGCAAAACACCACCAGGTCCTGCCCCGCAGGGCGCTGGATCTCCTGCGCCAGCCGGCGTGCCTCCTCGGGTGCGACCGACAGCGCCGAGCCGTTCTGCACCCAGCGCGTGAAGTCCTGCTGCACCGCGCCGGGCAGGGTACCGGCCATGCGTGCCATGGGCGCCTTGAACTGGCCAAGGTAGAAATTCTCGGGGCGCACGTCCAGCAGCACCGCGTCGCCCTTTTGCACGTGCGCCAGTACCTGCGCGCGCGTGGCAGTCCAGCGCGGGTTCCATTGCGGCTGCCATTGGCTGGGCGCCGGATCACTCACGCTTTTGGTGGTGGCCATGCCGTCGAAGTCCCAGGACTGCATGCCGCCGTCCAGGATGGACAGCTCTTTCACGCCCAGCGACTTGAGCATCCAGTACACGCGCGCGGCCGCGCCGAAGTCGGTGCCGTCGCTGCCTGCGGAAATCACCACGGCATGGCTTTCTGGCGTGAGCCCCAGGCGCCGCACCAGGGCCACCATGTCTTGGGCAGGCGGCAGAATGCCGAAGTTTTCCGGCGGACCCAGCCATTCGTTGTAGGGGGCGTTGTGCGCACCTTCGATGTGGCCGCCGGCAAAGCTCTGGGCATCGCGGATGTCGACGATGCGCACGGCAGGGTCGGCCAGCAGCGGCTCGAGCTCGTCCGAGCTGAGCAAGGGCTGCGCCGCAAAAGCGGCGCCGCACCACAGCAAAAAGGCAAGCAGCCAATACTTCATGTTTCATCCGCCCGGGGCCAACCGGTTATTGTCCGGTGCATGCCCCGCGCGACCAAGGACATTTTTCCATTTTGCTTATGACTGAAAAGCCTGAAGAACCCGCCGGCACGCCGGCCACCGTGCCCTGCCCCACCTGCGGCCAACCCAGCCTGTTCGCCCCGAGCAACCGCTACCGGCCGTTTTGCAGCCGGCGCTGCCGCCAGATCGACCTGGGCGCCTGGGCGGCAGAAGAGTTTCGCGTGCCGAGCAGCGCCCCGCCCGATGATGCCCCTTTCGGAGACCCCCGGCAGCTGCCCTGAATTTTCAGCCAAAACGCGCTTGAGCCCAATGCTGGCAAGCGCTTGCAGCTATGCTTTCAAGACCCTTCAGCACCAAGGGCCCGGGCATCGAAAGGCAAGCCCCTCTCCTGCGCCAGCATCTGCAGCACCGGGAAGGCACCTGGCAGCAGGGGCCGCACCGTCGGTGGCCAGCTCTGCCAGGCCATCCGCTGACCTTCGCGCATCTGCAGCTCGCCCTGCCAGTCGAACACCTTGCACCAGTGCAGGCGCACCAGCGCATGTGGATAGTCGTGCTCGGTCACTTGCCAGGGATGGGCGGCGGCGATGGTGATGCCCAGCTCTTCCTGCAGCTCGCGGCGCAGCGCCTGCTCCACGCTCTCACCCGCCTCCAGCTTGCCGCCCGGGAACTCCCAGTAGAGCGCATAGGGCTTGCCCTCGGGGCGGCTGGTGAGCAGCATCTGCCCGTCTGCACGCAGCAGGATGCCCGCCGCGACCTCGGTGTGCCGGCGCTTCACGCCGCCGTGCGCCCGGAGTAGTCGCGCGCAAACTGCCACGCCACGCGGCCGCTGCGCGAGCCGCGCTCCAGCGCCCACAAGAGCGCCTCGGACCGCGCCGCCTCAATGGCTTCGGGCGCGACGCCGAAGTGCGCGAGCCACTGGCCGGCGATGGCGAGGTATTCGTCCTGGTTGAAGGGATAGAAACTCAGCCACAGGCCAAAGCGCTCGGAGAGCGAAATTTTCTCCTCGACCACCTCGCCCGGATGCAGCTCGCCGTCCTCGGAGTGCTGGTAGCTGAGGTTTTCCTTCATGTACTCGGGCAGCAGGTGGCGGCGGTTGCTCGTTGCGTAGATCAGCACGTTGGGCGTGGCCGCGGCCACCGAGCCGTCCAGGATGCTCTTGAGCGCCTTGTAGCCCGGCTCGCCTTCATCGAAGCTGAGGTCGTCGCTGAAGATGATGAATTTTTCCGGCCGCGCGGCGACGATCTCGACGATGTCGGGCAGGTCGGTGAGGTCGCCCTTGTCCACCTCGATCAGGCGCAGGCCCCGGGGCGCGTAGGCCTGCAGGCAGGCCCGGATGAGCGAAGACTTGCCGGTGCCGCGCGCGCCGGTCAGCAGCACGTTGTTGGCAGGCTTGCCGGCCACGAACTGCTCGGTGTTGCGCCGCAGTTTTTCTTTTTGCGGCTCGACCTCCTTGAGGTCGTCGAGCTGCATCGCGGCGATGTGGCGCACCGGCTCCAGCGCACTGCCACCGCTGGCGCGGCGCCGGTAGCGCCAGGCGATGGCGCCGTCCCAGTCGGGCGCGGCAAGCGGCCTGGGCAGGATGGTCTCGATGCGTGTGATGAGCTGGTTGGCACGCTCCAGCAGCAAATCCAGTTTGTCGTTCATTTTGGCTTGCAGCCCGCACCGGACAAGCGCAAGCCGCTATGGTTTTCAGGATCTGTAGTCGGCGTTGATGGTGACGTAGTCGTGGCTCAGGTCACAGGTCCAGACGGTGTCCTGCGCGCTGCCGCGCCCGAGCAGCACGCGCACCGTGATCTCGCTTTGCTGCATCACGCGCTGGCCGTCCTCCTCGCGGTAGGCGGGGTGGCGCCCGCCGCGCGTGGCCACGTGCACCTCGTCCAGATAGAGCTCGATCTTCGTCTGGTCCAGGTCAGCGATGCCCGCGTAGCCCACCGCCGCCAAAATGCGCCCGAGGTTGGGGTCACTGGCGAAGAAGGCGGTCTTGACCAGCGGCGAATGCGCGATGGCGTAGGCCACCTTCAGGCATTCCGCGGTGTCCGCGCCCTGCTCCACGCGCACGCTGATGAACTTGGTGGCCCCCTCGCCGTCGCGCACGATGGCTTGCGCGAGCTGCTGCGCCACGCCGCGCAGCGCGGACATCAAGGCCTGGCCCTCGTCGCTGTCCAGCGCGGTGATCGGCGCGTGCGCCGCCTTGCGCGTGGCCATGAGGATGAAAGAGTCGTTGGTGGAGGTGTCGCCGTCCACCGTCACCCGGTTGAAGGACTGGCCGGCCAGCTCCTGCACGGCGACGCGCAGCAGTTCGGGCGCGATGTTCGCGTCGGTGGCGACAAAGCCCAGCATCGTCGCCATGTTCGGATGAATCATGCCGGCGCCCTTGGCAATGCCGGTCACGTGCACCGGCACACCGGCAATCGCGATCTGGGTGCTGAAAGCCTTGGGCACGGTATCCGTCGTCATGATGGCCTGGGCGGCGCGCAGCCAGTGCCGCGGCTGCGCATCGGACACCGCTGCGGGCATGCCGGCAAGAATGCGCTCCAGCGGCAGCGGCTCCATGATCACGCCGGTGGAAAACGGCAGCACCTGCTGTGGCTGCACGCCCAGTTGCCAGGCCAGCTGGGCGCAGCTCTTGCGCGCATCGAGCAGGCCCTGCTCCCCCGTGCCGGCATTGGCCACGCCGGTGTTGATCAGCAAGGCGCGCACGTCGCTACCCGCGGCCAGGTGTTCTCGGCAGATCTGCACCGGCGCGGCGCAAAAACGGTTCTGCGTGAACACGCCCGCCACGGCGGCGCCCTCGTCGAGCAGGAGGACCGTGAGGTCCTTGCGCCCCGGCTTGCGCACACCGGCTTCGGTACTGCCCATGCGCAGGCCCTCCACGGGATGCAGATGTTCGGCCACCGGGGTCTGAAGGTTGACGGGCATCTCGGCTCCCAGGGTTCAGGCCAGCTTGCCGTGGCAATGCTTGTACTTCTTGCCGCTGCCGCAGGGGCAGGGATCGTTGCGACCGACGCGCGGAACGGCCGCTGCCGCCGCCGCGGCAGTCACCGCGGCCTCGCCGGTTTCGGTGGGCGCGCTGTAGGTGACGTTGGTGACGCTCTCGTTGCGCGCATTGACGGCTTCGGCCGCCTGGTCCACCTGCTCGGGCGACTGCACCTGCACGGTCATCATCACGCGCGTGACCTCGTCGCGGATGTGGTCCAGCAGCTGGCGGAACATCTCGAAGGATTCGCGCTTGTATTCCTGCTTGGGCTGCACCTGGGCATAGCTGCGCAGGTGGATGCCCTGGCGCAGGTAGTCCAGCGCGGTGAGGTGGTCGCGCCAGCTGGTGTCCAGGCTTTGCAGCAGCACCGCGCGCTCGAACTGGTGGAAGTTCTCCTTGCCCACCAGCGCCACCTTGGCCTCGAAGGCCTCGCGCGCGGCGTTCACCACCTGCTCGACGATGTCTTCGTCGGACAGCACCTCGGAGGCCTGCACCTGCTGCACCAGCGGCACATTCAGCTGCCAGTTGGAGGCAAGGTCCTTTTCCAGCCCCGCCAGGTCCCACTGCTCCTCCACCGACTCGGCGGGCACGTACAGGCGCACCACGTCGGTCATGCAGGCGTCGCGCATCGCTGCGATCATGTCCGACAGGTCGGCCGCATCCAGGATCTCGTTGCGCTGGCGGTAGATCACCTTGCGCTGCTCGTTGGAGACGTCGTCGTACTCCAGCAGCTGCTTGCGCATGTCGAAGTTGCGCCCTTCCACCTTGCGCTGCGCGCTCTCTATGCTGCGCGTGACCATGCCGGCCTCGATGGCTTCCCCGTCGGGCATCTTCAGGCGCTCCATGATGGACTTGACGCGCTCGCCCGCGAAGATGCGCATGAGCGGGTCGTCCAGGCTGAGGTAAAAGCGCGAGGAACCGGGGTCGCCCTGGCGGCCGGAGCGCCCGCGCAGCTGGTTGTCGATGCGCCGCGATTCATGGCGTTCGGTGGCGATGATGCGCAGGCCCCCCAGCGCCATCACCTTCTCGTTGTCGGCCTTCCACTGCGCGCGCAGCTCTTCGAGCTTGCGCTCGCGCTCGGCTTCGGAGAGGGACTCGTCGGCCTGCAGCGCCGCAATGCCCTTGTCGATGTTGCCGCCCAGCACGATGTCGGTGCCGCGCCCGGCCATGTTGGTGGCAATCGTGATCGACTTGGTGTGACCGGCCTGGGCGATGATTTCCGCCTCGCGCTCGTGCTGCTTGGCGTTGAGCACCTGGTGGGGCAGCCCGGCCTTGGTCAGCAGCTCGTCGATGATCTCGGAGTTCTCGATCGAAGACGTACCCACCAGCACCGGCTGGCCGCGCTCGTAGCACTCGCGGATGTCGGCAATGGCCGCCTCGTATTTCTCGCGCGTGGTCTTGTAGACGCGGTCCAGCTGGTCGTCGCGGCGGCTGGGCTTGTTCGGCGGGATGATGACGGTCTCCAGGCCATAAATGTCCTGGAATTCATAGGCCTCGGTGTCGGCCGTGCCGGTCATGCCCGAGAGCTTGGCGTAGAGGCGAAAGTAGTTCTGGAAGGTGATCGAGGCGAGCGTCTGGTTCTCGGCCTGGATGTTCACGCCTTCCTTGGCCTCCACCGCCTGGTGCAGGCCTTCGCTCCAGCGCCGCCCGGCCATCAGGCGGCCGGTGAACTCGTCGACGATCATCACCTCGCCGTCCTGCACCACGTAGTGCTCGTCGCGGTGAAACAGGTGGTGCGCGCGCAGCGCCGCATACAGATGGTGCACCAGCGAGATGTTGGAGGCCGCGTAGAGCGACTGGCCTTCGGGTATCAGCCCCTGGCTGGCCAGAATGCGCTCGGCGCTTTCAAAGCCCTGCTCGGTGAGCGTGACCTGGCGCTGCTTTTCATCCACCGTGAAATCACCCGGCGTGATCACGCCTTCACCGGTGCGCGCGTTGGCCTCGCCCTCCTGGCGCTTGAGCAGCGGCACCACCTTGTTCATCGCCAGGTAGGTGGCGGTCTGGTCCTCGGCCTGGCCGCTGATGATGAGCGGCGTACGCGCCTCGTCGATCAGGATGGAGTCCACCTCGTCGACGATGGCGTAGTTCAGCGGCCGCTGCACCCGGTCGCGCCCCTCGTAGACCATGTTGTCACGCAGGTAGTCGAAGCCGTACTCGTTGTTCGTGCCGTAGGTGATGTCGGCGTTGTAGGCAGCCTGCTTTTCCTCGCGCGGCATGTTGGGCAGGTTGATGCCCACGCTCAGCCCCAGATAGTTGTACAGCCGCCCCATCCACTGGGCGTCGCGGCTGGCCAGGTAGTCGTTCACCGTCACCACGTGCACGCCCTTGCCCGCCAGCGCGTTCAGGTAGACGGCCAGCGTGGCCGTGAGCGTCTTGCCCTCGCCGGTGCGCATTTCGGCGATCTTGCCGTAGTGCAGCACCATGCCCCCGATGAGCTGCACGTCGAAGTGGCGCATCTTCATCACGCGCTTGGAGGCTTCACGCACCACCGCAAACGCTTCGGGCAGCAGATCGTCCAGGGTTTCTCCCTTGGCCAGACGGTCACGGAACTCCTGCGTCTTGCCGCGCAGCTCCTGTTCGCTCAGTTTCTCGTGGTCGGCCTCCATCGCATTGATGCGGCGAACGGTCTTGCGGTATTGCTTGAGCAGCCGGTCGTTGCGGCTGCCCAGGAGTTTGGTGAAGAAATTGGTGCCCATGCGGATGCCGCCGCCACGCCGGGCCGGGGGCCGGCGGACGGTGATTGACCTCAAAGAAGAAACAGGTGCAGATGCAGGCCGCGAAAGCCGATTGCAAGGGTCAGCAACTCAGCGCTCGCCAGCCAGGCAAAGCCCGAAACCGAGCATTTTACTGTTGCCCGGGCTCGACACTGTGTTCGCGCCCGGCGACCATCTGCACGGGCGACTTGCCTTCGCCGGCAAACAGGAAGCTGCTGGGGTTCTGCCAGACGCCATCCTTGAGCACCTCGAAATGCAGGTGCGCCCCGGTCACGCGGCCAGTGGCGCCGACCTCGGCGATCTTCTGCCCCTGGCGCACGAGATCGCCCTTCTTGACGAGCACCCTGGAGGCGTGGGCGTAGCGGGTGATGAGGCCATTGCCGTGGCTGATCTCCACCATGTTGCCGTATTCGCGGTGAAACTGCTGCGTGACCACCACGCCCCCCGCGGCCGCGGTGATGGCGGTGCCCGAGGGCGCCGGAAAATCAAGGCCGGTGTGGCGTGCGACATGGCCGTTGATCGGGTCGATGCGGGTGCCAAAGGGTGAACCCACGGGGCGCCCGGCCACCGGCAGCATCGACGGAACCAGCGTGGTGCGCGCCTGCTGATCCACCAGGCGCGATTCAATGGTCAGCATGCGGTCGTGCCGGGCGTCGGTGCGCTGTACCAGCGCGGTGAGCATGTCGTCGAACTCCTGCATGCTCAGCGGCCTGTCGTCCAGCAGGATGCCGCCCTGCCCCGGCACCGGCTCCCATTTGACGGGCGGCAGGCCCGCCAGGCCGCGAACGCGCTCGTCCAGCGACTCGAGTTGCATCAGCCGCGCCTGCATCTCGCCGAGTTTGCGCGCCATCGCGTCCAGGCTGGCGCGGGCTGCGCGCTCCTGGCGCTCGAGCACGCGGTCCGGCGCAGGCCAGAGCACGGCGGTGCGTTCGGCCATGGCGGCGGGCAGGCTTTCCGCCTGCAGCGCCAGCCACATCAGGGCCGCGCCCAGAAGGACCAGCGCCGCCATCGCGGCCAGCACATGCGTCCAGCCCACGTTGAGCACACGACTCCTGGTCGCATGAAGGTCGGTAATGATCAGGTGCACAATGCACACTCCTCTTTGTGCAACAAGTTCGCCCGTGCAGCGTCGCCACTACGCCATCTCACTGGAACAGGCCAGCCAGGAAGCGCCCGCACTCGCCCGCCTGGCGGCGCTGGCACACGAATCGAAAGAGCGCCTGCAGTCGCTGCAGACGCTCATCCCCATGCCGCTGCGCTCGCAGGTGCAGGCCGGCCCCATCGAGGGCGAGACCTGGTGCCTGCTGGTGCGCAGCAACGCCGCTGCCAACAAGTTCAGGCAGCTGCTGCCGGTGTTTGTTGCACACCTGCGCGGCAAGGGGTGGGAGGTTAGCGCGATCAGGCTGAAAATTCAACCCGACTGACGCGGCCTCTGCAAACGCCAGCGGCGTAGCCTGCGGGAGGCGAGGCCCGGCACCCGTCGCGCCGATGGCCCGGTGCCCGGCATTGCTCTCGCGGTAGCCGCATACTCCTCGGACGGCCCACTGAGGAGCGAAGCATGCAATTCCCGAAGCTCGGACCCATTCTCTGGTTGCTCCTGGGCGCAACGGCTGCGGTCGCGCAGATCAATGCCGGAAGTCTGCCCGCCACCCCATCACCGCCGTTCAAGCTCACCAAGGTTGCGCAGTTCGATCTGCCGTGGCGCATTGCCTCCCTGCCGGACGGGCGCATGCTGGTCACCGAGAAGCCCGGCAGGCTCTTCCTCACGACCCCGTCCGGGCAGAAGCTCCAAGTCACTGGCGTGCCGCCGGTGTTCCATCAACGCCAGAACGGCCTGCTCGGTGTCTATCTCGCACCGTCCCACGCGAGCGACGGGGCGATCTATCTGACCTATTCGGAGCCCGGACAGGTCCGGGGCACCTCGAGCCTGGCGCTCGCCCGCGCGACGCTCAGGCTCGGCACAGGCACCGCCAGGCTGCAAGACCTGAAGGTCATCTGGCGCGATCCGATCAAGGGCAAGGGAGGCCAGGTCGGCGCCGCCGTGGCCTTTTCACCCGACCAGAAGTTTCTCTTCCTCGCGGCCGGCGATCGGCAGCGCATGACCCCCGCCCAGGATCCGAACCAACCGCTCGGCAAAATCCTGCGGCTGACCCTGGACGGCAAGCCCGCACCAGGCAACCCCATGGAAGGCAAGACTGGCGCACGGTCGGTCCCCGTGATCGATCCGCCAAGAGACACCCAGGCCGCCAAGGCCGCACCGGTTGTGCGCACCCATGTCTTTGACGGTCCCAATCTGACGCCGTCCGAGACCTGGACCTCGGGCCATCGCACGCCCTACGGCCTCGCGTTCGCGCCGGACGGCCGCCTTTGGGTACTCGAGCACGGACCGCGTGGCGGCGACGAACTCAACCTGATCGAGCCGGGCAAGAACTATGGCTGGCCGCTGGTCTCCTACGCGGTGAACTACAACGGCGTGCCCATTGCAAGCCCCGACACGCGCCCCGATCTCGCCCAGCCCGTGATCTACTGGACGCCCGTTTTCGCGCCCGGCAACCTGATGTTCTACAGCGGCGCAATGTTTCCACAGTGGAAGGGTTCGGCGTTCGCATCCGGCCTCGTCAGCCGCGCGCTGCACCGCATCGAGGTGCACGGCGCGAGCGCGCAACCAGCCGAGCACTGGACGGTAGGCTTTCGCGTCCGCGACGTCGAGCAGGCGCCCGATGGTGCCCTGTGGTTGATCGAAGACAGCCACGAGGGCGGCTTGTATCGGCTCACGCCAAAGTGATCACCCCGAGGTCGTTGCAACGCGCGGACCATCGCCCACGGCTGCAAGCGGTCAGCAGCCCGATGTCGCCCCGGCAGTTTTGGACACCGTCCAGGCGCGGTCATCCGAAGCACCGACCCGCAGCGTGGTGCAGGCATCGGCCATGATGGTCACCAGCTTCATCCCGTCAGCGCCACAAACACCTGGAGCCACCGACGGGTCGCGCTCTCATTGACGCACCGGACCGCATCCCGGCTCCCGCAACTGGTTGCGGTTTCGCGCCAGGTCATTGGTGCGATGCTCTTTTTCAGGGGACCAGGGCACTGAGGCAGCGGCAAAACACCTCAAGGAAAGCTGGTGCCGGTTGTCGGGTTCGAACTGACGACCTTCCGCTTACAAGGCGGGTGCTCTACCAACTGAGCTAAACCGGCAAGGGCCGTGATTCTAACCAGAGCACCCCGCGCAGGAGCCTATTTCACGCGCTTGAGCGCCGGTTTGCGCCGCTTGGGCGTGGGCGTGTCCGGGCCGTCCGGATCCGGCTTGGAGGCCGCCGGAGGCGGCGCCTTGACCGACTGCAAGGCCGGTGCCGTGTCGCGCACCTCCTGGGCCGCAGCGCCTTCGTGCGGCACGGCAGACAAGCCCGGAGGAGCATTGTCTTGCACCGCAAACGCCATGCCCTGCCCGTTCTCGCGCGCATAGATCGCGCTGACCCGGCCAATGGGAACGGAAATGTCGCGCGGCTTGCCGCCGAAGCGCGCCTTGAAGACGATGAACTCGTTGGAAATCTGCAAAGCGCTCGTGGCTTCGTCGCTGATGTTGAGCACGATCTCCCCGCGGGAGACGTACTCCTGGGGCACGTGCACGCTGTCGTCCACCTGCACCACGACGTAGGGCGTGAGCCCATTGTCGGAACACCATTCATGCAGCGCCCGTATCAGATAGGGGCGCGTCGAAACTCCCGTGGGGTCGGCGCTCATGTCGTCTCTCGGCCAGGTGGCGGCGGTGCAGCGCTTACTTGCGCATGACTTTTTCCGAAGGCGTCAAGGCCTCGATGTAGGCCGGACGCGAGAACACGCGCTCGGCGTACTTGAGCAGCGGCGCCGCGTTGCGCGAGAGCTCGATGCCGTAGTAGTCCAGGCGCCACAGCAGCGGCGCGATCGCCACGTCGAGCATGGAAAAGCCGTCGCCCAGCATGTACTTGTTCTTCAGGAAGATGGGCGCCAGCTGCGTGAGGCGGTCGCGGATGTGACCGCGCGCCTTCTCCAGTGCCTTCTCGTTGCCCTTGGTGGCGCGCGATTCCAGCGTGTTCACGTGCACGAAGAGCTCCTTCTCGAAATTGAGCAGGAACAGGCGCACGCGAGCGCGATCCACCGGGTCGCCCGGCATGAGCTGCGGGTGCGGAAAGCGCTCGTCGATGTATTCGTTGATGATGTTCGACTCGTACAGGATGAGGTCGCGCTCGACCAGGATCGGCACCTGGCCGTACGGGTTCATGACGCTGATGTCTTCGGGTTTGTTGAACAGATCGACATCCCGGATCTCGAAATCCATGCCCTTTTCAAAAAGGACAAAACGGCAACGGTGAGAGAACGGGCAGGTCGTCCCCGAATAAAGCACCATCATGCAGGCAGCTCCTCAAAAATCAAAAGAGTGGGCACACCAGGCGCCCACTCCGTATCCACAAGTACGCCCGGCGGCGGGCGCACGCCACGGTACTACTTCACGTCCTTCCAGTATGCAGCGTTCAGACGCCACGCGATCAGGATGAAGACCGAGATGAAAAGCAGTACCCACACGCCTATGCGCACGCGGGTGTTTTGCGCGGGTTCTCCCATCCACTGTAGGTAGTTGACCAGATCGCCCACGGTCTGGTCGAACTCGACCGTCGACTGCGTTCCGGCCGAGATCTGCTCCCAGCCCTTGAACTTCTGCACCTTCTCGCCGTGGCTCTCCATCTCGTCGAACAGCGCCTTGCGTTCCCCCTGCAGCTGCCAGAGCACATGCGGCATGCCCACGCTGGGGAACACCAGGTTGTTCCAGCCCGTGGCCTTGGTGTCGTCGCGATAAAAGGTGCGCAGGAAGGTATAGAGGTAATCGGCGCCGGTGCCGCCATTGCCCGAACGCGAACGCGCGATCACGGTGAGATCGGGCGGGTTGCCGCCAAACCAGTCCTTGGCCTCGTTGGGGTTGATCGCCGCCTTCATGGTCTCGCCGACCTTGTCGGTGGTGATCAGGAGGTTGTCCTTGATCTGCTGCTCGGTCAGGCCGATGTCGGTCAGACGGTTGTAGCGCATGAAGGCTGCCGAGTGGCAACTCAGGCAGTAATTGACGAAGGTGCGCGCACCGCGCTGCAGCGAGACGTTGTCCGCCACGTTGACCGGCGCCTTGTCCAGCGGAAAGCCGCCGCTGGAGGCCTGTACGCCGCCCACCAGACCAAGGCTTGCAATCAGGGCAAAGATGATTTTTTTCATGGTGATGACTCCGGCTCTCAGTGCGCCACAAATTTCACGCGCTCGGGCACCGGCTTGGGCGTACCCAGGCGGCTCCACCAGGGCATGAGCAGGAAGAAGCCGAAATAGAACAGGGTGCCGACCTGCGAAATGCGCTCACCCAGCGGGAAGGGAGCCAGCATGCCAAGGTAGCCCAGCACGAAGAACACCAGGACGAACAGCGCGTAGAGCCACTTGTGCCAGTTCGGGCGGTAGCGGATCGAGCGCGCCGGGCTGCAGTCCAGCCAGGGCAGGAAGAACAGGATCACCACGGCGCCGCCCATGGCCACCACGCCCCAGAACTTGGCGTCGATGGCCAGCATGAGCGCAATCACCACCACGCCCGCCACCAGGATGGCGCCCTTGACCAGGCCGGCCAGGCGCGCCTTGAACACGCCGTAGGCGGTGCCCAGCACCACGCAGGCGATCAGCGCATACATCATCTCGCTGGTCACGGCACGCAGCATCGAATAGAAGGGCGTGAAGTACCAGACCGGAGCGATGTGCGAAGGCGTCTTCAGCGGATCGGCGGGGATGAAGTTGTTGTATTCAAGGAAATAGCCGCCGAACTCCGGCGCCAGGAAGACGATGGCCGAGAAGATGAACAGGAAGATGGAGACACCGAAGATGTCGTGCACCGTGTAGTAAGGATGGAAGGGCACGCCATCGAGCGGGTGACCCTGCGCATCCACCGCCTTGCCCGGGCCCTTGATCTCGATGCCGTCGGGGTTGTTCGAGCCTACGTCGTGCAGCGCCAGCAGGTGCGCCACCACCAGGCCCAGCAGCACGAGCGGCACGGCGATGACGTGGAAGCTGAAGAAGCGGTTGAGCGTCGCGTCACCGACCACGTAGTCGCCGCGGATGAAGATGGACAGGTCCGGTCCGATGAAGGGAATGGCGGAGAACAGGTTCACGATCACCTGCGCGCCCCAGTAGGACATCTGGCCCCACGGCAGCAGATAGCCCATGAAGGCCTCGGCCATGAGCGCGAGGAAGATGGCGCAGCCGAAGATCCAGACCAGCTCACGCGGCTTGCGGTAGCTGCCGTACAAGAGGCCGCGGAACATGTGCAGGTAGACGACGACGAAGAAGGCCGAGGCGCCCGTGGAGTGCATGTAGCGGATCAGCCAGCCCCAGGGCACGTCGCGCATGATGTACTCGACCGACTCGAAGGCCTTGGCGGCGTCGGGCTTGTAGTGCATCACCAGGAAGATGCCGGTGACTATCTGGATTACCAGCACCAGCAGCGCCAGCGAGCCGAAGATGTACCAGAAGTTGAAGTTCTTCGGAGCGTAATACTCCGACATGTGCACCTTGTAGGCGTCAAAGGCCGTCGGGAACCGGTTTTCCAGCCAGTTCATGGTCTTCGCGCCCATGGAGGCATTGGGCGAGATCTGCTTGAATTCGCGATAGGCAGCCATGGATGTTCCCTTCAAGCCTTCTTCTTGTCTTCACCGATCAACAAGCGGGTGTCCGACAGGTACATGTACGGGGGCACCGGCAGATTGTCCGGAGACGGTTTGTTCTTGAATACGCGGCCGGCAAGGTCGAAGGTGGAGCCATGGCAGGGGCAGAGCCAGCCGCCCGCCCAGTCGCTGGGCAGCGAAGGCTGCGGCCCGGTGGCGAACTTGTCGGTGGGCGAGCAACCCAGGTGCGGGCAGATGCCCACCACCACCAGGATTTCGGGCTTGATCGAGCGCCATTCGTTGCGCGCATAGGGCGGCGTGAATTCGTCCGGGTGGCGCTTGGACTCGGGGTCCGCGAGCTCGCCGTCGTGCTTGGCCAGCGCTTCCACCTCCGCCTTGGAGCGCCGCAGGATCCACACCGGCTTGCCGCGCCATTCCACCGTGATCTTCTCACCTTCCTTGAGTGCGGAAATGTCCACTTCCACCGGCGCTCCAGCCGCCTTTGCCTTCTCGGACGGCTCAAAGCTGCTCACGAAGGGCACGGCCGTGGCCACGCCGCCCACCGCGCCGGCGCAACTGGTTGCGATCAGCCAGTTGCGCTTGCTGGAATCGATCGGAGTATCACTCATGGGGGAATCCTTGCTATGCGTCAGTCCGCGAGACGATCAACCGCAAATTGTAGCGGACGCCCACGCCCCGACAGCGCTCGCCGGCCGTGCGAAGTCGCGCGATACTTGCGTCGGTTGACACAACACAAGGAAACCCCATGGGCATGTTGCAGGAGTTCAAGGAATTCGCCGTCAAGGGCAATGCCGTCGATCTGGCCGTCGGCGTGATCATCGGCGCGGCCTTCAGCAAGATCGTCGATTCCATCGTCGGTGACCTGATCATGCCGCTGGTCGGCAAGGCCACCGGCGGGCTGGATTTTTCCAACTACTACATCCCGCTGGCGGGACAGGCCGCCGGCCTGACGCTGGAAGAAGCGAAGAAAGGCGGCGCGGTCTTCGCCTACGGCAACTTCATCACCATCCTGGTGAACTTCATCATCCTGGCCTTCATCATTTTCATGATGGTCAAGCAGATCAATCGCCTGAAGAAGGAAGCCCCGCCCGAGCCCGAGCAGCCGGCAGCGCCGCCCGAGGACATCGTGCTGCTGCGTGAAATCCGCGACAGCCTGAAAAAAGGCTGATTCGCGGCCGCCCACGGGCGGCGTCAGGGGCCGCCGGCCAGCGCCTTGGCCATGCGCACGGCCTGGACCAGGCTGGCAGCGTTGGCGCTGCCCTGCCCAGCGATGTCGAAGGCGGTGCCGTGGTCCGGACTGGTGCGCACCAGCGGCAGGCCCAGGGTCACGTTCACGCCCTGCTCCACGCCCAGGTATTTCACCGGGATCAGTCCCTGGTCGTGGTACATCGCGACCACCACGTCGAACTCGCCAGCATGGTCCGGCGCATTGCGCGCGCGCATGAAGACGGTGTCGGGCGCAAACGGCCCCTGCACATCCAGCCCGAGAGCGCGCGCCTGCCCGATGGCGGGCGCAATCTGCTCAAGCTCCTCGCGTCCGAACAAGCCACCCTCGCCCGCATGGGGATTGAGCCCGGCCACCGCAATGCGCGGCGCACGGCCCAGACTTGCCGACAGCGCCGCATGCGTGATTTGCAGCGTCTGCAGCACGCCGGCCTGGGTGACGGCCGCAATGGCCTCGCGCAAGGCGACGTGGATGCTCACGAGCACCGTGCGCAGCTCTTCATTGGCCAGCATCATGCGCACCGGCATCTCGCCCAGCGGCACGCCTGCATGCTCGGCAGCCAGCGCCTGCAGCAGCTCGGTATGCCCCGGATAGGGCATGCCGGCCAGCGACAGCGCCTCCTTGTGCAGCGGCGCGGTCACCAGCGCGGCGAGCTCGCCGCGCAGGGCCGCGCGCGCCGCCCAGTCCACGCAGGCCGCCGCGTCGCGGCCCGCAGCCGCGCTCACCTGGCCAAAGACCGCCGGTCCATGCAGATGATCGAGTTGCCACACGGGCAGGCAGCGCGGCGGCAGCACGGCCACCTCATCCAGCGACTGCAGCAGCGCCACCGGCAGTGGCGGCTCGCCCGCACGCACGATGCAGGCTGCGGCGCGGCGCAAGGTGGCGAGGTCGCCCACCGCAAAGCAGCCCTGCAGCGCTCCGGGCGCATCGCGAAAGGCCTTGGCGACGATTTCCGGGCCTATGCCGGCCGGATCCCCCTGGGTGATGGCGACGGGAAGCATGCGGTGTGCTCGCTGTGCCCTGCTTTCAGGCCGGGTTGTCGATGTCGATGAAACGGTGCTCCAGCCCCAGTTCCCTGGCCACGTGGCCAGCGACCGCAGGGGCGCCATAGCGCTCGGTCGCATGGTGGCCGGCGGCGATGAAGACGACGCCCGTCTCCCGCGCCAGATGGGCCTGCGGCTCGGAAATTTCACCGGTCACGAAAGCGTCGGCGCCGGCGGCGATCGCGGCCTCGAAATAGCCTTGCGCGCCACCGGTGCACCAGGCGATGCGCCGTATCGGGCGCGCCTGTTCGGGGCCTGCCACAAGGACCGGGCGCCGCAGCAGCTCGCGCAAGGGCGCCGCCAGCGCGGCAGCATCCGCATAGTCGGCCGCACCGACGCAGCCCAGATCCTGCTCTCCGAAGTGGCCGTCGGCCACCCAGCCCAGGCGCTGGCCAAGCTGCGCGTTGTTGCCCAGCTCGGGGTGCGCATCCAGCGGCAGGTGGTAGGCAAACAGGTTGATGTCGTGCGCCAGCAGACGCTGCAGTCGCTCCTTCATCCAGCCGACGACGCGACCGTCCTGGCCACGCCAGAACAGGCCATGGTGCACGAAGAGCGCGTCGGCGCCGACGGCGATCGCGGCGTCGATCAGTGCGCGGCTGGCGGTCACGCCGCTGACGATGCGCCCGACCATGGCCTTGCCCTGCACCTGCAGGCCGTTGGGGCCGTAGTCCTTGAAACGTTCGGGCGTGAGCAGCGCGTCCAGGCGCGCCAGCAGATCTTCTCGCGGGATGCTCATGGGCACGATTGTGCCCGCACAAACACGCGACAATGCACCACCGTCCGCCTCCTAGCCTCCCATGAAACGTTTGTGGCTCGTTTTTTCCCAGGCCGTCACCGTCACCCTGGCGCTGTGGTTCGTCGTGGCGACCTTGCAGCCGGGCTGGCTGGGGCGCGCCGCCCTGCGCACACCGGCCGGCATCACGCTGTATGAAGCACCCGGTCAGGCCAGCACGGGACAGGAGGCCGCGCCGGGCAGTTTCAGCCCGGCGGCGCGCAAGGCCTCGCCCGCCGTGGTCAGCATCACCACCAGCAAGGCGGTGCGCGACCCGCGCAACAGCGATCCCTGGTTTCGCTTCTTCTTCGGTGAGCAGGGGCCGCGCTCGCAGACCGGGCTGGGCAGCGGCGTCATCGTCAGTCCCGACGGCTACATCCTGACGAACAACCACGTGGTGGAAGGCGCCGACGAGATCGAAGTGGCGCTGGCCGACAGCCGCCATGCCAGCGCCCAGGTGATAGGCACCGACCCCGAGACCGATCTGGCGATCCTGAAGATCAGCCTGGACGCGCTTCCGGTCATCGTGCTGGGCGACTCCAGCCACCTTGCCGTGGGCGACCGGGTGCTGGCGATAGGCAACCCCTTCGGCATGGGGCAGACCGTCACCAGCGGCATCGTCTCGGCGCTGGAGCGCAGCGAGCTGGGCATCAACACCTTCGAGAACTTCATCCAGACCGACGCGGCGATCAACCCCGGCAATTCCGGCGGTGCGCTGGTGGACGTCAACGGCAACCTCATGGGCATCAACACCGCGATCTATTCGCGCGACGGCGGCAGCCTGGGCATAGGCTTTGCCATCCCGGTGTCCACCGCGCGCTACGTGCTCGAGAGCATCGTGCGCGAGGGGCGCGTGACGCGCGGCTGGATAGGCGTGGAGCCGAGCACGCTCTCGCCCGAGCTCGCGCAGGTCTTCGGCGTGCGCGCCAGCGAGGGCGTGATCATCACCGGCGTGCTGCACAACGGGCCGGCCGCCCAGGGGGGCATGCTGCCTGGCGACGTGGTGCTGCAGGTACAGGGCAAGCCGGTGCGCACCGTGCGGCAATTGCTCTCGGCGGTGGCCGCGCTCACGCCCGCGACCAGTGCCGACTTCAAAGTCCAGCGCGGTGACAAGCAACTGCAGCTGGCGCTGGTGCCCAGCGTGCGCCCCAGCCAGCCGCGCCGGCGCTGATGCGGATGTGCAATCCACAAGAGAACAAGGCGCGAAGCCGCAGGCAGTACACCTGGTACGGCAAGGCGAAGCGAGGCAGTTGTCTTGTTGATTGCGAAGCCAGATGAAGCCGCGACGCGGGTTCAGGGCGGGCCGGACGACGGCGAACTCTCGCCCTGCTCGGCGGTTTCGTCCTCTGGCGGGCGGCCGCGAGCGAAGAGCTGCGCGGCCCAGATGCCGACCTCGTAGAGCAGGCACATGGGAATGGCCAGCGCCAGCTGCGAGACCACGTCCGGCGGCGTGATGATGGCGGCGATGACGAACGAGCCGACGATGAAGTAGCCGCGCCCGTGCTTGAGCTTTTCCACGCTGATCACGCCCAGGCGCACCAGCACCACCACCGCGATCGGTACCTCGAAGGTCACGCCGAAAGCCAGGAACATGGTGAGTACGAAGCCCAGGTAGGCCTCGATGTCCGGCGCCGCCGTGATGCTCTTGGGCGCAAAGCTCTGGATGAAGGCGAACACCCGCCCGAACACGAAGTAGTAGCAGAAAGCCACGCCCAGGAAGAACAGGATGGTGCTCGACACCACCAGCGGCAGTACGGTCTTTTTCTCGTGCGAATACAGGCCCGGCGCCACGAAGGCCCAGAGCTGGTAGAGCACCACCGGCAGCGCGATCAGGAAGGCCGTCATCAAGAGGATCTTGAGCGGCACCATGAAAGGCGAGATCACCGAGGTGGCGATCATCGTCGCACCCTGGGGCAGGTGCGCCACCAGCGGCGCGGCCAGGAAGTCGTACAGCGGCCCCGGTCCGGGGAACAGGAACAGCACGCCCGCCACCACGCCCACGGCCAGCACGGCCTTGACCAGCCGGTTGCGCAGCTCCATCAGGTGCTCGACAAAGGGCTGCTCGCTGCCGGCAAGTTCGTCTTCGGGGTCGGGGGTCTGGGCCATAAGCTAGGGTGTCCGGCGCCCGGGCAGGCCCGGCGCGTCGGCATCTCGCGCAGCAGCGCGCTGGCGCAAGGGGTTCAACGGGATTTCTTGGGTCGGAAGCGCGCCACCCGGGCCGCGCCGGATTGCACGTGCGTGCGCAGGCGGCTGCGCGCCTTGTACCACTGCGGGATCGCGCCGCGCCGGGCGCGCCAGTGCTTGTCCGGACGCTGGTAAGGGGGGACGTAGCGCGCCAGCGCCGCCGGGTCGTCGGGCAAGGGGTCGGCGCTGGAGTCGGCCAGGTCGCCGACCGCGTCCTTCCAGTCCTTCTCGAATTCGCTCGCCCCGGTCTGAATGCTCTGCTCGACGTTGCGCGCGGCGTTTTCCACCGTGCTCTTCATCTTGCGCAGCTCATCGAGCTCCATGGAGCGGTTGACCTCGGCCTTGACGTCGGCCACGTAGCGCTGTGCCTTGCCCAGCAGGGCGCCGACGGTGCGTGCCACGCGCGGCAGCTTCTCGGGGCCGATGACGACCAGCGCCACCACGCCCACCAGCGCCATTTTGGACAGACCGATGTCAAGCATGCGAAATCACTGCCCGTGCTTCAGCTCTTTTGCTTGGCTTCGACGTCGATCGTCGTCTTGTCGGCGGACGCGGCGTTGGTCACCTGCCCCGGGGGCGCGGCATTCGCGCTGGCCTCGTCGCTCGAGCTGCCTTCCTTCATGCCGTCCTTGAAGCCCTTGACGGCGCCGCCGAGGTCGGAGCCGATGTTCTTGAGCTTCTTGGTACCGAACACCATGACCACGATGAGCAGCACGATGAGCCAGTGCCAGATGGAAAACGAACCCATTGAAAACCTCCTGAGTGGAACCGGTCATTTTAGGGCAAGGCCGGACGGCTCCCCGGCGCGGGCCGCCGGGTGTCAGGACTTGAGCCAGGGGCGCGCGCCGGCCACCACGTGCATGTGCAGGTGGTAGACCTCCTGCCCGCCTTCGGTGCCGGTGTTGATCTGCAGCCGGTAGCCGCCGTCCGGATACGGATTGCTGCCCTGCTCGCGCGCCAGCCGCGGACCGAGCAGCAGCATGTGCGACAGCAGCCGGGCGTGCTCCGGCCCGGCCTGCTCCATCGAGGCGATGTGCTCCCTGGGCACGATCAGGAAGTGGATCGGTGCCCACGGGCGGATGTCCTTGAAGGCGTAGACGAGCTCGTCCTCGTGGACCTTCTGCGAAGGGATCTTGCCTTCGATGATCTTGCAGAACAGGCAATCAGGGTCGTGGTGCATGGTGAGTGAGCTCCGTTGGCGGGTGTCGCCGATCACACGTCGTCGGCGGATTCGACGCTGCAGCGCACCCCGACATCGTGGTGGTGCTGATGCAGCCAGCGCTTGCCCTCCTCGCGCCCCAGCTGGAACAGCTGGCGCAGAAAGAGCGTATCGGCACGCGACTTGCTGGCCGCCCCGAAGGGGGCGAGCACCTCGCCGCCGTCGATGCGGTGCACGCGCACGTCCTTGTAGCGCTTGGGATCGAGCTTGCCCTCACGCAGCAGACGGCGCACGAAGGCGATGGCGCGCAGCTCGGCCAGGAGGCTGGCGTTGAAGGTGACCTCGTTGATGCGGTCGACGATGTCGCTGGCGTTTTCGGGCACCGCGCGGTGCTGCACCGGGTTGATCTGCACCAGCAGCACGTCCGAACACTCGGTGTGGTAGATCAGCGGGTACAGCGCCGGGTTGCCCGAATAGCCGCCGTCCCAGTAATGGTCCTCGCCCACCTTGACGGCCTGGAACATCATCGGCAGGCAGGCCGAAGCCATGACCGAATCGATGCTCAGCTGCTTGCCGGAAAAGATCTCGCCGCGGCCGGTACGCACGTTGGTGGCGCAGACGAAGACCTTGGGCACCTGCCCGTGTTCGGCATGCAGCAGCGCAAAGTCCACGGTCTCGCGCAGCAGCTTGCGCAAGGGGTTGATATCGAGCGGATTGGTCTGGTAGGGCGAGAACCACTGCGACATCATGCCCACCAGCGGGTTGCCCGGCAGCGGCACGCCCCAGAGCATGGCGCCGAGCCTGCCCACGCCCTCCCACAGCGTGCGCAGCGTCTCGCGCGCCAGCGCACAGCCCTGACTGTGGATTTCCTCGCGGTCCTTGCTCTGGTTTGCGGCCAGTGCAAAGCCCTGGGCCACGGCCACGGCGTTCATCGCGCCGGCGCTGGTGCCGCTGATGCCGTCGAGCGCGAAGCGCCCGTCTTCCAGCAGCGCATCCAGCACACCCCAGGTGAAGGCGCCGTGCGAGCCGCCGCCCTGCAATGCCAGGTTCAGCGGCAAACGCACCTTGGACTCAGGCATGCACCGCCCGCCCTTCGTTCATGCCGACCATGCCGCGCACGATGCGGTAGAGGAACCACAGCGAGATCAGCCCCCAGGCAATCCAGCCCGGCAGGATGAAAAAGAACCACAGCGGCGCCGTCACGATGTAGAGCACGCCGGCCCAGACCACGCTGCGTATGCGCCAGGAAAAATGGCTGGCCTGCCAGGTGCCGGCCGCGTCGCCCCGCTTGACCAGGTCGATCACCAGCGCCACGATCAGGAGCGCCGCGCTCGGCTGCGCACCCGGCACCACCGCGGCAATCGCCACCGCCAGGTGCAGCAGGTAGCTGACCCAGCCTATGGTCTTGAGCGATTCGGCGCGCGCGTCGGCGTCCACGTCGATGATGTCGTCGTTCATGGGTGCTCCTCTTCCTGTGCCTGGCGCTCGCGCAGTTTGCGCAGCGCCTTTTCTTCCAGCCCGCTCATGCCTTCACGGCGCTGCAGCTCCGCGATCACGTCGGCCGGCTGCAGGCCGAAGTGCGCCAGCGCCACCATGCAGTGAAACCACAGGTCGGCCATCTCATGGACCAGCTTGACGGCTTCGGCGCCGTGCTCGACATCCTTGGCGGCCATCACCACCTCGGTCGCCTCTTCGCCCACCTTCTTGAGAAAGGCGTCCGGCCCCTTGGCCAGCAGGCGCGCGACATAGCTGGTGGCGGGATCGCCCCCGCGCGCCGGCTTGCGGCTTTCGATCACGGCGGCAAGCTGCGCCAGGGCGTCGGTACTGGTCATGGTGTTCATTTGTAGATTTGTTCGGGGTCTTTCAAGACCGGATCCACCGCCTGCCAGGCGCCATCCTTGAGCACGCTGAAGAAGCAGCTGTGGCGCCCGGTGTGGCAGGCGATGCCCGGCGTGTGGCCGTGCTGGGTGACCTTGAGCAGGACCACGTCGCGATCGCAGTCGATGCGGATCTCGTGCACCTGCTGCACGTGGCCGGACGCTTCGCCCTTGTGCCACAGCCGCCCGCGCGAGCGGCTGAAGTACACCGCCCGGCCCGAGGCCGCCGTCTGCGCCAGCGCCTCGCGACTCATCCAGGCGAGCATGAGCACGTCGCCGCTGTCCGCCTCCTGGGCGATGGCGGGCACCAGCCCCTGCGCGTCCCAGCGCAGCTGCGAGAGCCAGTCGGTGTCGATAGCGGTATCAGGCATGGAAGAGTTTCTTCAAAAACGTGAGCTGTCAGCGCTTGCCCAGCAAGCGTTACAGGCCGATTTCATTCAAATTTCGGCTCACAGGCGCACCGTGATGCCCTGGGCCTGCATGTATTCCTTGGCCTGGCGCACGGTGAATTCACCGTAGTGAAAGATGCTGGCGGCCAGCACCGCGTCGGCCGCACCCAGGCTCACGCCGTCGGCCAGATGCTGCAGGCTGCCCACGCCGCCGGAGGCGATCACCGGCAGCGTCACCGCCTCGCTCACCGCGCGCGTGAGCTCCAGGTCGAAGCCCGAGCGCGTGCCGTCGCGGTCCATGCTGGTGAGCAGGATCTCGCCCGCGCCGCGCTGCTGCATCGCCAGCGCCCACTGCACCGCGTCCAGCCCGGTGTTGCGCCGCCCGCCATGGCTGTAGACGTCCCAGCCCTCGCCGCGCGCGGCCAGGTCCTCGCCCTGGCGGCGCTTGGCGTCTATGGCCACGACGATGCACTGCGCGCCGTAGTGGGCCGAGGCGTCGGCGATGACCTCGGGGCTCGCGATGGCCGCCGAGTTGAAACTCACCTTGTCCGCTCCCGCATTGAGCAGGCGGCGCACGTCCGCCACCGAGCGCACGCCGCCGCCCACCGTGAGCGGAATGAAGACCTGGCTGGCCACGGCTTCGATGATGGGCAGGATCAGGTCGCGCTCGTCGCTGGTGGCGGTGATGTCCAGGAAGGTGAGCTCGTCGGCGCCCTGCTCGTTGTAGCGCGCGGCGATCTCCACCGGGTCGCCCGCGTCGCGCAGTTGCACGAAGTTGACGCCCTTGACGACACGGCCGCCGGTCACGTCCAGGCAGGGAATGATGCGTTTGGCAAGCATGAAAAGTCCGCAAAAAAGCCGGAAGCACAAGATACCACGCACGGCCGCATGCTGCGGAAAGGCGCCGGGCGCTGGGTATATTCGAGACCTCCGCAACCGAGACCCCGAAGCTGCCCATGGTGACGACCGCCGCGCCCGCCGCCGCGCACCCCGATGAACCCGTCTGGGAGCCGACGCACTACCAGCGCGCCATCTTGGCGGTGTGCGAGCGCCGCCGGGTCAGCACCGCCAAGGCGGTGTTCTCGCGCTCGGGCCTGAAGCTGGTGGAAGCCGGCGTGCAGCTGGGTGCCGACAACTACCGGCGTCTGATGCAGCACGAGTTGCGCAAGCCGCTGGAAGAGCTGCTGACCATGGACGGGCTGGTCAGCCCCGCGTCGCTGGTGGAATTTGCCCGCGAACTCTGCCAGCGCGAGCCGTTGCTGGAGCTGCTGACGCAGGACGGCAGCGAAGGCGTGGCCGCCGGCGCGCTGCTCGTCCCGCTGCAGGCGATGGTGCTGCCGCCGCAGCTCGCCTTCATGCTCAGCGTGTTGCGCGAGCAGCATCCGGCGCACTTCGCGCATGCGGTGCACGTGGCGCTGGTGGCGGCGTATTTCGCGATCCGCGCCAACTGGACGCGCGGCGAATGCACCAACGCCGCCACCGCCGGCCTGCTGCACGACCTGGGCACGCTGCTGATGGACCCGGTCTGGCTCGACGGCTCGCGCCCGGTGAGCGGCGCGGAGCGCAGCGAGCTGATGCGCCACCCCCTGGCCAGCGCACGGCTGGTCAGCACCTGCGAGGTCTATCCGCGCTCGCTGGCCGTGGCCATCCTCGAGCACCACGAGCGCATGGACGGCAGCGGCTACCCGCGCGGCCTGCAGGGCGCGCAGATCTCGGCCATGGGCCAGCTGCTGCTGCTGGCCGAAGTGGTGGCGGCCTTCTTTGAAAAATACGCCACCGACGGCGCGGCGGTACGCCTGTCGCTCACGCTGCGGCTGGGCCACCACAAGTTTCCGGCGGAGTTCACCACGCTGCTGCTGCCCCTGCTGCAGGCAAGCAACATCCAGCGCGGCGAACCCGAAGACCTGGCGCAGGTGCGCGAGGCGGCCGCGCAGATCAGCCAGGCCATGGCGCTGTGGCAGCAGCTGCATGCCGGGCTGCAGCAGGCGGGCGTGGCCGATGAGCCGGGCAGCGCCCAGGCCTACGTGGCCCAGCGGCTGCATGCGCTGCAGAGAAGCCTGTACGACGCCGGCTGCCACCCCGACCAGCAGGAGGAGTTGATCGCGCTGCTGCACGACGACGCCCAGGGGCTCAAGGAAATGCTGTTCCTGGTGCGCGAGGCGCTGTGGCAGCTGCGCTCCATCGCCCACACCAGCGGCACCCGCTGGCCGCTGGCCGAATCCGCCGGCTCTGCCGGCGAAGCCGCAGTGCAGCAGTGGTGCGCGGCGCTCGAGAGCGCGGCCGGCGCCCAAGCGTGACCGGGCTGCGCAAGCCCGCGCGCCGCGCGTCAGGACTGGGCGAGCTCGTCGGCGCGTTCCTGGGCAGCGCTGAAGTCCAGGTCGCCGGAATAGATCGCGCGCCCGCAGATCACGCCCTGCACGCCTTCGCCCTCGACCGCGCACAGCGCCTCGATGTCGGCCATGCCGGCCAGGCCCCCCGAGGCGATCACCGGAATGCTCAGCGCCTGGGCCAGGCGCACGGTGGCTTGCACGTTGATGCCGCTGAGCATGCCGTCGCGCCCGATGTCGGTATAGACGATGGACTCCACGCCCCAGTCCTCGAACTTGCGCGCCAGGTCGACCACCTCGTGGCCGGTGAGCTTGCTCCAGCCGTCGGTGGCAACCTTGCCGTCCTTGGCGTCCAGGCCCACCATGATGTGTCCGCCAAAGGCGCTGCAGGCGTCCTGCAGAAAGCCCGGGTTCTTCACCGCGGCGGTGCCGATGATCACGTATTCGAGCCCCGCATCCAGGTACAGCTCTATCGTGTCCAGGTCGCGGATGCCGCCGCCCAGCTGCACCGGGATGTCGCTGCCCACGGCCTTGAGGATGGACTTGATGGCCGCCCGGTTTTTGGGTTGCCCGGCAAAGGCACCGTTCAAGTCCACCAGATGCAGGCGCCGCGCCCCGGCGTCGAGCCAGCGCCGCGCCATGGCGGCCGGGTCTTCACCAAAGGTGGTGGCTTGTTTCATGTCGCCTTGCTTGAGGCGTACGCAGTGACCGTCCTTGAGATCGATGGCGGGAATGAGCAGCATGGCAAACGTCGGAGCGAGGGGCGTGCAAAGAAGCGGGTGTTTCGCGGCGGGCTCATGCTGAACGCTCAACGATGAGGCGCCCGCCTTCCGGGGCTAGTACAGCAGCCTGGAAGCAGAGAAACACGATGAAAGCGATGGATTCGCCCCCGGGGCAAGGCGCAAACCGCGGCGATAGCCGTAGCTATCGCGAGGACTTGCGACGCCGCCATGGGTGCGAAGACACGCTTTCATGTTTCGATATTTCCAGGTTGCCGTACTAGGGGTTCCAGAGCAGGAAATTCCGATAGAGCCGCAGTCCCTGGGCCGCGCTTTTCTCGGGGTGAAACTGGGTGGCGAAAAGATTATCACGTGCCAGGGCGCAGGCAAAGAGGCTACCGTAGCGCACCGCGCCCGCGCAATGACCTGGATCAAGCGGACGGGCGTGGTAGCTGTGCACGAAGTAGAACCAGCTCTCGTCGGGCACGCCCTGCCACATCGGGTGCGCGCGTGCGCCGTGGTGCTGCTGGCGCACGCGGTTCCAGCCCATGTGCGGCACCTTGCAGCGGCTGCCGTCGCCCTGGCGCTGCCCGGCCACTTCCAGGCGCAGCACCTGGCCGGGGATCAGGTCCAGCCCGGCCACGTCGCCCTCGGCGCTGTGCGTGAGCAGCATCTGCATGCCTATGCACACGCCCATCAGCGGCTTGCTGGCCGCGGCCTCGCGCACCGCATCGTGCAGGCCGCCGGCGGCCAGCGCGCGCATGCAGTCGGGCATGGCGCCCTGGCCGGGCAGCACCACGCGCCCGGCGGCGCGCACCGCCTCGGGCTCGCTGGTGACCACCACCGTCCAGCCTTCGTCTTGCGCCGCGGCCCGCACGGCCTGGGCGACCGAGCGCAGATTGCCCATGCCATAGTCGATCACGGCAACGGTTTTTGCTCTTGATTGCATAGCTGTCAGCGCTTGCCAGGCAAGCGTTTTAGGCTGTTTTTACTTGAAAATCAGAGCGCGCCCTTGGTGGACGGAATCACCCCCGCGCTGCGCGGGTCGGGCTCGAGTGCGGCGCGCAGCGCGCGGGCAAAGGCCTTGAACACGCTCTCGCACTGGTGGTGGGCATTGACGCCCTTGAGGTTGTCGATGTGCACCGTGACGCCCGCATGGTTCACGAAGCCCTGGAAGAACTCATGCACCAGCTGCGTGTCAAAGCCGCCGATCATCGCCGCGGTGAACGGGATGTGCAGATGCAGGCCGGGGCGGCCCGACAGGTCCACCACCACGCGCGACAGCGCTTCGTCCAGCGGCACGTAGGCATGGCCGTAGCGGCGCAGTCCCTTCTTGTCGCCCAGCGCGCGCGCCAGCGCCTGGCCCAGCGAGATGCCGACGTCCTCCACGCTGTGGTGGCCGTCGATGTGCAGGTCGCCGTCGCAGCGCACCTCCAGATCGATCATGCCGTGGCGCGCGATCTGTTCGAGCATGTGGTCGAAGAAGCCGATGCCGGTGTTCAACTGCGACTGGCCGCTGCCGTCCAGGTTGACGCGCACGCGGATGCGGGTTTCAGCGGTGCTGCGGCTCACCTCCGCGATGCGGTCGGTGGGGGCGGCGGTGACAAGGGCGGAGGACGTCATATCGATGCACTGAGCGATTGCAGCATGGCGGTATTTTCTTCGGCTGTGCCCACCGTCAGGCGCAGGCAGTTGGCAAGCAGCGGGTGCATTGTAGAAACGTTCTTCACCAGCACCCCTTTGCTGCGCATGCCCTCGAAGGCGCGCGCGGCGTCGGGCACGCGCACCAGGATCATGTTGGCCTCGCTGGGGTAGGCCTGCACGCCGGGCATTTGCGCCAGCGCCTCGATCAGGCGCGCACGCTGGGCACGGATGTCCTGCGCCTGGGCGGCGAACACCGCTTCGTGTTCCAGAGCGAACAGCGCGCATTCGGCGTTGAGCACGCTCACGTTGTAGGGCGGGCGTACCTTGTCGATCTCGGCGATCAGCGCCGCGTCGCCCATCAGATAGCCCAGGCGTATGCCCGCCAGGCCGAACTTGCTGAGCGTGCGCAGCACCAGCACATGCCGGTGCGCCTCGGGGCGCTCGCGCACCCGCTCGATCCAGCTGCACGCGGCAAAGGGCTGGTAGGCCTCGTCCATCACCACCAGGCCGCCGTGCGCGCCCTGCGCGGCGATGGCGCGGGCAATGGCCGCCGTGTCCCACAGCGTGCCGGTCGGGTTGTTCGGATAGGCCAGGAAGAGCAGCGCCGGACGCTCGCGCTCTATCGCCCGCAGCAGCGCCGCTTCGTCGAGCGAAAAGTCCGCACGCAGCGGCACGCCGTGGTAGCCCAGGCCCTGCAGCCGCGCGCTCATGGCGTACATCACGAAACCCGGCTCGGGCGCCAGCACCGAGGCGCCGGGAAGGCCGCAGGCCAGCACCAGCAGGCTGATGAGCTCGTCCGAGCCGTTGCCCAGCATCAGCGACCAGCCCGCCGGCGGGCCCGCATGGCGCAGCAGCGCTTCGCGCAACTGCGCAAGCTGCGCGCCCGGGTAGCGGTTGACCGCCACCTGGCCCAGGCGCTGGCCCAGCCGCGCCTGCAAATCCTCGGGCAGGCGATGGGGGTTTTCCATCGCGTCGAGCTTGAGCAGGCCCTGCGCCGGCTGCACCGCATAGGCGTGCATGGCGCGCACGTCGGCGCGGATGCGCGCAAGGGGGGAAGCGTGCGCGGCAGCGGGCACGGCGGGGGTCGTCTGGTCGAGCGTGGTCATCAGGGCGCGAATTTACACGCGTTTGAATGGCGCACCGGGGCGCGCCGGCATAGACCCAGCCGTGCGCAGGCTGACCCGGTGCAACAGGGAGAAAAGGGCCGCCTATACCGCGCTCATCGCGCTTGCACGCACGCCCATGTCAGGCAACTTCCTACAGCGCCCGCGCCCTGCACCCGACGCGCTGTCGCTCCGGATGCCGACTTATTTTTCTTTTGCGCCACTTTCACAATGCATTTCAACGGATCAAGCAGATCCCGCCCTGAAAGGAATGCACCATGACCAACGAACAGTTGCTCTCCGAAATCCGCGAAGCCAACCTCACCTACCTGATGCTGGCGCAAAACCTGATTCGCCAGGACAAGGCCGAAGCGGTGTTCCGTCTGGGCCTGAGCGAAGAGGCCGCCGACATCCTGGTGACGCTGTCCACCGCCCAGGTGCTCAAGCTGGCTTCGCGCAACACGCTGCTGTGCAGCTTCCGTGTGGACGATGAGCTGGTGTGGAGCCTGCTGACCAACCACAACACGCCTACCAAGGTGGGCAACGAAACCACCAACACGCTGCACGCCAACATCCTGATGGCCAGCCGCATTGCCGAAGTGATCTGAGAGGAGCCCCGCCATGGCCACCGCCACCAAAAGCGTATTGAACGAATCACGCCAGATCGAGCGCGCCGCCATGCTCATCGAAATGGGTGCTCGCATGCAGGTGCTGGAATCGGAAACCACGCTGTCCTACGAGCGCCTGATCCGCCTGTACAAGGAAGTGGCCGGGCGCTCGCCCTCCAAGGGGCAGTTGCCGTTCTCCACCGACTGGTTCCTCACCTGGCAGGAGAACATCCACAGCTCGCTGTTCCTGAACATCTACCAATACCTCTCCAAGGGCGTGGACCTGGACGCGGTGGAGCTGCTCACCAAGGCGTACCGCCTGTACAACGAACAGGTGCAGGCCGCCGAGATCGAGCCGCTGCTGTCCTTTACCCGCGCCTGGCGGCTGGTGAAATTCGTCGACGCCGGCATGCTCACGCGCACGCAGTGCAGCCAGTGCAAGGGCCAGTTCGTCAGCGAGCTGTACGAAAACCGCCACTACACCTGCGGCCTGTGCAACCCGCCGGCGCGCGCGGGCAAGAGCAAGAGCAAGAAAGCGCTCAAGCTGCACTGAGGCAATGCTGAACGCGTCTTGGACTTCCAATGAAAAGTGGCTAGAGCGCTTGCCTGTATTGCGCTGTAAGCTCTTTTTTCCGGAGCATTCTCGGCAGCGGCCGGCCCATCCCGCCCTAGCGGCTGGCGAGCAGAGACTGGATGTCGGCGCCCATCGGCAGCGCATAGTCCTGCGCCGCCACCACCACATTGCCCTCGGGGCGCACCAGCTTGAGGCTGATGTAGAGCTGCTGCGCCGAAGCGGCGTAGGTGCCCACCAGCACCGCGCGCGCCGCATGGGCCTGGCTGACGGCCTGCAGCTCGCGCGACAGCAGCAGCTCGCCCTGCGTGGGCTGCAGCGCCAGCTGCTCGCGCAGGCGCACCTCCACCACCGGCACGCCGCGCTGCACCAGGCGCCCGGCAATCTGCTCGGAGCAGGCGCGGCCCAGGCGCGAGGATTCGCCCAGCCGGTCCACGCTGACCAGGCTGGCCACCAGCACCGGCTCGCCCGGCTGCAGCGGTGCGGTCTTGAGCAGCGCATCCACCGCCGCCTGGTTGGCTTGCAGCAGCGTGGTGGCGCCCGCACCGTGCGCGCCGGCGCGGCGCAAGCCCACCACCGGGTCGCCGTAGTAGTAGGCGGCGCAGCCCGCCGCGCTCAGCGCGTACGCGGCGATGCCGGCCAGGGCAATGCGCCGCCTCATGGGGTCACCACCTTCCAGACCTTGGCCGGGGGCGCGGGCGGCGGTGGCGGTGCTTCGTCCAGGTACAGCGGCGCGTCGGCGCGTTCGATGTAGTACATGTCGGCCGAGCCGGCCAGCAATTGCCCGCCGCTCTTGAGCCAGGTGCTCACCAGCACCTCGGTGCGCGTCGGCCCGCCGGCGGCCGCGCCCTGGGTGTGGTAGCGCGCAAGGTCCAGCGCCAGCCCCAGGCCCAGGCCTGCGCCGGTGGCCACGCCGGGCAGCAGATGGCGGTCGGCGTAGTGCGTCTGCCAGTCGTAGAGCACGCCCACGCCCGCGCCCAGCACCGTCAGGGGCAGCGGCACGGGGGAATTGAGCTGGTCGCTCGAGCCGTGCTGCACCACCTGGGTCTGCACCTCGAGCCGCACCGCCGCGGGCCCATCCGACAAGGCCACGCCCTGCTCCAGCAGATGCACGCGCAGCAGCTTGACGAAGCCCTGGTTGAAGCTGGACGCGCCGGCGGCGCCGACCTCGATCGGATGCTCGCCCGGCGGCCAGGACGCAATTTCTTCGGCCACGCGGCGCGCCACGTCCCGGGCCAGCACGTCCCAGTGGTGCAGCGCGCGCGCTTTCTTCTGCCCGCTGGCCGGGTAGTTGTCGGCGCGCGGCACGTCCAGGGTGGAGCAGCCCGCCACGGCGGCCAGGGCCAGCAGCAGGGCGGCAAGACGCAAGCGGTGGGCAAAGGGGCGCATGCGCAGATGGTAGGCGGCAAGCAGCGCGGCGATCGGCGCAAAACGCGGCCGTTTCACCGCCTGTCCGCGCGACTGCGCCGCCCAGGGGCCGCGTCAGCCGGTATTGCGCAGGCCGGCGGCAATGCCGTTGATGCACAGCTGGATGCCGGTGCGCACGCGCTCGTTGCCGGGTTCGGCGCGCCAGCGGCGGATCAGCTCCACCTGCAGGTGGTGCAGCGGATCGATATAGGGAAAGCGGTGGCGGATGGAGCGCGCCAGCGCGCTGTTGTGCGCCAGGCGCTCGCGCTCGCCGGTGATGCGGCTGAGCGCGTCCATGGTGCGCTGCCATTCCTGCTCGATGGCGGCGAACACGCGCTTGCGCAGGCGCGCGTCGGTGACCAGTTCGCTGTAGCGCTTGGCCAGCTGCAGGTCGCTCTTGGCCAGCACCATGTCCATGTTGGACAGCAGCGCGCTGAAGAAGGGCCACTGGCGCACCATCTTGCGCAAAAGCGCCCAGCGCGCCTTTTCGTCCTTGCCCGGCGCGCCGACGAAGGCCTGCACCGCGCTGCCGAAGCCGTACCAGCCGGGCAGCGTCAGTCGGCACTGGCCCCAGCTGAAGCCCCAGGGGATGGCACGCAAATCCTCGATGCGCTGGCCGGCCTTGCGCGAGGCCGGGCGCGAGCCGATGTTGAGTTCGGCAATCTCGCGGATCGGCGTGGCGCTGAAGAAGTAGTCGGCAAAGCCCGGCGTCTCGTAGACCAGGGCGCGGTAGGCGGCCATGCTGGCTTCGGACAGCTCTGCCGCGGCCTGCAGGAAGGCCTTGGTGGCGGGCTTGGTGGGCTGCAGCAGCGTGGCCTCCAGGGTGGCGGCCACCAGGGTTTCCAGGTTGCGCCGGCCGATCTCGGGGTTGGCGTACTTGCTGGCGATGACCTCGCCCTGCTCGGTCAGGCGGATCTGCCCGCGCACCGTGCCCGGCGGCTGCGCCAGGATGGCCTGGTAGCTGGGGCCGCCGCCGCGCCCCACGGTGCCGCCGCGCCCGTGGAACATGCGCATGCGGATGCCCTGTCCCGGCAGCGCGGCGTTGAGTTCGTCGAACAGCGCCACCAGCGCGATCTCGGCGCGGTACAGCTCCCAGTTGCTGGTGAAGATGCCGCCGTCCTTGTTGCTGTCGCTGTAGCCCAGCATGATGTCCTGCTCGGCGCCGCTGGCGCGCACCATGGGCGCAATGCCGGGCAGCGCGTAGTAGGCGCGCATGATGGGCGCGGCGTTGCGCAGGTCTTCTATGGTCTCGAACAGCGGCGAGACGATGAGGTCGGCGTGGCAGTCGCCATCCAGCGTGCCGTGCAGCAGGCCGGTTTCCTTTTGCAGCAGCAGCACTTCCAGCAGGTCGCTCACCGTCTCGGTGTGGCTGATGATGTAGTGGCGGATGGCGTCGCGCCCGCAGCGCTCGCGCAGGGCGCGGGCGGTCTCGAAGATGCTCAGCTCCGCGCAGGTGTGCGCGCTGTATGCGGCCCCCAGCACGCGCAGCGGCCGCGCGTCGCACAGCAGGCGCAGCAGCAGGCGCTGGCGCTCGCCCTCGTCCAGGGCGGCGTAGTCGGCCTCGAGCCGCGCCACGGCCAGCAGCTCGGCGAGCACGCGCTCGTGCTGGTCCGAGCTCTGGCGCAAGTCCACCGTCGCCAGGTGGAAGCCGAAGACCTGCACCGCACGCGCCAGCGCATGCAGGCGCTCCGCCGCCTGGGCCGCGCCCTTGTGCGACAGCAGCGAATCCTCGATCACGCGCAGGTCGGCCAAAAAAGCGTCGGCGCTGTCGTAGGCGGGCAACACGGCCACCGGCACATGGGCCGGCGCCGCGCCGGTGAGCACCGCGCACGTCGCGGCCAGGCGCGCATAGATGCCGCTGAGCGCGCGCCGGTAGGGCTCGTCGCTGCGGTGCGCGCTCACGTCGCCCGAGGCCTCGGCCAGCGCCAGCAGTGCGGGCGACACCTGCACCAGCCGGGCCGACAGCGACAGCTCGCGCCCCAGCGCATGCACCTCGCCGAGGTAGTGGCGCAGCGCCACCTCGGCCTGGCGGCGCAGCGCCAGCCTGAGCGTGTCGGCACCCACGTTGGGATTGCCGTCGCGGTCGCCCCCTATCCACTGGCCCATGCGCAGAAAGCTCGCCACCGGGCCGCTGTCGCCCAGCTGCTGCTCCAGGTCGGCATAGATCCTGGGGATTTCGCCGATGAAGGTGGATTCGTAATAGGACAGCGCGTTCTCGATCTCGTCGGCCACGGTCAGGCGCGAGACGCGCAGCAGCCGTGTCTGCCACAGCTGCGCCACGCGGGCGCGCAGGCCGGCCTCGTTGGCGGCGATCTCGCGCGGGGTGAGGATATCGCGCGCGCTGTTGTAGAGCTGGGCGCGTGCGCCGATGTCGTCGCGCGCGGCCAGCAGCTGGGCAATCTCGCGCTCGGCGTCCAGGATGCTTTTGCGCTGTACCTCGGTGGGGTGGGCGGTGAGCACCGGCACCACATAGCTTTGCGCCAGGGTCTGCACCACCGCCTGCGGTGCGATGCCGGCCCAGCGCAGGCGCGCCAGCGCCACGTCGATGCCGCCTTCCTGGCTGCTGCCGGCGCGCTCGTGGATCTGGCGGCGGCGGATGTGGTGGCGGTCTTCGGCCAGGTTGGCCAGGTGGCTGAAATAGGTGAAGGCGCGGATCACCTTGACCGTTTCCTCCCCGCTGAGCGACTTGAGCAGGCGCTTGAGCGCGCGGTCCGCCCCCTGGTCGTCGTCGCGGCGAAAGGCCACCGAGAGCTGGCGGACCTGCTCCACCAGCCCGAACACGCCCTCGCCCTCCTGCTCGCGGATCACGTCGCCCAGGATGCGCCCGAGCAGGCGGATGTCGGCGATCAGCGGGGCGTCCTTATCCTTGCGGTGCGCGGGCGCGCTGCGGCGGGGCTGAGCGGGTTCTGTCATGGGTGGGCCTTGACGAGGGTCATGCATATGTTGCATTGCAGCATGCGTGAAGTGTAAACGCCTTCGGTCGCCTGGGCGACATGGCGCCGGCAAGCACGCACTGCGACACAATCGCGCCATGACGGCAAGCAACGCAAACCCCCTGTCCCTGACCATCGCCACGCGCGAAAGCCAGCTGGCGCTGTGGCAGGCCCGGCATGTGCAGGCCCTGCTGCAGGCGCGCGGCCATGTGGTGCGGCTGCTGGGCATGACCACGCGCGGCGACCAGATCCTGGACCGCGCGCTCTCCAAAGTCGGCGGCAAGGGCCTGTTCATCAAGGAGCTGGAAGTGGCGCTGGAAGAAGGCCGCGCCGACCTGGCGGTGCATTCGCTCAAGGACGTGCCCATGCAGCTGCCGCCCGGCTTTGCGCTGGCCTGCGTGATGGCGCGCGAAGACCCGCGCGACGCCTTCGTCTCACCGCGGCACGCCAGCCTGCAGGAGCTGCCGCCGGGCGCGGTGGTCGGCACCTCCAGCCTGCGCCGCCAGGTGCTGCTGCACGCGCTGCGCCCGGACCTGCGCATCGAGCCGCTGCGCGGCAACGTCAACACCCGACTGCGCAAGCTCGACGAGGGGCAGTACGCGGCCATCGTGCTGGCGGCCGCGGGGCTCAAGCGCCTGGGCCTGGCCGGGCGCATCCGCGCCACCTTCGAGCCGGCCGAGATGCTGCCCGCCGCCGGCCAGGGCGCACTGGCCATCGAGGTGCGCAGCGAGCGCAGCGACGTGCTGGCCGCGCTGGCGCCGCTGGCCGACGAGCGCACCTGGCTTGCGGTGACGGCCGAGCGCGCGGTCAGCCGTGCCATGGGCGGCAGCTGCTCCATGCCGCTGGCGGCGCACGCGCAGTGGCAGGGCGCGGTGCTGCAACTGCAGGCCGCCTGGGGCGCCGTGCAGGGCGGTCAGCCACTGGTGCGCGCAGGCGGCAGTGCCAGCGCCACCACTTTGGCGCAAGCCGATGCGCTGGGCCTGGCCGTCGCCGCCCAGTTGCAGGCGCGCGGCGCCGTGGCCGAACGCGATGCCTGAGCGCTGGCTGCGGCGCACCATCGTCACGCGCGCGGCGCCGGACGCCGAACGCTGGGTGGCCGCCCTGCAGCAGCAGGGCATCGCCGCCCTCGCCCTGCCGCTGCTGGCGATCCGCGCCTTGAGCGTGCCGGCGCTGCGCCAGGGACTGCAGCAGGCGCGCCAGCGCTCTGGCGACTACCAGGCGCTGATGTTCGTCAGCGGCAATGCGGTACGCCATTTTTTTGAACAAAATACGGCTCAAACGCTTGCTGGACCAGCGCCAGCAGCTATCAAAACGCGATGCTGGGCGCCCGGCCCGGGCACGGTGCGCGCGCTGCAGTCCTGCGGCGTGCCGGCGGCGCTGATCGACGGGCCGCACGACCATGCCGCGCAGTTCGACTCCGAGGCGCTGTGGCAGCAGGTGGCGCCGCAGATCGGTCCGGGCACGCGCGTGCTCGTCGTGCGCGGCACCGGCGACCCGCAGTGCGCCCAGGGCCAGGGGCGCGACTGGCTGGCGCGCCGGCTGGCCGCGGCGGGTGCGCGGGTGGACCTGATCGCCAGTTACGAGCGCTGTGCCCCGCCGCTGGACGAGAGCGCGCAGGCCCTGGCCCGCGCCGCCGCGGGCGACGGCTCGCTGTGGCTGTTCAGCAGCAGCGAGGCGCTGGCCCACCTGCCGGCGCTGGCGCCAGGGCAGGACTGGAGCGGCGCGCGCGCCCTGGCCACCCATCCGCGCATCGCCGAGGCCGCGCGCCGGGCGGGCTTCGCCCAGGTGCGCGACTGCCGCCCGGCGCTGGCCGACGTGGCGGCATCGATAAAATCCTGGCATGAGCACTGAGCACCCTTCCCTTCCCGCCGGTGATGCGGTGCCCGTGGCGCCGCAGCCTCCGGCCGCCGCCGCGCCGTCCCGCGCCGGCGCGCTGCTCACCAGCGTGCTGGCTCTCGTGGCGCTGGCGGCACTGGTCATGTCGGGCATGCTCTGGCAGCGCCTGTCCAACATTCAGGAGCAGCTGGCGCGCCAGAGCGCCGACGCCGGCGCACAGGCCACCGAGGCGCGCACCCTGGCGCGCGAGGCGCAGGACCAGGCGCGCGACGCCAGCGCCCGCATGAGTGTGATGGAGTCGCGCGTGGCCGAGGTGGCGCTGCAGCGCAGCCAGCTCGAGGAGCTCACGCAAAGCCTGTCGCGCACGCGCGACGAAAACCTGATCGCCGACGTGCAGGCCAGCATCGCGCTGGCGCAGCAGCAGGCCGAGCTCACCGGCAGCCTGCAGCCGCTGGTCGGCGCGATGAAAAACGCCCACCAGCGCGTGGAGCGCGCCGCCCAGCCGCGCCTGGCGCCGGTGCTGCGCGCGCTGGAGCAGGACACCGAAAACCTGGAGCGCGCCAGGGTCACCGACACCGCCGGGCTGCTCGGGCGCCTGGACAACCTGGTGCGCCAGGTCGACGAGCTTGCGCTGAGCAACGACGTGGCCCTGGCCAGCGACATGCGCCCCGCGGGGGCCTCCGTCACCCGCGCGGGCGCCGATGCCGCCAGCGCCCGGCCGGCCTGGCAGGCGGCGCTGCAGACCCTGTGGAGCGGCGTGCGCGACCAGGCGCTGAGCCTGGTGCGCATCAGCCGCGTGGACCGGCCCGACGCGGTGCTGCTGGCGCCCGAGCAGGCCTGGTTCCTGCGCCAGAACCTGAAGCTGCAACTGGCCAATGCGCGCCTGAGCATCCTCGCGCGGCGCCTGGACAACGCACGCACCGAGCTGGCCGCGGCGCAGCGCGGCTTCGTGCGCTACTTCGACGCGAGCGGGCGGCGCTCCCAGGGCTTTCTTGCCGCGCTGCAGCAACTGCAGGCCAACCTGCACGACACCGAAATCCCCCAACCCACCGACACCTATTCCGCGCTCGCCACCGCGGCGGCCGGTCGCTGAGCGGGAGCGGACATGCGCGCGGCACTGTGGTTCCTGGCACTGTTTGGCGCGGCCGTCGCGGTCGCGGTGTTTGCGGGCAACAACCAGGGCACGGTCACCGTGTTCTGGCCGCCCTGGCGCATCGACCTGTCACTGAACCTGGTGCTGGTGCTGCTGTTTGCCGGCATCTTGCTGATCTACGGCGCGCTGCACGGCCTGTCGGCGCTGCGCGAGCTGCCGCGCCAGGCGCGGCGCTGGCGCCAGCAGCAGAAAGAGCGCGCGATGCACGGCGCGATGCTCGACGCCATCGCGCAGCTGCTGGCCGGGCGCTTCGTGCGTGCGCGCAAGGCCGCGCAGGCGGCACTGGTCCAGCAGGAGGCGCTGGCCGCGGCGGACAACCCGCCCCCGCACGGCGGCCAGCTGCGCACGCTGGCGCACGTGGTGGCGGCCGAAAGCTCGCACGCGCTGCAGGACCGCAGCGGCCGCTCCGAGCACCTGGCGCTGGCGCTGGAGGCGCTGGGTGAACACCCCGACAGCGCCGGGCAGGAGCTGCGCGAGGGCGTGCAGCTGCGCTCGGCGCGCTGGCTGCTGGACGAGCGCGACGCCGAAGGCGCGCTGGAGCGCCTGGCCGCCCTGCCCCAGGGCGCGGCGCGGCGCACGCTGGCGCTGCGCACGCGGCTGAAGGCCGCCCGCCTGGCCGGGCGCACGCGCGACGCGCTGGAAACCGCCCGCCTGCTGGCCAAGCACCGCGCCTTCTCGCCCGAGGTCGCGGCCACGCTGGTGCGTACGCTGGCCACGGCGCTGCTGGACGAGGCCCGCGACGACAGCCAGCTGCACGGCGCCTGGCAGGCGCTGGAGCCGCAGGAGCGCACCATGCCCGAAGTGGCCATCCACGCCGCCCGGCGCCATCTGCAGCTCGGTGGCAGCGCAGCCCAGGCCCGCCAGTGGCTGCTGCCCGCCTGGGAGCAGTACGACACGCTGCAGGAACACCAGCGCCACAAGCTGGCGCTGGCTCTGGAAGCCGGGCTGGACGGCATGGACGGCCACTGGCTCGGCCTGATCGAGGCGCGCCAGCGCGCCCAACCACGCGACGCCGCGCTGCAATACCTGGCGGCCAGCGCCTGCCGGCACATGCAGCTGTGGGGCAAGGCCGAGCAGCTCTACAGCGACGCCGGCCAGAACGCCAGCGCCGCCGGCCTGCGCGCGCGCGCCTGGTGCCAGCTGGCCGAGCTGGCCGAGCGACGCGGCGACGCGAGCGCCGCGGCCCAGGCCTGGAAGCGCGCCGCGCAGCTGCATTGAGAAGCCGCTTCACTCTTTTTCCATTGCGCTGATAGGGACGGCCCGCGGCCGGCCCCTGCCAGCGCCACCTAAAATCAGAGCGTTGATTCGTTCCCCCTTGCTGGTAGTGCCATGACCCACGTCGTCTCCGACAACTGCATCAAGTGCAAATACACCGACTGTGTGGACGTTTGCCCGGTCGACTGCTTCGTCGAAGGGCCCAACATGCTCGTGATCAACCCGGACGAGTGCATAGACTGCGCCGTCTGCGTGCCCGAGTGCCCGGCCAATGCCATCTTTGCGGAAGAGGATGTGCCGGCCGATGAGCAGCACTTCATCGCGCTCAACGCCGAGCTGACCAACGCGCCGGGCTGGAAGACCCTGGCGCGGCGCCACGAACCCATGCCGGACGCCGACGAATGGAACGGCGTGCGCGAAAAGCTCAAATACCTGGAGCGCTGACGGCGCGCTGCGCCACTGGCCTACAATCGGCCGCTGCTGGGGGTGCCGAGCGATCGGCTGAGACAGTCCCTTTGAACCTGATTGAGATCATCCTCGCGCAGGGAAGCACGCTCACGACACGGCTGCGAATTCTTCGCCACTGCTTTCTTGTGCGGCTGCCCGCGCGCACGCACAAGGAGCATGCCAGTGAGCACACCATCACCCGCCCGCGCGGCAAACAATGAAGCCCTGACACCGCTGGCCAGCGGCGCACGCGCCTTTGGCTGGCGCGACCACGCCTCGCTGTGGTTCAGCCTGGGCGTGGGCCTGCTGGTAATGCAGGTGGGCGCCTACCTGATACCGGCGCTGAGCACGCGCGAGGCGCTGGCGGCCATCGTCGTCGGCTCCCTCATCGGCGCGGGGCTGCTGGGCTGGGTCGGCAAGCTCGGCTGCGACAGCGGCCTGGCCAGCGCCGGGCTGATGCACGTGGTCTATGGCCGGCGCTTTGCCAGCCTGCCCATCGTGCTCAACATCGTGCAGCTGCTGGGCTGGGGTGCGTTCGAGCTGGTGGTGATGCGCGACGCCACCGTCGCCATCGGCCGGCAGGCGGGCATGCTCACCAGCAGCCAGGGGCCGCTGCTGGCCACGCTCGCCTGGGGCGCGGTGGTGCTGGCGCTCATCAGCGGCTCGATGGTGGCGCTGGTGCGCAAGCTGATCGCGCGCATCGCGCTGCCGCTGGTGGTGCTGTCGCTGTTGTGGCTGAGCTGGCAGTTTTCCGGCATGGCGCAGGCGCAGGGCTTGAGCGCGCTGTGGGAGCGCAGCGGCGACGGGAGCATGGGCGCGCTGTCAGCCATCGACCTGGTGATCGCCATGCCGGTGTCCTGGCTGCCGCTGGTGGCCGACTACGCGCGCCACGGCAGGAGCGGGCGCAGCACGCTGCACGGCACCTGGCTGGGCTACGCGATCGCCAACATCTGGTGCTATGGCCTGGGCGTGCTGGTGGCGCTGGTGCTGCCCAGCGAAAACCTGGTGACCGCGCTGCTGCTGGCCCAGGGCGGCCTGATCGCGCTGTCGCTGATCCTGATCGACGAGATCGACAACGCCTACGGCGACGCCTATTCCGGCTCGGTGTCGCTGCACAGCCTGCAGCCGCGCTGGAGCATCCGCCGCTGGGGCGTGGTGATGGCGCTGGCCTGCACCGGCTTTGCGCTGGTGCTGCCGATGCACAGCCTGGAGCCCTTCTTGCTGCTGCTCAGCTCGGTCTTCGTGCCGCTGTTCGGGGTGATCCTGGGCCGCCTGGCCTTTGGCGTGCCGGCGGCCGCACTGCTGTCGCGGGCGCGCGCCGTGCACTGGGGCGCAACGCTGATCTGGCTCGTGGGCATCGCCTTCTACCACGCGGCGCCGCGCTTCCTGCCGGCGCTGGGCAGCTCGGCGCTGCCCACGCTGGCGCTGTGCTTCGTGCTCGCGCTGCTGACCCGGCGCCCAACAAAATGAGAGCTGCCAGCGCTTTCCAGCCAAGGTTTTACAAATGAAAACTATCGCAAACCCTTTGCTGGCCTGCGCCAGCAGCTATCAATCAGCTAGTCTGCACGATATGCTGAAGCCGCGGCGCATAAGCGTGGTTCAGCGGCCCGTGCCCCTGGCCGGTGCGCACCCGGGCCCCCGCGGTGATCGCGCCCAGGATGTAGCCGCGCGCGTGGCGCACCGCCTGCGCCAGCGGCTGGCCCTGGGCGAGGAAGGCGGCAATCGCCGACGACAGCGTGCAGCCCGTGCCGTGGCCGTTGTGCGTGGCGATGCGCGCCGACTCCAGCCGCTCTTGGCGGCCATCGGCCGTCGCCAGCACGTCCACCACCCAGTCGCCGGGCAGATGCCCGCCCTTGAGCAGCACCGCCGGCGCGCCCAGCGCGCGCAGCGCCTGCGCCGCACTGGAGAGCGCCGGCACGCCGTCGATGCCGTGGCCCAGCAGCAGCGCGGCCTCGTCCAGGTTGGGCGTGATCACCTCGGCCAGCGCGAACAGCTCGGCCACCAGCGCATCCACCGTCTCGCGCGCTATCAGGCGGTCGCCGCTGGTGGCCACCATCACCGGGTCCAGCACCACGCGGCGCAGGCCGTGGCGGCGGATGGCGTCGGCCACCACGCGCACCACCTCGGGCGTGGCCAGCATGCCGATCTTGACCGCGTCCACGCCGATGTCCTGCACCACCGCGTCGATCTGCTCGCGCACCATCTGCGCCGGCACCGCATGGATGGCGCGCACGCCCTGGGTGTTCTGCGCGGTGATCGCGGTGATCGCCGTCATGCCGTAGCAGCCCAGCGCGCTGAAGGTCTTGAGGTCGGCCTGGATGCCGGCGCCGCCGCCGCTGTCCGAGCCGGCGATGGAGAGCACGCGCACGTAGCGCGGCGCGGCGGGGGTGGGTGCGGCTTGCGTCATGGCGGCAAATTATCGGGCAAGCCCGCAGGCGGCCCCGGGACGCGGCGCGGCAGAGCCCTTGCTCCAAAGCCCGCTTTTCGACGAAACGAGGGTGTCCCGGTCGGCCCAGGCGCCGGGGCCGATGAATTCCCTGAAGCGCAGGGCGCTCCATCACCCGATCCAGGCCCTGCCTGCCCGGGGGGGCTTCGCAGCGCGCCGTCTTGTCCCCGGATTTGACCATCCATGGACACGATGTACTTGCCCGCCCTCTCCCCTGGCCACGGCCGCATCGCCATTCTGGGCGCCGGCCTGATGGGCCGCCTGCTGGCCGTCGCTCTGGCGCGCGAGGGCTGGAGCGTGCAAGTGCACGACGCCGGCGGCCCCGAAGGCGAAGCATCGGCCGCGCGCGTGGCTGCCGCCATGCTGGCCCCGCTGGCCGAGGCCGCGGTGAGCGAGCCCGCCGTCGTGCGCATGGGGCGGTACGGCATGCGCCGCTGGCCCGAGCTGCTCGGCGATTTGGGCCGGCCGGTGTTCTTGCAGCAAAACGGCACGCTCATCGTCTGGCACTGGCAGGACGGCGCCGAGGCCGCCCGCCTGCGGGACAAGCTGGCGCGCACCCAGGCGCTGCTGCCCGATCTGCCCGCCGCGCAGATGCTGGATGCAGCCGGCATCGCGCGGCACGAGCCGGCGCTGGCCGGGCGCTTTCACGCCGGCCTGTACCTGCCGGGCGAAGGCCAGCTGGACAACCGCCAGCTGCTGGCCGCGCTGGCCACCCGCATGCAGGAACTGGGCGTGGCGACACACTGGCACAGCCGCAAGGCGCTGGCGGACTTTGCGCCGGGCAGCCCCGGCCAGCCCGACCTGCTGCTCGACTGCCGCGGTCTGGGCGCACGCGCCGACTGGCCCGCACTGCGCGGCGTGCGCGGCGAAGTCGTGCGCGTGCACGCGCCCGAGGTCACGCTGGCGCGGCCCACGCGCCTGGTGCACCCGCGCTACGCGGTCTACGTCGTGCCCAGGCAGGAGCACGTGTTCGTCATCGGCGCGACCGAAATCGAGTCCGACGACCTCTCCCCCGCCAGCGTGCAGTCCGTGCTGGAGCTGCTGAGCGCCGCCTACGCGCTGCACAGCGGCTTTGCCCAGGCGCGCATCCTCGAAGTCGCCACGCAGTGCCGCCCGGCGTTGCCCGACAACAACCCGGCGCTGCGCATGCCGGCCGCGCGCACGCTGCAGATCAACGGCCTGTACCGCCACGGCTACCTGATCGCGCCCGCCCTGCTGGACGTGGCGCTGCAGTTCATCCGCGAAGGGCGCTCCAGCCTGGCTGCGCAATTCGGCCTGCGCCTGCAAATGGGGCCGGAGACATCGCCATGAAAGTCACCTTGAACGGCCAGAGCGCCGAACTGCCCGAAGGCGCCCGTGTGAGTGACGCCATCGCCCACCTCGCGCCCACGCCGCCCTTTGCGGTCGCGGTCAACCTCCAGTTCATTCCCCAGTCGGCCTGGGCCAGCCAGCCTCTGCGCGCCGGCGACCAGATCGAAATCATTGCGCCCGTGACGGGCGGTTGAGCCATGTCCCACCCCGCCTCCCCCGACGACGCGCTCGTGCTCTACGGCGAGCATTTCTCCAGCCGCCTGCTGCTGGGCACCTCGCGCTACCCCTCGCCCGCCATCCTGCAGGCGGCCGTGGCGCGTGCGCGCCCGGCCATGCTCACCGCGTCGCTGCGCCGCCAGGGCGCCAAGCCGGATTCAGGCCGTGGTTTCTGGCAACTGCTGCAGCAGATGGGCTGCAGGGTGCTGCCCAATACCGCCGGTTGCCGCAGCGCGCAGGAAGCGATCACCACCGCCCAGATGGCGCGCGAAGTCTTCGCCACGCCCTGGATCAAGCTGGAAGTGATAGGCGACGACTACACCCTGCAGCCCGACACCCTGCAGCTCGTCGACGCCGCCCACGCGTTGGTCGAGGACGGCTTCAAGGTGCTGCCCTACTGCACCGAGGACCTGGTCGTCTGCCAGCGCCTGGTGGACGCCGGCTGCCAGGCCGTCATGCCCTGGGCCGCGCCCATAGGCACGGGCCACGGCCCGGTCAACCCGCACGGTCTGCGGCTGCTGCGCGAGCGCCTGGCCGTGCCCATGCTGGTGGACGCCGGCCTGGGGCTGCCGTCGCACGCCTGCCAGGTGATGGAGTGGGGCTTCGACGGGGTGCTGCTCAATACCGCGGTGGCGCTGGCCACCGACCCCGCGCAGATGGCCGGCGCCTTCGCCGATGCGGTGCAAGCCGGGCGCGCGGCCTTCCTGGCCGGCGCCATGCAGCCGCAAAAATCGGCGCAAGCCAGCACGCCGGTGCTTGGAACCCCTTTCTGGCACCAAGGCAGCGGGGCCGGCGCATGAACGAAGCCGCCATGCAGCAGGCCATCGTCTCGCAGCACCGCGCTCGCCTGGCCGGCTTCCCGGCCCAGCCCGTGCCCGCCGGGCATTCGATGGGCCCCCCCGTCCACCGCGCAGCCCTGGCCGCCTGCAGCGCGCTGGGCTTCATCGCCCCCGACGCGCTCGTCCTGGCCAGTGCCTGGCAGGCGCAGACCGACCGGCTCGGCCATTTCGACGCCGCGCGCTGGCCCAACGCACCGCAGGACTTCGGCCTGCAGCCGCGCCCGCAACCCCACGCCTTCGCGCCCTGCCCCAAGGCCCTGGGGCTGTACGCCGTGGTGCCGGACGCCGCCTGGGTAGCACGCATGGCCGGGGCCGGCGTCCCCACGGTGCAACTGCGATGCAAGCACGCGGATGCCGCCCTCATCGGCGCCGAGGTGCAGGCCGCGGTGGCCGCGGTCGCGGGCAGCGCGACACGGCTCTTCATCAACGACCACTGGCAGGCAGCCATCGCCGCCGGCGCCTACGGCGTGCACCTGGGCCAGGAGGATCTGCAGCAGTTGCAGCCCGCGCAACTCGCCACCTTGCGCGCCAGCGGCCTGCGCCTGGGCGTCAGCACCCACGGCTACGCCGAGATGCTGGCTGCCGACCGGCTCGGCCCCAGCTACATCGCCCTGGGCGCGGTCTTTCCCACCACGCTCAAGTCCATGCCTACCGCCCCCCAGGGCCTGGCGCGGCTGGCCGACTATGCCCGGCTGATGTGCGCCTACCCGCTGGTGGCGATCGGCGGCATCGGCGCGGAGCAACTGCCGGCGGTGCGCGCCTGCGGGGTCGGCTCGGTCGCGGTCGTGCGCGCCATCGTGCAGGCGGCCGACCCGCGGGCGGCCGCGCAGCAGCTCATGGCGCTGATGCAGACGCCCCGGGTGCAATAACGGTCAGGCCGCGCCCCGGGTCAGAACTTGTCCGCCCGCTTGCCACCGTCCTGGGGCTCCAGCGTCAGCTGCACCAGCCCGTCCTCGAAATGCAAGGGCGCCGCCGGAGAGGGCGTGTCCACATTGCCCGCCACATCGGCTTCCGAGTCGGGCTCGTGTCCGCGCGCCGGCATCTGCTCGGAAGGTTGCAGCATCAGGTCGCCGGCCAGGGTCTCCACGCCGGGGCGCTCCGCCGCAGGCAGGTCATGCCGCGGCTGCGGCACTTGCAGGCCACCCTGGATCGGGCCGCGGCCCGCCTTCGGCTGGCCGTTGCCAACGGTCGTATCGGCAATCGCCAGCAGCAGCAGCAGGTCTTCATAGGCGGGCACCTCGAAGCGCTGCGCTTCGGCCGCCCCACCCTCACGGAACATGAGGCGGTGGATCTCGTCGAGCACTTCGGCACTGCCCCAGAGCGCTTCGATGCGGGCCAGGTGCCGGGGATAGTCCTCGAGCAAGCGCCCGCCGCGTTGAAAGGTCGCAAACGGTGGAATGTCGGCATTGAAGCGCTCTTCGAAGGCTGCGCGCAGCTCGTCGAAAGCCGCCACGCGGCCCAGCGTGTGGTACAGGCGCAGCAATTCCAGATACGCCAGCGGCGACGAAGCGCGGTGCTGAGCGATATGGCGGCGCAGCGCATCCACCGCGTCCTCGTGCTCACCGATCGAAATGAAGAACTCGGCCTGCTGCAGCACATCGAACAGCTCTTCCGGGTGTTCAATCTCGCGGGCATACCCCTCCTGCGCCCCGGGCATGACCGCCGACAAGGGCGGCGTCAGCGTCTGGGCAGCGAGGCTTGCAGTGGCCGGCGGGACAGGCTTGGGCAGATCACCAGCCGCCGGTGCCGGGAGCGGTGCCTGCACCGCCGCGCGGGGCAAGCCGCCTTGTTCGCCCGGCGCCTCTGCCTGGGGCCAGACCGTGGAGCCGCCCTCATCCTCGTCGTCCAGTTGCGTGCCCAGATCCTCGGCCAGTCCCCGCTCAGGCTCGTGCCAAGCGGCGGGTTGCGGCCGGCGGCGCTGCCAGAGCAGCCAGCCTGCGGCCGCGAGTGTCAGGAGCCACAAAGCCAGCAGGCCATACACCACCTGCGGGGCGTAACGCTCCTCGCGCAGCGCCTGAACGCGCGCGGCAAGCTCGGCCCTCGCCGCCTGCTCGGCTTTCAACTGCGTCTGCAGCTGCGCAAGTTGTGCCTGAGCCTGGCTGGCCTGCACCGTCTGTTGCGCCAGCGCCTGCGGATCGCTCAGGGCACGCCAGAGCTGCCGGCTTTGCTCAGCATCCGGCCCCGGCGGGGTGGCCGGCGCCGGCGTCGCAAGCTCCATGGTCAAGCGCAGCAGGGGCGGCGTCTCCAGCCAGCTATCGAGGGGTTCCATCACCAGGCGCGGACCGCGCTCGGGCAAGGCCTGCGCGCCCGGCGCCACCTCGGCCTGCCGAGCCGCCGCAGGCGCTGCTTCGGCCCGCCTGGCCGCCGGAGGTGGGCGCTCACGTGATGGCGAGGGAGCAGCAAGACCGTCCCGCTGGGGTGCCCGGCGCTGGCGCGCCGCAGCTCTGGTTTCGCGCCGTGCACGAGCGGGAGCAGCCAGGGGACGTGCGCGCTGGGCGGGGAGCGCCTCAATCTCGGGGGCAGCTGCTTCTGCCGAGCTCAGCGGCGAGGGTGGCGACGCGGCGGCAGTACTCGGCGTGGTGGATGACGCGGGCTGCGACTGATCCGTTGCAACCGGTGCTTCCACCAAAAACGTGTAATCGCGGGCGACACTTCCAGAGCAACGCGTCTGCAATGACACCGAAAGGACGGGCTCGTTGATGGCAATGGCGGTCTGCAGGCGCAGGCGAAATCTGCCTGCGCCTGCAGGCACGGTGCTCAGCTGCACTTCGCGATCGGGCAGGAGCACATCGCCCATGCGAACCTGAGCGGAAACGCAGGTGGTTTCGGTATCGCGCGCAGAGTCCGAGCGGACATCGAAACTCAGATCGACGGGCAATCCCAGCGTTGCCCGCCCGCTTGCCGCCCCCAGAGTCAAGGCATTGGCCGACGACAGCGCGGCAACAAAGACCAGGCCGGGGAGGAATGTGCGCAATCTCACGGTTTCACAGTTGCAATTTGAGAACATTTTGCCATGGAAACCATTTCTGACCGTACGTCTTCGCAGTCCGGCTGCATGCCCCTCAAACACCAACCCCCTGCTGTCTGCACCTGTAGGGTGCTTTTGGCAGGGGGTTGTTGATCAAATGGTGCCTGACGATGACCTACTTTCACACGGGATTCCGCACTATCATTGGCGCGAAGCTGTTTCACGGTCCTGTTCGGGATGGGCAGGGGTGGTTCCGGCTTGCTATTGTCATCAGGCGTAAAGGGTAGCTGCACGGGGGGGCGTTGTGGTGCCTTTTTTGTGCAGCTGATTCACAGCAGTCGAATCGGTTGGGAATTTGATTGTGTCTTTGGCATGTACCTTGGGGTTTTTGGTTATGGGCCTCAAGGTTATAGGGTCAAGCCTCACGGGCAATTAGTACTGGTTAGCTGCGGGCATTGCTGCTCTTGCACACCCAGCCTATCAACGTTGTGGTCTACAACGACCCTTCAGGGGGGTCTAGCCCCCGGCAGATCTCATCTTGGAGGGAGTTTCGCGCTTAGATGCTTTCAGCGCTTATCTCTTCCGCACATAGCTACCCTGCGATGCCACGGGCGTGACAACAGGTACACCAGCGGTGCGTCCACTCCGGTCCTCTCGTACTAGGAGCAGGTCTCCTCAAATCTGCAGCGCCCACGGAAGATAGGGACAAAACTGTCTCACGACGTTTTAAACCCAGCTCACGTACCTCTTTAAATGGCGAACAGCCATACCCTTGGGACCGACTACAGCCCCAGGATGAGATGAGCCGACATCGAGGTGCCAAACACCGCCGTCGATATGAACTCTTGGGCGGTATCAGCCTGTTATCCCCAGAGTACCTTTTATCCGTTGAGCGATGGCCCTTCCATACAGAACCACCGGATCACTATGTCCTGCTTTCGCACCTGCTCGACTTGTCAGTCTCGCAGTCAAGCACGCTTGTGCCATTGCACTATCGTCACGATGTCCGACCGTAACTAGCGTACCTTCGAACTCCTCCGTTACGCTTTGGGAGGAGACCGCCCCAGTCAAACTGCCTACCATGCACTGTCCCCAAGCCCGATCAGGGCCCAAGGTTAGAACCTCAAACGCACCAGGGTGGTATTTCAACGTTGGCTCCAGGCACTCTAGCGAGCACCCTTCAAAGCCTCCCACCTATCCTACACAGATCCGTTCAAAATCCAATACAAAGCTACAGTAAAGGTTCATGGGGTCTTTCCGTCTTTCCGCGGGGAGATTGCATCATCACAAACATTTCAACTTCGCTGAGTCTGCGGAGGAGACAGTGTGGCCATCGTTACGCCATTCGTGCAGGTCGGAACTTACCCGACAAGGAATTTCGCTACCTTAGGACCGTTATAGTTACGGCCGCCGTTTACTGGGACTTCAATCAAGAGCTTGCACCCCATCATTTAATCTTCCAGCACCGGGCAGGCGTCACACCCTATACGTCGACTTTCGTCTTTGCAGAGTGCTGTGTTTTTATTAAACAGTCGCAGCCACCGATTTATTGCAACCGCTTTGGGCTCCACCTGTACAGGCATCACCTACTCGCGGCATACCTTCTCCCGAAGTTACGGTATCAATTTGCCGAGTTCCTTCTCCGCAGTTCTCTCAAGCGCCTTAGAATACTCATCTCGCGCACCAGTGTCGGTTTGCGGTACGGTCGTCAATGGCTGAAGCTTAGTGGCTTTTCCTGGAAGCAGGGTATCACTCACTTCAGGCACAAGTGCCCTCGTTATCACCCCTCATCTCAGATCCCCGGATTTGCCTAAGGACCACGACTACAGGCTTGAACCAACATGTCCAACAGTTGGCTGAGCTAACCTTCTTCGTCCCCACATCGCACCATTGAGCGGTACGGGAATATTGACCCGTTTCCCATCAGCTACGCATCTCTGCCTCACCTTAGGGGCCGACTCACCCTACGCCGATGAACGTTGCGTAGGAAACCTTGCGCTTACGGCGAGCGGGCTTTTCACCCGCTTTAACGCTACTCATGTCAGCATTCGCACTTGTGATACCTCCAGCATCCGTCACCAGACACCTTCACAGGCTTACACAACGCTCTCCTACCACGCACAGTAAACTGTGCATCCGCAGCTTCGGTAACTGGCTTGAGCCCCGTTACATCTTCCGCGCAGGACGACTCGATCAGTGAGCTATTACGCTTTCTTTAAATGATGGCTGCTTCTAAGCCAACATCCTGACTGTCTTAGCCTTCCCACTTCGTTTCCCACTTAGCCAATTTTAGGGACCTTAGCTGGCGGTCTGGGTTGTTTCCCTCTTGTGTCCGGACGTTAGCACCCGGTGCACTGTCTCCCGCGCTGTACTCTTCGGTATTCGGAGTTTGCCTAGGGTTGGTAAGTCGCCATGACCCCCTAGCCTAAACAGTGCTCTACCCCCGAAGGTAATACGCGAGGCACTACCTAAATAGTTTTCGGAGAGAACCAGCTATTTCCAGGTTTGTTTAGCCTTTCACCCCTATCCACAGCTCATCCGCTGGTTTTGCAACACCAGTCGGTTCGGACCTCCAGTGCCTGTTACAACACCTTCATCCTGGCCATGGATAGATCACCTGGTTTCGGGTCTACACCCAGCGACTAAAAACGCCCTGTTCGGACTCGGTTTCCCTGCGCCTTCCCTATTCGGTTAAGCTTGCCACTGAATGTAAGTCGCTGACCCATTATACAAAAGGTACGCCGTCACCCCTTGCGAGGCTCCGACTTTTTGTAAGCATGCGGTTTCAGGATCTATTTCACTCCCCTCCCGGGGTTCTTTTCGCCTTTCCCTCACGGTACTGGTTCACTATCGGTCGATGATGAGTATTTAGCCTTGGAGGATGGTCCCCCCATGTTCAGACAGGGTTTCTCGTGCCCCGCCCTACTTGTCTCTAGCCTAGTACCACCAAACGGTTTTCGCATACGGGGCTATCACCCACTATGGCCGGCCTTTCCATGCCGCTTTGCTAACCGCTTGACTATCTCTAGAAGGCTGCTGCGATTTCGCTCGCCACTACTTTCGCAATCTCGGTTGATGTCTTTTCCTCAGGGTACTGAGATGGTTCAGTTCCCCTGGTTTGCCTCGTGCATCCTATGTATTCAGATGCCGATACCCTCATCGGGTGGGTTTCCCCATTCAGAGACCTCCGGATCACAGCTCGTTTGCCAGCTCCCCGAAGCTTTTCGCAGGCTACCACGTCTTTCTTCGCCTATCATCGCCAAGGCATCCACCACATGCTCTTGTTCACTTGACCCTATAACTTTGAAGCCTTGCAGCCCCAAGGTTTGCTTTCAAGTCAACTTGCGAGGTCTCGCACCTCGCGCGTTTCATGCCGTAACGCGAATCTTTCTTCCTGGCTCTACCATTTCTGGCAGTGCCCTCGAGAACCATTCGTCATTACTTGAACAGATTTTCTTTCGAATCTCGTGTTCGTTTTGACGCAATCAAATTCTTGCCGCCGATGGCACGGCGCATCCTCTCGGATGCTTTCCATCAGCAGCGCTGATTCGACTCTGTGAATTTTTAAGGAACAGCCGGGAAGCCTTGCAGCTTCCAGTTCTTGGCATATGCCAATGTCAAAGCAGGCTCTTGTCTTGCTTTGAGATTGCCACTGCACGCCCGTGTGTGCGTTGGTGGAGGATGACGGGATCGAACCGACGACCCCCTGCTTGCAAAGCAGGTGCTCTCCCAGCTGAGCTAATCCCCCTTGGCGGGCGCCATGCTGCGTTGCTCGGCCGGCTGTGTAGCACGCTCTGCTACTTGCCCTTCCTCACGCCTTGCCTGTCATCCGCAATCTTGATCGTTCATTGTTGTCACGATCTTTTGTGCCCAGGGATTGGTGGGTCTGGTTGGACTCGAACCAACGACCCCCGCCTTATCAAGACGGTGCTCTAACCAGCTGAGCTACAGACCCCAATCGGTCAAACTGCATGCGAGCCCACCGGGGGCCCGGACCGCTGGCGACACACACCCCTTGTGCTGTCCAACAACCGATAAGTGTGGGCGCCTGGCCAGCGCTTGCGCAGCGCTGCGTGGCTCCTGCCTTGCTTTTGCTCTTGCGTTTTTTTCTGTATATGTCCAGAAAGGAGGTGATCCAGCCGCACCTTCCGATACGGCTACCTTGTTACGACTTCACCCCAGTCACGAACCCCACCGTGGCAAGCGCCCTCCTTGCGGTTAGGCTACCTGCTTCTGGTGAGACCCGCTCCCATGGTGTGACGGGCGGTGTGTACAAGACCCGGGAACGTATTCACCGTGACATGCTGATCCACGATTACTAGCGATTCCGACTTCATGCACTCGAGTTGCAGAGTGCAATCCGGACTACGACCGGCTTTATGGGATTGGCTTCACCTCGCGGCTTCGCTGCCCTTTGTACCGGCCATTGTATGACGTGTGTAGCCCCACCTATAAGGGCCATGAGGACTTGACGTCATCCCCACCTTCCTCCGGTTTGTCACCGGCAGTCCCATCAGAGTGCCCTTTCGTAGCAACTGATGGCAAGGGTTGCGCTCGTTGCGGGACTTAACCCAACATCTCACGACACGAGCTGACGACAGCCATGCAGCACCTGTGTGCAGGCTCTCTTGCGAGCACTCCTTCGTCTCTGAAGGATTCCTGCCATGTCAAAGGTGGGTAAGGTTTTTCGCGTTGCATCGAATTAAACCACATCATCCACCGCTTGTGCGGGTCCCCGTCAATTCCTTTGAGTTTTAACCTTGCGGCCGTACTCCCCAGGCGGTCAACTTCACGCGTTAGCTTCGTTACTGAAGAAATGAATCCCCAACAACCAGTTGACATCGTTTAGGGCGTGGACTACCAGGGTATCTAATCCTGTTTGCTCCCCACGCTTTCGTGCATGAGCGTCAGTACAGGCCCAGGGGGCTGCCTTCGCCATCGGTGTTCCTCCGCATATCTACGCATTTCACTGCTACACGCGGAATTCCACCCCCCTCTGCCGTACTCCAGCCTTGCAGTCACAATGGCAGTTCCCAGGTTGAGCCCGGGGATTTCACCACTGTCTTGCAAGACCGCCTGCGCACGCTTTACGCCCAGTAATTCCGATTAACGCTCGCACCCTACGTATTACCGCGGCTGCTGGCACGTAGTTAGCCGGTGCTTATTCTTACGGTACCGTCATCGCCCTCCTGTATTAGAGAAGAACTTTTCGTTCCGTACAAAAGCAGTTTACAACCCGAGGGCCTTCATCCTGCACGCGGCATGGCTGGATCAGGGTTTCCCCCATTGTCCAAAATTCCCCACTGCTGCCTCCCGTAGGAGTTCGGGCCGTGTCTCAGTCCCGATGTGGCTGATCATCCTCTCAGACCAGCTACAGATCGCAGGCTTGGTAGGCCTTTACCCCACCAACTACCTAATCCGACATCGGCCGCTCCAGTAGCGCAAGGCCCACAAGGGGTCCCCTGCTTTCATCCACGGATCTCATGCGGTATTAATCCGGCTTTCGCCGAGCTATCCCGCACTACCGGGCACGTTCCGATGCTTTACTCACCCGTTCGCCACTCGCCGCCATCCCGAAGGACGCGCTGCCGTTCGACTTGCATGTGTAAGGCATGCCGCCAGCGTTCAATCTGAGCCAGGATCAAACTCTACAGTTCGATCTCTTTGCTTTGCTCACTCAAAAACGGAAATTGAAGTGAATCCTCACTTCCTTTTCTCATGAGCGTCTGTTTGCTCGAGCACAAGGAGAGATCGCCTCCCGCAGTGAGCCAGCGCTTGCACGCCACCATCACCACAAAAGCCAAACCCTCTCCCCGCCAAGACAGGCGCACCACTGCAGGTGCATCCAACCAAACGCCCACGCTTATCGGCTGTGTGTTGTTAACGAACCCTACCCCACCTCAACCCCAAAAGTCCTACTGCAAGAACCCCGGATCAAGAAAGGCGCTGCGATCAGCGAAGCCATGAATTCTATACCAAGTTTTCGAGTCGGTGCAGAATTTTCGGAAAATCTTTCAAGGTCTCAGACCTGCCAGCGTTCCAGCAGCTTGGCCGGGGACAAGGTGTCGTAGGCTTCGAAGGGCTGGTGTATCCAGGGATCAGTCGGCAGGAACTCCACCTGGTAGTCCGGGGTAAAGGAGGACGAGCCCTTGACCCAGATGGTGGCGGTACGCATCTCCGTGATGGGAGCGTACTTTGCCTTGAGCAGGGAGACGACGGCGTTGAGCGTATGGCCCGAGTCGGCCAGATCGTCCACGAGCAAGACCCTGCCGGCAATTTCCCCATTGGGCGTGGTGATGTAGCGTGCGATGTCCAGATGGCCCTGCACGGTGCCGGCCTCGGCCCGGTATGAGCTCGTGGACATGATCGCGAGCGGCTTGTCGAAGATGCGGCTCAGTATGTCGCCGGGCCGCAGGCCTCCTCGGGCAAGGCAGAGGATGGTGTCGAACTCCCAGCCAGACTGGTGCACCTTGAGTGCCAGCTTCTCGATCAGGCTGTGGTATTCGTCGTAGCTCACATAGAGGTGTTTGCCGTCTTCGGTCAACATCGGATGCTTTTAGGGGTTGTGTTGATGGGTGGTGGAGGCGCTTTGCGACAAGCGCTTCACGAAGCAAAGGGCTGCTGCAGGACGATGGTTTGCACCCTGTCCGGGCCTGTGGAGACCATGGCGATGGGCACGCCCGTGACCTGCTCGATACGCTGCAGGTAGTTGCGCGCGTTCAGCGGGAGCTCTTCGTAGCGCGTGACCCCGAACGTGGTCTGCGACCATCCTGGCATGAATTCATAGACCGGCTTGCAGCGCGCGATGTCATCGGCACCGAGCGGCAGCAGATCGATCCGTTCACCATCGAGTTCGTAGCCGATGCACAGACCAAGCTCCTCGAGTCCATCGAGCACGTCGAGCTTGGTGATGCAAAGCCCCGAGAGACCATTGACCTGCGCACTGCGCTTGAGCAGGGCTGCGTCAAACCAGCCGCAGCGCCGGCTACGCCCTGTGGTCACGCCTTTCTCTGCACCGACGGTACTCATGTGATGGCCAGGCGTGCCCGGCACCTCCCAGTCGAGCTCGGTCGGGAAAGGGCCGCCACCCACGCGCGTGCAGTAGGCCTTGGTGATCCCCAGGATGTAGTGCAGCATGCCCGGTCCGACACCGGCACCGGCCGCCGCGTTGCCAGCTACGCAATTGCTGGAAGTAACGTAGGGATAGGTTCCGTGGTCAACGTCCAGCAAGGTCCCCTGCGCACCTTCAAACAACAGGTTGGCGCCCGCGGAAGACGCGTCGTTGAGCTCGCGCGAGACGTCCGCCATCATCGGCTTGAGCAGCTCGGCGTGGCGCATTGCTTCTTCATATACCGGCTCGAACTGCACTTCGCCCTCGCGAAGATAGGGCGCCAGCGCATCGGAAAATGCCAGATCGCGCGAACCCAGGAAGTGCACCAGCACGTGGTTGTGCAAAGCAAGGAGGGCCCGCAATTTCGCGGCGAATTGCTGCGGGCTTTTCAGATCCTGCACGCGCAAGGCGCGACGCGCGACCTTGTCTTCGTAGGCCGGACCGATACCGCGCCCGGTCGTCCCGATCTTTTCGACACCACGGCGCTCGAGCGCGGCCTCGCGCGCAACATCGAGCACCGCGTGAAACGGCAAGATCAGCGGACAGGCCTCGCTCACGCGCAAACGGTTGCGCACATCGACTCCTGCTCGCTCCAGGCCCTCGATCTCTTCGAAGAGCTTGGTTGCCGACAAGACGACGCCGTTGCCGATGTAGCAGATGACGCCCGGATGCATGATGCCACTGGGGATCAAATGCAGCGCCGTCTTGACGCCATTGATGACCAGCGTATGACCGGCGTTGTGTCCTCCCTGGAAGCGAACGACACCCTGCGCGGATTCCGTCAGCCAATCGACCAGCTTGCCCTTGCCCTCGTCACCCCACTGGGCGCCGACCACCACGCAATTGCGTCCCTTCACTGAATTCATCACTGCACAGAGCCTCGTCTGGAAGAGTTGGAAACAAACTACAGCGCTCGCACCAGCCATTGGCCGGCGACCTCCGCCAATTCGCGATCGCAGTTGAATTCATCGACCCGGCCGGCATCCCCCGGAAGTACGCAAACCACGGTCTCTCCCTGCTGGCGCAAGGCCTTGATGGTTTGACGCAGGCCTTCCTCTTGGGGCCAGGGCGCGCGGATCGCTGCACGCAGGGCAGGCAGCGCCACGACGGATGCCAGTTGCCGGACATCCAGGCTGAATCCGACGGCCGGACGATTTCGACCAAAGGCCGCGCCCACTTCATCGTAGCGGCCACCGCGCACCAGAGCGTCCGAGACGCCGGACGCATATACCGCGAAGCGCAGACCGCTGTAATACGAATAGCCACGCAAGTCCGCCAGGTCGAAAGTCACCCGGGCGTGGTGCACGGTCGACGCAATGGTGCGCAGGTCCGCCAGAGCAGCGCGCACGCCGGCCACTGAGCCGAGGACCGCCTCGGCTTCGTCGAGCACCTTGATGTCGCCGTAGAGCTGCAATAGGGCCGCAAGCCCCCGCTTGGACGACTGCGGAAAATTGCGCGTCAACTGCGCCAGCTCGCTGGCGTCCTTGGCGGCCAGGGCCGCATGCACCTGGCGCAGGGTCTGCAAGCCTGCGGGTACGCCTGCGAGGAGGCTGCGCACGATGCGCATGTCCGCCAGGTCCACGCTCAATTCCGGAGCGCGGGTGCCACGCAGACACTCCAGAGCCAGCTGAACCGATTCGACTTCCGCCTCCAGGCCCTCGTAACCATAGATCTCGGCGCCAAACTGCAGCGGCTCTCGGGTGGCGTGCGGACGATCGGGCCGGGTATGCACCACAGGCCCGCAGTAGCACAGCCGGGAGACGCCGCCGCGGTCAAGCAGGTGAGCATCGATGCGCGCCACCTGCTGGGTCATGTCCGCCCGCAGCCCCAGAGACTTGCCGGAGAGCTGGTCGACAAACTTGAAGGTCTGCAGATCAAGCTCTTCACCCGCTCCGGTCAGCAGCGATTCGAGATGTTCGAAAAGCGGCGGGATCACCAGCTCATAGCCATAGCTGCGGGCCGTATCGAGCAAGCCGCGACGCAGCTCTTCGATGCGTCGCGCTTCCGACGGCAGGACGTCGGCGATGTAATCCGGGAGTACCCAGGCAGACATGCAGGAGCCGCAGGTTGTTGAAAAAGGGATTCTACCGAGCGGGACGTACCAACCCGCCCATCACGCCAGCGCCGCCAGCAGAAGCACGCCCAGCGCCACGCTGATCAGTCCGAAAAACCGGATCTGCCCATCCCGCAGTTGCAGCAGTTGCGCGAACACGCGCCGCCAGGTGGTCGGCGCCACCAGCGGCAGCAGGCCCTCGAACACGAAGACGAACGCGAGTGCAGTCCAGAGCGACTCCGACATGCCCCGTCTGCTCAGTTGCGTGCCGGTGACAGGGCGGATGATCCGCGCAGCGCCTTGAAGAATTCCGTGCCGGCCGGATCGAGCACCATGATGTCGTTCTTGCTCTTGAAGCTGGAGCGGTAAGCCTCCAGGCTGCGATAGAACTGGGCGAACTGCGGGTCACGCCCGAAGGCCTGGGCGTAGACCTGGTTGGCCTGGGCGTCGCCCTCGCCCTTGACCTTCTGCGCATCGCGATAAGCATTGGCCAGCAGGACCTCGCGCTGGCGGTCGGCATCGGCCCGGATCTTCTCGCCCTCGGCCACGCCAGTGGAGCGCAACTCATTGGCCACGCGCTTGCGCTCGGCTTCCATGCGCCGATAGACCGATTCGGTGATCGAATCCACATAATCCACGCGCGTGATGCGCACGTCCACCACGTCCATGCCCCAGGGTTTGCCACCACGCACCGCCTCGAGCACTTCGCGCTTGACCCCCGCCATCAGCGCATCGCGCTTGTCCGAGAGCAATTCACGCACGGTGCGGCGGTTGACTTCCTCCTGGAAGGCGTTGCGTACCACCCGGTTGAGCTGCAGCGCACCAGCGCCTTCGTCCAGGCCGACGTTGCGGATGTACTCCGAGGGATCGGTGATGCGCCAGCGCACGTACCAGTCGATGACGACGCGCTGCTTCTCGGCCGTAAGCATCGACTCGGTCTCCGAGCCATCGAGCGTGAGCAGGCGCTTGTCGATGTAGCGCACGTTCTGCAGCGGCGGCGGCAGCTTCGCGTACAGGCCCGGTTCTGTGATCACTTCCTTGATCTGGCCGAGCGAATAGACCACGCCGAACTGGCGCTGGTCCACCACGAACAGGCAGGATGCCGCCAGGATCAATGCCAGCAGCGCGGTGGAGATGAAAAATCCTATGCGGTTCACACCACTCTCCTAGCGTGGTTCACGCTCGCGCGAGCGAGCAACATCGCGGGAACGGGCGTCCCCTGCAGGCGTCGTGTTGCTGGTGCTCGCAGGCACAGCCGGCACTGCGCCATGCGCCACCGACGAGGCAGCGGCCGCACTCTGGGCCTGCGGCGCCGGCGCGGCATCCGCGCCCATCAGCTTGTCCAGCGGCAGATACAAGAGGTTGGAGCCCTCGCGCGATTCGACGATCACCTTGGTCACTCCCGAGAGCACCTGCTGCATCGCATCGAGGTACATGCGCTCGCGCGTCACCTGCGGCGCCTTCTGGTATTCGGTGACCACCGATTCAAAGCGCTGCGCGTCACCCTCGGCCTGCGCCACCACCCGCGCCTTGTAGCCGGCGGCCTCCTCTTGCAGGCGCGAAGCAGCGCCCGAAGCGCGCGGCACGATGTCGTTGGCATAGGCCTGGGCTTCGTTCTTGGTGCGTTCACGCTCCTGTCCGGCCTTGAGCACGTCGTCGAACGCGGCCTGCACCTGCTCGGGCGGGCGCACCCCGCCCTGCTGCAGATTGATGCCCACGACTTCCACGCCGACCTTGTAGCGATCCAGGATGGTTTGCATCAAGGTGCGCACGCGCGGCGCGATCTGGTCGCGCTCGTCGGCCAGCGCCGAATCCATCTTCATGCGCCCGACGACTTCGCGCACGGCACTCTCGGCCGCCTGCACCACCGCATCCGCCGGACTGCGGCTCTCGAACAGCCAGGCGCGCGCGTCGTTGAGGCGGTACTGCACCGCGAATTTGATCTCCACGATGTTCTCGTCCTCGGTGAGCATCGCCGAATCACGCAGGCCCGTGGCCTTGATGATGGAGTCGCGCCCTATGTCCACCGACCGGATCTGTGTCACGAATACCAGTTCATGGCGCTCGATCGGATAAGGCAGGCGCCAGTTGAAACCCGCCCCCACGGTGCTCTTGTACTTGCCGAACTGCGTGATGACCGCCTGCTGCCCCTCCTGGACGATGAAAAAGCCGGTGGCAAGCCATACCAGCAACGCGATCGCGGCGAGCACCGCCATGCCCTTGCCAGCATTGCGCATGTCGGGCTGAAAGCCACCGCCGCCCGGCGGGGTAGAGCCACCCCTGCGGCCGCCACGTCCTGCACCACCGAACAGGCCGCCCAGCTTGCCCTGCAGATCGCGCCAAAGCTCGTCCAGATCGGGGGGATTGGCACCGCTTCCCTGGCTGGGGCGGGCAGGACGCGGCGGCTGCGCCTCCTCGGGCGCACGGTCGGGCTGCGGGGGACGCGGCTCCTGCGCAGCGTCGTCGTCGCTGCGGCCCCAACGCGGGTCGTTCAGGTTGTAGACCGGTCGTGCGCCGCGCGCTCCTGCAAGCCAGCGGGCCACACGGTGGCGTAGATCCATGCGTAGGTATCTCATTGGTAATCGGCTAAGCCTGTATTGTCCCCGGCAAAAGAGGGCTCAGGAAGAAGGGTGTGCGGCATCCGCCGGCTCGGAATGCCGCTGCGCATGCCCGGCAGCGCGCGCCGCGAGTTCGTCGCGCAACGCGTCCAGCCCTTCACCGGTCTGGGCGCTGACGAACAGGCGCTCGTACTCGCGCCCCAGCAGCTCGTAGTGGTCGCGCCCGACCGTCGGCCTGACACCGGGGGCGAAGGCGTCGAGCTTGTTGAACACCAGAATCTGGGGCAGCTCGGCCGCACCGATTTCCTCGAGCACCTGCTGCACCTGCGCCATCTGCTGGGGATGGTCAAGGCTGGCTGCATCGACGACATGCAGCAGCAGATCCGCGTCGGCCGCCTCCTGCAGCGTGGCCTTGAAGGCGTTGATCAGGCCATGGGGCAGGTCGCGGATGAAGCCTACGGTATCGGACAGCGACACCGAACCGGCGACCTCACCCAGGTAGAGGCGACGCGTCGTGGTGTCCAGGGTGGCGAACAACTGATCGGCGGCGTAGGCGCGCGCCTTCACCAGCGCATTGAAGAGCGTGGATTTGCCCGCGTTGGTATAGCCCACCAGCGAGACCTTGTAGGTGTCGCGTCGCTGGCGCTGGCGCCGCTGGGTGGCGCGTTGGCGCTGCACCCTGACCAGGCGTTCGCGCGTACGCCGCAGGGTGTCGCCGATCATGCGCCGGTCGAGCTCGATCTGGCGCTCGCCGGGGCCGCCGCGCGCGCCGATGCCGCCGCGTTGGCGCTCGAGGTGGGTCCAGCGGCGCACCAGGCGCGTGCTCAGGTATTGCAGGCGGGCCAGCTCGACCTGCAGCTTGCCCTCGTGGCTGCGCGCACGCTGAGCGAAGATCTCCAGGATCAGCATGGTACGGTCATAGACCGGCAGGCCCAGACGGCGCTCCAGGTTGCGCTGTTGCGCGGGACTCAGCGCCTGGTCAAAGATGATTTCACGCGCTCCGTGCAGCTGCGCAAGCTCGCCGATCTCGTCGGCCTTGCCACTGCCCACGAACAGCGCGGCGTCGGGCGCCTGGCGTTTGCAGGTCAGCGCCGCAGCCGGATTGAGACCGGCGCTGCGCGCCAGCAGACCGAGTTCGAGCAGCTCTGCGTCAAACCCCTCGGCGCCGAAATCCACGCCGACCAACAGCACCGGCACGCCCTCGCCTTGCACAGGCAGCACGGTACTCACGAGCGCCCTCCCGTCGGGCGCGGCAGTGTGACATGGCGCAGCAACACCGTTTTTATTGTTCGCCTCCGTCGGCGGCATCACCGGCCAAGGCCGCGAAATTGACCGCGCGCCCCGGAACGATCGTGGAGATCGCGTGCTTGTAGACCATCTGGGTGACGGTATTGCGCAGCAGCACCACGTACTGGTCGAAAGATTCGATCTGTCCCTGCAGCTTGATGCCGTTGACGAGATAGATCGACACCGGCACGTGTTCACGCCGCAGCGCGTTCAGGAACGGGTCTTGCAATTGTTGGCCTTTGTTGCTCACGATATGCTCCGTGTTCGAAAACTGTTGTTGTGGTCTGTCACCTTACCACAGCAACCCAGGCAGGGAAGTTGCGGCCGGCGCCGCCGGTTTCAAGGGCCGTTCCTGTCCACATAGGGGTTTTTCGAGGTCCGGAATTCCAGGCGCAGCGGCGTGCCGACGAGCTTGAACTGCTTGCGAAAGCGCCCTTCGAGAAAACGTTTGTAGGCGTCCGTCAGGTGCTCGAGCAGATTGCCGTGCACCACGATGACCGGCGGGTTCATGCCCCCCTGGTGCGCATAGCGCGGTTTGGGGCGCGAGCCGCCCGAGCGCTTGGGCGTCTGAAACTGCACCGATTCGAGCAGCACCCGCGTGAGCACGGGGGTCGGCATCTTGCAGGTGGCGGCCTGGTAGGCCTCGCGGATCGAGGGCCACAGCGCCCCTATGCCCTGGCGGCGCGCCGCCGAAATGAAATGGATGGTGGCGAACTTCATGAACGCCAGCCGATTTTCGATCGAACGGTGCAACTGTTCGCGCTGGTATTCGTCCACCGCGTCCCACTTGTTCACCGCCACCACCACCGCCCGGCCGCTCTCCAGGATGTAGCCGGCCACGTGCGCGTCCTGGTCGGTCACGCCCTGGGTGGCGTCGAGCAGCAGCACCACCACGTGCGCCGATTCGATCGCGCGCAGCGTCTTGACCACCGAGAACTTCTCTACCGCTTCGAACACCTTGCCGCGCTTGCGCAGTCCGGCGGTGTCTATCAGCTCGTACTTCTGGCCCTGCTGCTCGAAGGGCACGCGGATCGCATCGCGCGTGGTTCCCGGAAGATCAAAGGCCACCAGCCTTTCCTCGCCCAGCCAGGCGTTGATCAAGGTGGACTTGCCGACGTTGGGGCGCCCCGCGACGGCCATGCGTATGGTGTCGGCCTCGCCCGCTTGCGCGTCGTCCTCGCCGGGCGCCGCCAGCGCAAGGGGTTCGAGCGCCGCTTCAAGCAGGCTGCGCACGCCCTGGCCATGGGCGGCAGAAACCGGATGGACCTCGCCGAGGCCGAGCTCGTAGAACTCCGCCAGCAGGGCGCTCTCCTGCATGCCCTCGGCCTTGTTGCCGGCCAGCACGCAGGGCTTGCCCAGGCGACGCAGGTACACCGCGATGTCGTGGTCCTGCGCGGAAAGGCCGGCGCGCACGTCCACCACGAAGATGACGGTATCGGCTTCGGCTATGGCCTGGGCGGTCTGCCGGGCCATCTCGCGGTAGATGCCGCTGCCCGCGTCGGGCTCGAACCCGCCGGTATCGACGACGATGTACTCATGGCCGCCGAGCCGCCCCTGCCCGTAGTGGCGGTCGCGGGTGAGCCCGGCGACGTCCGCGACGATGGCGTCGCGCGAGCGCGTCAGGCGGTTGAACAGCGTGGATTTGCCTACATTGGTCCGCCCCACGAGGGCGATGACGGGTTTCACGGCAAACGGCCCGTTCAATCGGGCCGGAAGCCGTACACACTGCCCTGGCGCGTCACCACGACCAGGGTCTTGTCCGCGACCACGGGCGTGGCCGCCACGCCCGAGCCGTCGGTGGCGAGGCGGTTCAGCGGCGTGCCGTCCTCACGCGAGAGCAGATGCACGAGCCCGCTGTCGTCGCCGATCACCACCGAGCGGCCCAGCAGCAGCGGCGCGGTGAGCGTGCGGTAGCGCAGCGCTTCATAGCTCCACAGCGGCGCGCCGTCGGCACGCTTGAAGGCCTGCACCGTGCCGTTGGACTGCGCGCCGAACAGGGCCTGCGCGTCACCGTCGATGCCGCGCGCGCCGTGCGAGCTGCGCGTCCACAGCAGCGCGCCGCGCGCCGTATCCACGCATCCCACCGCAGCCTGGAAGGCACGGGCGCATACCACGTCACGGTCGCGCACGACGCCGCCCAGCAGTTCGACCAGACGCTCCACGTCGTTGGTGCCGCGCGCGGTGGCAATGGGGGCTTCCCAGCGGATCAGCCCCGAATCCGGGTCGAAGCCCACCATGCGCCCGGACAGACCGGCGACCAGGGTGTCTCCGACGGCCATGAGCAGGCCGTTCTCGCGCAGCACCAGGTTCTCGCCGCGGCGTTGCTGGTTCCACAGTGGATAGCCGCTCTGCCCGTCGAAGGCCATGACCGAGCGGTCGGCCGTCATGACGAAGACGCGTCCACCCGCCACCAATGGTGCGGTGAAGGTCTGGGCGGGCAGCGGCCGGCGCCAGAGCTCGCGCCCGGCCTGCAGCACGATGAGTTGCCGGTCGCGCGAGACCACGGCGGCCCTGTCGCCGTCGCTGCCCACGCCGGCCGAGAGCACCTCGGACAGTTGCGCCTGCCACAGACTGCCGCCGGTGCGCGCGTCCAGCGCCACGACGGCACCGCTGCGGGACGCCAGCACCACGGTGCTGCCGTGCACGGACGGGCTGAGCACCAGAGAGTCGACGGCGCCTATCTGCGCCTGCCAGGCCTTGTGCACCGGCAGCAGCGGCACCACCGCCCCGAGTTCGGCCGGCTTGGGGCGCGAAGAGCCGCACGCGGCCAGCACCAGGGCCGCGCCCAGCGCGACGCCCCAGGCAAGCCGCCGCAGCACGGCGGCGCGGGTGCTCATGCACCCTCCTTGGCCGCTGCGTTGCCGCCGAGGGCGTCCAGCTTGGCCTCGACGATCTGACGGTAGGCGAGCTGTTCGCCCAATGCGTCGTAGGCGCGCCGGTACTGGGCGATGGCCTCGGCCGTCTTGCCCTGCAGCTGCAGCACGTCGCCCGTCTGGTCGGCCACCACGGCGGCAAACTCGGGCGGGAAGCTGCCCGAGAGTTCAACCAGCGCCTGGTCGTAGTCCTTCTCCTGCACCAGCGCGGCCGCAAGACGCAGCCGCGCCAGCGCCACATAGCCTTCGTCCCCCGCCTTGTCCACCACCCAGCGCAGCGCCGCCTGCGCATCCTTCCAGCGCTGTGCCTTGGCAAAGGCCTGGGCGGCGACCAACGCGCCCTGCCGGGCCTGGGCGGTACGCGGATAGTCGCCACGCAGATCACCCAGGATCTGCTGCACGCGGTCCAGTTCGCCGGCCTGCGCCGCCACCTGGACGGCATCGAGCATGGCCACGGCCTGCTGCGCCTGGCGCCCCTGCCAATAACGGTAGCCGTTCCACGCCGCGAGGCTGCCCATGACCACGATCACCGCCCAGGTGATCAGGCTGCCCCAGGTGTCCCAGAAATGCTTGAACTGGGCGATCTGTTCCTGTTCTTCAAGGTCAAAGTGGTGTGCCATCGTGCAGTCTTTCTATCAGCGCGGGGATTGTAGGCTGGCGGCCAGCGCGGCCAGATCGGCCAGCGGGCGTTGCACCTGCTCGCCCGCTTCGCGCAGAGGTTTGACGGTAAGCATGCCGGCCTGCAGTTCGTCGGCGCCGAAAACCAGCGCGAACCGCGCGCCGCTGGCGTCGGCTTTCTTGAACTGCGCCTTCATGCTGCCCAGGCCCTGCGCGCCGCCGGCATGCATCTGCACCGCGATGCCGAGGCCGCGCAGCCGCTGCAGGCAGGCCATGGCGGTGGGCAGGGCGGCTGCATCGGGCACCACGGCGTAGGCGTGCGGCGCGACGGTGGCGGGGGCGCGCTGCTGCTCCTTGAGCAGCTCGAGCACGCGCTCCACGCCCAGCGCCCAGCCGACGGCGGGAGCGGGCTTGCCGCCCATCTGCTCCACCAGATAGTCGTAGCGCCCGCCGCCGCAGATCGTGCCCTGCGCGCCGAGCTGGTCGGTGACGAACTCGAAGACGGTGAGGTTGTAGTAGTCCATGCCGCGCACCAGGCGCGGGTTGATGCTCCAGGCCACGCCGGCGGCATCCAGCATGGCCTGCACCTGCTCCAGGTGCGCGCGCGAAGCCTCGCCCAGATGGTCGATGAGCCTGGGCGCACCATCGACCACGGCCTGCATGGCCGGATTCTTGGTGTCCAGGATGCGCAGCGGGTTGCTGTGCAGGCGCCGGCGGGCATCTTCGTCGAGCAGGTCCTGATGCGCCGCGAAGTGGGCAATCAAGGCCGCACGGTGCGCCTTGCGCTCCTCGGGCTGGCCCAGGCTGTTGAGCTCCAGGCGCACGCCGGCCAGGCCCAGCTCGGCCCACAGCGCATGGGCCAGCAGGATGATCTCGGCATCGACCTCCGCGCCGGGGAAGCCCAGCGCCTCGGCGCCGATCTGGTGAAACTGCCGATAGCGTCCGCGCTGTGGGCGTTCGTGGCGAAACATCGGCCCCATGTAGTACAGGCGCTTGCCCCCGTCGTAGAGCAGCGAATGCTCCACCGCCGCGCGCACCACGCCGGCCGTGGCCTCGGGGCGCAGCGTGAGCTGCTCGCCGTTGAGCCGGTCTTCGAAGGAATACATCTCCTTCTCGACGATGTCGGTGACTTCACCCAGACCGCGCACGAACAGCGCCGTGGGCTCGACGATGGGCGTGCGGATGGCCCGGTAGGCATAGCGCTGCATCAGCGAACGCACCACCTCTTCGAGCCACTCCCAGCGCGCCGAATCGGGCGGCAGGATGTCGTTCATGCCCTTGACGGCAGACAGTTTTTGCATGGTGCTGAAAATTTATATAAAAACAGGCTCCAGCCCTTGTCCAGCAAGCGCTGCCAGCTCTCTTCTCAGTAGCTAAATCAACCCGATCAAGCGGCGCCCGCGGCCAGACCGTAGCGGCGCTGCACGTAGTCCTCGACGAGTTGCTGGAACTCCTGCGCAATGTGTTCTCCGCGCAGCGTCACCGCCTTCTGGCCGTCGATGTAGACCGGCGCGGCCGGGGCCTCGCCCGTACCCGGCAGGCTGATGCCGATGTCGGCGTGCTTGCTCTCGCCGGGGCCGTTGACGATGCAACCCATCACGGCCACGCGCAGCTTTTCCACACCGGGGTAGCGCGTGCGCCACAGCGGCATCTGCGCGCGCAGGTAGTCGTCGATCTGCTTGGCCAGCTCCTGGAAGGTGGTGCTGGTGGTGCGTCCGCACCCCGGGCAGGCGGTGACGCTGGGCGCGAACGCGCGCAGGCCCAGCGACTGCAGGATCTCGGTGGCGACCAGCACCTCCTGCGTGCGCGACTCGCCCGGCTTGGGCGTGAGCGAGACACGGATGGTGTCGCCTATGCCCTCTTGCAGCAGCATGGCCATGGCAGCGGTCGAGGCCACGATGCCCTTGGCGCCCATGCCGGCTTCGGTCAGACCCAGGTGCAGCGGGTAGTCGCAGCGCCGCGCCAAACCCCGATACACCGCGATCAGGTCCTGCACGCCACTCACCTTGCACGAGAGAATGACCTGACCGGCGGACATGCCCAGCTCTTCAGCCCTTTGCGCCGAGGACAAGGCCGAGCGCACCAGCGCCTCGTACATCACCTGGCGCGCATCCCAAGGTTCGCCACGGGTGCCGTTCTCGTCCATCAGCGCCGTGAGCAGCTCCTGATCCAGGCTGCCCCAGTTCACGCCGATGCGCACCGGCTTGCCCCACTTGAGGGCCGCCTCGATCATCTGGGCGAACTGCTTGTCGTGCTTGTCGCCCTTGCCCACGTTGCCGGGGTTGATGCGGTATTTGGAGAGCGTGCGCGCGCAGTCCGGAAAATCGGTCAGCAAGCGGTGGCCGTTGTAGTGAAAGTCGCCCACCAGCGGCACGAATTCACCCATTTTGTCCAGGCGCTCGCGGATCTCGGGCACGGCCGCGGCCGCCTCCGGCGTGTTGACGGTGATGCGCACCATCTCCGAGCCGGCGATGGCCAGCTGGCGCACCTGCGCCACCGTGGCCTTGACGTCGGCCGTGTCGGTATTGGTCATGGACTGCACGCGCACCGGCGCGTCGCCCCCCACGGTCACCACCTTCTCGCCCCAGACCACGCGCGCCTGGCGCGTATGGCGCGGCGCCGGAGCGACCATGGCAATGGGCGCACCCGCTTCAGACTTCAGCATTCACTTCACCTCGAACCGCGCCACGTTGTTGCGTGCCACGGCATTCAAATTCATCGCCTCACCGCGCACGGTCACCTCGGCGGCGTCCGCACGCCCTATCACCACGGACCAGGGACCACCACCCGGGGCGGTGTAGCGCTCGCCCGGTTCCATGTTGCGCTCGATCAGCACGCCACCGACGGCGCTGCGTACCTGCACCCAAGTCTGCTGACGTGCCACGATGACCAGCGGCTCGGCGGGCGCAGCCTGACTGGCTTCGGGCGCCGCTTCGGCGGTCTCGACAGGCGCCGGCGCGGATGCTTCGCCGGGCGTGGCCGGCTGCGCCGGCGCGGGCGCTGCAGCGGCTGCGTCGCCCTGCGCAGAGCCTGCCGGCGCCGGCGAAGACTGGGGCACGGGTACCGGCACCGGTACGGGCACAGCCACGGGTGTGGAAATCTCGGCCGGTGCCAGCGGCGACGCCGGCGTGGCCGGGCTTGCTTCGCCGTCGCCGCCACGCGGCACGAAGGCCAGCACCAGCGCGGCCGCCAGCAGGACGATGACCACGAAGGCGGTCAGACGCGAGATCGGCAGACCGAGCGCGCGGCCGGATTCCGCGCGCTCGCCCGCCTCCTTGAAACGTGCGTTCAGGCCCTGCTGGTCCTTGAGCGCCACCGGCGCGCTCGCGGGCAGCAGCGCCAGCACCGGCGCCGCATCGATCTTGAGCGAACGACAGATGCTGGAGGCGAGCGCGCGCAGGAACACCACGTCGGTGAAGACCTCGTAGCGGTCTTCCTCCAGCGCCTTCAGCTTGTAGGTAGGCACCTTGAGCGCGGCCGCCAGCGCAGCCAGATGCACTCCGGCCTGCTCCCGGCTGGCGGCCAGCAGGCGTCCGGCCGTGGCCGGGCCCGACGGTGCTTCCTCGCCCCCCGCGGCCGGCCGGCCGGGCAAATCCGGCGCCGGCTCACTCATCGAAAGCCCCCTGCACCAAGGCCATCGCTTCGCGTGAATCCGGGTAGCGGCGGTTGAGCTGCTCGGCCAGCTGGCGCATGGCGTCGGCGTCCTTGAGCGCGCGCTCGACCTTGATGCCCAGCCAGAGCGAGGCGGCATTGGAGAATTCGCCGTTGTTGACGCGCCGGATATAGAACTGCGCGCCCTTGGCGTCACCCTGGGCGAACATGACGGAGGCCAGGTGGAATCCGACCACGGGGTTGGCGGCGTCGAATTCGTAGGCGTGCAGCAAGGTCTCGCGCGCCTGCGGGAAGCGCCCGGCACGTTCATGGCATACGCCCTGCGCCGTCCAGGTCTTGACGCGCGACGCATACCCCGGCGTGGCCAGTGCGCGCTGGAACAGGGCATCTGCGCTGTCGTAATCCTTGCGCTGGCAATGCAGCCAGCCCAGGTTGTGCAATACATCGGGGTCTGCAGGCTTGAGCTCCAGCGCGCGCTGGAGATTGGTTTGCGCCTTGGTCCAATCCTGCAGCGCCATGTACACCAGCCCGCGCAACTGGTAGGCCTCGGAATAGCCCGGGTCTGCGGCCAGCGCCTGGGCGGTTTCTTCCAGTGCCACTTCGGGTTTGCCCATCTGCAGGTAGTTGGCTGCCAGCTCAAGCCGGATGTGCGCGCGGTGGCGCGCATCGGTGCTCGGCGCGGTGGCGGCCAGCGCCTCCGCGTCCGAGCCCGGCGCCGGCGCGCTGGCACAGGCCTGCAGCAGCGCGAGCGCGGCCGCAAGAAGCGGCGTCAGCAACCAGCTGCCCAAGCTGCGGTGTGCCATATGCCGAGAGACCATCCCCTGCTCCTCCATGGTGATGCGGCCGTTCAGGAGCCGGCATGGCTCGCGCTCTCGCGCAGCCTGGCCATGCGTTGCCCCACACGCGTGCGATCCTGCACCTCGCCAGCCAGCTGGCCGCAGGCCGCGTCGATATCGTCGCCGCGCGTCTTGCGCACCGTGGTCACGACGCCGGCGTCGAGCAGAACCTTGGCGAAGGCCGCGATCGCGGCACTGGGCGAGCGGCGCAGGCCCGACTGCGGAAACGGGTTGAACGGAATCAGGTTGAACTTGCACGACAGCCCGGCCCAGCGCGGGTCGCGAATGAGCTCGATGAGCTGCCGCGCGTGCTCGGGCTGGTCGTTGACGCCGTCGAGCATGCAGTATTCGAAGGTGATGAAGTCGCGCGGCGCCGCCTCGAGGTAGCGCCGCGCCGCGCCCATGAGCTCGGCCAGCGGGAACTTGCGGTTCAGCGGCACCAGGGTGTCGCGCAGCGCGTCGCTGGGCGCATGCAGCGAAATCGCCAGGGCCACCGGGCAATCCGCGGCCAGGCGATCGATCATCGGCACCACGCCCGAGGTGGACACCGTCACGCGCCGGCGCGACAGCCCGTAGGCATGATCGTCCAGCATGGTGCGCAGCGCCGGGACCAGCGCGGGGTAGTTGTTCATCGGCTCGCCCATGCCCATGAAGACCACGTTGGTGATCACGCGCTCGTCGGTGCCCAGGCGTTTGCGCAGTGCGTGCTCGGCCCACCAGAGCTGGCCGACGATCTCGCCGGGGCTCAGGTGGCGGCTGAAACCCTGATGGCCGGTCGAGCAGAAGCGGCAGCCGACGGCACAGCCCGCCTGGCTGGAGACGCACAGCGTGCCGCGATCGTCCTCGGGGATGTAGACGGTCTCGATGGCGTTGTTGCGTCCCACGTCGAACAGCCACTTCACGGTGCCGTCCTGCGAGACGTGTTCCTTGGCCACCGGCGGTGCGACGATGTAGGCGCAGTCCTTGAGCTTTTCGCGCAGGGACTTGGCCAGGTCCGTCATCTGGTCAAAGTCCTGCACGCCGCGCTGGTGTATCCAGCGAAACAGCTGCGTGGCGCGAAACGGCTTTTCCCCGAGCTGACCACAAAATGCGGCAAGCGCCTGACGGTCCAGATCGAGGAGATTGGTAATCATGGCATCACTCCGCCGGCCTGCCGCATGGGCGAGCCGGCCAGGTGCGCGCCTCAGCGCGCGTGGATCGCCAGGCCGGGGAAGAAGAAGGCCACTTCCACGGCGGCGGTTTCGGGGGCGTCCGAACCGTGCACCGCATTGGCGTCGATGCTGTCGGCAAAGTCGGCGCGGATGGTGCCGGCGGCGGCCTTCTTGGGGTCGGTCGCGCCCATCAGATCGCGGTTCTTGAGAATGGCATTCTCGCCCTCGAGCACCTGCACCATCACCGGACCGGAGACCATGAAGTCCACCAGGTCCTTGAAGAAGGGGCGCTCCTTGTGCACCGCGTAGAACTGCTCGGCCTGGGCGCGCGAGAGATGGATCATGCGGGCGGCGGCAATCTTCAGGCCGGCGGCCTCGAAGCGCGCGTAGATCTGGCCGATGACGTTCTTGGCGACGGCGTCGGGCTTGATGATGGAGAGGGTGCGTTCTGTGGCCATGTGCATTCCTGATGGTGTGTTGTGAAAATGCCTGCGTCGTGCGCAAAACCGTCGATTTTAAGGTTACCGCTCACGGCCTGCGGCCACTGCGGCGTGGGCCGGGGTTTTGTTTCTGCCGGCGCTGGCGTGCAAAGCTGTCCGCGCCGATGTAGCCCACCGAGGTTTTCATGGGGTCCGGTTGAGACGATGCGCCCTGGCGGGCATCGCGCCCGGGCTCACGACCCATGCCGCGCGTGCCGCCACGGCGTTTGCCCGGCCTGGCCGTGCCGCCCTTGCGCTCTCCCCTGGCCGCACGTTCGGGCATGCCCGCCGCCTGCGTGAGTGCGCGGATGTCGCCCTCATCGAGCTCCATCCAGGTGCCGCGCTTGAGCCCGCGCGGCAGCACCATGGCGCCATAGCGTATGCGTATCAGCCGGCTGACCGCATGGCCCACGGCCTCGATCATGCGGCGCACCTCGCGGTTGCGCCCTTCGGCAATGGTCACGCGGTACCAGCAGTTGGCGCCTTCGCCCCCGCCGTCCTCGATGGCGCCGAAGGCCGCGGGGCCGTCTTCCAGCGCCACGCCGTCGAGCAGCTGGCGCTTTTCCTCGTCGCTGAGCGCGCCCAGCACGCGCACCGCATATTCGCGCTCCATGCCAAAGCGCGGGTGCATCAGGCGGTTGGCCAGGTCGCCCGAGCTGGTGAAGAGCAACAGGCCTTCGGTGTTCAGGTCCAGCCGGCCCACGGCCTGCCACTTGCCCTGTACCAAGCGCGGCAGCCGGCGGAACACCGTCGGCCGGTTCTCCGGATCGTCGGTGGTCACGACCTCGCCGGCCGGCTTGTGGTAGGCCAGCACGCGCGGCGCCGGCGGCTCGATGCGAAAGCGTATCGGCTTGCCGTTGACCTTGATCTGGTCGCCGAACTGCACGCGCTGGCCGATGTGCGCCGGCTCGTTGTTCACCGAGATGCGCCCTTCCAGGATCAGCTGCTCCATGTCCAGACGCGAGCCCATGCCCGCCTGCGCCAGCACCTTGTGCAGCTTGGGCGCTTCGGGCCGCGGCTGCAGCACGCGCTTGGGCGGGGGAAGTTCGGCGTTGTCCTCATCGTCGTCGAGCCGGCCCGAGACCACGTCCGCAAAGCCGTAGCCGGGCTTTTGCGCCGGTGCCTTGCGCCGCCCACCTTGGCGGCCGCGCCCTGGCCGAGCCTGTCCCTGCCCGGGTTGCGGCGCCGCCGGGGCGCCCTGCGCGTCCTGCCCGGAGACTGGCTGCTCCGGCTGCTCATTCATCTCGTCGTTCACCATCGTCTCCCGCAGTGATCTCGGGCGCCGCGCCCGCTTCGTACGCCCCGCCTTCGGCCAGCGGCAATTGCGCCTGCCCCGCTTGCTCTGCCTGCAAAGACCGAGGCAGCGCATCCTCTTGCGCGGCCAGCGCCGGCAACTCGGACAGCGACTGCAGACCCAGGTCGTCGAGGAACTGGCGCGTGGTGGCAAGCAGCGCCGGCCGCCCCACGGTGTCGCGATGGCCAACCACCTCGATCCAGCCCCGCTCTTCCAGCTGCTTGATGATCAGGCTGTTGACCACCACGCCGCGGATGTCTTCGATGTCACCGCGCGTCACCGGCTGGCGGTGCGCGATGATGGCCAGCGTCTCGAGCGTCGCGCGGCTGTAGCGCGCCGGCTTCTCCGGCAGCAGCCGGTCCAGCCAGGCGCGCATCTCGGGGCGGCTCTGAAAGCGCCAGCCCGTGGCCACCTGCACCAGCTCGACGCCGCGCTGCGCCCATTCGGCCTGCAACTGCGCCAGCAGGAGCTTGACGGTATCGGCGCCGAGCGCATCCTCGAACAGCGCGCGCAGCTCGCGCACCGCCAGGGGCTGGGGCGAGCAGAGCAATGCGGTCTCCAGGACCTTTTTGGCTTGCACCGTGTTCATGGGTCTGCGCCCGGTGGGTGCCGGCCGATCGCGCGGCATGCGCCCCCGTGGCGATGAAAAATCAGGTCATCGGTCCGCGCTGATGGCGGCCTGTTGCGCTGGCGCGTGCTGCAAGGCAACCGCGGGCGCTGCTGCTGGTGCTGGCGCCGCGCGCTCTCTGGCGCAGCGCCACTTCAAAAATCATTGTAGTGCAAGCCCAAAGCCTGCAAGGCCGCCTGCAGGTCTGCCGGCAAGGGCGCGCGCCAATGCAGCGCCTCGCTAGTGATCGGATGCACCAGCGCCAGCGAAAAGGCATGCAAGGCCTGGCGCCGCAGCGCGCCAGCCGGCGCACCGCCGTAGAGCGCGTCCGCCACCAGCGGATGGCCCAGCGAAGCCAGGTGCACGCGGATCTGGTGCGTGCGCCCGGTGTGCAACCGGCAGCACAGCAGGCTCACGGCGCCCTCGCTTGCCAGGCCCTGCACCTCGGTTCGGGCTGCCTTGCCAGGATGCAGGGCCAGATCCACCACTGCCATGCGCAGCCGGTTGCGCGGGTCGCGCCCTATGGGCGCATCCACGCTGCGCTGCATGCCGGGCGACCAGCGTCCCCAGCAGATCGCCAGGTAGCGGCGTTGCACCTCGCGCGCGGCGATCGCACGCGTGAGGCCATCCATGGCCGCGCGGCTGCGCGCCACCACCATGAGGCCGCTGGTGTCCTTGTCCAGCCGATGCACGATGCCGGCGCGCGGCAGGGCCGCGGCCGCTGCATCGCGCGCCAGCAGGCCGTTGAGCAAGGTGCCGCTCCAGTGCCCCGCCGCCGGGTGCACCACCAGACCCGCGGGCTTGTTGATGACCAGCAGGTGCGCGTCTTCATGCACCACCTCGAGTGCCATGGCTTCGGGGCGAAAGGCCTGGCTCTGCTCGGTGGGGCGCATCTGCACCTCCAGGGTGTCGCCCAGGCTGACCTTGTGCGCCGGCTTGGGCGCGGGGCCGCCGTTGAGCCGCACCGCGCCCTGCTGCAGCAACTGCTGCAGGTAGCTGCGCGAAAATTCCGGCACCAGCGCCGCGAGCACCTTGTCCAGACGCTGGCCGTGCTGCGCCGCGCCGAGCGTGTACTCGCGCTGTTCGATCTCAGACAGACGGGCTGGCGCCGCGTCCTGCGCCTGCCCGGGCGGAGCAGGCATCAGCGCGCCGGCAGGTAGCGCAGCGGGTCGACCGGCTTGCCTTCACGGCGGATTTCAAAGTGCAGCTTCACGCGGTCGGCGTCGGTGTTGCCCATCTCGGCAATCTTCTGGCCGCGGCGCACGTTCTGGTCTTCCTTGACGAGCAGCTTCTGGTTGTGCGCATAGGCCGTGAGGTAGGTCTTGTTGTGCTGCACGATGACCAGATTGCCGTAGCCGCGCAGGCCCGCCCCCGCATACACCACGCGGCCGTCGGCCGAGGCCAGCACCGCCTCGCCCGCCGCACCGCCGATGTCCACTCCCTTGTTGCGCCCTTCGTCGAATTTGGCCAGCACCGTACCGCTGGCCGGCCAGGAAAACTGCGGGCTGCCGGCCGGGGCCGGCGGCGGCGCGGGCGGAATCTGGGCCGGCTCTGCAGGTGCCGGCTCCGCCTGTCCGGGGGTGGCGGCCGCAGCCGGGGCCGCCGCGACAGCCGCGGGCGGACGTGCGGCGGGCGCGGTAGCGGCCTGCCCTTCGGGCGGCGCCACGCGCAGAACCTGGCCGACCTCGATCAGGTCGGGGTTTTCCAGCTTGTTCCAGCGCGCCAGATCCTTCCAGGACTGGCCGTGGTCCAGGCCAATACGGATCAGCACGTCGCCGGGCTTGACGGTGTAGTAACCGGGTTTGCCGGCGTTTTCCGCACCAGGCAGCGGCTGGGCGGGCTGGGGCATGACCGCGGTGGCCTCGGCCCCGATGGTGGTAAGTGCCGTGCCCCGGCTCTCCACCGGCGCCTGGTTGACCGACGTGCTGCCGCACGCCGCCAGCAGCAGGGCTGCGCCCAGCACCCCGGTGCATGACCACCCGAAACCGATTTGACTCATACGTCAGCCTGCGTCCATGGAAAGAAATTACGCGATGCCCGATTTTAGGGGGACGAAATGCACCGCCTCCAGCACGCTGTGCACATAGCCCTGCGCGGTGCGATCCACCACCTGCAGCGCCTGCACGCCGCCGCTGCCCGCCACCGGCGCCACCAGGCGCCCGCCCACGGCCAGCTGCTCCTGCCAGGCGGGTGGCAGTTGCTCCCCGCCGGCCGCGCTGATGATGCCGGCATAGGGCGCGCCTGCGGCATACCCCAGCATGCCGTCGCCCAGTATCAGATGGACGTTGGCCAGGCGCAGCGGGCGCAAGCGTTCGCGCGCGCGCTCGTGCATCGCGCGCAGGCGCTCGACGGTATAGACCTCGCGCACCAGGCAGGAGAGCACCGCCGCCTGGTAGCCGCAGCCGGTGCCGATCTCGAGTACGCGCCCAAGCTGGCCGCCGGCCTGCACGCAAGGCGCCTGCAGCAGCAGCTGCACCATGCGCGCCACCACCGAGGGCTTGGAGATGGTCTGGCCCCAGCCTATGGGCAGGCTGGTGTCTTCATACGCCTGGGTGACCAGCGCGGTATCGACGAACAGGTGGCGCGGCACGCCGCCCATGGCCCGCAGCACCTCGGCCTGGGCCACGCCGGCCTGCGCCAGGCGCTGCACCATGCGCTGGCGCACCGCCACCGAATCCAGCCCCAGCCCCTGGGGCGCGGCTGCGCGTACAGCGGTGCTGCGCGGGCCGGCGGCTGCCGCTCCCGCGGCCGCGCTGCCCTTGGCCAGGCCACCCAGGCGCGCGGGAAAGCCCGGCCTGCCGCCCGGCGCCGGGCTCATGCCGGCGTCTCCGCGGCGGTCAGCCGCGCCAGGGTCTGGGCCCAGTAGCCCAGGTTCTGGTGGTCGGTCAGGTCGATCTGCAGGGGCGTGATCGCGACGTGGCCGTGGGCGGTGGCGTGAAAGTCGGTGCCCTCGCCCGCGTCCTTGGCCTCGCCGGCCGCGCCTATCCAGTACATGGTTTGGCCGCGCGGGTTTTCCTGGCGGATGGCGCTTTGCGCCGCATGGCGCCGGCCCAGGCGGCACAGCTTGGGCGCACGCAGCGCCGACAGCGGCAGGTTGGGAATATTCATGTTCAGCAGCCAGGCGGCCGTCCCTATCAGCTTCTGCCCGTCCATCTGGCCGACGAAATCCGCCACCGTGCGCGCCGCCGCTTCCAGTTCCGCCCAGCCCTTGTCCACCTGCGAGACCGCAAGCGAGGGGATGCCGAACAGATAGCCCTCCATGGCCGCGCCCACGGTGCCCGAATACAGCGTGTCGTCGCCCATGTTGGCGCCGTTGTTGATGCCCGAAATCACCATGTCCGGGCGCGCGTCCAGCAGACCGGTGAGGGCGATGTGCACGCAGTCGGCCGGCGTGCCGTTGACGTAGCGAAAACCGTTGGCCGCCGTCTGCACGTACAGCGGCGCGTTGAGCGTGAGCGCGTTGGACTTGGCGCTGTTGTTGTGTTCCGGCGCGATCACGTCGACCTCGGCGACCGTCGACAGGGCGGCGTGCAGGGCGATCAGCCCGGGCGCCTGGTAGCCGTCGTCGTTGGACAGGAGAATTCGCATGCTGGCCTGCTGGGGAAGCTGGCCATTGTAGGCGGCGCGAGGCAGCGCGCAGCGCGCCGTCGGTGCCCGCGCAACGGGCCATTGCGGCGGCGCGCGCTCACCGGGGACAATCGGCCGCACCGCCCCTTCATGCCCGAGTTCCATGGTCAGCAAACCCGCCTCCGAATACGCGCGCGAGACCCTCAAGCAGATCGCCGCGCGCCGGCTGCAGCCCACGCCGGACAACTACCAGGCGATCTACGACGAGATCTCGGGCCAGCTCACGCAGCCGGCCTTCCCGCAGATGCGCCTGCGCCAGATCGCCCGGGTGATGCCGGGGCAGACACCGGGCCAGCAACGCCTGCTGGGCCAGCTGGAAGCAGCCGTCGAAGCGCAGGACTGGACGGCGCTGCAGAGGACGCTGGTGGGCTACGCGGCGCTGGGGGTCACGCCCGTGCCGGTGGCGGTGGCCGACAAGCCGGGCGAGAGCGACGCGCTCAACACCGTCTTTGCCGAACACCTGGCGCGCCTGATCGACAACGTGACCGCCAGTCTGGGCGAAGACGATGAGCGCGTACGCCAGCTCGGCCAGGAGCTGATCGCCTGGCTGCGCCAGCCCATGCCGGCGCTGCCGGAGACGGAAAAGCTGCTGTCCAACTTCAGCTACCGCCTGAGCTTTGCCGCCGAGGACCAGAGCGCCATCCGCGCGACCTTGCTGATGCTGCTGCACATGGTGTTCGACAACGTGGCGGTGCTCAGCCAGGACGACGCCTGGCTGCAGGGCCAGGCACAGGCGCTGCGCGACGCGGCTGTGCCGCCGCTGACGCTGCGCCGCCTGGACGACGTGCAGCAGCGCCTCAAGGACGTGATCTTCAAGCAGTCCGAGTCGAAGGCGCGCGCCATCGAGGCCCAGCGCCAGATGCGCGAGCTGCTGGCCACCTTCATCGACCGCCTGGCGCAGATGGACGAAAGCAGCGCCGCCTACCACAGCCAGCTGAGCCACTGCGCAGAGCGCATCAGCCAGGTGGCGGACCTGCAGGCGCTGCGGCCGGTGCTGCAGGATGCCATGTCCGCCACCCAGGCGATGGCGCAGAAAAGCCAGGCGATGCGCACCGAGCTGCACGAGCTGCGCCAACGCGCCGACACCGCCAATGCCGAGATCGAGCGCCTGCGCCAGGAGCTGGAGCGCACCAGCGCCCAGGCGCGCCACGACCCGCTGACCGGCGCGCTCAACCGCAAGGGCATGGAAGAGGCGCTCAGGCGCGAGATCTCGGGCAGCCAGCGCCACGACGCACCGCTGTGCGTGGCACTGCTGGACCTGGACAACTTCAAGGCCCTGAACGACCGCTACGGCCATGCGGCGGGCGACGGCGCGCTGCTGCATCTGGCCAACGTTACGCGCAGCGCCATGCGTCCGCAGGACCAGCTGGCGCGCTATGGCGGCGAGGAGTTCGTGCTGGTGCTGCCCGGCACCACGCTGGAGCAGGGCGTGGAGGCGCTCAAGCGCCTGCAGCGCGAGCTGAGCACGCACTACTTCCTGAGCAACGAAGAGCACGTGCTCATCACCTTCAGCGCCGGCGTGGCCCAGCTGGCGCCCGAGGAAGAGCCGGCCTCGGCGCTGCGCCGTGCCGACCAGGCGATGTACCTGGCCAAGCGCGCGGGCAAGAACCGCGTGGTGGCCGCCTGAGCGCGTGCGCTACCAGCCGCCGGTGATGTACTGCTCCATCTGCTCGATCACGAACTGCTGCTGCGACATCACGTGCTTGACCAGGTCGCCGATGGAGACGATGCCCACCAGCGTGTCGCCATCGACCACCGGCAGGTGGCGCAGGCGGTTTTCCGTCATCAGGGCCATGCATTCCTCAGTGCTCTGGGTGGAGTGCACGTAGCGCACCGCGCGCGTCATGATTTCGCTGACCGGCGTATGCCCCGAGCTGCGCCCCAGCAGCACCACCTTGCGCGCGTAGTCGCGCTCGGTGAAGATGCCCGCCAGCTTGCTGCCGTCCAGCACCACCAGCGCGCCTATGCCCTTGTCGGCCATCAGGCGCAGGGCATCGAGCACCGTGTCCGTCGGCTTCACGTGATGCACCTCGGCACTGGCCTTGGAGCGCAGGATTTCAGCAACCGTCGTCATGGCACACCTTCCTTTTCTGCGAGGGGAAAACCGGCAATACGCATGCCTGATGTCAACACAAGGGGAGGCGCGCTGCAATAGGGCCTTGCCAGCACTTGCCGGATTGCAGTCAAATATGCCTCTAACGCCCTATGGGTATGCGCTGACAGCTATACTTTCGATACCTATCCGGCGGCTACGCCCCCACGCGCTTTCTGCTACGCTGGCCGCCTCCCGCTTGTGCCAGCCGCAAGCGCCGTTTCAACCCTCGAGGATCTGACCATGAAGCTCTACTACTCCGCGGGCGCCTGCTCGCTCGCTCCGCACATCGTTCTGGAAGAAAGCGGCCTGGCCTACGAAGCCGTCTCCGCGCCCACCAAGACCAAGGTGCTGCCCGACGGTTCGGACTACCGCAAGGTCAACCCGCTGGGCTACGTGCCCTACCTGGTGCTGGACGACGGCAGCGGCATCCGCGAATGCGCGGTCATCGTGCAATACCTCGCCGACCGCGTGCCGGAAAAGAAGCTCGCCCCCGCCATGGGCACGCGCGAGCGCTATGAGCTCATGAGCTGGCTCAATTTCATCGCCACCGAGGTGCACAAGAGCTTCTCGCCGCTGTTCCAGCCCGGCATGCCCGACGCGGCCAAGGATCTGTCCAGGGAAAAGCTCGCCGCGCGCCTGAAGTGGGTGGATGGCGAACTGGCCGGCAAGCAGTACCTGATGGGCCAGGAGTTCTCGGTCGCCGACGCCTACCTGTTCACCGTGACCAACTGGACCAAGCCGATGCACATCGACCTCTCGCCCTACCCCAACGTGGTGGCCTGGCGCGAGCGCATGGCCGCGCGCCCCGCGGTGCAGCGCGCGATGAAGGCCGAAGGGCTCATCTGAGAGCCAGAGGGCGCTGGCGCCAGGCCACCAGCGCGCCCAGCCAGAGCGCGGCGGCCGAATAGACGAAGCCGCGCGCCAGGCCCCCTGCGCCGTCGGCAATCCAGCCGACCACCGTGGGGCCGACGATCTGGCCGAAGGCAAACAGAATGGTGAAGGCGCTGATGCCCGCGGCCCACTGCGCCTCGGGCAGGTTGTGGCGCACGAAGGCGGTGGTGGACGCCACCAGCGACAGAAACACCGCGCCAAACAGCAGGCCCGAGGCCAGCACCACCGGCCAGGCGCTGGTGAGCACCGGCAGGATGGTGGCCAGCCCTAGCAGCGCATTGAGCAGTGCCAGCGCCCCGCCGCCGCGCGCGCGGTCCAGCAGCCGCGCCCAGATGCGCGCCGAGGCGATCACCGCCAGACCCAGCAGCGTGAAGAACGCCGTGACCGCGGCGCCGCTCGCGCCCTGGTCGCGCAAGAGCGCGATCACGAAGGTCATGTAGCCGATGTAGCCCACGCCAAACAGCGTGTAGCCCGCCAGCATCGGCGCCATGGCCAGCCAAGGCAGTTTGGAAGCCAAATCGGGCTCCAGCCCTTTACCCGATTTCGCTGGCAGCTCCTTTTCAGGGAGCATCCTGGCCGGCCACAGCAGCACCAGCGTGGCCAGCACGCACAGCCCCGCCAGCCCCCACCAGGCCCAGCGCCAGCCGTGCGCCGCGCTGCTGGCCGCATCCAGCAGCAGCGGGATCGCCAGCGTGGACAGCGCGATGCCCGTGCCCACCCCGCCGTAGTACAGGCCCAGCACCAGCCCCGCGCGGCGCGGCACGCGATTGCCCACGCGCGCGGCCAGCAGGCCGCCGGCGATGAACACCCAGGCGCTGGCCACGCCGGCCAGGAAGCGCTGCAGCAGCAGCGGGTTGGCCTCGATGAAAAAGCCCGACAGCGCCATGAACACGCTGGCCAGCGCCGAGCCCCAGAGCAGCAGCGCCGCCGCGCCCAGGCGGCGCATCAAGAGCGGCGTCACCAGGGCGCCGGCCAGATAGCCGGCCGCATTGAGCGTGTTCATGGCCCCGGCCAGCGTGTAGCTCCAGGCCAGGTCGTCCCGCATCACCGGCAGCAGCAGCGCATAGGCGAAGCGGGTGATACCCAGGGAAACGGCGGCACCCAGCGACAGGGCCAGGGCCAGCGCGACCGGATGGCCGCGCGCGGGGGAAGCATCAGGCATGGGCGGATTCTTGCGCCGAATCACGACCAGGTCCGCGCCAGCGCGGTGGCCGCCTGTCGCAGATGCGGCAGGTGCTGCAGCGCCTGCTCCAGGCTCATCCTGGCCACCGGCGCCTGCAGCGCCAGCGCGCAGCGCACCGCCTTTTGCGTCGGGATGCGCACCGGCACGGCCACGCAGACCAGGCCTTGCACGAATTCCTCGGCATCGAGCGCGTAGTCCTGGCGCGCGATGCCCGCCAGCTCGGCCTCCAGCGCCTTGCGCTCGGTCAGCGTGGTGGCGGTGTAGCGCGTGAGCGGCAGCGTGCGCAGCATCTGCTCGCGCCTGCCCGGCGTGAGCGAGGCCAGAAAGAGCTTGCCGCTGGCAGAACAGTGCAGCGGTACGCGCGTGCCGGGGCGCAGTTCCATCTGCAGCGGAAAGGCCGACTCCACCCGGTCCAGATAGTGCACCTGGGCGCCCGAGAGCGCCGTGAGGTTGCAGCTCTCGCCCACCTGCGCGACGAGCTGGCGCAGCACCGCATGGCGCACGCCCTGCGGGATGCTGGCGGCCTGCACGCTGTCGGCCAGCTGCAGCAAGCGCGGGGCCAGGGTGAAGCGGTGGCTGCCCGGCTCGCGGCGCAGCAGCTCGGCGGCCTCCAGCTGCACCAGCAGGCGGTGCACCGAGGGTTTGGGCCAGCCCAGCAGTGCCACCAGCTCGGCCGTCGTCAGCGGCCGCGCCGCACCGGCCAGGGCTTCAAGCAGCTCGAACGGGCGCAGCAGCGGCCTGCTGGCGGCAGAGTCATCGTTCATCTGTTGAAAATCTCGTTTTTCGAGACGTTTTCATATAAAAACCAGAGACGGATTTTACGGCGATCTACATTGCGATTCCATTTGCAGCCGCCATCGCCATGCCTTCGCGCTTTCACAACGTCGTACTCACCGGTGCCTGCGGCGGCCTCGGCCAGGCGCTGGCGCGCAGCCTGCTGGCGCAAGGCAGCGCGGTGGCGCTGGTGGGGCTGCAGCACCCGGTGCTGCGGTCGCTGGCCGCGCTGGCACCCGGGCGCACCGCCATCTACACCCCGGACGTGGCCGACAGCGCCGCCATGCAGGCCATGGCCGCCGACTGGATGGCACGCCACGGCCTGCCCGACCTGGTGATCGCCAACGCGGGCGTGGCCGGCGGTTTCGATACCGCGCAGGCGCAAGACCTCGCGGTACTGCGCCGCATGCTGGAGATCAACCTGCTGGGCGTGGCCACCACCTTCCAGCCGTTTCTCGCCGCCGCCGGCGCCCGCCCGGACGAGCCGCTGGCGCTGGTGGGCGTGGCCAGCATCGCCGGCTGGCGCGGCCTGCCCGGCAACGGTGCCTACTGCGCCAGCAAGGCGGGCCTGATCGCCTACCTGCAAAGCCTGCGCGCCGAGCTGCGCGGCGCCGCCGCGACGGTGCACACCGTCAGCCCCGGCTACCTGCGCACGCCGCTGACGGCCGGCAACCGCTTTGCCATGCCGGGGCTGCTCGAACCCGATGCGGCGGCGCGCATGCTGCTGGCCGGCGTGGCCGCGGGGCGCGAGCACATCGTGCTGCCGCGGCGCACCGGCTGGCTGGCCAGCGCCCTGGCCTGCCTGCCCGCGCGCTGGCACGATGCCCTCCTGCTGCGCCAGCCGCGCAAGCCGCGCCCGGGCGAAGCCGGCGCCACGCCCATCCCTGGCCTGCCCCCTTCCACGCACAAGAAGCACCCATGAACCCCGCTCCCACCACGCAACAGATCGCGCTGATCGGCGCCGGCCCCTCTGGCCTGGCGGGCGCCCGCGCACTGCAAAAGGCCGGCGTCGCCTTCCAGGGCTTCGAGGCCTGGAACGACGTCGGCGGGCTGTGGAACATCGAAAACCCGCGCTCCACGGTGTACGAATCGGCCCACCTGATCTCCAGCAAGAAGACCACGGAATTCACCGAATTCCCCATGCCCGAGGGCACGCCGGACTACCCCGGCCACGCGGAGCTGCTGCGCTACTTTCGCGCCTACGCCGAGCATTTCGACCTGAAGAAGCATTTCCGCTTCGGCACGCGCGTCTTGCGGGTCGAACCGGTCGGCGACGCGCCCGGCACGCCATGGCGCGTGACGGTGCAAGGCCAAGACGGCGCAGAGGAAACGGCCGAGTACAAGGGTGTGGTCATCGCCAACGGCACGCTGGCCGAACCCAAGCTGCCGAAGTTCGAAGGGCACTTCGACGGCGAGCTGCTGCACACCAGCGCCTACAAGTCGCCGGCGCAGCTTCACGGCAAGCGCGTGCTCATCGTCGGCGCGGGCAATTCGGGCTGCGACATCGCGGTGGACGCGGTGCACTACGCCCGCAGCATCGACATGTCGGTGCGCCGCGGCTACTACTTCGTGCCCAAGTATGTCTTCGGCATTCCGGCCGATACCGTCGGCGGCAAGCTGCGCCTGCCGCCCTGGCTCAAGCAGAAAATCGACGGCACCATCCTGAAGTGGTTCACGGGCGACCCGGTGCGCTTCGGCTTTCCCAGGCCCGACTACAAGATGTATGAGTCACACCCGGTGGTCAATTCGCTCATCCTCTACCACCTGGGCCATGGCGACGCGCGCATCCGCGCCGACGTGGCGCGCCTGCAGGGCCATACGGTGCACTTCAAGGACGGCAGCAGCGGCGAATACGACATGCTGCTGTGCGCCACCGGCTACAGGCTGCACTACCCCTTCATCGACGATGCGCTCTTGAACTGGCAGGGCATGGCGCCGCAGCTGTACCTGAACATCTTCTCGCCGCGCTTCGAGCGCCTGGCGGTGCTGGGCATGGTGGAAGCCAGCGGCCTGGGCTGGCAGGGCCGCTACGAACAGGCCGAGCTGGTGGCGCGCTACTTCAGGGCGCTGCAGGACGGCAGCGCCGCGGGCCGCGAGCTCACGCGGGCCAAGGCCGGGCCGGCACCCGACCTCTCGGGCGGCTACCGCTACCTCAAGCTCGAACGCATGGCCTACTACGTCAACAAGGACGTGTACCGCGACGCGGTGCGCAAGGCCGCGCAGGCGCTGGCCTGAACCCCCAGGGAAGAGCCGCCATGCTGCCCATCGACGAGATCCGGCTGAACTTCAACCCGGCCTCCATCGCGCTGCTCAACGTGGTGCTGGCCTTCCTGATGTTCGGCATCGCGCTGGACACGCGGGTGCAGGACTTTCGCCGCGTGCTCAAGATGCCGCTGGCCTTCGGCGTGGGCATTGCGGCGCAGTTCGTGCTGCTGCCGGCCATCACCTTCGTGCTCTCGCTGCTGCTGAAGGTGGGTCCGAGCATCGCGCTGGGCATGATCCTGGTGGCCTGCTGCCCGCCGGGCAACGTGAGCAACATCCTCACCCACCAGGCGCGCGGCAACGTGGCGCTGAGCGTGTCCATGACGGCGGTGTCCAACGCGCTGTCCATCGTGCTCATGCCGGTGAACTTCGCCTTCTGGGGCGGGCTGCACCCCAGCGGCTCCGCGCTGCTCAGGAGCATTGCGCTGGACCCGCTGTCGATGACGCTGCACATCATCGCCATCATCGGCATCCCCTTCGTGCTGGGCATCTTCATCGCCCACCGCTGGCCGCGGGTGACCGCGCGCGTCAAGCGGCCCGTGGGCATCGTGAGCTTTCTCGCGCTGATCGGCTTCATCGTCGGCGCGATCGCGGGCAACTGGCGCTTCTTCCTGGACTACACCGGCGTGGTGCTGCTGGCCGTGGCGCTGCACGACGCGCTGGCGCTGGCCACGGGCTACGGCTCGGCGCGGCTGTTTCGCGTGCCCGACTACGACCGGCGCGCGATCACCTTCGAGGTCGGCATCCGAAACGCGGGCCTGGGGCTGGTGCTGGTCTTCAGCTTCTTCGGCGGCCTGGGTGGCATGGCGGTGGTGGCCGGCGTCTGGGGCTTCTGGGACATCATCGCGGGCCTCGCTCTCGCCAGCCTCTGGGCGCGCCGGCCGGCGCAGCCCGGGCAGAGCGCCGGGGGCGGCGCATGAACACCACCAGCGCAGCAGCGCGCCGCGTGCTCGTCACCGGCGCAGACGGCTTCGTCGGCCGCGGCCTGGTCGGCGCGCTCGGCCGGCAGATGGAGCGCGCACGCCTGGACGCCGTGATCGCCTGCGACGTGCGCGCGGTGCCACCCGAGCGCCAGCGCCCCGGCGTGCACTACGCCATGATGGACGTGCGCGCCGCCGACCTGGCCGCGCAGTGGCAGCACCTGCGCCCCGACACCGTGGTGCACCTGGCCTCCATCGTCACGCCGGGCAAGGGCATGACGCGCGCGTTCGAGTATTCGGTCGACGTCGAGGGCACGCGCAACGTGCTCGCCGCCTGCCTGGCCAGCGGCGTGCGCCACATCGTGGTGTCTTCCAGCGGCGCGGCCTACGGCTACCACGCGGACAACCCGCCCTGGCTGAGCGAGGACATGCCCCTGCGCGGCAACGCGGTGTTTGCCTATGCCCACCACAAGCGGCTGGTGGAAGAGATGCTGGCCGAACACCGGCGCAGCCACCCGCAGCTTGCGCAGACCGTGCTGCGCATAGGCACCATTCTGGGCAAGCGGGTGGACAACCAGATCACCGCGCTGTTCGAAAAGCCGCGGCTGATCGCCATCCGCGGCAGCCGCAGCCCCTTCGTCTTCATCTGGGACGAGGACGTGCGCGGCGCCCTGCTGCATGCGCTGTCGGGCCGCGCGCCGCCCGGCTGCTACAACCTGGCGGGCGACGGCGCGCTCACCATCCAGGAGATCGCCGCGCGCCTGGGCAAGCGCACCACGGACTTTCCCGCCGGGCTGCTCAAGGCGCTGCTGGCCGTCGGCTCCGCGCTGGGCATCAGCCGCTACGGACCCGAGCAACTGGACTTCCTGCGCTACCGCCCGGTGCTGCTGAACACCGCGCTGAAAGAGCGCTTCGGCTACCTGCCCGCCAAGACCAGCGCCCAGGCCTTCGAGGCCTTCATCGCCGCGCGCGCCGCCCAGGGCCGGCCGATCACCGCATGAGCGACGCCCGCCACTTCACGCGCGGCGACTGGGCCCGCGCACTGGCCGTCGTCCTCATCTGGGGGCTGAACTTCGTGGTGATGAAGCTCGGCCTGCGCGAGCTGAGCCCCATGCTGCTAGGCGCCCTGCGCTTTTCGGCGGCATCGCTGCCGCTGCTCCTGTTCGTGCGCCCGCCGCGCGGGCTGCGCTGGCGCTTCGTGCTCGGCTACGGGCTGGCGCAGGGCGTGGGCCAGTTCGGCCTGCTCTTCCTCGGCCTGCGCCTCGGGATGACGGCGAGCATGGCCTCGGTGGTCATGCAGATGCAGGTCTTCTTCACCCTGCTGGCTGCGCCCTGGCTGCACGAACGCGTGCGCCCCGCGCAGTGGCTGGGGCTGGCGGTGGCCATGGCGGGGCTGCTGGCGATTGCCGCCGCGCACGGCAAGGGGCCGGGGCAGATGACGCTGATCGGCTTCATCCTGACCACCGGCGCCTCGGCCATGTGGGCAGCTTCCAACGTGATAGCGCGCCGCGCAAGCCAGGTCTGCGCCTACGAGCCTTTTCCCTTCATCGTCTGGAGCGGCGCCGTGGCCGTCCTGCCCTTCTTCGCGCTGGCCGTCTGGCTGGATGGCGCGCCCAGCGTGCTCGCCCAGTTGCGCGCGCTGACGCTGGCCAGCGCCGGCGTGGTGCTCTACCTTGCGCTGCTGGCCACGCTGCTGGCCTACAGCCTGTGGACGCGCCTGCTGCAGCGCCACCCCGCGGGCGAGGTGGCGCCGTTCGCGCTGATGGTGCCGGTGGTCGGCCTGTGGGCCGGCGTGGTGCTGCTGGGCGAAGCGCCCAGCGGCATGCAGTGGCTGGGAACGGTGGTGGTGCTGGCGGGGCTGATCGTCAACCAGCAGCCGGGCCTCGCCTGGGCGCGGCGCAGGCAGCGGCGGGCGGCGCCGCCAGAGTCCCGGTAATTTCAGCATCAAAAACGGCTCTGGCCCTTGCTGGAAAAGCGCTGACAGCTATCGATTTGAAGAATTTTCACGCTGGCGCATGTCCCGCCTGCAAGGCCTGCGCCGCCACGGGCGGGCGCCCTTGTGTCGCCTCTGTAAAGAAGCGTGAAGGCGGGCCGGCCGGCGCACCCGCGCATGGCGAATGTGCGACAGTTGCACATTTCGTTGCGACAATGCGCGCGCCCTTGTGCCGAGCCCACCCTTGCATCCATGAACCACGCGCCACGCCGCCACCCCGCCCGCTCCGATTTCCGCTCTCCCACGCCCTCACGCCGCCTGACCAAGGCGCCCGCGCTGTGCCTTGCGCTGGCGCTCGGGCTGGCGCTGTCGGGCTGTCAGGAGAACAAGGCGGCGTCCGGCCCGGCGGCGACGGGGCCGGCGCAAGTCGGCGTGGTCACGCTGCGGGCCGAGTCGCACACCTTCACCACCGAACTGCCGGGGCGCACCAGCGCCTTTCTGGTGGCCGAGGTGCGCCCGCAGGTGGGCGGCATCGTGCAAAAGCGCCTGTTCACCGAAGGCGCGCAGGTCAAGGCCGGGCAGCCGCTCTATCAGATCGACCCGGCCACCTTCGAGGTGGCCGTGGCCACGGCGCGGGCGCAGCTGTCCAAGGCCCAGGCCAATGAACGCGCCGCGCAGGTGAACGCCGCGCGCACGGCCGAGCTGATCAAGGCCCGCGCCATCAGCCAGCAGCAGTACGACGACAGCCAGACGCAGCTGGCGCAATCCGGGGCCGACCTGGCCGCAGCCCGCGCGGCGCTGCGCGCGGCCGAGCTGAACCTGGGCTACACGCAGATCAAGGCGCCGATAGCCGGGCGCACCAGCGCCTCCAGCGTCACGCCGGGCGCGCTGCTCACCGCCAACCAGGCGCAGCTGCTGACCACCATCACGCAGAGCGACCCGCTGTACGTGGACATCACCCAGTCCACCACCGAGCTGCTGCGCCTCAAGCGCCAGCTGGCCGAGGGGCAGCTCACGCAGGACGAAAAGGGCGCGGCGCGCATCACCCTGGTGCTGGACGACGGCAGCACCTATGCGCACGAGGGCACGCTGCAGTTCAGCGGCGTGCAGGTCAACCCCGCCAGCGGCGCGATCACGCTGCGCGCCACCGTGCCCAACCCCGAAGGCCTCTTGATGCCCGGCATGTACGTGCGCGCGCGGCTGCAGCAAGGCGTGAGCGAGCACGCGCTGCTCGCGCCCCAGCAGGCGGTCACGCGCGACCCGACGGGGGCGGCGCGCGTGCTGGTGGTCAAGGAGGACGACACGCTGGAGAGCCGGCGCATCGTCACCGGCAATGCGGTGGACAATCGCTGGGAGGTGCTCTCGGGCCTGGCGCCCGGCGAGCGCATCCTGGTCGATGGCTCGCAGCGCGTGAAGGCGGGCGACAAGGTCAGGCCGATCGCGCTGCAGCAGCATGCCGACGCGCCCCCCGCGGCCGACGGACAGCGCTGAGCGGGCGCGGCACCATGGCGCAGTTCTTCATCAACCGCCCGGTCTTTGCCTGGGTGATCGCCATCATGATCATGCTGGCGGGGGCGTTCTCCATCGTCACGCTGCCGCTGGAGATGTACCCCGAGATCGCGCCGCCGCGCGTGACCATCAACACCACCTACACCGGCGCCTCGGCCGAGACGGTGGAAAACTCGGTCACCCAGATCATCGAGCAGCAGCTCAAGGGACTGGACAACCTGCTGTACATGAGCTCGACGAGCGATTCGGCCGGGCGCTCGCGCACCACGCTCACCTTCGCGCCCGGCGCCAACATCGACGTGGCGCAGGTGCAGGCGCAAAACAAGATGCAGGGCGCGATGAACCGCCTGCCCGAATCGGTCAAGAGCCGCGGGCTGTTCATCAACAAGGGCGGGCAGGATTTTCTCGTCACCTACGTCTTCACCTCGCCCGACCCCAAGGTTTCGCAGGTCACCATAGGCGACTACCTCAACAGCAACGTGGTGGACGTGATCGCGCGCATCGACGGCGTGGGCGACGTCTTCGTCTTCGGCACGCCCTACGCCATGCGCATCTGGATGGACCCGGCGAAGATGGAGAAGTACGCGCTGATGCCGTCGGACCTGGTGAACGCGCTCAACGCCCAGAACGCCCAGGTCTCGGCCGGTCAGCTCGGGGCGCTGCCCGCCGTCAAGGGGCAGATGCTCAACGCCACGATCACCGCGCGCACCAAGCTGCAAACGGTGGAGGAGTTCAAGGCCATCGTGCTCAAGGCGCTGCCCGACGGCTCGGTGGTGACCATGAACGACATCGGCCGCGTGGCGCTGGAGGCGGACAACCTGACGGTGCGCTCCGAGCTGGACGGCAAACCCGGCGCGGGCCTGGGCATCATCCTGGCCGACGGCGCCAACGCCACCAAGGTGGCCGACGACGTGGCGCACAAGATCGCCGAGCTCGCGCCCTATTTCCCGGACGGCATCACCGGCTTCGTCAGCTCGGACTCCACCCCCTTCGTGCGCGCCTCGATCGACGAGGTCATCAAGACGCTGGTGGAAGCCATGCTGCTGGTGACGTTGGTAATGTTCATCTTCCTGCAGAACTGGCGCGCCACCTTCATCCCCATGATCTCGGTGCCGGTGGTGCTGCTGGGCACGCTGGGCGTGCTCAACGCCATGGGCTATTCGATCAACATGCTGACCATGTTCGCGCTGGTACTGGCCATCGGCCTGCTGGTGGACGACGCCATCGTGGTGATCGAGAACGTCGAGCGCGTGATGACCGAGCAGGGCCTGGCGCCCAGGGAGGCCACGCGCCACTCCATGGCCGAGATCACCCCGGCGCTGATCGGCATCGGCCTGACGCTGGCGGCGGTGTTCATCCCCATGGCCTTCTTCCCCGGCTCGGTGGGCGTGATCTACCGGCAGTTCTCGGTCACCATCGTGGCGGCCATGGCGCTGTCGGTGTTCGTCGCGCTCACGCTCACGCCGGCGCTGTGCGCCAGCCTGCTCAAGCCCACGGCGCACAACCAGCCGGGGCGCGCTCCGCGGCGCGGGCCGCTGGGCTGGCTGGACCGGTTCTTCCAGTGGTTCAACCGCCACTTCGACTCCGCCGCCAACCGCTACCAGGGGACGGTGGCGCGCCTGCTCAGGCGCACGCTGCGCATGGCGGTGCTGTTTGCCGTGGTGCTGGTGGCCATGGCCTGGATGTTCCACCGCCTGCCCACCTCCTTCCTGCCCAATGAGGACCAGGGCTTCGTGCGCGTGAACGTGACCCTGCCCTCGGGCGCCACCGACGAGCGCCTGCAACAGGTGATGGAGCAGATCCGCCTGTACTTCAAGGACCAGCCCGAGATCTTCAGCACCAACGCGATCTACGGCTTCAACGGCAACCAGAGCTCGGGCAGCGTCTTCGTGCGCCTGACCAGCTGGGCCGAGCGCCCGCTGCCCAGTCAGTCGGCCGAGGCGATCGCGCGCAAGGCCAACCGCGATCTGCGCACGATCCGCGACGCACGCATCTTCGTGGCCATGCCGCCGGTGGTGCGCGGGCTCGGTTCGAGCGCCGGCATCAATTTCGTGCTCAAGGACCTCAACGGCCTGGGCCACGCGGCGCTGATGCAGGCCAGGGACGACATGATCGCCGCCGCGCGCGACGAGCCCGCACTGGCCAACATGCGCACCACCGGCTTTGACGACACCTCCGAACTCGAGGTGGTGGTGGACGACCGCAAGGCCGCGGCGCTCGGCCTGTCGATCGCCGACATCAACAGCGTGCTGGCCAGCAGCCTGGGCGGCAGCTACGTGAACGACTTCGTGCACCAGGGCCGGGTCAAGCGTGTCTACATCCAGGGCGAAGCCGCCGCGCGCATGCTGCCGCAGGACATCGCCAAATGGTCGGTGCGCAATCGCGAAGGCGAGATGGTGCGCTTTGCCAGCTTCTCCAGCACGCGCTGGAGCAGCGGCTCGCCCCAGCTCATGCGCTACAACGGCAGCCCGGCCCTGGAGATGGAGGCCAACACCGCCGAGGGCGCCAGCTCCGGCGACGCCATGGCCGCGGTGGAGCGCATCATGCAGACCCTGCCGCCGGGCATGGGCATCGAGTGGACCGGCGCCTCGCTGCAGGAGCGCCAGTCCGGCTCGCAGGCGCCGCTCCTGTATGCCGTCTCCATCCTCTTCGTCTTCCTGTGCCTGGCCGCGCTGTACGAAAGCTGGAGCGTGCCCGCCTCGGTCATGCTGGCGGTGCCGCTGGGCGTGATCGGCGCGCTGATCGCCACCTGGGGGCGCGGGCTGGCCAACGACGTGTACTTCCAGGTGGGGCTGCTCACCACCGTGGGGCTGGCGTCCAAGAACGCCATCCTGATCGTGGAGTTCGCCATGCAGCTGCAGGAGCGCGGCGAGAAGCTGATGGAGGCCACGGTGCAGGCGGTGCGCCTGCGCCTGCGGCCCATCCTCATGACCTCGCTGGCCTTCGGCTTCGGCGTGCTGCCGCTGGCCGTCGGTACCGGCGCGGGCGCCGCGGGGCGCAACGCCATAGGCACGGCGGTACTGGGCGGCATGGTGTTCGCCACCATCCTGGGCATCTTCTTCGTGCCGGTGTTCTTTCTCGTGGTGCGCAAGCTCTTCGTGCGCGGACACGGGCGCGAGGCCGATGCCGGCCCGGCCGACGCCGCCAGCGCGGTGTGATGCCAACTATTCATTTGGTAGCTGCCAGCGATTGCCTGGCAAGCGTTTCAGCCACTTTCCATTGAAATTCTGGCAACGGCGATGGCGACACCCCACTTTGATGCGGCCATCGTCGGCGCGGGCGCGGCCGGCCTGCTGTGCGCGGCGCTGGCCGGGCAGCGCGGGCGCAGGGTGCTGTTGATCGACCACGCGCCCAAGGTGGCGGAAAAAATCCGCATCTCCGGCGGCGGGCGCTGCAACTTCACCAACCGCGACATCGACCCGCGCGCGCCAGAGCGCCACTACGTGGGCCACAACCCGCGCTTTGCCCGCTCCGCCCTGTCGCGCTACACGCCGCAGGATTTCATCCGCCTGGTGCAGCGCCACGGCATCGGCTTTCATGAAAAGCACAAGGGCCAGCTCTTTTGCGATGAAGGTAGCGAGCGGATCATCACCATGCTGCTGGACGAATGCGCCGATGGGCGGGTGGAGCGCTGGCAACCCTGCGCCGTGGATTCGGTGGCGTTTTCCGGCCCAAACGTCCAGCCAGCAAGCGCCAGCAGCCATCAAGACCATGGCTATCTGCTGCAAACCACGCGCGGCGCGGTCACGGCCAGCCGGCTCGTCATCGCCACCGGGGGCCTCTCCATTCCCAAGATCGGCGCGAGCGACTTCGGCTATCGGCTGGCGCGCCAGTTCGGTCTGCCGCTCGTCGCCCAGCGCCCCGGCCTGGTGCCGCTGACTTTTCAGGGCGAAGACTGGGCGCCCTGGGCGCCGCTGGCCGGCGTGGCCCTGCCGGTGCGCGTGCAAGTGGCTGGCCCCGGTGGCAGCGCCAAGGGCCGCATGGCGTTTGACGAAGACCTGCTGTTCACCCACCGCGGGCTGTCCGGCCCCGCCATCCTGCAGATTTCCAGCTACTGGCACGGTGGCGAGCCTTTGATCATCCATCTGGCGCCCGGCGTGGACTTGCGGGCCGGGCTAGTTGCCGCCAAGCGACAGTCGAGGAAACACATCGCCAACATCCTCGCCCAGTGGCTGCCCACGCGCCTGGCCGATGCCTGGGCCAGCCGGCGCGCCGACTGGCAGCGCCCGGTGAACGAAGCCGGCGACAAGGCCCTGGGCCAGCTGGCCGAGCAGCTCGCGCGCTGGCAGATCACGCCCAGCGGCAGCGAAGGCTACAAGAAGGCCGAGGTCACGCTGGGCGGCGTGGACACGCGCGCGCTGTCGCAGCAGAGCATGGAGGCCACCGGCCAGAGCGGCCTGCATTTCATCGGCGAGGTGGTGGACGTCACCGGCTGGTTGGGCGGCTACAACTTCCAGTGGGCCTGGGCCAGCGCCGCAGCCTGCGCGCTGGCCTTGTAGCGGCGCCGGATAGCTATAATGGCGGGCTTCATGGCATCAGCCCCGTCGGCCATACTAGTTACACAGACGGGGAATCCGCCGCACACGGCCAACCGGGCCCGATCTTCCCGGCACACCCTCTGGTGGCAAACATCTTGGAAAAAACTGGCTGATGACGACCATCCGTGTAAAAGAAAACGAACCCTTTGACGTGGCCCTGCGCCGCTTCAAGCGCACCATCGAAAAGCTCGGCTTGCTGACCGAACTGCGCGCCCGCGAGTTCTACGAAAAGCCCACCGCCGAGCGCAAGCGCAAGAAAGCCGCCGCGGTCAAGCGCCACTACAAGCGCGTGCGCAGCATGCAGCTGCCCAAGAAGCTGTACTGAAGCAGCTTGCGCGGCCGGCCGCAGCCGGCAGCACACGCCATCCAACCCGCGCCCGGGACGCCTGGCGCGGGTTTTTTGATTTCCGGAGCGAAAAATGACCCTGAAGGAACAGATCACCGAAGACATGAAGGCCGCCATGCGCGCCCACGAGGCCGAGCGCCTGGGCACCATCCGCATGCTGCTGGCCGCCTGCAAGCAAAAGGAAGTGGACGAGCGCGTGGTGCTCGATGACGCGGCCGTCGTCGCCATCGTGGACAAGCTCATCAAGCAGCGCAAGGACAGCGTCAGCGCCTACGAGGGCGCGGGCCGCCAGGACCTGGCGGACAAGGAAAAGGCCGAGATCGTGGTGCTTGAAGCCTACCTGCCCGCGCGCCTGTCCGAAGCCGAGGTGAAGGCCACCGTCACCGCCCTGGTGGCCGAGCTGGGCGCCAGCAGCCCCGGCGACATGGGCAAGGTCATGGGCGCGGCCAAGAAGCAGCTGGCCGGCAAGGCGGACATGGGCATGGTCTCGGCCGCGGTCAAGGCTGCACTCAAGCAGTAAAGATAGCTGTCAGCGCCCGCCCCATCTGCGTTGGAGGCATATTTCATGTTGAAGAATCCGTTCCACATCGCCGTGCTTGCCGGTGACGGCATAGGCCGCGAAGTCATGCCCGAAGGCCTGCGCGCCGTGCGGGCCGCGGCCGAGCGCTTCGGCATCGCGCTTGAGTTCCATACCTTCGACTGGGCGCACTGCGACTACTACGCCGCGCACGGGCAGATGATGCCGGACGACTGGAAGCAGCAACTGACCGGCATGGACGCGATCTATTTCGGCGCCGTCGGCTGGCCCGCCACGGTGGCGGACCACGTCTCGCTCTGGGGCAGCCTGCTCAAGTTCCGCCGCGAGTTCGACCAGTACATCAACCTGCGCCCGGTGCGCCTGTTCGAGGGCGTGCCCTGCCCGCTCGCGGGCAAGCAGCCCGGCGACATCGACTACCTGGTGGTGCGCGAGAACACCGAGGGCGAATACACCGCGCTGGGCGGCGTGATGTTCGAAGGCACCGAGCGCGAGATCGTCATCCAGGAGTCGGTCCATTCGCGCCACGGCGCCGAGCGGCTGCTGAAATACGCCTTCGAGCTGGCGCGAAGCCGGCCCAGGAAGCATTTGTCGCTGGCCACCAAGAGCAACGGCATCGCCATCAGCATGCCCTGGTGGGACCGGCAGGCCGAGGCCATGGCGGCGCGTCATCCGGATGTGGCCTGGGACAAGCACCACATCGACATCCTCACGGCGCGCTTCGTGCTGCAGCCCGAGCGCTTCGACGTGGTGGCGGCGACCAACCTGTTCGGCGACATCCTCTCGGACCTGGGCCCGGCGACGACCGGCACCATAGGCTTGGCACCGTCTGCCAACCTCAACCCCGAACGGCGCTTTCCCAGCCTGTTCGAGCCGGTGCACGGCTCTGCGCCGGACATCTGCGGCCAGGGCATCGCCAACCCCATCGCCATGGTGTGGTCCGGCGCGCTGATGCTGGACTTCCTCACCCGCGGCCAAGGCGCGGGCCGCGCGGCGCACGACGCCATCCTCGCCGCCATCGAGACGGTATTGCGCGAAGGTCCGCGCACCGCCGACCTTGGCGGCGCGGCCAGCACCACTGAAATTGGCCAGGCGATCGCGCGGCGCATTGCCCAGGCCTGAGGCCAAACCGCCGCCTGCCGAGCCCGGCCCATGTAAGCAGGGTTACAAATCGTGGCTGCGGCGCAACACTGCGCGCGCGCCGCCAGCAAAGCCCCGCCGCCCTAGGGAAAACCATGAGTTCGGGCATCGAACCGCCCGTCTGTCAGAGCAAAGCACGGTGCTGCGTTTGGACACACCGGCCCGGCCCGGTGCGGTCATGATGAAGTCTCCCGTATCTTTGGAGAACTCGAATGTTGACAACACCGAACAAACATCCCACCCGATTGGCGCGCCATCTGGCACTGAGCATGGCCCTCGCGGGCGCTCTGGCGGCCATGGGTTGCTCCAGCCCTCCGACCAACGCCCAGGTGGGCACGGGGGTGGGCGCGGTCGTGGGCGGCGCCGCCGGCAACGTGATTTTTGGCGGCCCGGTGGGCACCATCGGTGGCGCGGCCGCCGGCGCCCTGATCGGCCACGAAGTGGGCAAGAACCAGCCGCGCCGTTAAGCGGCGTCCTCAGTTGCCGGCCACGGTCATGCGCTCGATCAGCACCGAGCCGACCGTCTTGGCGCCATAGGCGTAGGCGTCCGCCCCGACGGCCGCGATGCCGCGAAACATCTGCTTGAGGTTGCCGGCGATGGTGATCTCGTGCACGGGAAAGGCGATCTCGCCGCCCTCCACCCAGAATCCGCTCGCGCCCCGCGAGTAGTCCCCGGTCACCGGGTTCACCCCCTGCCCCATGAGCTCGATGACGAAGAGGCCGGTGCCCAGCTTGCGCAGCATCTGCGCCAGGTCGTCGTCGGCGCGCGTGCGCCGCGACCGCAGCGTGAGGTTGTGCGAGCCCCCGGCGTTGCCCGTGGTGCGCATGCCGAGCTTGCGCGCCGAATAGCTCGACAAGAAGTACCCCGCCACGCGGCCCGCCTCCACCACCTTGCGCGGAGCCACCTGCACTCCCTCGTCGTCAAAGGGTGAGCTGCCCTTGCCGCCGATGACGAAGGGGTCTTCGATGATGTCCACATGGGTCGCAAACACCTTCTTGCCCAGCGAGTCGGGCAAAAAGCTGGCGCGCCGATACAGCGCGCCACCACTGACCGCATGCACGAAACTGCCCAGCAACCCGGCGGCCAAGGGTGCCTCGAACAGCACCGGACATTCGGTGGTGCGCAGCTTGCGCGCGCCCAGGCGCGAGAGCGCGCGCTCGGCCGCGTAGCGGCCCACCGCCTCGGGCGTGGCCAGGCGCGCCGCATCACGCTCCGAGCTGTACCAGGCATCGCGCTGCATCTGGCCGCCACGCCCGGGCAGCGCGGCAATGGGCGCCACCGACAGGCTGTGGCGTGAACTGGCATAGCCTCCGCGAAAGCCGTGCGTGTGGGCGCTGAAGAAATGGCTCTGCTGCGCCGAAACGCCCGCGCCTTCGCTGTTGCTCACGCGCCTGTCGGTGTCCAGCGCCGCCTGCTCGCAGCGCAGCGCGATCTCGGCGGCCTGTTCGCTGCTTATCTGCCACGGGTGAAACAAGTCCAGGTCACGCTGGCTGGCCGGCGCCGCGACGTCGGCTTCGTCAGGCAGGCCGGCTACCGGGTCTTCGGCAGTGAAGCGCGCGATGTCGTAGGCCGCCTGCACCGTCTGGCGCAGTGCCTGCGGTGAAAAGTCCGAGGTGCTGGCATTGCCGCGCCGGCGCCCCAGATAGACCGTCACGCCCAGGGACTTGTCGCGGTTGCGCTCCACGCTCTCCAGTTGCCCGCGGCGCACGCCCACCGACAGGCCGCAGCCCTCCGAAGCCTCGGCGCCCGCATCGCTTGCGCCGAGCTTCTTGGCATGCGCGAGCGCCTGGTCGACCAGATCTTCGAAGGCGCCGCGGGTGTAGCTGAAGCCCGCTTCGGGCACGGAATCGGCGCGCTGACGCCCTGCTGCATGGGGTGTTTTCATGTCGGCGGCTATGATACTTTGCAGCCGCGCGCCAGCCCTCCCCCTACCGGAATTTCCTGCAGATCCATGCCACGCAAACCCACCAAAGGCTATTACGTCAAGGGGCAATTCATTGCCGAAGGCAGCGAGCTGGACGAACACTACAAGGCCGAGCTGCGCGGCACCACCGGCCAGAGCAAGACCGAGCGCAAGCGCGAAAGCACCGAGCTGCAGGCGCTGGGCGAAGCCTTGCTCAAGCTGGGCGCCCAGCGCCTGGCCAACCTGCAGCTGCCCGACAGGCTGCTGGAAGCGCTGGCCGAGGCGCGGCGCATCACCGCGTTTGAAGGGCGTCGGCGCCAGATGCAACTGGTGGGCAAGCTGATGCGCAAGCTCGACGAAGAGCTGCTCGCCAGCGTGCGCGCCGCGCTGGACGCCGACGGCTCGGCGCAGCGCCAGGACACCCTGGTGCTGCACCAGGCGGAACAATGGCGCGATCGCCTTCTGGCGGACGACGAAGCGCTGGCCGAATGGCTGCAGCAGCACCCGGACAGCGACATCCAGCACCTGCGCGCGCTGATACGCCAGGCGCGCAAGGACAACCCCGAGGAGAGTGCCACCGAGACCTCGCAGGGCCAGGCGCCGCGCAAGAGCCGTGCCCACCGCGAGCTGTTTCAGGGGCTGCGCGCACAGTTGCTGGCGCAGGCCGCGCCAGTCAGCGAAAGCGAGGAGGAAGCCAATGACTGAAGCCGCTGCCCTGCCCGCACCCGAGCCGGTGCGCATCGGCATCGTCTCCATCAGCGACCGCGCCAGCCGCGGCGCCTATGAAGACCGGGGCCTGCCGGCGCTCAGGGACTGGCTCACGCGCGCGCTGCTCAACCCCCTGGACTTCCAGGCCCGGCTGATTGCCGACGAGCAGGAGCAGATCAGCACCACCCTGACCGAGCTGGCCGACGCGGGCTGCTCCCTCATCCTGACCACCGGCGGCACCGGCCCCGCGCCGCGCGACGTGACGCCCGAGGCAACGCTGGCCGTGGCCGACAAGGTGATGCCCGGTTTCGGCGAGCAGATGCGCCGCATTGGCCAGCACTTCGTGCCCACCGCCATCCTCTCGCGTCAGGTCGCCGTGGTGCGCGGCAAGAGCCTGATCATCAACCTGCCGGGCCAGCCCAAGGCCATCGCTGAAACGCTGGAAGGCCTGAGGGCCGACGACGGCGGCACCCTGGTGCCCGGCATCTTTGCCGCCGTGCCCTATTGCATCGACCTGATCGGCGGGCCCTACCTGGAAACCGTGGACGCCGTGTGCAAGGCCTTTCGCCCCAGGAACGCCATCCGCCACACGCGCTGACGGCGGCAAGCGGCGGGCCGGCACCGCTCAGCGCGGGCGAAATACCCGCTCGGCCTTGACCATCATGCTCAGGCGGCGCAGGTTGCGCAAAATGGCCTCGACGTGCGCGAGGTTGCGCACCGACACGATGAAGCGCAGCTCGGTCGTGCCGCCGACCGCGTCGTCCATGTCCATGTGCACGATGTCGGCCTCGCAGTTGGCCAGCTCGGCCGCGACGCGCGCGAGCACGCCCTTGTGGTTGTTCACCGTGACCGCAATCGCGACCTCGAAGTTGCGCGTGGGCTCGTCGGCCCAGTCCACTGAGATGAAGCGCTCGGCGTCCTTGCGCTGCAGCTCGCGCGCCACCTCGCACTGCGCGTGGTGCACCATCAGGCCTTCGCCGCGCCCCAGGTAGCCGACCACCGGATCGCCCGGCACCGGGTGGCAGCACTTGGCGTACTGCACCGTGGCGCGTTCGCTGCCGTCGAGCAGTACGCCCCCTTGCGAGAGGCTGTCCTCCGAGCCGTAGCGCTCGCGCGTGAGCAGCAGGATGTCGGGGCGCGTGCCTTCCTCGGCCAGCAGCGTGACGATGCGCCCGGCGACGATGCGCGCCACGCGCTTGCCCACGCCCACGTCCGAGAGCAGCTCCTCGCGCGTGCGGTGGCCGGTGAAGCGCAGCAGCTTTTCCCACAGCGGCGCCTGGCTTGCGGCGTCGGGCAGGCGCTGCACGCCTTCGGCACGCAGCGCCTGGGCCAGCAGCTTCTCACCGAGCGCCACCGACTCCTTTTGCGCCAGCGTCTTGAGGTAGAGACGGATCTTGGAGCGCGCGCGCCCCGACTTCACGAAGCCCAGCCAGGCCGGGTTGGGCGCGGCCTCGGGCGAGGTCATGATCTCCACCACGTCGCCGTTCTTCAGCTCGGTGCGCAGCGGCACCAGCTGGTGGTTCACCTGGGCCGCGACGGTATGGTCGCCCACGTCGCTGTGGATGGCGTAGGCGAAATCGACCACCGTGGTGCCGCTGGGCAGTGCCATGATCTGCCCACGCGGGGTGAAGACGTAGACCGCGTCCGGGAACAGGTCGACCTTGACGTGCTCCCAGAACTCGGTGGCGTCGCGCGTTTCATCCTGGATGTCGAGCAGCGACTGCAACCAGCGCGTGCCGAGCTTTTGCACATGCGCGCCGCCCTTGTGCTGGGCGTTGTAGAGCCAGTGCGCGGCAACGCCCGCTTCGGCAACGATGTGCATCTCTTCGGTGCGTACCTGGAACTCCACGTTCAGGCTGGCCGGCCCGACCAGCGTGGTGTGCAGCGACTGGTAGCCATTGGCCTTGGCGATCGCGATGTGGTCGGTGAACTTGCCCGGCACCGGCTTGTAGAGCTGGTGCAGCACGCCTATGGCGGTGTAGCAGTCAATCACGCTGGGCACGACCACGCGAAAGCCCGACAGATCCACCACCTTGGCAAAGCTCAGGTGGCGCTGCTGCATGCGCTCATAAATGCCGTAGAGCGTTTTCTCCCGCCCCGACAGGCGCGCGGCCAAACCCTGCTGGGCGAACGCGGCTTCAACCTCGGCCTGCGCCTTCTGGACCACCTCGCGGCGGCGGCTGCGCGAGCGCGAGATGGCTTTTTCCAGCGTCGCATAGCGCCAGGGGTGCAGGTGGCGAAACGACAGGTCCTGCAGCTCGCGGAAGGTCTGGTTCAGGCCCAGGCGGTGGGCAATCGGCGCGTAGATCTCCAGCGTTTCCGAGGCAATGCGCCCCCACTTGCTGCGCGGGGCGCTGCCCAGCGTGCGCATGTTGTGCGTGCGATCGGCCAGCTTGATGAGGATGACGCGCACGTCGCGCGCCATGGCCAGCAGCATCTTGCGAAACGATTCGGACTGGCCCTCTTCGCGGGTGTTGAACTTGAGCTTGTCCAGCTTGGTCAGCCCGTCCACGAGCTCGGCCACCGGACTGCCGAAATGCTCCACCAGGTCGGTCTTGCTCACGCCGCAGTCTTCCAGCGCGTCGTGCAGCAGCGCGGCCATCAGCGCCTCGGCGTCCAGCTTCCAGTCGGCGCACAGGCTTGCCACCGCAATCGGGTGGGTGATGTAGGGCTCGCCGCTGTTGCGCAGCTGCCCGAGGTGGGCGTGGTCGGCATAGCGGTAGGCCTGGCGCACACGCTCGCGCGAGGCCTCGTCAAGGTACTGCAGCTTGTCCAGCAGGGCCGAGAAGCCGGCCGCTGCAGCGTCTGCGGCCGCCTTGCCCGGATCGTGGGGCGGCGGCGCCACGTGTGTCGAAGCACGCACCGCGTCGCCCTGCTGCATAGACACACTCTCACCCATGCTTCGAATATAGCGGCACTGGGCGTAAATGGTTCTTGCTACAAACAAAAAAGCACCGCGAGGCGGTGCTTTCGGCGGGAAAAGCCCGGCTGGGGCGCTCAGCCCGGGACTTTTTTCAGCATCTCCAGGCCCACCTTGCCGGCAGCGATCTCGCGCAGCGCGGTCACGCCGGGCTTGTTGCGGCTTTCGATCTTGGGGGCGTGGCCCTGGCTGAGCATGCGCGCACGGTAGGTGGCGGCAAGCACAAGCTGGAAACGGTTGGGAATGTGCTCAAGGCAGTCTTCCACGGTAATGCGGGCCATGGTCTGGTGTTCTCCGGTTACTCTGGCAGGTTCAGGTGCAGGGATTTGAAAGTATCGGCCCGTGCGCGTCGCTGCGCGGCCACTTTCAGGCGCTGTGCGTGCACGATGGTCTTCAGGTCGAAAAGCGCACGCTCGAAAACCTCGTTGATTATAACGAAGTCGAATTTCTCGACCTGGGCCATCTCCTGCACCGCATTGGCCAGGCGCTGCTCTATGACGTCGGGGCTGTCCTCGCCGCGGCGCAGCAGGCGCGCATGCAGCTCCTGCAGGCTGGGCGGCAGCACGAAGACCAGCACCGCGTTGGCAAAGGCCCGCTTGATCTGCGCTGCGCCCTGGTAGTCGATCTCCAGCATCACGTCACCGCCGCGCGAGATGCGCTCTTCTATGCTGCGCCGCGAGGTGCCGTAGCGGTTGCCGTGCACGTTGGCCCACTCGACGAAAGCGTCCGCCTGCACCATGGCGTCGAACTGCTGCACCGACACGAAGTGGTATTCGCGCCCGTCCTTTTCCTGCCCGCGCGGCGTGCGCGTGGTGTGCGAGACGGAATGCGAGACCAGCGCGTCGAGTTCCATCAGCGCATTGACCAGACTCGACTTGCCCGCCCCGCTGGGGGCGGAGACGACAAACAAATTCCCGGGGTAATCCATGTTGTTCAAGCGCTGTCAGCTATTGTTTTTCATTCGATTTCCGCATCTGAAGCGTGAGTGAGCTCCAAATCGTTGATTTTCATGGCTTCTCAGGGATATCAGCCGGTATTTACCCCCCCCCGATTTACCCCACAAGATGCCTGAGCTGCGGTGCGGCGACATTCCTTCGCAGCAGATCTCCAGCGCGCGCATGGAGAGAAGTCTATCAGCCGACCTCCTTGGCCCAAGGCTGTCGCGTGCCGCAGTTTCTCTGCTCATGCCGCGGCCGCCCATACTGCAGCCGACTCGACAACCTCAATGAATTTCCTTGCCGAGAATCCGTCTGGATAGAGCGTGTCGATGGGCTTCGCGTCTGTGTCGGTACGCATCGCCACATCACCAGCGCCTGCCGTCCGGAACAATCCTTCGGGGTCGTTCAGCCAACGCCGGTCATCGCGCAGTGCAATCTGGATCTCTTCCAGCAAAATCTTGAGAAAGCCCCGGAACGCCTGGTGGTTCCACTCGATGGAGGTATCGACGATCCAGGCGGTGATCTGCGGCTCGGCTCCCGGCGGGAGGGCCAGCGCCTGGCGCAACGACGCATCGTGCTGGAGTGCATGGCGAACCGCAGGTACCTTCCTGTGCAACTGCCATCCTGCCTTGCGCAGGGTCGAGGTGCGGTGCATCCAGGCGTCTTTCATGGAGCGGCGCTGGTAGGTTGACTTCAGTTCGAGCACAAGCAAGTGCCCTTCCAGTGCGCACAGCAGGTCGATTTCGCCCGCGTCCTCTTCATCGCCCATGCCGGCGGCGAACTCGTGGCCGACCAGCACCCGAAAGCCTCGCTGCTCGAACAGCATGCCCAGCCGTGCTTCGATGCGTCGGGTTTCCTCCCGCGCTTCGTTCCGCCGGGCGCCCAGTCGACGCAGGTTGTTGACCGCCGCAGTGGCGTTGTTCTGCATGGCCATCATCCAAGGCAATTGGAACAGGTGCCGCCCCATCTTCAGCACGGGACGCTCCTGCCAGCGGGGGCGCAAGGCGGCATCACCCTCGCGCAAACGCTCGGCCAACGCGCTCCAGTCGCTGGTCCAGAAATCCAGGATGGCTTCCGCCGCTCGCGCCTGGCCTTGGGGGTGCTCCGCCGTGGCCGTCCAGGGGGTGATGCGGGCGATCTTGGCCGAGCGATCAGACCATGTGATCGGAAAGCGGTTCTGCATGTCGGACTGCAGCAGGCCACCGAACGCCAGGCGTCCCAGCGTCAGCCAGGGATGCCCCAACTGCTGCAAGTGCTGGTGGTACGGTCGCAGAAAGTCTTCGATGTAGAACGCCGTCATCAACTCGGTGGCCAGCAGGGCACGGAAGACATCGACGGCCGAGCCGGCCTCGGTACGCACCTGCTCTGCGATGCCATAGACCTCCTGCAAGCGCAGCCACGTGCCCATGGCCTTGGCGAAGGCCTGCAAATTGGCTTCCAGATGAGCGGGACTGACCAATGCCAACAAATCGTGGGACGCCATCAGCGCATCCATGCCGCGATACAGCCAATACTGGTGCAGGCGGTTGAGCTTGTCGCCATCGCTGCGCCATGCGGCCCGTGCCTGGGCATCTACTTCCATGATTTCCAGCCGTTCGCCCTGTCGCACGAAGCGGATGCCGCCGTCGTAGCTGAAGGCTTCCGCCGACCGGTTGATGAAGGCGTTCAATTCGATCTGCGCATCGAGCAGCGCGGTGAAGCCCGCGTACAAATCATGCCGGGGGCCAGGTGCCTCAAGGGATGGAAACAGGAAGGGGGTGAGGTGTTGCCGCAGCGAGGCCGCGATGGTCGTGTCGGTCAAGCGCAGGCTGGCGGCATCGCAGGTGGCGAGCTTCCAGGTCAGGATGTCTTCGACGGCATCCCAAGTTTCCTGAGTATCGGGCGCGGAGCCGCCCTCCAGCAGATCAGGCAACAGGTGCTCGAAGGCGTAAAGACTGGTGTAGGCCAACAGGTCCAGAGGCGTCAGCTTCGCCAGAGGCTCGCGCAGGTGTTCGACCTCGTCCAGGCGCAACTGATGCGCCTCCTTGAAGATGCGAAAGACCTGAACGAACTCAGAGAAGTCCCCGGGCTGGCTGTCGGCCAAGGCTTCAATCTCAAGCCAGCGTGGTGATGCCTGCCGCAGTACCAGCCCGGCGTGACGGGCGGCCTGCTGCAGCACGTCGGGTGCGAGCATGGCGACGTGGGCCACGATCTCGGGGCAAGCGACGCGATCCTGGCCCAGATAGCGCGCCAAGGCCAAGCTGAGCGACTCTTGTTGCCAGGCCTGCGCCGGCAGCGCGCGCAGGAAGTGGGATGACCAGAAGGCGGCATGGCGATCAGCAGCACTGCATTTGCGTTTGCCCTGGCCCGAAGGCTTGCCATCCAGGAATGACGTAGCTGCATGGTCCGCAGCTGTCTCAATGGACAGGCCCTGCCCTTGTGCGGCGTTGAACACCGTGTCGTAGTACGCGCCGATCATCGGCCCAGCCCATCGACATCGTGGAGATCGAAAGCCTCTTGGTCGATGAAACGCCCTCGGCTGCGCAGCAGCGGCAGCAACTCGTTGTCAGCATAGGCACAACCCGTGTGGCCGGGATCCGCTTGCTGGGCTTTGGCAGCCAGTTCCGGTGGGTGGCCCGCACCCGCCGCCAGCAAGCTCGCCAGTCGCTCGTAGCCGGGACGCCAGGCGCCGGCCTGGGGAAACACCTCACGCAGGCTCGCAAGGATCTGCATGCCGGCGTGATCGAGGTCGCCGAAGAAGCACACCGGCACTGGCGGCGCGCCATCACGATCGCCTTCCAGTGGTTGGAACAGCCAGCGCTCGATCGCCGGCAATGACGTGTTGGACACCGGTGCGCGCAGGTAGAGTCGACACCCGGCGCGGGAACGCAACCTGCGGGCGCTTCCCCGGAAACCCGCTGCATAGACCAGCAGGCTGCCCGCCCAGGCGGAGGCACGTGTGTCGGCCATGTGCTCGAAGGTGACCAGGTTCTCGATGAACAGCACGTCCTTGAAAGCACGGCCACCGCCACCGCCATCGCTACTGCCAGTGGGATTCCGGTGCGGCGGCGCCAGCAACAGCTGGATCGGCGCCTCGGTGAACTGGCCCGAAGTGGCGCCCAGCAGCTTCAGCAGTTCCTCGCGGTGATCCAGCACTTTGGAGCGGCCCTGGAAGGCGCGTGCGGAGGCTTCACGCAGGGCCATTGCTTGGCCCGACCGGCACAAGGCGGTCAAGGTGGCGAGGCTGCGGGTGGCCTCTTGCACAGGCAGTCCTTCCACAGGGATCAATGGGCTGCGGGCAAGGTGGTCGAGCACGGCGGCCGGATCGGCAGGAGCCTCCAGCGGATTCGCCGCCCAGTGTGCAGCCAGGTGCGCTCGCCATTGCTGCCGCCAGCATTGGGCCTGTGGGGTGTACCCGGCCCACGCCGCCAGGGCGTCGAAATCGCACAGCTCCAGCCGGGGTTTGCGGTCGCTGAAGCTGGCGAATGCGCGAGGCGCTTGCAGCAGCAAGATGACCCAGCCCGTGGCGCACAGGTCATCGAGTTGCATGCACAGCAACTGGATCTGGTCGGCATCCACGGCATCGTGCAACTCTGGCGCAGCCTTGCGGTCCAGCGGCAGGCGCACTGGCCCCTGGGCCGTGCTGCGCTCAGCCTTGGCGAGCAGCAACCGGGCCAGGCGCAGCAGGAAGGGATGCGGCGAGGACGGATCGGGCAGCGAGGACGATTCGGGCGTGTCCATGATCAGGGCGAGAGCCTGCGTTCAGCCAGGCTTGCGCGGGCATCTTCGGCCGTCGGACCTGGGATCTGTTCTTGGGCCTGTTGCGCGATCCACTGGGCGCGTGCGGCCTCGCGGGCCTGCTCGGCATGCGCGTCCCACAGCCGGGTCAGGGCCGGGCGGTTGAGCGTTTTCTCCTGCGCTTCGCTGATGAACAGTTCCTGACCATCGCGCCGGGCCATCACCTTGGAGAAAGTGAACTCCTTGTCGAACTCGGGTTTGACCGCGCCCGACTTGGACGTGGGCATGGCCACAATGAGTTGCAGCCCCAGCGTCTGCGACAGGAACTGCAGCACGTTGCGCGAGCGCGTTTCGTCCATCTTGGAGAACGCCTCGTCGCTGAGCATCAACCGCAGGGCGGGCGCCTCGCGGCGGTCGCGCCCGAAGTGCCCGAGCGCATGGGCCAGCACGGCCGAACGCACGACGTAGAACGGCGTTTCCAGTTCACCCCCAGAACCCGTGCCCCAGGTCGATAGCCGCGTGGTACCCACTGCGCTGGTGCGCAGGATGTCGTAGCGCCGGTAGTTGCGGTAGTCGGCCAGTTCGCGCAACGCGCGTTCGCTGGCACCCTGGTCGTTGGCCAGCAGCAGGCGGCGGATTTCTTCCGCGGTGGCACGCTGCTCGTCGGTGAGCCGAGGCGATGTGAAGATGGAGCCGCGGTCATGCTCCAGTCCTTCGACAGCGCTTTCCACCGCCTCGAAGAAATCCTGCACTTTCTGCATGCGCGGCACCCAGTCCCATTCCAGCCTGAAGGTGTCGCTGCCGAAGCGGATGTCTTGCAGGTGGCGGTTGAGCCGCTGTAGTGTCAGCGCGCCCTGCTTGACATCGTCGCGCACCTTGAAGCAGAAGCTGCTGGTGAAGACGTGGTTGAACTGGCCTTCTGCGTCGCGCAGGGCGCGCGCGTTGTCCGCCAGGCCGATGGCGCGCTGGCGCTGGGCCTGCTCGGCAATGGCGGTGCGGCTGCGTTCGACCAAGGGCAGCAGTTCTTCGAGGCAATCGACATTGCGGGGCGGGTCGATCCACGCGAAGCGCTCGCTGTCGTCGCGCGCGCCGGACAAGTAAGCGCCCACGGCCTGGGCCAGTTCGCGCAGGGTGCGGGGCAGGCCTTCGCGCAGGCTCTGCACGCGATGGCGCAGGGCGTCCAGGCTGGTTTCCGGCTCGGCCGCCAGGGCCTGGGCCTCGTCCAGCAATTGGGGCTCGGTGGTCAGGGTGGGCACGGCACCCGCGAAGCGCGAGGCCCAGACCGTGGCGTTGGTGCAGGCGATGTCGAGATCGGGCAGGCGCTCCGCGAGGGTTTTCTCGCGGCGGCGCAGCTCCACCAGTTCCTTGTCTGTGGCACCGACCTGCTTCAGCTCTTCGTCGCGCTGCCCTGTGACGCTGCTGATGCGAGCCTTCAAACCTTTCTGCTCGGCCAGCAACTCTTCGATGGCCGACAGGTCCAGCGCCTTGAAAGCTTGTTCGGCGTGGGCATGCTGGGACTGGCTTTCCAACACGGCGAGCAGCAAGGGCGTCAGCGGCGTGAACACGGGGCCGTTGAACATGCGGGTGATCGCGAGCAGCGACTGGCGCAGCGCTTGCAGTGCACTCGTCTCTTGTGCCAGACGTTTGAGTTCGTCCTCACACCATTGCCGGCGCCGCTGGCGCGCGCCTTCGCCAAAAGCCAGTTCGCCATCGGGTGCGCGGCAGGCAAACATGCCATAGCCCCGGCTGCCCAGACCTTCCTCCATCAGCCCCTGTGGGGTGCGCGCCAACTCTTCTTCGGTGTCCACCTTGCGCACGCGGCCGTACTGCGCCATCAGGAAGGCATGACCCACAGGGTGCTGGCAGATCAGTTCGTGCAGCACGGCCCGGGCCTCCAACTGGCGACCTTCGGTGTCCTCCATCGCCTTGCGGCCCTGCACGACCTTGGGCGAGCGCACGCGGTAGTGCTGTTTGACCAGCCGTGCGCAACGCGCCTCCATGCCTGCTTCCACGATGATGGCGAAGCGGTCGCCGCCCATGTATCCCTCGATGGCGTTTTGCCAGCGGGTGCCAGGGCGCGGCTCCACCAGTTGCGCCAGCAGGTGGGGACGGGCTGAAGGAATCTCACGCTCGATCAGAGCCACCGCATCATGTGCATCCTTCGGGCCTTGGGCTCGGCCGGACTGCAAGCGGCGCAGTTCGGCATCGCGCTGTTCGGTGTCATCCTTCAACTGGTTCAGCTGCACCCCCACGTCGGTCAAGGCCTGCAGCACCGCGCCTTGCACCGAGGCCTCGCCGTCGTGCAGGCCCTGGCGCAGGCTGGCCAGTTGCGTGTCAAAAGCTTCCAGCTCGAAGGCGGGCAGCACCACGTCCAGCCTCGCATCGCGCGCATAGGCCTGGGCCATGGCCGGCCAGGGCTTGAGCACATACTGCGCGGCGGGGCGCAAGGCTTGTACCGCAGCAGCCAGCGCCGGTACGGCCGACAGATCCAGTGCCAGCAGTTGTTCGAGTTGCGCGGCCATGCCACCAATGCCGCGCGCGGCCTCCTGCACGCGGCCCCAGTGCAGACGGAACTGGTCGGCCTGCAGCCGGATCTGGTTTTCCAGCGCCTGCTTCTCGCGTGCCACGTCGCTGTCGTCCAGGCGCTTGTCTACTCCGCGCAATTGTTCGCGCAACTGGGTCTCCTGCGCTTCGAGCGAGGCCAGCTTCTCCTGCAGCTGTGCCTGCTTCCTGTCCTGCGTGGCGATCTGGCGTTGCACCGAGGCCAGTTCATCGCGCGCCTCGCTGCGCGTGCGCAGGGCATGGGCGATGGTGGTGGTGACGAATCGCCGCGCCTCATCAATGACCTGGTCCGCACTGGCCTGCGCGGTGTCGAGCCGCTCCAGATTCAACGCCAGGCGCTCGGCCTCCAGCTTGAGGCTGGCGATGGAGCGCATCAGCTCACGCATCTTGTCGAGGTCTTTGCTGAAATCGTGCGGTTCCAGGATCTCGTTGCGCACCAGGTCGTTGACGTTGCCCAGTTCCTTGTAGGCCATGGCCTTGACGAGCGACTTGGCCGCGCGCGTGGCATCGTGTTCGCCTACCGCCGTCTTGCCCATCAACGCGCCATAGAGATGCTGCAGGTAGCCGCCCTTGTCGGGGAAGCGCTGCACCACAGCAGCGGCTTTGTCGGCATGGGCCTGCAAGCGGTGCTGAAGTTGCACATACAGTTCCTTCAGTGGCAATGGCGACGCGGTGAGCGCCTCGCCCGCCCGGCGTGCCAGATGGTCCAGGGACAGCGCCCGGCGCACGATGAAAAACTGTGGCGTGCCCTGGAGGACGGCGCGCCGGCCGTCCTCGAAAGCCTCCACGCCCACCAATGCCGTGAAAGGCTCGGCCTGCTCGCCTGCCTGTTCGGAAGCTTCGAAAACGATGCCTGCGTAGCTGGTCGATCGGCTGCGCAGGAACACACCGTCGGCCTGCTGGCCGAGGGCGTAGGCGGCCAAGGTGCGCGGCTCCTTGCCGCCACGCCGACTCTGCGTGGATTCGTCCTGGCCGATGTTGAACTGCACCACATGCTGGTGCGCGGCCGTCAACACGGTCTGGATGGCATCGAGCAGCGTGGATTTGCCCGAGCCCGATTCACCCGTCAGCAACACGGCGTCGGCGAAGGGCCATTCGCGGTCTTCCAGCGAACCCCAATGCCAGGTCAGCAGCTTGGCGATCTTCATGCGCCGCCCTCGGTGGCTGATTTGACGGCGGGCGCAGGGGGAGTCTGGCGGCCCACCATCCGCAAAGCCTCTTCCAGGGCCTCGTCGCTGACGAAGCTCATCACCGGCCGCAGCACGGCCAGGCCCATCTGCATGTCGCCCGCGTCATCACTCTCGACGAAATGCAGCACACGGTGTTTGCGCAGTTCGCGCAACAGGGCCATGCGCTCGCTGGCCGCATTGGGCAGCTTGTGCGCCAGCAGCGACACCACCGCTTGTGACAACTCTTCCAGGCTGATGGCCAGGCGTTCGTCCACCAGTGAGCGGCGCCCGGTGAGCGCCTCGGTGTAGAGAAAACGCAGGGCGATCACCGCGGCCACGAAGTCACGCGACAGTCGGGCGCGCAAGCGGCGCACACCGTCTTCCTCGCCGTCCCCCCCGCCCTCGCCGGGTGGGTACAGCCGCAGCAGGCGGGCATCGCTGTCGTGAACCAGCACGAAGCCGATGCAGGCGAACCATTCGCGCAGCAACTGCTCGCATTGGATGGCGTCGTCGTACAGCGCGGCCTCGGGGCGGGAATGCTCGCGCCACACCACACCGCTGGCCAGCAGCCGCCCGGCCAATTCGGCAAAGCGTGCGGGCTTGACGTTGGCGGCGCCTTCGGTCGCCAGCCGCTGTTCGATGTATTGAGCCAGGGATTGCAGCATGGTGTGTTCAGTGCCTCCTATCGGCGCCACCGGCCCTGCTGGACGGCATGTCCATCCCATCCTGTGGTTCGACGCGCAACTCGTAGTCGTCGGCTTGGAAGTAGGTCGTGCTCACCTGCCCTGCCATCTTGCGAGCCTGTATCAGGCGACGCCCTTCGGCAGAACGCGCCGCTCCCACGGCATGCAGCACGCGCACAGCGTCCTCGGCGGTGTCCACTGGCAATGCCGCCAGCGTGATGGGGCCACCCTGCAGGTGGGGCAAGAGGCCTTGCAGCACCTGCTGATCGCTGAAGGTGAAAGCCTCTGCTTCAGCCCGGCGCAGCAGCGCATTCAGGCGGCTGGTTTCGTCCACGACCAGCGGTGCCTGCGCTACGGCCTCTGATTCGCGATCGCGCACCGTCCAACGCAGCACGCCACCGGGCAGGCGAATCTCGGCGGTGGCCAGGCGGCGGGCCAAAACGTCGAGCAGTCCTTCACGGGCGGGATCTGGCTGCTCCTTCAGCCACGCCATGGTGCGGCCCAGCGGGGACTCGGCGCCATAGTCCAGGGACAGCGCCTGTCGCAGCAGGCTGGTGAAGCGGCGCACGTAGTTGTTCATCTCCGAACGCAGCATGGGCAGCTTCAGGCCGCAGGCAGCATCGACCATGCTCTCGATGCGGTCAGCGAGCCACAGCATCGGGCTGCGGCCCTGCGCCGTCTGTTCCAGCCAGGGTGCGCGCTGCAGCAGATGGGCATCTACGCCGGCGCGTTGCTCGCCGTCGAGTGCGCGCACATCTTCCAATGCTTCGTTGATCTGGCCGCGATGGCGCTCGGCCGAGTCGGCCACCAGGCGCACGGCGTACTCGCGCGCGAAGCGCTTCTCGATGAAATCATTGAACTCGTTCCAGGCCACCTTCTGCGCCAGCGCCTCGCGCGTCAGGCTCTGGATCAAGTGGCGGAAGTATTCGATGTCGTCCTGCAGATCCTGCACCACGCGGCTGGCGAACTCGTGGGCGTCCAACAGCTCGTCGGCATCTCGGGTGGCGATAAAGGCCGCCAGGGCCTTGCGGGCCGAGCGCATGTTGCGCTGGCGGGTCTTGGCGCGCGAGTCGTCGAGGTTGGCGAAGGTTTCGCTGAAGGCCTTGCCTGCGCGGCTGAGCTTGAGGGTGGGCCGCAGGTCAATGGGGTCGCGATAGTCTTCCAGCCAGCCATGCTCCTTGAGCTTGCGCAGCAGGTCGCTGGCGTACGCACGCTCTTCCTCGGCGCGCACGGTCTGCCCGGCCTCAAAGGCCAGACCCCGCAGCGCGGGGTTGGCCAGCGCATGCTGGATCACCTCCAGCACCAGCTCGCGGGTCAGCACCTCGGCATAGTCGGCGTTGGCTCCGTGCACGCGCTCGTGCAGAGCGCGCAATACAGCGGCGCACAACTCTCGGTTGTCATGCGTGAGAGGGCGAAAGAAGTGCTCGCGGGGCGGGGCAAAGAACATCATGTCTGGGCTCTCCCGGATGCTGGCAAACTCGCTATCAGCTCTGTCATCACGGCGCATGCCATGAACAGCGGATAGCGATTTGCGTCTATGCAATCATCCGGGATTCGAAAGCTATGCATCACCAACTATTGCATCCCGGGACAGTACGATCAGTTGCCGTTTAGCTCGCGTTGCTGCGACATGCAATAAACACCGCTCCACAGTTTCTGTTTCCCCAACAACGCCGATATCTTCATCGTGGCTGAACTGCTCGGCATAGTGTTCCGCACCGTGGTAGCCCGCCAAGATGACGATGTCGAACTCCAACCCCTTGACGCGATGCATGGTGGCCAGCCGGACACCAGCATCCGCAGGTTCATCCATCGTGCCGTGATCCAGTTTGAGACAGGCCACACCACGTTGCCGTAAAGCACGGGCCAGTTCGTCCAGATCGTCGTTGGTACGAACCGCAATGCAAATTCGCCTGGCCTCGACGCCGCCGGCTTCTCCCTCTGCAAGGACTGACAGTATGTGCTCCACATCTTGCTGCAAGGTTGAAGATGAAAGGACTTCTGGCAATTCACCGTGAGTTAGGGACCGATAGCCTCGCAAGGTATCGATGTTTCCGTCCAGGTCATCGATTTCGACACCTGCTAGCTGTGCACAGGCCCAACGTCGAATTTCATCCGTTGTACGGTAGTTGACCTTGAGAGAACGGCTGCGGCCGCGCACTTCGATCCCTACCCGTCCGAGCGCCACCTTGTGGCGATAGATGCGCTGGTGAGCGTCACCGGCAATGAACAAGTCGTTTTCGGCCACGGGCACAGCGGCGCGAATCAACGCATAAGCAGCGGCGCTGATGTCCTGCGCTTCATCCACCACCATGGCGCGGATGCCGAGCTGCGGTTTTTCCTGCGCAATCAACTGGCAGGCATCGCGGAAGGCTTCCTCGGGTTCGCGCAGATTGGCCGCGTGCAGTTGTGCCCGGTATTCGGCAAACACCGGCCACAAGGCCTTGCGCTGCAAGCGGCCTAATTGTCCGCCACGTCCGATGCGACGGGCGTGCATGTAATCCTCCGCCGTCTCGCAACCTTGGGGCAAAACCACGCGCTCATACTCCGCTTTCAAGAATGCGGCACTAGCAGTCGAACCAGCTGGAAGCGCGGACAAGGCGGCTTGCCAGAAACCACGGCGTTGTTTCCCGCCATAGAGCAGACTGTACGGATAACCGAAGCGGCGCAGCAGGCCTGAAGCCCATTGATCCAGGTTGACAACTTGAATCTTGGTCAATTCCTGTGGCGTGCACAGTAAGGCCAGGCTGTGGCGGATGTCCTCGGCCAGCGTGCGAGTGAAGGTCGTGAAGACGACCGGGTGTCCCGGGAGGTCCATGTACTGCTTGGCCAGCCAGCGTGCCCGGTGCATAGCCACCACCGTCTTGCCGGTGCCTGCGCCGCCGGTGACCTTGACGGGGCCGCTCTTGTTGCCCTCAACCAGCTTGCGTTGGCTCGGATGAAGGAACACGCGCCAGCGCTCCAGGGGGGCAGCCAACAAGGCCTCTAGGTCGCTGTCATCGGTGAGGACCACGAAGTGACGACGTGTGCCATCGCGCGCCAACGCCGCGCCAAAGTCTTGTGGATCAACAGCTTCGGCTGGCGCCCGCTCAGCCAATATCTTGTCCAGTGGTTCTCCGGCTGCGAACAGATAGAGGGCTTCGAAGGCTTCATCGGGCAACTGTGATTCAAGCGCTTCCAGGTCGGCCTCTGATGCCACTGCCCGAACGGCCGCCAGACGATCCTCCGGCACGCCCAACTTGCAAATTTCCTGGTCACCCAGGTCCGCAAACAACCCCTCGTTTGGCCATGCCTCGACAGAAGCTGCGCTCTCCTCGGCTTGGGACTGCACTTCCTGCACCGCATAGACCTGCAGGCTGCCCACGTCCGGATGGATTGCAACCCGATGTCGCCTGGCCCACTGATAGGCATCGTCGTGGCGATCCACCCACAACAGGCAATACACATCGCCCGTTTCCGGTTTGAGGATGATGCCGCGCAGGTTGTCGTTGATGCGCACTGAGCGCATGTTGGCATCGGCGGCATCGTTGATGCGCTCGTAGTTGATGCCTTTGGCCAGCGGATTCTGACGGAATTTGGCGACAAAGGTCAGCACCGCCTGCTGGTTTTGACGCGGTATCTTGGCGAACGATTTCAGAAAGTCGTCCGACATGGCGATTTTGGGTGAAATTGCCATTTCAATGCTCCTTCAAACTGGCCAGAAGTGCCTGTGTAGGTGCGTCCTCGATTGCGATGTAGACCGTCCAGCCCTGTGCCTCGAACCGGGGTGCATCGTCTTGGTAGTCGGTCAATAGCACGGCGATCCTCTGGCTGGCCCAAGCCAGTTCCGCTTGCGCCAGTACCCGCCCGCGCTCGTCGATCAATTCGAAGCCGACCTCCGGCAGCGGTGCTCCGGCATGCGCCAGCGCAAGCAGCCACGCCTGCACGTCGGGGCTGGCCAGCTCCAGTGCCGTGTGCCAACGGCTGTCGAACCGCTGCGTGGCCTGGCGCAGCACAGGGCTGGCCGGGAAACCCGACAGGCCCGCCATCTCCCCATGGCCTGCCCAAAGATGGCGCAAGGGCAACAGCAGGTTCAGGCATTGCCACAACTGGCGCCAGCGCCGTTGCAGATCGGCCTCCGGGACATCACCCGGTTGCCACTGCACCAGCACGACAGGCTCCGCGGATGCTGCTGCCTGGCCGGTCATCCATTGCTGCAGCTGCTCCGGAGACAGGCCGGCCAGCCATTGTGCGACCGCGCTCCAGGCGCGATGGCTCCAGCGGTGCGCGCGGGTGTCGGGCAACAAGCCATAGTCGTCGAGCCGCTGGCGAAAAACGCCTTGCTTGAAACCTTGCAAGGCAGCCTCATCGCCGCTGGGCTGCAGCATGGCAATGCCCAATATCCCCGCCAGAAGCCGCAAGTGACCCTGCTGCCCACTCGCCAACCGCCGGTGCAATTGCAGGAAGGGAGACAAGCGATGGAAGCGACCCAATGCCGTGATGTCCTGCGCCTCGCATAAACGTGTGATGACCTGATCGGAAGGCGCGAGCAGCAATTCTTCCCAAGGTCCCGGGCTTGTTTCAGCCTGCTTGCCCAGTGCCTGGTCGACGTCCTCCCAGGTCAACGTCCAGACCGAGAATCGCCCGCTCTTGGCCACTGCCATGCGCTTGGCCAGGTCTTCGGCCACGATGTGCTTGTGGTATTGCCAGCCATCGGTGAATACCGCCACGGGCAAATCGTCCACGCCATCGTCGGGCCAGAACACGAAATCCGGCTTGCATGGCACGACCACGCCCTCGCGCTCACCGAGCGCCACCTGCAACTCCAGACGCCAGCGGCGACTGCCGGCCTGAACCAGGTACCCATGCTTGCCGCCGACGAGCTTGTCCTTGAGCGTGAACGTGATGCCATCGTGCGCACGCCGCAGCGCCTCCAGAAAGCGCTTTTCCAGCGTGCTCTCCAGCAGACTGTTGCCTGATTGCTGGGACAGGTTGGCAATCGGTTTCAGGTTGGCGCGGTATTCCAGAATCTGTTTCAGCAGCTTCTGCGCCACCGTGCGTGATATGGCCTGGCGCTCGTGGCTGTTGCGGTAGCGGTACATGCAGCGATAGCAACCATCTGCGGTGTCGTCCTGATTGCAAGTGCAGGTATTCAACGCCTCTGCCGCCAGACTGAACACCTCGAACAAGGGAGCCGGATCGCGCATCAGCTCCTTCAGATAGCCGGTGCCGCCCGGCACGCTGTCGTAGATCACCAGGTAGGTGCGCGCCGACTCCGCATCCGCTGCCATGCGCACATCAGTCGCGATGCGCAGGTGGGCCACCGCACCCTTGAAGCGTTTGCTCAGCCCCAGTTCCAGTGCAGAGATGAAGCTCAGCAGGGCTTCTTTGGATTCGGCAAACCCCACTTCCGGCAAAAACAGTCGGATGCCTTCGCTGGCGAACTCCCGGTACAGGAAGATGCATTGTTGTGTGCTGGTCTCGGGCGTCTTGCGGCGTGAGCACCAGGGCGCATGGTTGCGATACAGCTCTTCGGCCTTGCGGCGGCGCTGTAGCGTGCCGCACTCCGGGCAAATGGCGAAGCCCGGCCGGTTGAGTTCTTCGCCCGCGATGGTCATCGGCGTGGCATCCACCGTCTGCTCGCCGAAGTTCACCTCGCGGAATGTCACCCGATCGAGGAATTCGAATCCGAACGGGAAGTCCGGGTTGTCGATGGCGAACGCCTGGCACACCGCTTCCGGCGGACTGTCCACCAGTGCCTGGCGCACGTAGAAACCGCGCGTGCGCTCGTCGGAGTCGTCGGCGATGAGGCTTTCGCGGTCCAGTGTGCGCGCAAACACCGTGCTCAGGCGCAGCATTTCATGAACCCGCCCGGTGTCGCGCCACTGGCCGTCGCCGCAGCGCGGGCACTGGAGGTGGTGGTCACCCGCCGACAAAGGCTCGGCGTAGGAGCACTGGCGGCACAGGCGCCAGGCTTCCGGTTTGACGCGGGAGACATCCACCTGGTTGATGACCACCCGGCGGCCTTCGGCATAGAAGGTGTTGTTGGGCGCCAGCTCGGTGATCGCGCTTGCGCCGGGGCGCTCGTATTCGAAGGTCAAAGGCTCGGCAGGCACGCCTTCCCGGCGGGTGTCGCGCACGACGATCGAGCGCAGCAGCACGCCTTGTTCGGGGAAGGCATAGTTGGGCAGCAGGCCTTCGTCGGTGAAGACGTTCAGGGTGGCCTTGCCCTCGATGCCTGCGATCAGTCGCGCCAGCGCCGCGCGTTCCTGGCGCAGGGATTTCAGCTCTTCCTCCTGCTGCTCGCCGCGCACCGCAAGCTGCTCCAGCTTCTCCATTTCCTTGGCGGCCTTCTCGCGCAAGCGCTTGATCTGCGCCACGTCCCGGGCAATGCCCTGCAGCTTGTTGATGATCTTGAAGCTCAGGGAGCTTTCTTCGTCCTGCCGCCCGTTGACGAACCGCGCCAGCCACTGTCGGGTGGCTTCGGTCAGGATCTGCTCGCCGCCTTGCTGGAACAGCGCCAGGAAGCGATCCAGCAGGCTGGCGCGGTTGGCCTCCACATACTCCAGCCAGGGGAAGGGAAAACGCGTCGTCGCGCCGTTGTCCACCGCGCTGAGCACCGTGCGGATTTCTGTCGGAATCGACGCACTCCGCCCCCGTTCGCGCACCCAGCCGTCCAGTGTGAACGCCGTCAACTGGCGCTCCAGCACCGCCGAGGCATTGAGGAACACGCCCGGCGCCGGCACGCTGCCGGCGATCATTTCCCTGGGATCGGCCCAGAAATACAGGTCGTGGGGCTTGCTGGCCGCCATGGTCAGCAACAAGGCATTGCCGGTGCTGCGTCCGGCGCGCCCTGCACGCTGGATGTAGTTGGCTTGCTGCGGCGGCACGGAACATTGCAGCACCGCCGACAGGTCGCCGATGTCGATCCCCATCTCCAGCGTCGGCGTGGCCGAGAGCACATTGACGCTGCCCGGCCCCTGGCTATCGGACTTGAAGCTGTGCTCCACCCACTCGCGCGTGCCGCGTGGCAGCAGGCCGGTGTGTTCGCGAGCGACCACGCGCTGGATGTCCGCATGCAGATACAGGCTGCGGTAATAGTCGGCAGCGTCTGGCGCCAGCGGGTGCAGATGCCCAGGGCAGCCGGGATGCCGGCAAGGCTGCCCGGCCAGCGCCACGTCAGCCCCGGTGCGCCACGTGCTGCGGCAGATGTCGCAACCCCAGGCGCGGCTGCCCAGGGAAACCAGAAAAGCGCCGGGTTCCAGCCCCCACACGCGAATCTCCGGCTTGCCGTCTGCCTGTTCGGCGCCAAGCAAACCCACCTCGGCCAGCGCCTCGAACGCCAACTGATACAGCCCCGGCAGCAAACTGTCGGCGCCCAGGGCCAGCGCATGCAGCGGCGCCAGCGCCTTGAAGGCCCAGGCGCGATACCACGTCGCATGGCTGCCCAACACCCCCACGCAGCGCTGGTAATCGACCAGGCTCACAAAGCGCGGCGGGCGCGGGCCGGACAACATCTGGAACTGCACCGGATTGCGCTTGTAGACCCACGGCCGGTTGCCGACTTGCGCATAGAAATGCAGGCCGGCGTCGCGCCAGGCGCCCAGCCGCTGCATGGATTGCACGATGCCCTGCAGGAATACCGCCAGGGCATCAGCCGACACATCCGCCAGTGGTTCCAACGTGGCCTGAAGGCGTGGCAGCAGCCACTGCGCAGCCGAAGCCAGCGCCTGCGATGGCGGCTCCACGCTGGCCGTCCCGGTGATCGTCAGGCTGCGGCCAATGTGGGCGTCCTGGCCGAATTCGGCATTCAGCACCCACGGCAGGATGCGGCGCAAATGCTGCAGCAACTCGCTCCCCGCCGGCAGCGCGCCTTCGCGCATCAGCGCTTCGAAATCCCGCAGCCAATGCAGTTGCGGCGGCAGGAAGTTGGCCAGGTAATGGCCCTGCCCCATTGCGGGCAGCCAGTGGTCCTCGAAGGCCTGCGGCAATTGCGCCAGCGTAAGCGGTTCGCCGGCCTGCTGCGCCGCAGCGATGACCTGGGCCACCGCCGGGCGCAAGTTCAAGCGCCAGGTGCGGGCCGCCAGGAACCCCGCACGGTGCGCCGCGTCCTGCACCGAATCGGAAAACGCGATCAGCTTCTTGTCCGGGTTGAAACGTGAACCGAACAGTTGCGCCAGCATCACCGCCGCCAGGCTGGCCGCTTGCGAGCCGACGATGGACAGCGTCTTGTGCCCGCCGCAGTACGGGCAGTCGTGATGGGAACGGGTATAGCGGGCGCCGTTGCGCGTGCCTTCGCGCAGGTTGGCCGTCACATCGACGTCCACCAGCGCGACCGGGTCTTCGGCGCAGTCGCAGTGCGTCTGCCCCAGCGCATGCAGCGTGCCGCAGCGCGGGCAGACCTTCTTGTGCTCGAACACCTTCGGGTCCGCGCTTTCGCCATGGGGAAACAGAAAGCGGGTGCTGACATCCTCGGCGAAGAAGGCGCTGTAGAACTGCTGGATGTCCTGGTTGAACTGGTTCGGGCTGGTCCTAGGCAAGGTGGCGCCCCAGCCGGTGGCGTGGCAGTCGCGGCAGTGGATCACCGGCAACCAGACCTGCGCCTGCTCGGCCTTGCCCAGGTCATCGTGATGGGTCAGCCGAGGCGGGTTGTCGAGCGAGGCCACCATGCGGCGCAGCTCGCGCAGCCACAGCTCCACCTTGAGTTGCAGGAAGAAGGCCGTGTCCTGTTCGCCGCGCACCGCGTCGAGCGACACGCCACGCGGTTGGCGCGCATGCGCCACCAGCGCCAGCAGGCTGCCCAGCCACAGCAGCGGGTAGCGCGCGTCGGCATGGGGCGGCAGGCGGCGCGCCAGTACCGCCAGCAGATCGTCCAGCGCCACGGCGCGCGGCCCCAGGCGTTCCATGTCGCGCAACAGGTTCTGGAAGGCGAAATGGCTTTTCAGCATTCCGCCCAGGCGACAGCGCCAGCCCGCATCAACCACCTGTTCGGCGCTGCACGGGGTGCCGAACCACAGTGGCACCTGGGCCGCCAGCCAGGACGGCAGGTCGGCATGGCCTGCCGGGTCCAGCATCGGCGCGGCATCCGGCGGCGGAGACTGGGTGAACTCCACCACGGCTTCGGCCAGATACTCCGCCACCGGCTCGCGGTCTTCAGCGATCACGGCCTGGTCATCCAGCGTCTCGCCGAAGACCTGGCCGGCAAACGCCAGCAAATCCTGTTCGGCATCGCTGCCCAGCGTGGCGGAGGTGCCCACGCACACCAGTTGCCCCGGCGGCGTCTCCAGCCGGCCCTTGAGACGGCGAATCAGGCAGGCCAGATCCGTGCCCTGGGCACCGTCGAAGGTATGCAGCTCATCGACCACCAGATAGCGCAGCGTATCCGGCCGCTGCCGCGCCCACAGCGGCGCATCGGCGGCACGGATCAGCAGGAAATCCAGCATCTTGTAGTTGGTCAGCAGGATGTCCGGCGGGTTTTCGCGCAGCGCGTTGCGGTCGGTGATGATCGAGAAGCTGCCATCGGCCAGAGGCTGCACGCGGGAGGACTCCTCGGCCGGGGCCTCGCCCACGTACAGGCCCGCGCGGATACCGGCCAGGGCGGGTGTGCGCAGAATCTCCCTGGCCAGGCGGCTGGCCTGGTCCGAGGCCAGCGCGTTCATCGGGTACAGGATGATGGCCTTGATGCCCGTCCGGCCCAGTTCCCGTTGTTCGCGGCAGTGCTCCAGGATCGGGTAGAGGAAGCACTCGGTCTTGCCCGAGCCGGTGCCGGTGGCCACCAGGGTCGAGCGGGCCTGCTCGCCCGTCAGGCGGGCGAAGGCCTGTCCCTGGTGGGCGTGCGGCACGAAACCGGGCGGCAGCCAGCCGAACGCGGGCAGCCCCCTGTCGGCCTGCTTGCGAAACGGCAACGGCAAGGTCAGGTACGGCCCCTGGAACACCCGCTTGCGCTCGGCCAGAAAGCGCTGGATCAGGCCATCGAAGCCCGGCGTGGTGGCCGGGAAGGCCGCGCGCAGGAAGTCTGCGACGCCTTGGGTGATCTGTTGGGAAACGATCAGGGGTTGCACGCAATCTCTCGCCCAAAGGTTGCAAGCTCATCCCAAAAGGTTGCAAGTCCAAGGTTGCAAGCTGCCTCACTCGCCGTCCGAGCATGGGGGGATTGCATAAATCCCCCCATGCTCAGACGGGAATCCCCCCATCCTCGACCTGACGGTTCCGTCAGCAAGCGGCACGATACTTTGATCCGCATGGCTCCCACTGCTCCTCAATCCAAATCAGAACTCGAAACCCGTTTGGGCACTTTCGCCTGTATCTAAACCAAGAGCGCTCTTTTCCTTCCCATCCGCCTTCTTCTCATCCTTATGGGCATCCGCCCCTCTTCTCAACCTGTATTTCACGGGCGATCGAGTTTTGACGACGACCCCGTCTGCGCCAGCCTGCTTCAACCATTCGGAAAGCTGCTTCGACTTAATTTCCATTTCACTTTGCAGTTCCTTTAAGCTCAACGCCTGCTCACGCAAGAGTGCATCGAGACGACGCAAGAAACTCTCATATGGGGTTTCTCCCGATTCCGGCTTGTTTGTCGTTGCCGAAGCAGTCACTGCCTGCTGATCGGAGCCTTCAGGGCACACTTCCTGCTTCGCATCCGAAGCCTGCGCAGTACTGGATGCTGCGCCATGCTCAACTGTTGGCCGCATTGCGTATGCCTCCATTCCCTCGGCAACATGAGGCGCAACTGAGGGAGCTGTGACCTGTGTATCGCTCAACTCCCGCACATCGAAATCCTCGGGCAGCCAGTTCGCCCCCTTATCCACCAGCGCCTTGTTGCCGGGAACATGACCTTGTCGAACCCATAGCGGCACCCAGCCTCGCTTAAGATCTTCGATGGCACCGGCCCAAGTGCCACCCTTGTTCTCGGTGGCAGCGATCACAATGGCGGCATCGGACAAGCAATAGATGTACTTGTTACGAGCCATCGCATTGCCCGCGTTGAATCCGGCTTCCGGATTGAACGGAGAAACCAGGGCCAGATCATTGCGCATTAGTGCCTTGCGATATTTTGCCGATGTGCTGGCGCGCAGCAAAGAATCGGCCAGCACGCCGACTGCCGTGCCATCGGATTCAAGCGCCCCCAACATGGCGGTTTCATCTGCACCACGCGCACCACCGGAAATCACGGCCTGCCCTTGATGGGCGATATTCCGGCCAAGCCTTCCCGTGAATGCCACTTGCGCATCATCCAGGTCACGCGATCCGACCACCGCAATTCCGCCCCGATTGAGCAGACCCCGGTTACCGGTACCGAACAGGACGGGCGGTGCGTCGTTCTTCAACCAATGTTTCCAACGCTTCGGGTAGTCCGCATCCGACCGGGTCAGAATCCACAGGCCCGCTCGCTGCCATTTCTCCAACGCGATACCCAAGGCCGCAGAGCGGCCCAGCAGCTTGCCGATGCGCTCAAGTGTCACCTTCTTGTCCTCGAACCCGGACAACAATGACGCCATATCCGACCCCCTCAACAGATCGGCTGGATTCCGGCCCGTGTCACGCAGGAACAGGGCAAAGCGCCCCCATTCTGTCGGCGTCAAGGGCGTCGCGCCCGACGGATCCTGTTTGCCCAGCCATGCCGTCAGCAGCAAGATCGCCTGGGCTTGTTCACTCAATTGCATCTCAATCTCCATCGCTGGTGGCCGCCAGCGCCACAGGAAGCACGGCCGGACAACCTGCCTGCCGCAGCAAAATAGCCGCCACGGTCAGCGTCCAGGCCGAATCCACCATGTCATCCACCAGAAGAACCGGACCGGCCGGCAACTGGCCTTCCACACCGAACACGCCGTCGAGGTTGCTGCACTGGTGGTATCGGTTCTGTTGGAACTTCTGTTGTTGGTTGTCGCGCCGCTTGGTGATCGTCGGATGAAACGGCAACCCCAGCCGTTGTGCCAACCGGCGGCTGAAATCCGGCACCAGTTCGGGGTGATTGCGCGAAGGAATGCACGCCACCCAGGTCGGCGCAGGCTCCGGACGCCAACGGTTCCGGATCATCTCTGCCACCGCCTCCACCAGCTCATCCCCAAAGTGGCTGGCTTGCTTGCCCGCTTCCACTACCGTACCCCAGCCCGCATCGCCCCAACGTGAAAGAACACGTCCGGTTTCCGCCCGCAGCTCTTGCGGGATGTTTCTGAAATTGAAGCCGTACAGGGGAAACGCACCGACCGCGATCTGCTTCTTGCATTCCAGCGGGAATTCCGAGTGCCTCAGGAACTGGGCAGCCTTCACGCCCAGCGCTTGCGGGAATGTCTCCGGCACGATCGATTGCCCCAGACACGATGCGCATTTGCCGCATGACCCGGGTGAAGGATCGTCCAGCACGCGGGCCAGGAATTCCATCTTGCAGGACGGGGTTGCCACGTACTCCTGCATTTCTTGCCATTCCTGCTCGCGGATACCAGTCAAGCGGCGGATGTTCTCCACATCCAGGCGATAGGGCACCGGCGTGCGCACCCAGTGACCATCCTGCTTGATGACCGGTGCCGGGTTCTCTACCGACAGGTACTTCAGTACTTGCGCAATCTGCCCGTGGCGAAGGTTGAGGGCCTGTTCCAGTTCACGCTCACTCAAGCCATCGGTGCTCTCCAACTCTTCCAGCAAGGCCGAAACATGCCGCTCATTCGGAAACGCATTACGGCGGAAGAACTCGTGGATGCGTGCATCTTCATCGCCAGCCAGCAGGATGCCCAGTGCACGGTTGATGCCACGGCCCGCGCGCCCCACTTGCTGGTAGTAGCCGACGATGGAACCCGGTGACTGGTAATGGATGACGAAGCCAAGATCCGGCTTGTCGTAGCCCATGCCGAGCGCCGTCGTTGCCACAAGTGCTTTCAACTGGTTGCGTTGCAAGCGGTCTTCCAGTTGCTCCCGCCAGACATTGGTCGCTTCACCATTGGGGCCGATTGCTCCGCTGAAATAGGCTTCGGCCAGGATGCCGTTTTCATTCAGCCATCGCGCAACCTGCCCGGCATCACGCTGGGTCAGCACATACACGATGCCCGAGCCTGGTATCTGCGGGATATGGTGGGCCAGCCACGCCAGACGCGCCGCCTGATCCCCCAGCCGCGTTGTCTGCAGTGCAAGCGACTCACGCATCAACGAGCCACGCTGCACGTGAATATTCCCAAGCTGCGCAACAATATCGTTAACCACCCGGTCATTGGCGGTGGCCGTGGTGCCCAGGATCGGCAGATTGGGTGGCATGCGGCGCAGCACGTTGACCAAACGCCGATAGTCCGGACGGAAGTCGTGGCCCCAGTCGGAAATGCAGTGCGCCTCATCCACCACGAACAACCCCAGGTTCTGCGCAATGGGTAGCAGCACGTCATCGCTGAACCTGTCGTTGGCGAAGCGTTCCGGCGACACCAGCAGCACGTCCACCCGGTTGGTCAGCACCTCCTGAATCACCTGCGGCCATTGATCGGTATTGGACGAATTGATCGTCGAGGCGCGCACGCCCAGCCGCTGCGCCGCATCGATCTGGTTGCGCATCAGCGCCAGCAGCGGCGAGACGATGATGGTCGGGCCGGCACCGGCATCGCGCAGCAAACGCGTGGCGATGAAGTACACCGACGACTTGCCCCAACCGGTACGCTGCACCACCAGCAGCTTGTGCCGGTGGTTGACCAGAGCGTCGATGGCCTCCCACTGGCCGTCGCGAAAACGCGCCTGCGGCTGGGCAAGGGCGCGTTGCAAATAGCTTTCTGCTTGTTCACGGGTAGCCATGTTTTCTCCCTTGGTCTTTCGTTTTTCCTGCTATCCCGCTCGCAATGCTTCGATCTGGCGCAGCCATGCGTCAAAGCGCGGGCAGCCCCCTGTCGGCCTGCTTGCGAAACGGCAACGGCAAGGTCAGGTACGGCCCCTGGAACACCCGCTTGCGCTCGGCCAGGAAGCGCTGGATCAGGCCATCGAAGCCCGGCGTGGTGGCCGGGAAGGCCGCGCGCAGGAAGTCTGCGACGCCTTGGGCGATTTGCTGGGAAACGATCAGGGGTTGCATGTCAAAGCTCCCCCGCCTTGGGCGTGACATAAGCCTGATGCGGGTGTTTGGCGCTTTCCGGGTAACGGAAGCGCGGATCGCCGTCGCGCACCGGAAGCGGCCAGCGTATCCCGTCCACAAAAATCCCGGCAGGCCGGGTTGCGCTGGCGTGGACCCGGTGCACCCCACTGTACGGGGTCCTTGAGCGAATAGCCGACGTTGCGGATTTCGATGCGGTTGCCGTAGCGGATGATCTGGGTCGGGCTGTGCACGGTGTAGCTGCGGTGCATCGCTGACTTGCCCAGCTTGCTGGCGCGCTTTGCCTCGATGCGGGTGGACTCATCGACCGAGTTGAGTTCTTCGAAGAGGTCGATGGCGTTACGCATCAAGATGCATCCCTGAAACGGAAGCTCTGTTTCAGACCGTTCATCCACGATGGATCGATGAACCCGTCATGCTGCAAGCGCCCGACCACGATGCCGGGATGCACATCGATCTGCCTGGCAAAATCGGCCACCGCATCCCTGCTGCGCAGGCTGGACAATCGTGCGGCTGCCTGCACCGGGATCAGCCAGTCCCCTGCCCATGCATTGGCCTCACGCTCACGGGGATCGGTCGCGTGCACGGCATTCGGATCATCGAGGAAGATGGACTTCTTGTCTTCCTTGCTGCTGGCATGCAGCAGAATGTGCGCTGCCTCGTGGAAGAAGGTGAACCAGAACTTGTCGTTGGTCTTGCCGTAGAGCGAAAGCTGGATGAGCGGCCGGGTCGGCCCCAGCCAGCGCGCCACACCGCTGACATGGGCGCGAGGAATGGCCGGCACCAGCACCAGCAACACACCGGCATCGTGAAGGAGCTTGCGCATTTTCGGCTCGAACACCTCCGGTGGCTCGCAGGTCAAGCTGCGGATCGTGCGCAAGGCATTCTCGAAGCGGGCCTTGTCGTATCCGGGGCCATCCAGCTTCTCGGCCTGCTGTTCCCCCAGGCGCAGCCAGGCCGAGATCGCGCCCACATCGCACTGTTCGGCGCGGCTGCGGCGAAAGGCCATCTGCATGCCACCATAGTGGGCACGCCAGTCATCGGGCGAGGCTACGCCGAAAAAGCGCAGGCAGGCCTCGACCAACCCCGGCTTGTGCTTGGCATCCACGCGCTGCTTGACAAGGGCACCAAAACTCATCAGCTCCTTGAGTGGCAACTCGTCCAGCCAAGGCACCCAGCCAGCATGGCGCTGCGCCGCCTCCAGGCGTGTCTTGTGCTTCTGGAAGTTGGCCTCCAGTGCCAGCCAGAAATCCATGGTGCTGCCGAGCACGCGCTCCAGCCGCTGGGCGGCATCCACCGTCACCGGTACCTTGCCGTTGATGAGCTGGCTGACGTGTTTTTCGCTGTAGCCCAGGCGTCGGGCCAGTTCCGTCTGGGTCCAGCCGCGTTCTTCAGCCAGATCGAGAATGGAGTCGCCAGGGGGCAAGACCCAGTCCGGCGCGAAAGGAGCACTGCGTTCAGTCATGGTAGTCCCCGATGAATTCGATATAAATGAGGGTGACGCGGGACCAGTCGATGCCGCCGTCCGGATGCGTGGGACAAGATTCATGGTCTGGGCTGAACACCAAACGCCAGCCGCCAGTCAGATCGAGTGCGAACTGGCCTGCGCGATCGCCCTTGAGCGGGTGTGGATTGCCAGCAACAAGCTCGGTAACGCACGTGACGGCCTCCAACGCTTGCAGACGCAGCGTCAGCTTGCGGGCGCAAGCCGCGCCAAGCTTCTTTTTAGCGACAACTTGCCGCTCGCATAGCTCGCGGAGCTTCTCGCCCCTGAACCGGATTTCCATTCGGACTCCCGGAATTCTATCGTTCTTTACCTGATTGGTAAAGAGTGAATATCGTGGTCAGCGTACGGCCTTTCGCCCGCTGCCACTGTTTCCGATTCATGTGTGTTTGCCAGCAAGATGACGGTGGATGCTTCATCTTCCTTCCTTGCCTCCAAAATGCGCCCACGCCAGGCGGTAATCCGCTTCTCGATCCGCCAGGGTGAAGGGCGCGGTGTAGCGGATGGTGCGGTCGATGGGGCCGCCGGGTTGGGTGGTGTCGGTGATGGGGCGTTCGATCACCGTGCCGTCGGGGACTTGGGGGCGCAGGGTGCCGTCGGGCTGGGGGTTGGGCTGGATGTCTTCCCAGCCGAGGCGGCGCGGCTGGCGGATGCCGTCGGGGGTGACGACGGTGCATTCGGGGTCGCGGCGGCCGGCCTTGCGCGGCAGGCCCACGCCGACCAGGCCCTTGCTGGCGGTGAAGACGATGCGGCCGTTGGCGTCATACCAGGTGTCGCGCTCGTACTGGCGCATGACGGGGAACTGCACGCGGTAGATGGTCAGCAGTTCGTCCAGCGTCAGGCCCAGGGCTTGGGCGGCGAGGACGTCGATTTCCACCAGCGCCTGGCGGCGAGCGTAGTCGCTGCGCAGGGCGTTGTGGCGCTGCCAGTCGGGGGTGAGATTGGCGAAGAAGTCCTGCGGCAGGCGCGGGTCGGTGCTGGCCCAGCGGTCCTGGGTGAATTCGGGTTGCCAGCAGGATTGCCAGAGGTCGGCGTAGTGGGTGGTGAGGCAGTTGAGGGCGAGCGTTCTTGCCAAAAATTGCGGAAGACGGTCTCCGAACTCCGGCAAGGTCATAGTTTCTGCCAACGAATTACGAAAATCGCCTTTACCAGAGCTTTTGATGAAGAAGTCGAATGGAACGGAAGCCCACAATCCAGCCAGTGTAGGCACCAGGCGTTGATCTCTAAGAGCAACAGAGAAAACACCGTCTATATGGCAAACATCACGGGTTGCAACAGACGCCAGTAATGTGCGCTCCCCCGAAATGCTCAACCCTCTTCGGCTGATCACCCGGTAATACGCCGTCACCGGCTTCGCCTCGGTTTCTCCTTCCTCCACCCAACTGACACGCGGCATGCGGCGCGCGTATTCGTCTGGGCTGCATGCCGGATGGTAGTTGCTGCGCGGCAGGTAGTGGTCGGGCAGATGTTCAAGATCGAGGGTGTCGTAGTGGCCTTTCTCGGTGCAGATGGCGCGTGGTGTTTTGCTGAGCGGGTTGCCGACGTAGAAGTGCGGGCCGGAGAGCACCAAGTCTTCGGGACGACTCACGAAGGCAGTTTCGCGGCGGATGGTGCCATCGGCCTGTGCGATGGATTCGTTCCAATGCTGGGTGCAGGAAATATCGTCACCCAGATCGCCGAGGCGACGCGGTGCGTGGGCGAATTTTTCCAACACCGAGACCAATTCGAGGCTATGCACTGCGGGCAGTCGTGCCTGCAAGAACGGCGTGCCGGGGGCGTCGTAGAGTTTGGCGAACGTGCCAAGCACCGCTTCACTAAGAAAGGTCTGCAAAAGTCCACCACCTGAGCCCCTCGGACGTTGAACACCCATGAAGCAAATGAGCCTTGCCACAAGCGGATTTGAACTTTCCCCCAAGAGGACGCGCAAGCGTGCATTCCTCGATGAGATGGATGCCGTCATCCCATGGCCTGATCTTCTGGCGCTGATTGCACCGCACGCGCCTGCAGGCAAGACGGGGCGCCCTCCCTTTGCGCTGGAGACGATGCTGCGCATTCACCTGCTGCAGCAATTCTTCGGGCACTCCGACCCGGCGATGGAAGAAGCCTTGCACGACGTTCCCCTGTACCGAGAGTTCGCCCACTTGGACGCGGGCATCACCCGCCTGCCCGACGAAAGCACCATCCTGCGCTTTCGACACCTCTTGGAGAGGAACGAGCTGGCAGCTCAAATCCTTGCCACCGTCAATGCCCAACTGGCCGCCCGTGGTCTGCTGCTCAAGAGCGGCACCGTGGTCGATGCCACCTTGATTGCCGCACCCAGTTCCACCAAGAACAAGGATGGGCAGCGCGACCCTGAGATGCACCAAACCAAGAAGGGCAACCAATGGCACTTCGGTATGAAGGCGCACATTGGCGTGGATGCCGATTCGGGCTTGGTGCACACCGTCACCACCACGGCCGCCAACGCCCACGACATCACGCAGGCAGCGGCGCTGTTGCACGGCGAGGAAACACAAGTCTTTGCAGATTCGGGCTACCGAGGTGTTGACAAGCGTGGCGAAGTACAGGATCAACACCCCGATACCCGTTGGCACATCGCCATGATGCCGGGCAAGCGCAAGAAGCTCGACAAGAACCGCCCCCTGGATGTGTTGCTCGATCAGATGGAGACCGTCAAGGCGCGTATCCGCGCCAAGGTCGAGCACCAGTTCCGAGTTCTCAAGTGCCAGTTTGGCCACCGCAAGGTGCGCTACAAGGGCCTGGCCAAGAACACCAGCCAGCTTCTGGTGCTGTTTGCGCTGTCCAATCTGTGGATGGTGCGCAAGCGCATTTTGCAGGGAGCGCGGGCATGAGTGCGCCTGCAGCACGGGCGAGAGCCCGCAATACGGCTGAAATTGGCCGAAAGAGCGGGAAATCTGACGCAAATTCGGCTTCGGTTTCACCATGTGAATGTTCACGCGTCAGCTTGCGCCATGAGGCGGGTTGTGCAGACCTTCCCTAACTTCAATAATGCGATGACTATGTCCTAAAACTTCCCACTTCCCCGCCTCAGACTTGATACCCACAACGGGGCCAAAACCCGAATGAGTCAGGCAGGCATTGATAGTCATTGGATGGAAAATATTTGAAATGTTCTTGAAGCCAATTTCTTGCCTAGATGGTCCATAGATATTGATGCTGTATCTCCGGGTCCCTCCAATATCGAAAAGCTGCAATTCATTCTCAAATTGATAATGTGCTCGCAGCCTCTGATACATCTCATTGCGTAACATCCCCGCTTTAGGGTCGTCATATGGACTTTCTTGATGCAGCAGTGCCTGCGTACCACTTCCCACGCGCCACACCAGCGGCAGAAAGCACTTGTACAAGTTGGCCTTCTGCCCCGCGAGCAACGGATAGTTCTGCACCGCATTGAGAAACTCGCCCATGCCCTCGGTAGCCACGCATTCGGCCAGATAGTCGGCGCGGGTCTGCGGCATGGCGGCAAACACGGCGTCGCGCCGGTCGGCGGTCTGCTTGGCGCTGAGCTTGCGGATGGCAAAGCGCGGATCGAAGTCCGATAGCAGGCTTTGCTCGTTCCATTCCACTTTGATCCAGGGCGGATTGCCCAGCACCACGTCGAAACCGCCGCGCGCCTTGAAGATATCGGCAAATTCCAGTTCCCAGTGCAAAAAACGCTGCTGCGCCGCCACCTGCGCGGCCACCTGCAATTGCGGCAGGGCGTCGATGAGCGCTTCGATGTCCACATGGCCGTAGCGGTCGCGCTCGGGGGTAAGGTCCAGCGTCAACTGCGGCACGGTTTCCGGGAACAGATCGGTGCCACCCATGGGCGCTGCCAGGCTGGCATTACCCAGCAGCACGGTTTCCAGCACGAACCACCATTCCTCGCGGCTGGGCAAATCATCTGCCTTGTCCAGCGGCCAGAACCAGAGCGCGCACCAGGTGTCCATCACCAGCTTCAGGCGGCGGTAGGGGCTGGCGTTCTTCTGCGCCTCGCTGAGCATTTCGCGCTGGAAGGTGGCGTCTTTTTGCGCGGTGGTGGTGGGCGCATGGTTGGCGGCGGTACTGGGCCAGACGTGCAGTTCGTCGCTGGTGGCGCGGCGCACGCGGGCCAGTTCCTGGGCGTGCTGCTGCCAGAGGGCTTCGGCGGCCTGGGCGATGGCTTGCACGCGGGTGATTTCGCTGCGTTCCAGCGGGGCGGTGAAGGTCTTGCGCCATTGCTTGAAGCGTTCGAAGGCGGCCGGCTCCAGCGCCTTGACCACTTTGTCGGTGACGGCGCCCATGCCGTCGGCGGGGAGGAGGAAGTGAAATATTTGCTCTTGGTTTAATAGCTGTTTACCCTTACCAGATAAGCGCAAAGTGCCAATTTCATCATTATTTTCTGCCGCCACCCAAGGCAGCGGCTGCGGCACGGCGCAGCGCCAGTCGCGCTCGGGCATGCCGTTTTCGCCCCGGCCGGGCGACAGTTGTGCGGTGCTGAATACCTGGCGCCGGGCGCCGACCAGGGAATTGCCGGCCACCAGTTGCAGGCCGAACCAGGGCACGTGGCTGCCCTTGAAGATGGCGTTGAGCCAGAGCGAGACTTCGGCCAGTTCCACCGCCACGGGGTTGAGATCGACGCCGAACACGTTGGTGTCGGCGATATACATCTTGACCCGCTGTTTTTCCGCCGCGTAGTCGTCGTGGGCGATGCTGCGGCCCAGTTCCTTTTGTTTGGCCTGCAAATAGGCTTCGGCCAACTGGCTGACGGCTTCGTTCAGGAAGGCCGCGCTGCCCATGGCGGGTTCGCAGACGGTCAGGTGCAGGATGTCGTCGGCGGATTTGCCGGGCAGGATTTCACGCAGGGCGTGTTCCACCAGGCAGCGGGTGAGCACTTCCGGGGTGTAGTAGCTGGCGGACTTTTCGCGCTCGCGCCCGGCCAGGCGGTAGATGAAGCGGCCCTTGGGGTACAGGCGTGGTTCGCCGCCGAACAGGCGTTCAGCGTCGCTGTACTGGCTGATGGCGCTGGCAGGCACGAAATAGGCCGCTTCCAGCGGGTCAAGTTCGGCGTCCTTGCGTTTTTCGCGGGCGCTGGGGGGCGCGGTGGCGTCGTCATCCGTGGCGTCGCTGTCATCGGGGAGCCCGGCTTCGTCGTCGTCTTCGGTGCGGCTGGCCTTTGGGGCCTTGGGGTCGCGGCGCACTTCGTACAGGTCTTCTTCGGCAAAGAAGCCACGAAAGGAAAGCAGCGCCTCGTACACGGCGCCGAGCTGGTTGATGCCCAGGGTGGCGTAGCTGATGCGGCCACGGCGGCTGCTTTTGGAAGAACTGTTGCCGCGGCCGCCACGCGAGAGCGACATCAGCTCGATCACGCGTTGCAGGACGTGGTTGCGCAGCTTGACGCTGTTGAGCAGCCGGGTGCGCGCCGGGTCGAACAGGTGGCCTTGCAGCGGGGCGATGGTGAAGCCGCTGCCTTGCGCGATGTCGCCTGATGCGGCGTCAAGTGTGGCATCGGGGGCGGTGCCGAGTTCCTGTTGCGGGCTGTCGGCATCGCGGCGCGGGAAGCCCTGCCAGATCAGGCCAAACAGTTGTTGCAGGCTGTCGTGGAAGTAGAAGCCGTTGCGGGCTTGGTCGGTGGTGAGCGGGGTCTGCTCCAGCTCGCGCAGGTGCTCGACGCTGTAGCCCTTCAGATAGGCCTCGGCCTGGATCGGGGCGTAGCCCAGTTCGGGGCGGGCCTCGATGTAGAACAAGAACAGCAGCCGGTACATGTAGCGCAGGCTTTCGCGGCTGAGCTGGTCGGCCAGGTCGGTGTCGGTGCGCTCGAAGAGCTTTTCCTTGCTGACTTCGCGCTTGTAACGGATGGCCTCGTTGGCGATCAGTTCGATGCACTCGCGCAGGGCGTACTTGAGGTCGGTGGAGACTTCGAAGGCGTGCTTGTGGGAACTGTCGTCCAGGCTGTCGAGCAGGGCCGCGCCGCCTTCGGCGGGCAGCACGGACTGCTTGCCCAGCAAGGCGCAGAAGGCGCGCAGACTGTGCTCGTCGCGGGGGCCGAACAGTTCCGGCAAGTCGAAGCGCAGCAGGGCCTTGCGGCCCCATTTGGCGCGCTCGATCAGCAGCCATTGTTCGTGGTGAACCAGCAGCACCCAGCGTGGCGGGGCGTCGGCGGCGAACAGGCGGCGGGAGAGGGTTTCTTCCCAATCGACCGGGGCGTGGGCGGCGTGGTGGTGGCTGGCTTTGGCGCCCGTGGCATCGCGCGGGGGCAGTTGCAGCGGCGCGGTGTCTTCGTCGCCCGGCAGGGCCAGCGCGGCGGCGATGGCCAGCAGCGGGTGGCCCTTGGCGTCGCGGTACAGGGCCAGCAGAGGCAAGTCGCCTGCGCGGCCGGAGTCGGCCAGGGGCAGGGCTTGAGGCTGCAATGCGTAATCGAGCGCGGCCAGCAGCGGCTGGGCCAGTTCATGCAGCAGGCGCGCGCGGGCCTTGGGGCGTTTTTCGGCCAGGAAGCGCTCGCGCTCGCGGAAATAGCCATTGGCGCCGCTGGCGCTTCTGAGGCGGGCGACGGGGCTTTTGCTGCCCTGCTCCTTCCACTGCTCGAACAGCGGCTTGAGGTCCTTGACCAGGATGTCGTCCAGGTAGTGCTGGCTGTAGAACGCGTTGGCGTTGGAGAGGCCGTGGATGGTGAAGCTCATGGGGCCACTCCCTGCGCCACGTCTTGTCGTGCTGCGTCCTGTTGGGAAACCAGGGCGGCCACGACGGTGAACTGGGCGCGGTCGTCCAGTTGCAGGGTATCGCGCGCCCATTGCTGGTATTGGCCGAACAGGTCGGCGGTGGCGCTTTCGCGCTGCTGGCGCTGGGCGGCGCGGACGGGTTCGATGCCGCCCTGGGCCAGCTCCAGCTCCATTTGCGCCAGATGTTTGCCTTGCAGGGTGGCCAGCCGGGCCAGCTCCCGCTCCAGGCGCCGGCGGCAGTCGGCATCGAATGCCTGCTTGATCGGGCGCAGATGCGCCTCGGCGGCGCGGATCGCGGCCGGCAGGGCTTGCTGCCAGCAGCGACTGTCGGGGGCACGGCCATCGTTGGCCGGGGCCGGGTTCTGGCGGCCGTCCAGCCCGGTGCGTTGCAGGGTATCGGACAGGCTCAGCACGGCCTGCACCTGGCCGCGCGCATCGAGTGGCACGCCCAGCCATTCGGCCAGCATGGCCTGGCCGCGCCGGTTGGGCACCTGCGCCAGCACCAGGATGATGGCTTCGCCCGCTTGCAGGCCTTGCGGTACGCGCAGCAATGGAGCGCGCTGGCGGCCGAAGGTGGCCATCAGCTTGTAGTCCAGCCACTGGGCGATGGGGTGCAGCGGCCAGAGGTAGTGCAGTTGCGGCCAGTCGCTGCCGTCGCGGGACTGGGCGATGGCGGCCTCGACCGTGCGCTTGTCGGCGCAGAGGGCAAAGCTGTTGTCGCCGGGCCACATTTCGGGGGCAAGATCGCGTTCCAGAATCTGCGCCAGGTCACGCCCGGGCTGAAAGCTGAGGGTACGGGTGGCGTCGTCGGCCTGTACGGCGGGTTGCTGCTCGGGTTGGTGCTGGCGCAACCAGCGCAGGCCGTCGCGAGCGTAGTGGTAGTGGCTGGCGAACAGGCTGGGCAGCGTGGCGGTGGGGGATGGCGCGATGGACGGCGCAGGTTCGCCCACAGGTGGCGTCGCGTTGCTGGCGGCATCGCCCCAGAGCAGTTCAAAGGGATCGACGTCGCCCCCCGCCAGTTGCTGGGCGAAAGCTTCGGCTGTGGTGCTGCCTTCGATGGCCTTGGCCACCTCCAGTGTTTCGGCGTCTTCGTCGTACAGGCCCATGAAGGCGGAAGGGTCGCCGATGTTCCTGGCGGCCTGTTCGTCCTTTTCGATGAGGATTTCCAGATAGCGCAGGTCGCCGCGGACACGCTCGTTGTGCGGCTGGGTGTAGAGGTAGCCGATCTTGGGCGGCTGCGTCTGGCCGTAGCGGTCCACACGACCGTTGCGCTGCTGGAAAACCATGAGTGACCAGGGGATGTCGAAGTGAATGAGGCGGTGCGACTGGTAGTGCAGGTTCAGCCCTTCGGAGGCCACATCGGAGGCGATGAGCAGGCGCAGTGGCGAATGGCTGCGGCCGAAATCCTCGACCGTCTGCTGGATGTCCTGATCGGGCAACTGGCCGTGCAGAATGGCGACGGCGTCGTCTTGCAGGCCCAGGGCGGCGGGCAGGTGCTGTTGCAGGAATTTCAGCGTTTCGATGCGCTCGGTGAACAGCACCAGGCGGTCGTTGGCGGCACGGCCGTCCCAGCGCCAATGTGGATCGTGCTTGAGTTCGGCGATGAGATGTTGCAGTTTGCTGAACTGTGTGGGTTCGATCTGTTGCACAAGTGCTTGCAGGTCACGCAGCGAAGCGAGGTCGGGATGCGTTGCATCACGGGCTTCCAGGCGGCGGATGCGCTCCTTGAGCGTTTGCAGGCAGGCGGCCGGCGAAGAGAACAACGCCTTTTCCAGCACGGTGCGAAACAGCATGGCGCCATCGCGCGCACCACTGCCGTCGCTGGCCAGCTTGAGTTCGGCAAGCGCGTCGAAAGCCAGGTTTTCGGCAGGGCTGCCTTGTGCCGATAGCCTGAAGACCTGGCGCTCTGGGAAGTCCTGCTTCATCTGCTCGCGCACGTCGCTCTTGAAGCGGCGGATGAACAGGTGGGCCACATCGTCGCGCGTGTAGTCGGCCTTGGGTGGCAGCACCGTGGGGTCGAGCATGCGCACCAGGCTGGCAAAGCTCTCCTTCTTGCCGTTGTGCGGCGTGGCGGTAAGCAGGATGAGCGCGTCGGAGCGCTGGGCCAGCAGATCGGCCAGGCGGTTGCTTTGGGTGCGGTTGCCTTTGTAGGAGACGTTGTGGGCCTCGTCGATGATGATGAGATCCCACCAGGCACTTTCGAGGTAGTGGCGGTATTCGCTGTCGCGCTTGAGCGTATCGACCGAGATGATGGTGCGGTCGTAGTAGCTGAAGGGGTTGTGGTTGGCTGGTATCTGCCGGCGGATGCGCTGGATGCCTGCCGAGTCCAGGCGCGTCAGAGCGATGGTGAAGCGGTTCCAGAGCTCCTGCTGGAACTGGCGCATCATGCTTTTGGTGGTGACCACGAGGATGCGCCGGGCACGGCCACGGCGGATCAGTTCGGCGGTGAGGATGCCGGCTTCCAGCGTCTTGCCCAGGCCGACGGTATCGGCGATGAGCAGGCGTGGGCGCAGTTGCTGCAACACCCGGTGGGCCGGGTCGAGCTGGAAGGGCAAGGTGTCCATCACGGCCTGCTGGCCCAGCACCAGGGCATCGCCCTGCACGGCAGACTGGCGCAGGCGCGCTTCGATGGACAGACGGGCAGCGACGAAGCCGGGAGAGTCGTCGAACACCAGCGCGGTCTGTGCCGGGTCGATCAGGGTGACGTCATCGAGTGCGGTCAGGAACAGGGCGTGGCGGTTGCGTACGGTTTCCGACACACCGATACAGGACAACTGCCAGCCGCCCTGGGCGCATTGGTCGGCGTGCTGGACGAGCCATTCTTCGTCGCGGATCAGGGCGCGGGAACCGGGTGCGGGAGGCTGGGCGAGGGGCATAAATCGACAGTGTGGAGATGATCAGAACGGCAATCTCAGTAGTCTGCCAGTTGGTAGCCTGTACTACGCCCGCCCCCTGGCGATTTCTGCAGTACGCCCAGTGTCAGCAATTGGGTGATGTCCCTCAGTGCCGTATCCGGCGAGCACTTGCCGATGGCGACCACGCTTCGTGCCGCTGGATTCGCTGCAGCGTATCGAAGCGCTGCAGTTTGCGCAAAGCGTCGCACAGGGGCCGAAGGCTCACATGGGTAACCCAGACCGTGGTCTCGTGGAGAACCTGCGGCGCTTCGGCTATGTGACCGCGCGCTTCGGCACCACGAGCAAAGAGCTGGGGGTGACGGCACATGGCCTGCGCCACCAGGCCTTGATCGAGCACTACATCGAACAAACCGGCGCGGTGGCGCCACCCGTGCGCGGTGGTGAAGCAGGGATGGAACTGGACGCCGTGGCGAGGCAATCGACAGCGCACCTGGCAGGGCACCATCGCACTCGCGCCTGCGGCGCGTACCTTGGGGCCGTCCTGCATCGCCGCCAGCATGACGAGCAAGCAGCGCTGCCGCACGAGGATGCTTGACCTGCAGGTGCTTGACGACGCTGTGTCCGGGCTGCTGTCGACCTTCATCAATCGCGCATGAGTTGCTCTTGGCAGTTGTGGATCGATGCTTTCATCCGCTGCACCGTCGTTCGGCGGATCGGATACGCTGCCGCCCGTTGAGAGAAGGTCGCCACCTGCGCCAGCATCCGATCGATGGTGACCTCGGCCGCCTTCGCTGCCACGCCGCCCTCCGAAGCCAGACGCAGCAGATGACTTCGTTGCACGGCGTTGCCTTCGCCGCAGACGTCCATGTGGTGCTGGCCCATGGGGCCTTCGCTGAACGTCAGGTCGAATGCCGGGGCCAGCCGCCAGCGCCGGTCCCGTCCGAGGCGCCAGGCGAAGTTCTTTGGGTGGTCGTCGCGGTTGTGGAACAGTACGTTGAAGACAGCGCGGGCGTAGGCCTTTTCCACCTCGCGCTCGTCGCGGGTCAGCAGGCGTGTGGCGCGCAGCAGGGCGGTGTAGTCCGCGCTGCCGGGCAGGCGAAAGTCCACCTGCAGCAGGCCCGCCAGGCTGTGAACCGGTACGCGCAGGCCCTGTTCGCGATCGAAGCGCGCCACGCCGAAGGCTGCCAGCCTGGACGACAGATCGAACCATGCGCTGGCTGGCACCTCCAGTCCGCAATCGCGGGCCAGTTCGGCATACATCTGCTCGATGGCGCAGACCTCCTTGTGCTCACCCTGGGCGGGGAACTTCACCAGCCAGGGGGAGCCTGGTGCGTCGCCGCGCGTGCTGATACGAGCCCCCACGTCGCTGCGCTCCTGCCCCCCGAGGGGGCGCTGAGCCCCTTGGGGCGGCCCGGCGGGGCTGACGTGGCCCGACCCTGCGTCGTACTGCACCAGCGCCTTGGGTCGTGCGCCTTGCGGGGAGCCTCCCGTCAACGCCAGTTCGCGCAAGGCGACACCAGCTTCGCCGGTCAGGGCGCGCTCGCTTTCTTTGGCCAAGGCCAGCAGATTCCAGTCTGGCTCCTCGGCATCGGGCTCCGTGGCCGGCACGAAGCGCAGGGCGCCCATGGCGCGATCCCCGATGAAGGCCAGGCGATCCAGTGGCCCGGGATGGCGCAGGCCCTGCTGACGGAACAACCGGTCCATGAGCAGCAGGCCCCAGCCATCGGGCAGGCTGTCGGCGATCAGGCCAGGCAGGCGCAGCAGGTGCGGTGGAAAGCTGCCATAGGCGGTGGCACGCAGCTTGAGGTGTAGCGGCGACAGCTCCAGCCCTTGCGCCAGTGCTTCGGGCGCGTATTCGAACAGCAGCGTGGTGCCATCGTCGGCGAGCAAGCCCAGCGGCCAGTCCTCACCCCAGCCGCAGTAGTGGACTGCAAGCCTTTTCATCGCCGGGCCGCCCCAAGATGAAAAGCGCCCCCCTGGGGGGCAGCGACCCGCGTAGCGGCGGAGCGTGGGGGCGCATTCTTCATGTGCTGCTCCGGCGGCGGGCTCGCTGCCGTTGGGTAGCCGCTTCGGCTTTTTCCATCTGAGCGATGGACTGGCGCTTGAGCACGAACAGATCCTCCAGCTCATTGACCAGCCCGAGCGCCTGCACTGCGCGAACCAGTGTTTCCAGTGAAGACTGGCCGCTGCTTTCCAGCTTGCGCAGTGCGCCCAACGAGAGGCCAGCCATCTGCGCCAGCTCGCGCTGGGGCAAGCTCTGGGCCAAGCGCTGCGCACGCACGCGTTGGCCAAGTACCTGGAGGATTTCGCCAGGCGGCGCTAGGTTTAATGTCATTATTTTGTCTTTTATATCACAAAATTCTTTGTAAAAGTCATTTTTATGGTCTTTATATGGCTCCGCCACCAAGCGGCATGTTGCGCAGTGATTTTCCACAGGGCGGCGGGCTGAAGCAGCCGCACCTCATGGGGAGTGCGTGTCATCTGCGCACGAGCGGCGACCGCCTTGCTCATGGCCCATGCCCAGTTCCTGGGCCTGCTTGGCTGGTGCAGTGCCGCCGCGGTGACGCGCTCAGTCTCGGTCATGGCGCGATCTCCACAGCGATTCACGAGGAACCTGTGGGGTAAATGTTCGGGCGCTGTTCCCGAGATCGCGGAGGACTGGACTTCCCACACGATTTACCCCCAGGAATCGTGCGCCACGCTCAAACCGCTTGCTACCTCATGGCATCAATCGCCACACCAACCAGCTGATTTTCAAGGGGTTTTCGGATGGCACGTGCCGCCCTGAAACCTCACTCGATGTTCTGCACCTGCTCGCGCATCTGCTCGATCAGCACCTTCATGTCCACGCTGATGCGCGTGAGCTCCATGCTGGCCGATTTGGAGCCCAGCGTATTGGCCTCGCGGTGCAGCTCCTGGATCAGGAAGTCCAGGCGCTTCCCGATTTCGCCGCCGCGCGTGAGCAGGCGCGCGATTTCATCCAGGTGTGAATCCAGGCGGGTGATTTCCTCGGCCACGTCGATGCGCATGGCGTAGGCGGTGGCTTCGGCCAGCGCACGTTCCTGCACCGCCTCGGGGGTGGCGCTGGACGCACCCAGCTGCATGGCCTGCTCCCAGCGCTGCAGAAAGCGCTCGCGCTGCTGGCGCACCAGTTCGGGCACCATGGGCTCGGCGCGGCGCGCCAGCGCGCGCAGCTGCTGCACGCGATCCTGCAGCATGGCGGCAAGCCGCTCACCCTCGCTGGCACGCGCCTGCTTGAGCGCATCGAGCGCCTGCGCCAAGGCCTGCTGCAGCGGAGCGGCCCAGTCCTGGCGCGGGGCGGACACCTGGCCGCCCAGGCGCAGCGCGTCGGCCACGCTGAGCGCGGCGGCTTCGGGCAGCCAGGCGCGCACGCCGGCCTGCAGGCTGGCCAGGCGTTGCAGCGCGCTGCTTGCGGGCAGCTGCAGCGCGCCCTGCTCGCCCAGGTCGACGAAGGCGCGCACTTCGACCTTGCCACGCTGCAGCGCCGACCCCACCATGGAGCGCACCATGGCCTCGTGCGTGCGCAATTCGTCGGCCAGGCGCAGCGACAGATCAAGGAAGCGGCTGTTGACCGAACGCAGCTCCAGACCCAGGCGCACGCCGCTGTCTTTGCCTGCCGGATCGTCGGGTTGCAGCTGGATGCTGGCGTAACCCGTCATGCTATAAACTGCCATGGGCCTTCTCGTGATTGAACCGTTGCGACATCGCACCAGCGGGAAGAATTATCCCGTCTGCGCCGTGCGCCCGCTCTGAGCAGCCCCACCATGTCCACGCCCTCGCCCAAGGTCAAGCCGGCAGCGCTGCCGGAAAACACCATGATCGGCGGCTACCGCATCGTGCGCAAGCTCGCTGCCGGCGGCTTCGGCGTGGTCTACCTGGCGCTGGACCGCGAAGGCCAGCAGGTGGCGATCAAGGAGTACCTGCCCGCCTCGCTCGCCACCCGCTCGCCGGGCGAGCTGCAGCCCCAGGTGGCGACCGAGAAGCTCTCGCTGTACCGGCTGGGCCTGAAGAGTTTTTTCGAAGAGGGGCGCGCACTCGCGCAGATCGCCCACTCGTCGGTGGTGACGGTGCTCAACTTCTTTCGCGAGAACGAGACCGTCTACATGGTCATGAACTACCTGGAGGGCGCATCGCTGCAGGAGTTCATCATCACCGCGCGCTCGCTCAAGCAGGAGAAGGTGTTTCGCGAGTCCACCATCCGCTCGCTGTTCGACGAGGTGCTGCGCGGCCTGCGCGTGGTGCACCAGCACCGCATGCTGCACCTGGACATCAAGCCGGCCAACGTCTTCATCACCGACGACAACCGCTCGGTGATGATCGACTTCGGCGCCGCGCGCGAGGTGCTGTCCAAGGAAGGCAACTTCGTGCGCCCGATGTACACGCCCGGCTTTGCCGCGCCCGAGATGTACCGGCGCGACTCGGCGCTGGGCCCCTGGACCGACATCTACGCGATCGGCGCCTGCATGTACGCCTGCATGCACGGCTACCCGCCGCCGGAGGCGCCGCAGCGCCAGAGCAAGGACAAGCTGACGAGTTCGCTGCAGAAGCTGCGCGGCGTGTATTCGGACAACCTGATCGAGCTCGTCGAATGGTGCATGGCGCTGGGGCCGCTGGAGCGGCCGCAGTCGGTGTTCACGCTGCAAAAAGAGCTTTCGCGCGAGGGCGAGCGCCGCTACACGCGCCTGTCCATGGCCGAGAAGATGCGCATGCAGCTCGACTCCTTCGTCTCCGACGTCAAGAAGCCCAATTCACCCAAACCCAGCATCGCTTCGGCAACGGGGATGCGCCCGAAATGAAATTTTCCGTCTTTCAACTCAGCCGCCAGGGCGGCCGCGCCACCAACGAGGACCGCATGGGCTACGCCTACACGCGCGATGCCTGCCTGTTCGTGCTGGCCGACGGCATGGGAGGCCACCCGCAAGGCGAGGTGGCCGCGCAGATCGCCATCCAGACCGCCGCGGTCAAGTTCCAGAACGAAGCCAGGCCCATGCTGCCCGACGTCGGCGCCTTCCTCACCAGCGTGGTGATGGTGGCGCACGAGCAGATCCTGCGCTACGCCGCCGCGCGCGGCATGGCCGACGCGCCACGCACCACGCTGGCCGTGGCCGTGGTGCAGGACGGACAGGTGCGCTGGGTGCACTGCGGTGATTCGCGCGTCTACCTGGTGCGCAACAGCAAGCTGCTGGCGCGTACGCGCGACCATTCCTACCGTGAGCTGCGCGACGCCATGGGCACGGCAGACGCGGTCAACCGCAACGTGCTGTTCACCTGCCTGGGCTCGCCCGCGCGGCCGATGTACGACGTCTCCAACGCCATGACGCTCGACAGCGGCGACCGCGTCATGCTGTGCTCCGACGGCCTGTGGGATGCGCTCGACGACAAGGCCATCGTGCGGGTGCTGTCGCACCAGCGCGTGAGCCAGGCGGTGCCAACGCTGGTGGACATGGCGCTGCGCAAGGCCGGCGGCAACAGCGACAACGTCACCGCCGTGGCCATGCAGTGGGAGACCCCGGGCATCCCTGACGCCACCGAGGGCGAAGCGGTGGACACCGGCATCGACGACACCTTTGCCTCTACCATCCAGACCGACGAATTCGAGACCGGCGACAACTTCCTCGACGAGGAAGCGATCGAGCGCTCGATCGCCGAAATCAACGAAACCATACGGCGCACCGCCGCACGCAAGGCCCAGGGCTGAAGCGCCGGCGCGCCCCACCCGGCCCGCCCCGCAAGCGGCGGGCCTGCTTGCATGACCGATACCTACCAACGCAGCAGCGGGCGCGCTGCCCACCAGTTGCGCCCCGTGCGCATCACCCGCCACTACACCATGCACGCCGAGGGTTCGGTGCTGATCGAATTCGGCGCGACCAAGGTGCTGTGCACCGCATCGGTGGAAGACAAGGTGCCGCCGCACAAGCGCGGCAGCGGCCAGGGCTGGGTGACGGCCGAATACGGCATGCTGCCGCGCGCCACCAACACGCGGGGCAGCCGCGAGGCGGCCAAGGGCAAGCAGAGCGGGCGCACGCAGGAGATCCAGCGCCTGATCGGTCGCAGCCTGCGCGCGGTATTCGATCTGGAAAAACTGGGCGAGCGCACCATCACCCTGGACTGCGACGTGCTGCAGGCCGACGGCGGCACGCGCACCGCGGCCATCACCGGCGCCTGGGTGGCCGCGCACGATGCGGTGGGCACGCTGCTGCAAAGCGGTACGCTGGCCGCCACGCCGATCACCGGTGCGGTGGCGGCGATTTCGGTCGGCATCGTGCAGGGCACGCCGCTGCTCGACCTGGAATACGTGGAAGACTCAGCCTGCGACACCGACATGAACATCGTCATGACCGGCGCCGGCCAGTTCGTGGAAATCCAGGGTACGGCCGAGGGCGTGAGCTTCTCTCGCACCGAGCTGGACGAACTGCTGCGGCTGGGCGAACTGGGCATCGCGCAATTGCTCGCACTGCAGCAGCAATCGCTCTCTTGAAGATAGCTGACAGCGCTTGCCAGTCAAGCGTTTGAGCCACTTTTGACATGAAACTTGTTCTTGCCTCGCACAACCCTGGCAAGCTCGTCGAGCTGCAGGCTCTGATGGCGCCGCTGGGTGTGCAACTCATCGCCCAGGGCGAACTCGGCGTGGTCGAGCCCGAGGAGCCGTTTCACACCTTCGTGGAAAACGCGCTGCTCAAGGCGCGCCACGCCAGCCGCGCCACCGGCCTGCCCGCGCTGGCCGACGACGCCGGCCTGTGCGTCGCGGCCTTCGGCGGCGAGCCCGGCGTGCAGACCGCCACCTACGCCACGCGCTTCGGCTACGAAAAAGGCGACGCCAACAACGTGCGTGCGCTGCTGGAGCAGATGCAGGGTGTGCAAGACCGGCGCGCCGCCATGGTCAGCACCCTGGTGGCGGTACGCACGCCGCAAGACCCCGAGCCCCTGATCGCCGTGGGGCGCGTGGGCGGTGAGATCACCCAGGCGCCGCGCGGCAGCGGCGGCTTCGGTTTCGACCCGGTGATGTTCCTGCCCGAATTCGGTAAGACCTTTGCCGAACTGCCCACCGAGGTGAAAAACGCCCACAGCCACAGGGGTCGGGCGGTACGGCAGATGCTTGCGCTCATGCAAGAGTACTGGCTCTGAGGCGCCCGCAGGGCCGCTGAAAACATCAGTCTTTTTTGCCCCAAACGCTTGCTGGGCAAGCGCTGATAGCTAGCATTTCAGGAAGCAACCTATGAATACCGAGACCACGCCGCTGCAGGACGTGCAGCACTACATCGGCCCGGGGCCGCTGCGCCTGCCCAGCCTTCCGCCGCTGTCGATCTACGTGCACATCCCCTGGTGCCTGAAGAAGTGCCCGTACTGCGACTTCAATTCGCACGCACTCAAGGGCGACGAAGGCGCACCCGAGGCGCGCTACATCGACGCCCTCACCGCCGACCTGGAAGCCGCCCTGCCCCTGGTCTGGGGCCGCACGGTCAGCAGCATCTTCATCGGCGGGGGCACGCCCAGCCTGTTCTCGCCCGAATCCATCGACCGGCTGATCGCGATGGTCCGCGCCCGGCTGATGCTGGAGGCGGGCTGCGAGATCACCCTGGAAGCCAACCCCGGCACCTTCGAGAAAGACCGCTTCAAGGCCTTTCGCGACGCGGGGGTGACGCGCCTGTCCATCGGCGTGCAAAGCTTCAACGACGCGCACCTGAAGGCCATAGGCCGGGTGCACGACGCCGCGCAGGCGCGCGCCGCCGCCGAAGAAGCCGCCGAATGCTTCGAGACCTTCAACCTCGACCTGATGTACGCCCTGCCCGGCCAGAGCGTGGCCGAGCTGGAAGAGGACGTGCGCACCGCGCTGTCGTTCGCTCCGCCGCACCTGTCCATCTACCACTTGACGGTGGAGCCCAACACCCTGTTTGCCAAATACCCGCCGCGCCTGCCCGACGACGACACCGCCTGGGAGATGCTCGACCGCATCACCGCGCTGACGGCCGCCGAGGGGCTGGAGCGCTACGAAGTCTCGGCCTACGCGAAGAGCGCGCACCGCTGCACGCACAACATCAATTACTGGTCGTTCGGCGACTACATCGGCATAGGCGCGGGCGCGCACGGCAAGCTCAGCTTTGCCCACCGCGTGGTGCGCCAGGTGCGCTATCGCGATCCGCGCCAATACATGGAGCATGCGCTGGCAGGCAATGCCGTGGCGCAAGAACATGAAGTAGGCAAGCAGGACCTGGCCTTCGAATTCATGCTCAACGCCCTGCGCCTGAAGGACGGCTTTCTGGTGCGCGACTTCTGCACCCGCACCGGCCAGCCCGTCACCGCCATCACCCCGGGCCTGAAGGCCGCCGAGGCCAAGGGCCTGCTCAAGACCAACCTGGTGCACGTGCAGCCGACCGAAAAGGGCTTCGACTTCCTGAGCGATCTGCAGGGTCTGTTTCTGCCCGCATGAAGGCCGGTTGCACCGGCGGTGGCTTCAGCCGCAGCGCGCGGCGAGGATCACGCCCCTGGCATTGACCTCCAGGTTCAGCCGCTGCGCGTCGAACTCCTTGGTCGTCACCTGCCCGGGGTGCAGCACGCGCGCCATGCGCGCGCCGGCGCCCACGCGCGCCCGCTCCACCACCTGGGCGCTGGCCACCTTGCCCACCACGGCCTGCGCGCCGGCGGCCGCGCAGGTGCCGCCCGCCGGGGCGTCGCTGCGCCCCAGCGGCACGGGTTGCGGCTGTTGCGGCTGCTCGGGCATGCTGGTAGTGCAAGCCGCCATGCCGACCGCGCACACCGCGGCTAGCCAGAGTCGGATGTTCATCGTTGCTCCTTGTGTCTGAGGCTTCACTGTACGGCGGGCACCGCGTCCAGCCCCAGCAGGCGCACCCTGGCGGCCGCTTCATTGGCCTGGGCCGCTGAAGTGAAGGGCCCCACGCGCACGCGCTGCAAGGTCTTGCCGCTGGCCGATCGCACCGGCGCCACCGTCACCGGCAAGCCTTCCGCGCGCAGCCGCTCATGCGCGCGCCGGGCATTGGCGGGCTCGGCAAACATGCCCACGTTGATGTAGAGCTGGCGCAGCTCCCGTGGCGGGGCGCGCTTGGCGGCGGCAGCCTTGTCCGGCTTGGCCGCTGGCGGCATTGCAGGGTCCGCCGCTCGCGCGGGCGCCGCGCTGGCGGGGGGCGCCTGCGGGGTTTCGGCCGCACCGGCGGCAGCCAGCGCGGCCAGGGCCGCTTGCGTGTCCCGTTGCAAGGCCGTGGCTTCCACGGCGTCGAATTCCGGCAGTGTGGCCGCTGCAGCTCGCGCCGCCGGCTCGGCTGCGGGGGCGGGCGGCGGCGCCTGCTCCACCGGCCGGATCGGCGTCGCATGGGCCGATGGGCCCGCTTCGGGCGCGGCCTGGCCCGAACCGCCCGCCGTCAGTTGCCACGCTGCCAGCAGCAAGACCGCCAGCAGCACCGTGCTGGCCGCTGTCACCGCCCAAAGCCTGCGGCGCGTGGGCGCGCCCGCCGCCAGAAGCGCCAAGGCCTGTTGCATGTTGGGAGCGGCGCGCACGGCAGCCTCCACCCGCCGCTGCACCTGGCGGTGCAGCAGGGCATCGGCCCACCGCCCAAAGCCCCCAGCCAAGGCCAGCCACAGCGCCAGCGCAAGCCCGGCCAGCATCGAGGGCGGCAGCACCAGCAGCACCTGCGCCCCCGACAGCAGCAGCACCAGCGTGGTGACCAGCAGCAGCCACAACGCGAACCAGGACCACAGGCCGCGAAACGCCAGCCACGCAGGCGCCACCCCGGCCGCGGCCCAGTTCCACGAGGGCAGCGCGCGCCCCGCGGCATCGAGCCGCGCAAAAACCTTCAGGTAGCGCTCGAGGTGCGCCGGCCCCAGCGCCGCCGCTCTGAGCTGCGCGGGCAGCCCGCCGACACCGTCGGCCGGCGCAGGCATGCCAAGCGGCTGGGGCAAGCTATCGGCAGGATCGGACATGGGGCGAAGGCGGGCAGACAGCGAAACGATGCGGGGACCCGGCGATTATTAGCGGTCCCGCAGCCCAGCCCAAACGCATGGGCCAGCCAACGCCGCCGCAAGCGCTTACCTGCAATGCCTGCTGCTGACTGGCGCCCGCCCGGGCGAGCTGCTGGGGCTGCGCTGGGAGGACGTGAACGTGCAGTGGCATGGCCTGACGATTCGCGACAAGGACGAAAGCAAGGGAGGCGTTGAAGGCACCCGCGTTATTCCCCTGACGCCCTACGTACACCATCTGATTGCCGCGCTGCCGCGCCGTGGCGCCTTCGTCTTTGCTGGCACCAGTGGCACCAAGCCCATGAGTGCACCCCAGCACCTGAGCCGCAGCGCCTGCGCCGTGGCTGGCGTGAGCGTCACCTTGCATGGCCTGCGCCGCAGCTTTGGAAGCTTGTCCGAGTGGCTGGAATTGCCCGCTGGCGTGGTGGCGCAGATTCAAGGCCACAAGCCCAGCGCCACCGCTGAAAAGCATTACCGCGTGCGCCCGCTCGACCTGCTGCGCCTGCACCATGAAAAGTTCGAGGCGTGGATTTTGGAACAGGCCGGGGTTCAATTTGACGCCAGCATGGATCCGGGCAAGCTGCGCGCCGTGCCTTGACACGATGCCCTTCATAATACAAATTTCAGTATAATTACCCCATGAAGCCTATCGAGTTTCGGGGTAGTGCGTTGGATGACCTGCGCAGCTTTCCGCAGCCAGCCATGCGCGATGCGGGCTACCAGCTTGACCGCGTGCAACACGGCTTGCAGCCCGACGACTTCAAGCCCATGCCCAGCATTGGCGCTGGCGTGGAAGAACTGCGCATATGGGATGAAGCCGGAACGTTCCGCGTGGTGTACCTGGCGCGCATGGCCGATGCGGTCTATGTGCTGCACTGCTTTCAGAAAAAGACCCAGCAAACCGCCAAGCGCGATATTGAGCTGGCCCGTAGGCGTCTTAAAGACTTGATGAAGGAGCTTGCGCCATGACCGACAACCAACGATTCACCAGCGTCTGGGACGCCATCGAGGACACCCCGCAAGAGGCCGCCAGTCTGCGCGCCCGTTCCCATCTGATGATGAACATTGCCGAGGCCATTCGCGTGCAGGGGCTGACCCAGGCCCAGGCCGCCGCCCTGTTTGGCGTGACCCAGCCGCGCATATCCGACCTGGCGCGCGGCAAGGTAGCGCTGTTCTCGCTCGACGCCCTAATGGACATGGCCGCCGCCGCTGGCATGGCCCCCGCTATCACCGTGACCGTGCCCAAGGTGCCAGCCGCTAGGCGTGCAAGAAAGCGCGCACCCGCCCACGCCTGACAAGTTACGCCCCAGCTAGGCCAGCTTCGAAACCTGGCCGAAAAGCCGGAAACCTTCGCCGGCCTGCTGGGGCACCGGAACGAAGGTCAGCACTGGAAGGGGTGCAACGATGAATGATTTTCCGCCGCTACCGCACTTTTTGACTTTGGGCGAAGCCGCCCAGGCCGTGGCAGACCGGACGGGCAAGCCTTGGACTGCACGCCAAATATTGGGCTGCGCTGAACGCCACGAAATAACCGTTTTCGCCCGGATTGACCGCGCTGCAAAATTTGTGCGCGTGCAACCAACTGACGGCCGCACAAACAAGATTGCCGCCGATGCTGGCAGTCTTCCGATACTTGGCGCGAAGGCCGTTCAAGCCCTGCTACTGACTGGAGAGGCAAGCTCTACCGGCTGGGAAGAACCGGCTACTGTGGACTTTTTCGGCGAGCCTATGCGGGCATGGGCCCGTGCCTTTGAGCTTGCCCAAGGTGAAGAACCGCCCAGGGTGGGGATAGACGATTGCCGCGTAACCGATGGCCGCGCTGCCGGCCCACAGCATGAACAGGGCTTCGCCGCTTCAACCGCCGCCGCTGCTGGCATGACCAAGCAGGCCATCAACCAGCACCTGGCCCGCGCCGAAGCCCTAGGCGATGACCTGCAGCGCATCACTGGCACAAGCCTGGATAAAGGTGTGCGCAAACTGCGACCCCTCCTTCCCGCGCGCGCATGGGCGGCACCAGGCTTCTCACTTGAAACCGTTTCAAGTGAGGGTTCCCCCCCGCGCGCGTGGGCGGCACAATTCGGGCCAGTCGCGTTTCAAACGCGGGTGGTTCCCCCCGCGCGCGCATGGGTGAGCCCTGGTGCGCTCACTTCGTAAAAACGAAGTGACGGTGCACCCCGCGCGCGCCGGGTGAAGGATCTAACCGGCGCGTATTTGGCAAAAGTGCCTACAGATTGCCTACAAGCAACACCAAAAGAAAAACCCCGCTAGTGTTTATGTAGCAGGGTTTCCTTTGCTATCCTGGTAGGCCGTGTTGGACTTGAACCAACGACCAAAGGATTATGAGTCCTCTGCTCTGACCAGCTGAGCTAACGGCCCGAAAGCATGGCCCGCGCAGGGCGGGCCGGGGCGCATTGTAGTGGCTCAGCTGCGGTGGCTCAGCGCGTTGGAGACGAGCCGCGAGGTGATGTCCACGATCTGGATCATGCGGTCGTAAGGCATGCGCGTCGGCCCGATCACGCCCAGCGTGCCCACGATCTGGCCGTCGACCTCATAGGGGGCGCTGACCACGGACAGCTCTTCGAACGGCACCACCTGGCTTTCGCCGCCGATGAAGATGCGCACGCCCTCGGCGCGGCTGGAGATGTCGAGCAGGCGCAGGATCTGCGTCTTTTGCTCGAACAGCGTGAAGGCGCGGCGCAGGTTGTCCATGTCGCTGGAAAAGTCGCTCACCGCCAGCAGGTTGCGCTCGCCGGAGATGATGACCTCGTCCTGCGATTCGTCCAGCGCCTCGCTGCTGGCGCTGACCGCTGCCTGCATGAGCTGGACGATCTCGGCGCGCAGGCTGTCCACTTCGCTCTTCAGGCGCTCGCGCACCTGTTCCATGGTCAGGCCGCCGTAGTTGGTGTTGAGAAAGTTGGCCGCCTCGACGAGCTGCGACTGGCTGGGGTCGGTCTCGGTGAAGATGACGCGGTTTTGCACGTCGCCGTCGGGCGAGACTATGATCACGAGCACGCGCCGCTCCGACAGCCGCAGAAACTCGATGTGCCGGAATACCGAGGCCCGGCGCGGCGCCATCACCACGCCGACGAACTGCGACAGGCTGGAGAGCATGTGCGCCGCATGCGCTATCACTTTTTGCGGCTGCTCGGGCTTGATCTGCAGGTGCGGCAGACGCTCTTTCTGCACCGTGAGCATGGTGTCCACGAACAGGCGGTAGCCCTTGGCGGTGGGGATGCGCCCGGCCGAGGTGTGCGGGCTGGCGATGAGGCCGAGCTCTTCCAGATCGGACATGACGTTGCGCACCGTGGCCGGCGAAAGCTCCAGCCCGGAGGCGCGCGACAGCGTGCGCGAGCCGACCGGTTGCCCCTCGGCGATGTAGCGCTCCACCAGCGCCTTGAGCAACAATTTGCCACGCTCGTCCAGCATGCGTTTCATTCTAGGGCCAGTCGCGGCCCGCACCCCGCTCCGCGCCCCCGAGCACCGCACCAGCGCTTACCATAGCAAGCCATACCGGCCCGCAGCGGGTGTTGTAATCAAGGCCATGCAATCCATCTTCCACCGCGTCGCCGTGATCGGCAAGTACCAGAAGTCGCGCGCACGCAGCGTGCCCGACACCTTGTGCAAGGCGGTGCGCGAGATCGCCGCCTTCGCGCTGCAGCACGGCTGCGAGGTGGCGCTGGACGATGAAACCGCGGTCAATGTCAAGCTGCGGGACTTTCCCACACACGACCTGGACGCGATCGGGCGCCACTGCGACCTGGCGCTGGTGGTGGGCGGCGACGGCACCATGCTCAGCGTGGGCCGGCGTCTGGCGCGCCATGGCACGCCGCTCATAGGCATCAATCAGGGGCGGCTGGGCTTCATCACCGACATCGCGCTCGAAGGTTTCGAGGCCATGCTCGCGCCCATGCTCGAGGGGGCCTATGAAGAGGATGTGCGCCCGCTGATGCACGGCAGCGTGCTGCGCGGGCGCGACTGCGTGTTCGAGGCGCTGGCACTCAACGACGTGGTGGTCAATCGCGGCTCGACCTCGGGCATGGTGGAGCTGCGCATCGAGGTGGACGGCGACTTCGTCGCCAACCAGCGGGCGGACGGGGTCATCATCGCCTCGCCCACCGGCTCGACCGCCTATGCGCTGTCGGCCGGCGGGCCCATGCTGCATCCCTCGATTCCAGGCTGGGTGCTGGTACCGATCGCGCCGCACACCCTCACCCACCGCCCCATCGTGCTGCCGGACGCGGCCGAGGTGGCGATCGAGCTGCTGAGCAAGCGCGAGGCCAGCGCCAACTTCGACATGCAGTCGCTCGCCCAACTCAAACCCGGCGACCGCGTGCTGGTGCGCCGCTCACCCTACAGCGCCTGCTTCCTGCACCCCGTGGGCTGGAGCTACTTCGCCACCTTGCGCAGCAAACTGCGCTGGAACGAAGGGGGATCCTGAACATGGCCCTGCGCCGCATCGCGCTGCGCGACTTCGTGATCGTGCGCGAACTCGATCTGGACGTGCACGCAGGCTTCACCGTGCTGACCGGCGAGACCGGCGCGGGCAAGTCCATCCTGATCGACGCGCTGCAACTACTGCTGGGCGCGCGCGCCGACACCGCGCTGGTGCGCGAAGGCGCCGAGCGCGCCGAGGTCAGCGCCGAGTTCGACGCCCTGCCCGCCGCGCTCCTGCCCTGGCTGGACGAAGCCGGCATCCCGCACGACGACGGCCTGCTGCTGCGCCGCAGTGTCGATGCGCAGGGACGCAGCCGCGCCTGGATCAATGCCGTGCCTGCCACGGCCACGCAGATGCGCACGCTCGGCGAATGGCTGATCGACATCCACGGCCAGCACGCCTGGCAGAGCCTGACGCGCGCCGACGCCATGCGCGCCCTGCTCGATGCCTACGCGGGCGCGGACACCCGGGAAGTGGCGCGCACCTGGAGCGCCTGGCGCGCGGCGCACGCGGCGCTTGCCCAGGCGCTCAGCGCGCAGGACAGCCTGCAGCAGGAGCGCGAGCGCCTGCAGTGGCAGATTGCGGAGCTGGAAAAACTCGCCCCGCTCGAAGGCGAATGGAGCGAGCTCGACGCCGAACACACGCGCCTGGCCAACGCCCAGGCGCTGCTCGCAAGCGCCCGGCAGGCGCTGGACGCGCTGCAGCCCGACGAGGGCCGGGGCGCGCTCGGGCAGCTTGCCGGCGCGCTGCAGGCACTGCAGGAACAGCTGGCGGTGGAGCCGCAGTTCGAGCCGCCGTGCACCGCCCTCACCTCCTGTCTGGCAGAAGCCGAGGACGCCGCGCACAGCCTGCACGGCTACCTGCGCCACAGCGAACCCGACCCGGCGCGCCTGGAGCAACTGCAGGAGCGCCTGTCGCTGTGGCTGCAGCTGGCGCGCCGCTACCGGCGCACGCCCGAGGAGCTGCCCGCCCTGCTGGCCGGCTGGAGGGCTGCGCTGCACAGCCTGGACGAGGCGAGCGACCTGCAGCGGCTGCAGGCCGCGGAGCAGCAGCAGCGCCAGGCCTACGACAAGGCCGCGCAGCTGCTGTCGCGCGCACGGCGCAAGGCGGCCACGCCGCTGGCCGCAGCCATCACCCAGGCCATGCAGGGCCTGGGCATGACGGGCGGGCGCTTCGTGGTGGAGGTCAGCGCCGCCAGCGAGCCGGCCACGCACGGCATCGACCAGGTGCAGTTTCTGGTTGCCAGCCATCCGGGCATGACGCCACGCGCCGTGGGCAAGGTAGCGTCGGGTGGCGAGCTTTCGCGCATCGCGCTGGCCATTGCGGTCACCACCAGCGCGCTCGGAGAAGTGCCGACGCTGATCTTTGACGAAATCGACTCGGGCGTGGGTGGCGCCGTCGCCGAGACCGTGGGGCGGCTCATGCGCCGCCTCGGGCGCGACCGCCAGGTGCTGGCCGTCACCCACCTGCCGCAGGTGGCCGCCTGTGGCGACCAGCACTGGCTGGTGGCCAAGCACAGCACGCGCACGCAAACCAGCAGCAGCGTGGCGGCCCTGAGCGGCCAGCAGCGCACGCGCGAGATCGCCCGCATGCTCGGCGGCGAGCACCTCTCGGCGACCACGCTGGCGCACGCCGGCGAAATGCTGGCCGGCGCGGGGGAGGCTTAGGGCGTGTCGCTTGAACTCGTGCTCATCACCGGCATGTCCGGCTCGGGCAAGACGGTGGCGCTGCATGCGCTGGAGGACGCGGGCTACTACTGCGTGGACAACCTGCCGCCCGAGCTGCTGGGGGCTTTCGCGCGCCTGGAGCACCGTGAGCATGCCAACCGCGTGGCGCTGGCCATCGACGTGCGCAGCGCCGCCGCCCTGCCCCTGGTGCCGCGCCAGCTCGAGGAACTGCGCACCGAGGGCGTGAAGGTGCAAACGCTGTTCCTGGACGCCAGCACCGAAACCCTGGTGCGGCGCTTTTCCGAAACGCGCCGGCGCCACCCGCTGTCCAAGGAAGAGCTGCGCGACGGCCGCCAGGCGCTGGTGCAAAGCATAGGCCTGGAGCGCGAGCTGCTGGCCGAGCTGCGCGAGCAGTCGCTGGTGATAGACACCAGCACGCTGCGCAACGCCCAGCTGCTGGCCTACGTCAAGAAGCTGATGGCGCTGCCGCCGGGGCGGCTCACGCTGGTGTTCCAGTCCTTCGCCTTCAAGCGCGGCATTCCCATGGACGCGGACTACATCTTCGACGTGCGCATGCTGCCCAACCCCTATTACGACCCCCAGCTGCGCCCGCTGACGGGGCGCGACGCCCCGGTGGCCGACTTCCTGCGCCAGCAGCCGGAGGTCGCCAGCATGCAGGCGGACATCACCGGCTTCCTGCAGCACTGGCTCGCGCCGCTGGCGCACAACCACCGCAGCTATGTGACGGTCGGCCTGGGCTGCACCGGCGGGCAGCACCGCTCGGTCTATCTGGTGGAGCGACTGGCCGAACACTTTGCAGGCGACTGGACCACGCTCAAGCGCCACCGCGAACTGGATGGCAGCTGAAGCACTTCAGATATTCAGAAGAAATTGGCCGCAAACGCTTGACTGGCGTGCGGTAGCAGCTATCAAAAGAGCGATTCTTCCGAAGCAATCAGACCCGCCAACAGCTTGCGTATCGGCGCGGGCAGGCCCAAGGCCCGCCATTCAGCCGGCGCAAACCAGTCCCCGGGCAGTCCCTGCGGCGGCGCCCGCACCAGCACCGGATGCAGGCGCAGCTCGCGGTGCGTGAGCACATGGGTAAACGCTGGCCATTCCTCGGGCTGCGCCCGCGGCGCCAGCAGCGCGTCGAGCGCTGCACGACTGGGCGCCACCGGTGGGCAATGCAGCCCCGCCCAGATGCCCTGCTGTGGACGCCGCGCCAGCCAGCAGCGGCCGGCGGCATCCAGGCAGATCAGCAACCACCAGTCTTCGCCGCGCCGCTGGGTGCGGCGGCTGCGCACCGGATATTCGCTCTGGCGCCCCTGGCGGCGCGCGATGCACGGCTCGGCCAGCGGGCAGCGCGCGCAATCGGGATTGCGGGCCAGGCAGACGGTGGCGCCCAGGTCCATCAAACCCTGGGTATACAGCGCCATGGTGTGCGCCAGATCGCTGCGCGGCAGCAGCTCCTGCGCCAGCGCCCACAGCGCGCGCTCATTGGCTGCCTGCGACAGGTCGGCGGCAAAACCCAGCACGCGCGTGAGCACCCGGCGCACATTGGCGTCCAGGATGGGTGCGCGCTCGCCATGGCAGAAGGCGGCGATCGCGCCGGCGGTGGAGCGGCCTATGCCGGGCAGCTGCGCGAGCTGCGCGCTGTTTGCGGGAAACACCCCACCGTGCTCGGCCACCACCACCTGGGCGCAGCGGTGCAGGTTGCGTGCCCGGCTGTAGTAGCCCAGCCCGCTCCACAGGGCCAGCACCTGCTCCTGGCTTGCAGCCGCCAGCGCCCGCACGTCGGGGAACTGCGCAAGAAAGCGCGGGTAGTAGTCCAGCACCGTCACCACCTGGGTCTGCTGCAACATGATTTCCGACAGCCACACCCGGTAGGGATCGCGCGTGCCCTGCCAAGGCAGGTGCCGGCGTCCGTGCGTCTGCTGCCAGCGCACCACGCGGTCGGCCAGGTCGGCGGGCTGCATCAGCGCGCCTGGCATCGCGGGCAGTAGAAGCTGCTGCGCTGGCCCTGGCGCAGCAGGCGTATCGGCGTGCCGCAGGCCATGCAGGGCAGCCCCGCACGGCCATAGACGCTGGCCTGCAACTGAAAGTGGCCGCTGTCGCCCTGCACGCCGGAAAAGTCGCGCAGCGTACTGCCGCCGCTGTCCACCGCGCGCGCCAGCACCTCGCGGATGGCCGCATGCAGGCGCCGCACCCGCTCCGGTCCCAGGCGCGCGGCAGCGATCGTGGGGCGTATGCGCGCGGCAAACAAGGCTTCGCTTGCATAGATGTTGCCCACGCCCACCACCACCTTGCCAGCGAGCAGCACCTGCTTGATGTTCTGGCGCGTGGCCTTGAGCGCTCGGGCAAAGCGCGTCAGGTCGAAGTCGTCGGACAGCGGCTCCATGCCCAGGCCGCCCAGCAGCTTGCGCGCGGCGGGCGCAGCCTCGCTCGCTGCCCAGACCACGGCGCCAAAGCGGCGCGGGTCGTGCAGGCGCAGCAGGCCGTGCTCGGTCTGCAGCTCGAAGTGGTCGTGCGCACCCGCAGGCGGCAGCGCCGCGGCAAAGCGCAGGCTGCCGGACATGCCCAGGTGCAGCAGCAGCAGCCCATCGCTCAGGTCAAGCAGCAGGTACTTGCCACGCCGGCGCACGGCCAGCACGCGCTGCCCGATCAGGGTTCGGGGGGCCGTTCCAAGCGGCCAGCGCAAGGGTTTGCCCAGCACCACCGCGGTGATGCGCGCGCCCGCGATCGCATCGGCAAATCCGCGGCGCGTGACTTCGACTTCTGGCAGTTCCGGCATGGTCAGGCAGGCCGCGCCTTTGCGCCGCCCGCAGCGTTGCGTCGCGCCACCAGCGGCGCAACCCATCGATTATTATGGTGCGATGCCGCGCACACCCCGCCTCGTGTCGTCCACGCTGCTGAGCAGCTTCTTCGCCCTGGCCGCCGTGGCCCAGCCGGCGGCGACCGGCACCCCCAGCCCGGCGGAAATGCGCGGACCTGCCCAGCAAGCGTCAGAGGCCGTGCGTGCTGCAGCGACGGCCGAACTGTTCTATGAAGTCCTGCTGGGCGAGCTGAGCACCGAAGCAGGCAAGCCCGGCGAAGGCTATGCCCTGATGCTGGACGCCGCGCGGCGCAGCCAGAGCAGCGAGCTCTACCGCCGCGCCACCGAGATCGCCCTGCAGTCGCGCTCGGCGCAGGCCGCGCTGGTGGCAGCGCAGGCCTGGCAGCAGGCCGACCCCGAGTCGCGCGACGCCAACCGCTTCGTGCTGCGCATCCTGGTGGCGCTCAATCGCATTGCGGAAAGCCGTCCCGCGCTGGAGCGCGAGCTGGCGCTGGCGGCTCCCCAGCGGCAGGTGGCGGTGATCAACGCGATTCCGCTGCTCTACGCCCACGCCAGCGACAAAGCCCTGGCCGCGCGCGTGGTCGAAGAGGCCATGAGCGAGCTGCTCAAGCAGCCCGCCACCGCCGCCAATGCCTGGACCAGCGTAGGCCGCATGCGCCTTGCCGCCGGCGACCGCATCGGCGCCCTGGTGGCCGCGCGGCTGGCGCACAAGTTCGACGGCGACAACGACGCCCTCGCGGGGCTGGTGCTGCAGCTGCTCGACGAGAAGATGGCCGAGGCCGAGCCTTTGCTGCACCCTTACCTCGATGGCGAGCCTCTGCCCGAAATCAGCATGGGCTACGTGCGCTATCTGGCCGAGAGCAACCAGACCAGCGCCGCCCTGGCGCAGATGAACACCATCACCGCCGAACAGCCTGACAACATGCAGGCGCTGCTGCTGCAAAGCACTCTGCAACTGCAGGCCCACCAGCTGGACGCAGCCGAAGCCAGCCTGAACCGTTTTGCGGCGCTGCACGAGAAGCAGCCGGTTTCCGAGCGCACCGAGGCGCTGACCCGCCAGATGTATCTGCTGCGCTCGGAAATCGCACAGCAGCGCGGCGACCTGGACCAGGCCGAGCACTGGCTCAGCCTGACGGACGACGACGACTCGCGCCTGGCGGTGCAACTGCGCCGGGCGCTGCTGATGGCGCGCCAGGGGCGCCTGGGCGAAGCGCTGGCGCTGCTGCGCAACCTGCCCGCCAGCAACGACGCGCAAGCCGCCGCGAAGCTGCAGGCCGAAGCCGCACTGCTGCGACAGGTGGGCCTGACGGAGCGCGCCTACGAAGTGCAGGCCCGGGCGGCGGCATTGCAGCCGGACAATGACGACTATCTCTATGAACAGGCGATGCTTGCCGAGAAGCTCGAACGCCTGCCCGAGATGGAGCGGCTGCTGCGCACCATTCTGGAGCGCAATCCCAAATACCACCACGCGCTCAACGCGCTGGGTTTTTCGCTCGCGGACCGCGGCCTGCGCCTGCAGGAGGCCAAGTCGCTGATCGAGCAGGCGCTGGAGCTCGCACCCGGTGACCCTTACATCACCGACAGCCTGGGCTGGGTCGAATTCCGGCTGGGCAATCGCCAGCGCGCGCTGCAGTTGCTGCAGCAAGCCATGCGCGGCCAGCCCGATCCCGAGATCGCCGCGCACCTGGGCGAGGTGCTCTGGAAGCTCGGCGAGCGTGCGCGTGCGCGTGAAGCCTGGCGCGCTGGCCTGCGCCTGAAGCGCGACAACGATACGCTGCTCGAGACCATGCGGCGCTTCGGGGTGCGCCCTTGAGGCCTGCCCTGCCGGCGCGGCGCCAAGCCCTGGTCCTGCTCGCCGCAAGCTGGCTGGCCGCCTGCGCGCCCCTGCCGCCCGCCTCCCCCGACGCGGCCAAACCCGAGCACTGGCGCGGGCGTCTTGCGCTGCAGGTACAGGCGCTCGGGCCGGACCAGCCGGCCCAGTCGTTTTCCGCCGCCTTCGAGCTGCAGGGCAGCGCCGAGCAGGGACAGCTCACGCTCTACAACCCGCTGGGCAACGTGCTCGCACAGCTGAGCTGGAAACCGGGCCTGGCGGTGCTGGACGACGGCAATCGCCAGCAGCGCTCGCCGTCGCTGCAAGCGCTGGCAGAGGCGCTGACTGGCGCCAGCATTCCCGTCGCGGCGCTCTTTGGCTGGCTGCATGGGCGCAAGGCGCAGGCCAGCGGCTGGGAGGCGGACCTTGCGGCGCTTGACTCGGGCCGCATCGTCGCCACGCGCCTGCAGCCGCTGCCCACCGCGGTGCTGCGCGTGGTGCTCGAGCGCTGAGGCGCGCCATGCGCTCGCTGCACGACCTGCCGGCGCCGGCCAAACTCAACCTGTTCCTGCACGTGCTCGGCCGGCGCAGCGACGGCTACCACCTGCTGCAGTCGGCCTTCATGCTGCTGGACTGGTGCGATCTGCTGCACGTCGAGTGCCGCGCCAGCGCACGCCTGAGCCGCGAAGACCTGGGCAGCACCGCGCTGCCCGAGGACGATCTGTGCCTGCGCGCCGCGCGTGCGCTGCAGCAGGCCAGCGGCTGCACCAAAGGCGCGCACATCACGCTGGAAAAGCGCCTGCCGACGCAGGCCGGGCTGGGCGGTGGCTCTTCGGATGCGGCCACCACGCTGCTGGCACTCAACCGGTTGTGGCAGCTGGACCTGCCGCGCAGTACGCTGGCGCGCATCGCGCTCGCGCTGGGCGCGGACGTGCCGTTTTTCATCCTCGGGCAAAACGCCTGGGCCGAAGGCGTGGGCGAGGCGCTCACGCCGTTGCCGCCACAAGCGGTGCAGGCGGGCACGCGCTTCGTCGTCGTCAAGCCCGCGGCAGGGCTGGAGACGGCACGCATTTTTTCCGATCCGTCGCTGCGACGCGACACGCAGGCTGCTACAATCGCCGGCTTCGTTGCAGAGCAAGCGCGCAGTGCGTTCGGGTTTGGCAGGAACGACCTGCAGCCGGTGGCACAGCGCCTGTGTCCCGAGGTGGCTCAGGCGCTGCACTGGCTCGCGAGCCGAGGCCTTTCGGGGCGCATGACGGGCTCCGGCAGTGCCGTGTTTGCCGTGACGAAGGACACCATCGATGTTTCAGACGCACCCGCGCATTGGAGCATCAAAGTGTGTCAGAATCTCGGGTTTCATCCACTGGCCGAGTGGGTCCGGGATGAATGATTGCAGGGTTGTACGCCCGAGCGTGCGACCCGTGTAGGGGAGTAGCCAAGCTGGTCAAGGCACCGGATTTTGATTCCGGCATGCGAGGGTTCGAATCCTTCCTCCCCTGCCACAGCTAGCCCCTTGCGCCATCTTCCGTCAGACCGCTCTTCCATGCCGATGCAAGCCCATCACACCGATTTCATGGTTTTCACGGGCAATGCCAACCCGGTACTGGCGACGGAAATAGCGCAAAACCTGGGCATCTCGCTGGGATCCATCCAGGTCGGGCGTTTTTCCGACGGTGAAGTCACCGTGGAGATCAAGCAGAACGTGCGTGCGCGCGACATCTTCGTCGTGCAGTCCACCTGCGCACCGACCAACGACAACCTGATGGAGCTGCTCATCATGGTCGATGCGCTCAAGCGCGCCTCGGCCGAGCGCATCAGCGCCGTCATCCCCTACTTCGGCTATGCCCGCCAGGACCGCCGCCCGCGCTCCACGCGCGTGCCGATTTCGGCCAAGGTGGTGGCCAACATGCTGCAGGCCGTGGGCGTGAACCGCCTGCTGACCATGGACCTGCATGCCGACCAGATCCAGGGCTTCTTTGACATTCCGGTGGACAACATCTACGCCTCGCCGGTGCTGCTGCGCGATCTGAACGAGAAAAAGCACGACAACCTCATCGTCGTCAGCCCCGACGTCGGCGGCGTGGTGCGCGCGCGGGCGTTGGCCAAGCAACTCGGCTGCGATCTGGCCATCATCGACAAGCGCCGTCCCAAGGCCAATGTTTCCGAAGTGATGAACGTGATCGGCGACATCGACGGACGCAACTGCGTGATCATGGACGACATGATCGACACTGCCGGCACTCTGGTGAAGGCAGCCAGCGCCCTCAAGGAGCGCGGTGCCAAGCAGGTCTATGCCTACTGCACCCACCCGATCTTTTCCGGTCCGGCCCTGGAGCGCATCGCCCAGGGCGAGGTACTCGACGAAGTCGTGGTCACCAACACCATCCCGCTGAGCGAAGCCGCCCGCGGATGCCCCAAGATTCGCCAGCTCTCCGTGGCGCCGCTGTTTGCCGAAACCATACAGCGCATCGCCAGCGGAGCGTCGGTGATGAGTCTGTTCTCGGAGTTCAGCTGAACCCAATCCGATGGCAGCGCGGGCCCCGTCGCATGGTGCACGGGGTCTTTTTTCTCAAACAGGCGGGCAGGCTGGTCGCGGCCGCCCGCACACTGGAGTTCTCACATGAAATTCGTCGCTTTTGAGCGCAACACGCAAGGTACGGGTGCGAGCCGCCGTCTGCGCGTCACGGGCCGCGCGCCCGGCATCGTCTATGGCGCGGGCAGCGAGCCGCAAATGATCGAGCTGGACCACAACGCGCTGTGGCACGCCCTGCAGAAGGAGGCCTTCCACTCCTCCATCCTGGACATGGAACTGGGCGACCAGACCAGCAGGGTGCTGCTGCGCGACGTGCAGTTCCACCCCTACAAGCAACAGGTGCTGCACGTGGACTTCCAGCGCGTGGACGAGAAGACCCGCATCCACATGAAGGTGCCGCTGCACTTCGAAGGCATCGAGGCTTCGCCCGCCGTTGCCACCGAAGGCTGCACCGTCACGCCGCTGCTGCATGAGCTGGACGTGATCTGCATGCCTTCGCAACTGCCCGAGCACATCACGGTGGACCTGAGCGCCCTGACCTCCAAGACCATCCCCGGTCTGCAATCGATCAGCCTGCCCGTGGGCGTGAAGGCCGTGGTGCGCGGCTCCAACAAGAACCCGGCGCTGGTCTCGGTCAAGCTGCCCGAGGTGATCGAGGAAGAGCCGGCCGCGGCCGACGCTGCGGCAGCAGCGGCCCCCGCCAAGAAGTGATCGCAGCGGCCACACGCCGCACGCACACCGGGACGGCCCGCAGCTTGCGGGCCGTTTTTTTTCGCCGGTGCCGCACGCGGTCCGCATAATCGCTCCCCATGATCAGACTCTTCGTCGGGCTGGGCAACCCCGGGCCCGAGTACGAAGCCACGCGCCACAACGTCGGCTTCTGGTTCATCGACCGCCTTGCCCGGCAACTGGGCGCGAACCTGCTGCCCGAGCGCGCCTGGCACGGCCTGGCGGCGCGCACCAGCGTGCAGGGACGCGCCATCTGGCTGCTTGAGCCGCAGACCTTCATGAACGCCTCGGGCAGATCGGTGGCCGCGCTGGCGCGCTTCTACAAGATCGCGCCGCAGGAAATCCTGGTCGTGCACGACGAGCTGGATTTCTCGCCGGGCCAGATCCGGCTCAAGCACGGCGGCAGCCATGGCGGGCACAACGGCCTGCGCGACATCCACGCGCAGCTGGGCGCAAGCGACTATTGGCGCCTGCGCATAGGCATAGGGCATCCGGGCGTCAAGGCCGAAGTCATCCATTGGGTGCTGGGCCGCCCCGCCCAGGGCGACAGACAGCTGATGGAAAAGGCCCTGGAACACGGCCTGGACAGCATCGCGCAGCTGGTCACAGGCGAGATGGACAAGGCCACCCAGCGCATCAACACGGCGGCGCTGCCATGAGCGCGCTGCACGAACTGGGCGCGCAGGCCCTGCTTGACGCCTACCGGCGCCGCAGCCTCTCGCCCCTGGAAGTGGCCAGCGCGCTGCTGCACCACATCGAGATCTGGGAGCCGCAGCTTCACGCCGCCTATCTGCTGCAGCCCGAACGCACGCTGGAGCAGGCGCGCGCGAGCGAGGCCCGCTGGCTGCGGGGCGCGCCCTGCGGGCCGCTGGACGGCGTGCCCGTAACCATCAAGGACAACATCGCCACGCGCGGCGACCCGACACCCCTGGGCACGGCGGCGAGCGAACTCCAGCCCTCGGCCGTGAACGCACCTCCAGCCCAGCGTCTGCGCGAAGCCGGTGCGGTGCTGCTGTGCAAGACCACCATGCCCGACTACGGCATGCTGTCTTCGGGCGTTTCCAGCTTTCACGCGACGGCGCGCAACCCCTGGAACCTGGACAAGGGGCCGGGCGGCTCCAGCGCCGGCGCGGGCGCCGCGGCCGCCGCCGGCTACGGGCCGCTGCACGTCGGCACCGACATCGGCGGCTCCATCCGCCTGCCTGCCGCCTGGTGCGGCGTGTTCGGCTTCAAGCCCAGCCTGGGACGCGTGCCCATCGACCCACCCTACACCGGGCGCTGCGCCGGGCCGATCACGCGCAGCGTGGGCGATGCGGCGCTGATGATGCAAGTGCTGGCGCAGCCGGACGTGCGCGACAGCATGGGCCTGCCGCCCCAGCTGGTGGACTGGGGGGCACATGCGCGCGGCATGCAGCGCCTTCGCGGTCTGCGCCTGGGGCTGCTGCTCGATGCCGGCTGCGGCCTGGCCGTCGATGCCCAGGTGCGCGCCAGCGTCGAAGCGGCGGCACGGCTGTTCGAACAGGCGGGTGCCAGCATCGTGCCGATGCAGCCCTGGCTCGGGCGCGAGATGCTCGACGGCATGGACCACTTCTGGCGCATGCGCTCACTCATGGACCTGCGCCAGCTCGGGCCCGGACGCCGCGCCCGCGTGCTGCCCTACATTCGCGACTGGGCCGAGAGCGCGGCCAGCTTCAGCGCCGAGCACGTCTACCACGCGAGCCAGCAGTTTCATGCCACGCGCGTGGCCACGGTGCGGGCCTGCTCGCAGGTGGACTACGTGCTCTCGCCCACGGCGCCCATCACCGCATTCGCGGCCGAACTGCCCTCGCCCACCAACAACCCGCTGCGCCCGTTGGAGCACATTGCCTTCACCGTACCCTTCAACATGTCGGAGCAGCCCGCCGCCTCGATCGCCTGCGGCGTGGACGGCGCGGGGCTGCCCATAGGCCTGCAGATCGCCGGGCAGCGCTTTGACGACCTGGGCGTGCTGCAACTGGCCCATGCCTTCGAGCGGCTGCGCGCGCCGCTGCCGCCCTGGCCCGAGCCGCCGCGCCACTAACCTTGGACGCCGCAAGGTCAGTCTTTACTTTCTCGATAAAACCCTATCCAATCCCGCCACCCTCAGAAAGCCCGGCAGACCATGCCCTTGCACACCGAACACGCGCCCAACCCCTGGGCAAGGCGCATCACGCACACCTTTGAAGTGCTCATCGTGGCCTGTCTTGCCATCATGGGCATCCTGGTGTTTGGCAACGTGGTGCTGCGCTACGCCTTCAATTCCGGCATCGCGGTATCGGAAGAGCTCTCGCGCCTGCTCTTCGTCTGGCTGATCTTTCTCGGGGCGGTGCTGGCTTCGGCCCAGCGCATACACATCGGCTTCGACACGCTGCAGCGGCGCGTGGGGCCGCGCCTGCGCCGCGCACTCATCACCTTTTCGGGCCTGTTGATCCTGGCCGGCTGCGTGGTGTTCATCGTCGGCGGCTGGAAGCAGACCGTGATCAACCTGGGCAACACCTACCCGGTGCTGGGCATCTCCTACGCCTGGCTGTACGGCGTGGGCATCGTCTTCGGCGTGGCGCTGATCGTGCCGGTCAGCTACAACATCGTGCGGGCGCTGCGCGGCGACTTCGACAAGATGACGCACGACCTGGGCGACCGCATCGAGCAGGCTTCCGAGCGCATCGAAGCCGAGGTCGGCGGCCAGACGGGACCGCGCGCATGACCGCCACCGTCTTCCTGATCTCCCTGCTCACCCTGATCGCGCTGGGGGTGCCGATCGCGTTCGCGCTGATGTTCTCGGGCATCGCGCTGATGCTCGTCACCGGCCAGTTCGACAGCCAGGTGGTGGTGCAGAACGCGATCGCCGGGGCCGACAACTTCGTGCTGATGGCCGTGCCCTTCTTCATCCTGGCGGGCGAGCTGATGAACGCCGGCGGCCTGTCCAAGCGCATCGTGGAGATGGCCGGCGCCTTCGTCGGCCACTTGCGCGGCGGCCTGGGCTACGTGGCCATAGGCGCGGGCATCATGCTCGCCAGCCTTTCGGGTTCGGCCGTAGCCGATACGGCGGCGCTGGCGGCCATCCTCGTGCCCATGATGCGCCAGGCCGGCTACAACCCCGCACGCGCCTGCGGCCTGATGGCGGCCAGCGGCATCATCGCGCCGGTGATACCGCCGTCCATCGGCTTTCTCATCTTCGGCGTGACGGCCAACGTGTCCATCACCCGGCTGTTCCTCGCGGGCATCGTGCCCGGCGTGCTCATGGGGCTGGTGCTGGTGATTGCCTGGTGGTTCGTGGCGCGCAGCCAGAACGCCGCGATCACGGCGCGCGTGCCCTTGGGGCGGCGCCTGCGCCTGCTGGGCCAGGGCGGCTGGGCCTTGATGATGCCGGTGATCATCATCGGCGGCCTGCGCTTCGGCATCTTCACGCCCACCGAGTCGGCCGTGGTGGCCGCGGCCTACGCGCTCTTCGTCGGCCTGGTGGTGTACCGCGAGCTGAACTGGCGCAACATCTACGAGGCCCTGCTCTCCACCGCGCGCACCACCTCCGTCGTGCTGCTGCTGGCGGCGCTGGCCATGGTGGCCTCCTACATGATCACCATCACCGACATCTCGGGGCAGGTGGGCGGCTGGCTCGAAGGGCTGGTGGGTTCGCCCATGCTCCTGATGGCGGCCATGATGGTGGTGGTCTTCTTCGCCGGCATGGTGCTGGACTTCATCCCCATCGTGCTGATCTTCACGCCGGTGTTCCTGCCCATCGTGAAGGCCGCGGACATCGATCCGGTGTACTTCGGCGTGGTCTTCATCATGAACTGCTCAATCGGCATGATCACCCCCCCGGTGGGCGTGGTGCTCAACGTGGTCAGCTCGGTCGGCAAGGTGACGATGGACGAGGCGGTGCGCGGCATCCTGCCCTTCCTGCTGGCACTGGCGGCGCTGCTGGTGCTGCTTATCCTGTTCCCCGCACTGGTCACGGTGCCCGCCGAATGGTGGCGCTGAGTGCCCTTTCTTCAACCACCCCACTGGAGATTCCCCATGAAGTTCAAGACCACCCTGCTGCTGGGCCTGCTGGCCGCGGCGTTTTCCGGCTCCACGCTGGCGGCGGTGACGGGCAAGTTTGCCGTCACCCTGCCCGAGAAATCCCACCAGGGCCAGGGCGTGGCCAAGTTCGTCGAACTGGTCAAGGCCAAGAGCGGCGGCGAAATCGACATCAAGCCCTACTACGGCGGCGCGCTGGGCGACGACGTCAAGGTGACCTCCGCCCTGCAGGGCGGCACCATCGAATTCACCGTGCCGCAAACTTCCACGCTGACCGGCATGGTCAAGCCCTATGAAGTGCTGGACTTCCCCTTCCTCTTCGCCAACACCGAACAGGCCGAGAAGGTGCTCGACGGCCCGATCGGGCAGAAGCTCATGGACCTGCTGCCGGCCCACGGCCTGGTGGGCCTGGCCTACTGGGAAAACGGCTTCTTCAACGCCACCAACAGCAAGCACCCGATTGCCAAGGTGGAAGACTTCAAGGGGCTGAAGTTCCGCTCCATCCAGGCCAGGATCACCCAGGAAACCATCAAGGCGCTGGGCGCCAACCCGGTGCCGCTGGCGGTCCCCGAGCTCTATACGGCGCTGGAAACCAAGACCATAGACGGCCAGGGCACGCCCAATGCGGTGATCGCCGCGCTCAAGCTCTACGAGGTGCAGAAGTACCTCTCGATCACCCAGCACACCTACGGCGCCTTCATCCCGCTGGCGTCCAAGAAGTTCTGGGACAAGCTCACGCCCGACCAGCAGAAGATCCTCAAGGACGCCGCCGTGGAGGCGCGCGCCTACCAGCGCCAGGTCGCGCGTGACCAGGCAGCCGGTGCGCAGAAGATGATGGCCGACAAGGGCATCCAGGTGAACGAGGTGACGGCCGAGGAGCACGCCCGCATGCGCGCCGCGGTGCAGCCGGTGTGGGACATGTTCACGCCCGACGTCGGCGCCGACCTGGTCAAGGAAATCGAGGCCGCTATCAAGTAAGAAAACAGGCTCTGGCGCTTGCCAGACAAGCGCCAGTAGCTATCAAAAAAAAAGCGCTGCAGGATCTTCATCCTGCGGCGCTTTTTCATGGCTCAAACGCCCCTCATTCCTTCCAGGAATGGACGTAGTCGGGCACCTTGACGGCGTCCACGTCGTCGAGCTGCAGCGGGTAGCGCGAATCGATCATCACCGCCACTTCGTCGGTGTACTTGCGCTCGCCCTGGTTGTTGGCCGCGGCCGCCGCGAAGGCCTTGGGGTGCGGGCCGTGGTGAAAGCCCGAGGGATGCAGCGTGAACATGCCGGGCTTGATGTTGTCGCGCGAGAAGAATTCGCCCTGGTGGTAGAAGATGGATTCGTCGAACTCGTCGTTGTTGTGAAAGAACGGCACCTTGAGCGCGCCCGGGTCGCTCTCGATGGGGCGCGGCGCGAAGGTGCAGACGATGATGGTGTTCGACAGGAAGGTGGCGTGCACCGTCGGCGGCAGGTGGTAGCGGTCCGAGAGCAGCTCGCGGATGTCGCGCCAGTTGAGCTTGACCGGCACGCAGTCGCCATGCCAGCCCACCGCATCCAGGAAGTTGTAGGGGAAGGTGACGGTGGTCACCTGGCCGCGGCGCTTGGCGCGCACCCGGGTCTCGCGCGTGTCGCTGTACTGGGCCTTGAAGGCATCGTCGATCTTGGGCGTGTCGAGCACCGCGAGGTCGAACTGCGCGTGGTGGCCGAGGATGCCGCGCTCGGGCAGCACGAAGAGGTCTTCGGTCGCCTCGATGGTCAGGACTTCATTGCGCACCTGGGTCTCCAGACGCCAGGAGGTGCCGCGGGGGATGTTGATGTAGTCGCCCTCGCGGTAGCTCATGTGGCCGTAGTCGCAGAAGAACTCGCCTTCGCCACGGTGGAAGAACAGGATCATGTCGCCGTCGCCGTTGCGCGCCAGATCGGGCATGGAGGCGCCGAACTTCCAGAAATGCACCTGGGTCTGGGCGTTGTGCATGAAACGGCGCGCCTTCCAGGGGCAGGGGGCGCTGTCTTCGAGCTTGTTCAAATCCAGCAGCGTCAGCTCCAGCGGCCCTTCCCATTGGCTCCAGCCCGTAGGCTTGTGTTTGTGCAGGATGTGGCTTGCGGGGCCGAAGAAGCCGTTGCGGCCATGCTCGCGCTCGTACAGCCCATCGGGAATGTCGCAATGGGCCTGGCGGCTGTGCACGCCCTCGCGCAGCGGAAAGGTGATGTACTTCTTCATCGGAGGTCTCCAGGTAATGTTACGATATAGGTAACGACGTTACGGAAAAAATAATATCGAGAATCTAGGGCAAGGGAACGGGGCTGTCAAGCCTCTGCCCCTGGCGCCGTCGTGGTGTCCCCTAGGGTGCCGGCGCAGGGTCGTCTGCGGCCGCCGGCGGCCCGCTGATGCACACTGGCGGCGCGCCTTTCCTCCACTCTTGGCCACACCATGCCTCGCACCCCCGCACCTTCCGCGCCCGACGCTGCAGCGGCAGTACCGTCGCCCTCCTCGCCCGCCCCGGCAGGCATCCAGTCCCTGGAGCTCGGGCTTGAGCTCTTCGAGCTGTTGATGGCGCAGGGACACGCGCTGGGCGTTTCCGAACTGGCGCGCCTGGCGGGCATGCACCGCGCCAAGGTCTACCGCTACCTGGTCAGCCTGGTGCGCGCCGGTTGGGTGCATCAGGATGCGGACAGCGGCCTGTACCAGGCCGGCCCGGCGCTGCGCCACCTGGCGCTTGCCTGGCTGGCGCGTCAGGACTGGCTGGAGCTCGCCAGCAGCGAGGCGCGCGGACTCGCCCAGACCCAGGGCAATACCTGCCTGGTGGCCGTGCAGACGGAAGCCGGCGTGTGCGCGCTGCGCGTCTATCAGCCGGGCCAGGGGGTATCGGTGGGCGTGGCGCCGGGTGCCTTGTTCGACCTGCGCACCTCGGCCACCGGCCGGGTGTTCGCGGCGTGGGCCGAGCCGGCGGGGGACGCGCTGACGACGGCACAGCGCGCGCGCATCCGCGGCCAGGGCGTGGCCGTGGTCGAGGGCGAGCACGCGCCGGGCATCAACGCGCTGGGTGCGCCGGTGTTCGACGCCCACGGCCACCTGCTGCTGGCCCTGACGCTGGTGGGGCACGGCGCGGCGCTGCGGGCCGACGCCACCGGCACCGCCGCGCTGGCGCTGCGCGCGGCCTGCGCACGCGTGTCTGGCGCGCTGGGCTGGCAGCCGCCGCAGCGCTGAAGCACGGCACAATCGGCGGCGCATGTCTTCCGATCTCCTGCTCTGGCTCGCGCTCGGCGCCGCTGCGCTGTTCATCGTCAACGCGCGCCAGCAGCGCGAGCGCGTGCTGCTGCTGGCCCAGGCGCTGCAGCCCTACCAGGTGGAGCGGCTGATGCAGGCGCTGATCGAGGGCTATCTGCGGGCCATGGGCGAGCACGACGCCGCACGGCGCAGCCAGGTGCTGGCCACGCTGCAGGCGAGCGAGGCGCAGCTGTGCGAGCAACTGCAGCGCCTGGCCCAGGACGCGCAGCGCATGCCCGCGGCGCAAGCGCGCATCAGCCGCCTGGCCTTTGGCCTGCCCTGGTCGGCGCAGTTGCCGCCGGCCCTGGCCTTTGACCTGCGCCACGCGCTGGCGCTGCACGCCGGCGGCATTGCGCGCGCCATCGGCAACGGCGCTGGCCTGTCCGAGCGCGACCGCGCCTACATGGTGACGGCAGAGCTGCTGCTGCTGCAGCACACCTGCCACTGGTATTGCAAGTCGCGCAACGTGGCCTCGGCGCGGCTGCTGGCGCGCCACCGCACCGCCTGGGCCCAGGTGATCGCCGCGGTCGGCGAGCCCACGCGCCGCGCCTACCTGGCGCTGATCACGGGCCAGGCGAGCACGGGGCGGTGAGGATCCAGCCCTCCAGCGCATCAAGCCGGGGCGGCAGGCCGTAGAGCGCGCTGCCCTGCAGGTGCGCACGCTCGGCCCAGGCTGCCTGCATGAGACAGGCCACCGCATCCAGGTGGTCGCCGCTCGCGTCCTGCAGCAGCAGGGCCCGCTGTGCAGGCAGCAGTTGCAGGCGCAGGCCCAGGCGGGTGCGGCCGTGCTCCAGCGCCTGCGCGATGCGCGCGCGCACCGCCGCGCGCTCGGGCGTCTGGCGCGCGCGCTCGTCGCTCTTGTAGCTGGCGCGACCCACCAGCTCGCGCACCAGCAGGCCGGGATAGCCTTCGAGCGCGACGCGGCGCGCATCGCCCGCGCACAGGCCCGGCAGATGCACGCCGGCCTGCAGCAGCAGGGGCATGCCCGCGTGCAGCATCAAGGCCACGGGCGGGTTGACCCACTTCATCGAGGGGCTGGAGCCCGCCGGCCCGTCGGTGGCTCGGTGGGCGAACTTCTGGCCCGCCGGACGCGCCGCGCAGTAGGCGGCAAAGACGGTGCGCACCTGGGCGCGGCTCAGGCCAGCGTAATGCTGCATGCAGGCGCGCCACTGCATTGGCCAGCCCAGCGCCTGCACCAGCGCGCGCGGCAGGCCGAAGGGCAGATCGAACGCGCCCACCCAGGCGCGCTCCTGCCGCAGCCAGTGAAGAAAGCCGTCCAGGCTTTCGATGCGCACGAAGTCGCTCAGGTGCACCGCCTCGCCGCGGCGCTCGCCCAGCGCCAGCACGATGGGCTTGCGCCGTCCGGGCCGGCTGGTGAAGTCCACGCCCAGCAGCATCGCTCAGGTGAGCGGCCAGTGCCGCGCGCCGCGGCCCGCGCAGCGGCGAACCGGGGCCGCGGTGCGTTCAGCCGCGCCCGGGAATGAGCGAGAGGAATTCACGGCGCAGCGTGGCGTCGGTCAGGAAGGCGCCACGCATGACGGAGTTGACCATCTTGCTGTCCATCTCGCGCACGCCGCGCCAGGACATGCAGAAGTGGCTCGCCTCCATCACCACCGCCAGGCCGTCGGGCCGGGTCTTTTCCATGATGAGGTCGGCCAGCTGCACGATGGCTTCCTCCTGGATCTGCGGGCGGCCCATGATCCAGTCGGTCAGGCGCGCGTACTTGGACAACCCGATCACGTTGGTGTGCTCGTTGGGCATCACGCCGATCCAGAGCTTGCCTATCACCGGGCAGAAGTGGTGGCTGCAGGCGCTGCGCACGGTGATGGGGCCGACGATGAGCAGCTCGTTCAGGCGCGCCGCGTTGGGAAATTCGGTGACCTGCGGCGCCTCGCCATAGCGCCCGCGAAACACCTCGCCGATGTACATCTTGGCCATGCGCCGCGCGGTGTCCTGGGTGTTGTGGTCGTTGGCCGTGTCTATCACCAGGCTGTCGAGCACGGCCTGCATCTTGGCCTGCACTTCGTCGAGCAGCGCGGCGAGCTCGCCGGGCTCGATGAACTCGGCGATGTTGTCGTTGGCAAAGAAGCGCCGGCCCGCACCGTTCAGGCGTTCGCGGATCTTGACGGAGACGGGGACGCCCTCTTCGGGCGCGAGAGACGAGGCTTGGTTCATGCGCGCATGGTAACAGCGAAGCGGCAGCAGGAAATTGCAAGGCTTTTATGCCTCTTGCCCTTGCCATTCCTGCGCTGGCAGCTAGCTTTTCAATAGTCCTTGCCGGTGACCCAGAGCGCCACGCGCATAAGCACGTGGGCGATGCGGTCCAGCACCCTCTCGTGCCAGGGGCGGTTGGCGTAGGTCTGCGCGGCCAGCGGCTCGCAGCCGTCGATGGCCTGCATCAGGCGTGCACGCAGGATGCGGGCGAACTCGGCGTCGCGCACCATCACGTTGGCTTCGCGCGCCAGCAGCAGGCTCAGCGGATCGAGGTTGCTCGATCCGACCGTGGCCCAGGGGCGTGCCCCCTCGGCGTCCACCACCGCCACCTTGGCGTGCAGAAAGCTCGGCGCGTATTCATGGATGTGCACGCCCGCGGCGAGCAGGGCGCCATAGACCGGGCGAGCCGCGTGGTACTGCATGAAGTATTCGTAGCGGCCCTGCAGCAGCAGGTGCACGCGCACGCCACGCTCGGCGGCCAACACCAGCGCGCGGCGCAGCTTGCCGCCGGGAATGAAGTAGGCGTTGGCGATGATGATCTCCTCGCGTGCCTGGGCGATCGCGCGGCGGTAGGAGCGCTCGATGCGGGTGCGCAGGCGCAGGTTGTCGCGCAGCAGCAGTGCGGCGCGCACCCCCCGCCCCTGCCGGGGCGTGCGCGCACGCAGCCGGTGCAGCGCCTGCGCGGCGCGCCAGTCCTGCAGCGCATGCGCCAGTTGGCGCCGGCGTACCTCGTGCACGGCCTGCATGCGCAGCCACAGCAGGTCCATCACCGCGCAGGCATAGGCCACCATGCTGCCCTGCACCTGCACCGCAAAGTCCAGGCGCGGCGCCTCCAGCCGGCCGCGGTAGGGGTCTTCAAAGTCGTCCAGCACGTTGATGCCACCGCAAAACAGCACGCGCGCATCGACCACGCACAGCTTGCGGTGCAGGCGCCGCCAGCGGCTGGGCAGCAGCAGGCCCAGCGGCCCGAGCGGCGAATACACGCGCAGTTGCACGCCGGCCTGCACCAGGCGCGTTCCCCAGGGCTCGGCGATGCGCCCGGTGCCCACGCCGTCCACCACCATGCGCACCCGCACGCCACGGCGCGCGGCGCGCTCCAGCGCGGCGGCCACGCTGGCGCCCTCGCCCATGGTGCTGAAGATGTAGGTCTCGAACTGCACGTCGCGCTGCGCGCCGTCGAGCTCGGCAATGAGCGCGGGAAAGAACTCCTGCGAGCCCTGCAGCAGCTTGATGCGGTGGTCCGACCCGGCAAACGCTGGCAGCGGCATGGGGTGCGGCTCAGAGCCTGAACTCCGCAATCAGCGGAAGATGGTCGGACATGCGCCACCAGATGCGCCCGCGCGGCACGGTCAGCGACAGCGGCACCAGGCCGCGCGCATAGACGTGGTCCAGGCGCGCCACCGGCAGGCGCGAAGGATAGGTGAACACCGGCGAGGCGCCGCCATGCTCCAGCAGCCCGAAGCCGGCCAGCATCTGCGACAGCTGGTTGCCCCAGTCGTTGAAATCGCCGGCCACCACCAGCGGAGCATCCTCGGGCACCTCGCGGCGGATGTAGCGCTGCAGCTGCGCCACCTGCCGGACGCGGCTGCCCGGCACCAGCCCCAGGTGCACCACGACGGTGTGCACCGCCGTGCCCTGCACCTGCACGCACGCATGCAGCAGGCCGCGCTGCTCGAAGCGGTGGTCGGACATGTCTTCGTGGCGGCTTTCAAGTACCGGCCAGCGCGTGAGCAGCGCGTTGCCATGCTCGCCATGGCGCGTATAGGCATTGGTGTGGTAGACCGCTTCATAGCCTTCGGGCGCGAGGTACTGCGCCTGGGGCACCAGCGGCCAGCGGTCGAAGTAGGCCGCCTCGCGCCGGTTGCTGCGGCGCACCTCCTGCAGGCAGACGATGTCGGCATCGAGCTGCTCTATCGCCAGGCCCAGGTTGTGGATTTCCAGGCGCCGCGCCGGCCCCAGGCCTTGCACGCCCTTGTGGATGTTGTAGGTGGCCACGCGCAGGATGCCGCCAGGCAGCTGCGGTAGCTGTGAAGCGGCGAAATCGGGCTCGGGGACGGATGGGTCGCTCATGCGGGATGAAGAAAGTGCGGCAGCCAGAGAATAGCCTCTGCGTTGGACGGGGAGTAACAGCGGTCGGCCGCCTCGCGCCAGGGCAGCCAGGCGCAGGCGGTATGCTCGCGCGGGTTCAGGCGCACCGGGGCGGGCGCGGGCAGCCACAGGCCGAGCACGTGCTCGGTATTGGTCATCACGCCGGGGGCGTAGCGGTGGCGCCACTGCGGGTAAAGGCTGTAGACATTCTCCAGCCCCCAGTCCGCCAGGCGGCAGCCGGGCGCGCCAGCGTCCAGGCCGGTTTCCTCGCGCACTTCGCGCAGGGCCGTCTCGCGCCAGGTCTCGGCCGCGCTCTGCTTGCTGCCGGTGACGGACTGCCAGAAGTCTTCGGCGCTGTCGGCGCGGCGCAGCACCAGCACCTGCAGCGCGGCAGTGTGGATCACGACGAGGACCGATTCGGGAATCTTGTACATGGCGGCGCAGGGGCGGCGGCCGGCTGCCCCATGGTAGAGCCCCGTTATATTCCAGCGTTCAGCCACCGAGCCCGCCGCCATGGAAATTGCCCTGATTTACGCACGCGCCGCCAATGGCGTGATCGGCAGTGGCGGCACCATGCCCTGGCACCTGCCCGAGGACCTGGCGCACTTCAAGGCGCTCACCCAGGGTGCGCCGGTCATCATGGGGCGCAAGACCTGGGACTCGCTGCCCGCACGCTTTCGCCCGCTGCCCGGGCGCACCAACATCGTCATCACGCGCCAGCACGATTGGCATGAAAATGGCGCAAAACGCGTACCCAGCCTGCGTGATGCGCTTCATTTTGCAGAGCAAACGGGCGCGGCCACCGCCTGGGTCATCGGCGGGGCGCAGATCTTTGCCGCAGTGCTGCCGCTGGCCACACGCGCCCAAGTGACGGAAATTGCGCGGGATTTCGACGGCGACACCTTCGCCCCGACGCTGGGGCCAGAGTGGGTGCTGGCGGCACACACCGACCACGTGAGCGCCCAAGGCTTGCCGCTGCGCTTTGCGCGTTACGAGCGGCGCGGGTAAGGTCGGCGTATTTGGGTACCCCCACATGCGAGAGTTTCACGACACCCAGGGCCAGCGCTGGCAGGCCGCGCCCATGTATGCCTCTTACGGGCAGATGCTGCTGGTCTTCAGCCGCATGGACGGCAACGACATCCTGCAAAGGCAGATGCTCGCCGACACCCTGCCCCAGGCCGAGGACGAACTGGCGCAGCTCGACGACGCCGCGCTGCGCCAGTGGCTGGCCGATGCCCAGCCCTGGGACTTCAACGCAAAAAAGCTCTGAGCGCTCAGCAGCGCATCGCGTTGGCGGCCGAGTTGCGAATGCTCTCGAGCAGGTCCTCGTCCAGCCCCACGTTGTTGTGCTCGAGCACGCGCTCGGCGCGGTAGCTCGAACGCACGAAGGGCCCGGCCACCACCTCCAGGAAACCCTTGGCCAGCCCCATCTCGCGGTAGCGCGCGAACTGCTCGGGCGAGACATAGCGCGCCACCGGCAGATGGTGCTGCGTCGGGCGCATGTACTGGCCCATGGTGACGATGTCGACGTTGGCCGCGCGGATGTCGTCCAGCGCCTCTTCGATCTCTTCGTCCGTCTCGCCCAGGCCCAGCATCAGGCTGGTCTTGGTGATGGTCTGCGGCGCATAGGCCTTGGCGAACCTGAGCACGTCCAGCGTCTGCTCATAGCCGGCGCGCGGGTCGCGCACCGGGTGGGTCAGGCGGCGCACCGTCTCCAGGTTCTGCGCGTAGGTGGCCAAACCGGCATCGACTACCTTGGCCACCAGTTCGTGGCGGCCCTGGAAGTCGGGCGTGAGCGCCTCCACGGCGGTGTCTGGCATGCGCTTGTGGATCTCGCGGATGCAGGCGGCGTAGTGGCCCGCGCCCAGGTCCTTCAGGTCGTCGCGGTCCACCGAGGTCAGCACGACGTACTTCAAATCCATCAGCGCCACCGCGTCGGCCACGTTCACCGGCTCCATCGGGTCGAGCCAGCCGTTGGGGTTGCCGGTGCTCACCGAGCAGAACTTGCAGGCCCGCGTGCACACCGAACCCATGAGCATCAGCGTGGCCGTGCCCCGGCCCCAGCACTCGGCGATGTTGGGGCACTTGGATTCGGCGCACACGGTGGAGAGCTTGTGCGAATCCACGATCTCCTTGATCTGCTGGTACTTGGCGCCGTTGGGCAGTTTCACGCGCAGCCAGTCGGGCTTGCGCTCGGCGTTGGGTATGGCGGTGAGCGGGCTGGGCTTGACGCCGTCCTTGATGGCGCGCGTGCCCTGGCGGCTGGTGAACTTGGTGCCCGGAGCCGGGCGCGGAGACTCTTGCATGCGTGAACCCTGGTGAGGCGCGCACGGCGGTGTGCGGTACGGCAATTCTATCGGCGGCCCCCAATCCACTGGCGGCGGCAGGCCCATCCGCCCCGCGCGCCCGCGGCGACGCGCTCAGTCGCGCGCCAGCGGCCGGGCCAGGTCGGCGTTGACCTCACTGGCCGGGCGCGCCAGCTGCAGCGTGATGGCGCTGCACAGCATGAACATGAACCAGAAAATCAGGAAACTGATCGAATAAACCGTACTGCGCGACCATTGCATCTGCCGACCCAGCAGGCTCAGCGTCTCGGGGTCGAGCACGGCAAACACCATCATCTCCAGCATGCCTGCCACCACGAAGGCTGGCCAGGCTATCAGGCTCCATCGACTCGCGCGCATCGCCTCCTCCTGCTGTTCTAGTCTTGCGGTGCGCCGGCGTCGGGCCGGGGCGCCGCGCTTCGGCCCATCGCCTCGCCATTGCGGATGCTGGTGCGGTTGCGCGCCTGCAGGGCCGGCTCCAGCGCCGCATTGTCACCGAGCCGGGCGCCGGACGTGCCAGGGACGGGCTCGGGCGGCGCCTGCATGGCCAGATACACGGTGAACAGCCCGCCCGCAAGCGCCGCCAGCGTGAGGGCCACGATCAGCCAGACGTAGCCAGATTTCCACCAGGGCGCTGCGGCCCCGGGGGTCTGCGAAATGCCGTCCCCTGCCATGGCTTCAGCGCGGCACCATGAAGGCCGATTTTTCGCGCACGCTGCCCACGCCGGGCGCACTCACGACGAAGCTGATGGTGTGCGAGCCGGGCGCCGCGCCGCCATGCGGCAGGCGCAGCTGCACCGGGAAGGAGGCCGACTGCTCTGGCGCGATCGTCACCGAGCTCTGGCTCGCCTCGGCCATGGCAAGGCCTGGCAGACCTTCGGCGTGCACCTCGAAGCGCTGTTCGTGCTCGGTGGCGTTCATGACGTGGATACGGTAGATGTTCTCGATCTGCCCGCCCTTGACCAGCCGTGCCAGCGTCGCGCGGTCGCGGATGATGTCCACCTTGAAGGGCGTGCGCAGCCAGAGGCTCGCCGCCAGCGCCAGCACCGCGAGCGTCAGCACCGCGGCATAAAAGAGCACGCGCGGGCGCAGCACGCGGCGCAGGATCTCGCGACGCCCCCAGTCGTTTTGCAACGCCGCTTCGGTCGAATAGCGGATCAGGCCGCGCGGGTAGCCCATGCTGTCCATCACGCTGTCGCAGGCGTCGATGCAGGCCGCGCAGCTGATGCATTCGTACTGCAGCCCGTCGCGGATGTCGATGCCCGTGGGGCAGACCTGCACGCACAGGGTGCAGTCGGTGCAGTCGCCCAGCCCCTGATCCCGTGGATCGACCTTGCGCGAACGCTTGCCGCGCGGCTCACCGCGCTTTTTCACGTAGGTGACCACCAGCGTGTCGCGGTCGAACATCGCCCCTTGAAAGCGCGCATAGGGGCACATGTACTTGCAGACCTGCTCGCGCATGAAGCCGGCATTGCCCCAGGTGGCAAAGCCGTAGAACAGGATCCAGAACGCCGCCCAGGGGCCCAGCGCCAGGCCAGCCACGCTCGCGCCCAGCTCGCGGATCGGCGTGAAGTAGCCGACGAAGGTGAATCCCGTCCACAGCGCGATTGCCAGCCACACCAGGTGCTTGCCCGCCTTGCGCCAGAATTTGGACCAGGACAGGGGCGCGGCGTCCAGGCGCATGCGCTGTACGCGGTTGCCTTCGAAACGCTCTTCCACCCAGAGGAAGATCTCGGTATAGACCGTCTGCGGGCAGGTGTAGCCGCACCACTGGCGACCAGCGACGGCGGTGAACAGAAAGAGCAGCAGCGCGCTGATGATCAGCAGCGCAGTCAGGTAGAACACGTCCTGGGGGTAAAGCACCAGCCCGAAGAGATAGAAGCGCCGCGCCTCGATGTCGAACAGCATGGCCTGGCGCCCGCCCCACTGCAGCCAGGGCATGCCGTAGTAGAAGAGCTGGGTGGCGAAGACGAAGAACCAGCGCCAGCGGGTATAGATGCCGCTGGCGCTGCGCGGGTAGACCTTGCGCGCGCCGCCCCGCGCAAGGCTGGCGCCGGCCGCGCTGCTCATCGCGTCTGCCCCCGGGCCTGGTACGCGGCGCGCAGACCGGCCAGAACGACTGCGGGCGGCGCCCTCATCGCTGCGGCGCGACGCCGCCGCCCAGCCCCCAGACATAGGCCGCGAGCACGCGCAGTTGCTCGGGGGAGAAACGGTCCTTCCAGGCCGGCATCTCGGCGGTCTTGCCCTCGTTGATCATCCGCACCACGTGGGCCTCGGTGTCGGGACCGTGGGCGAAGATGCCCTTGCTCAGGTCGGGCGCGCCCAGCGCCGCGTTGCCCGTGCCGCTCTCGCCGTGGCAGGCGGCGCAGACCTGCATGAACTTTTCCTTGCCCGCGGCAGCCAGCGCTGCGTCGTGGGCCGCCCCCGAGAGACCGAGCACGTAGTTGGCCACGGCGCGCACCTCCTGCGCAGAGCCCACGGCCTCGCCCATGGGCGGCATCATGCCGACGCGGCCATCGGCGATCGTCTCCAGGATGGCTTCGGGCGTGCCGCCCCAGTTCCAGTGGCCGTCCGCCAGGTTGGGAAAGCCCTTGCTGCCGCGCGCGTCGCTGCCATGGCACTGCGCGCAGTTGTTCATGAACAGCCGGTCTCCAATGGCGCGCGCCTCGGCATTGCCCGCCAGCTGGGGCACGCTCTGGTCGGCAAAGGCCGCGTAGATGGGTGCAATGCGCGCCTCGTGGGCCTGCAGCTCGCGCGCATGCTGCTCCTGCTGTGTCCAGTCCAGCGTGCCCCTGAAGCTGCCCAGGCCCGGATACAAGGCCAGGTAGAGCAAGGCAAAGACACAGCTGATGCCGAACATGAACACCCACCAGCGCGGCAGCGGGTGGTTCTGCTCGGTGAGATTGCCGTCCCAGACGTGGCCGGTGGAGTCGCTCGGCTTGACCTCGGTGTTCATGCGGTGGGTCCACCACAGCAGCGCCACGCAGGCGAGCACGCCGGCGAGCGTGATGCCGGCCACGTACCAGGACCAGAAACCGCTGGTGAAATCGCTCATGCCCCGTGCTCCCCGAGTGCACGCGCCTGTCCGGCATGCGCCTGATCGTCGCCCAGCGGCAGGTGCGCCGCCTCCTCGAAACTCTGGCGGTTCCTGCCCGACCAGGCCCAGCCCGCGATCACCACGAAGGCCAGCAGGGCCAGCACGGTGTAGAGGCTGCGCAAGATGTTGATGTCCATGGTCTGCGCCCTTTCGTTCACTTGCGGTGGGTGCCGAGCACCTGCAGGTAGGCAATCAGCGCCTGCAGCTCGGTCTTGCCTTCGACCTCGGCCGGTGCCTGCGCGATCTCTTCGTCGCTGTAGGGCGCGCCCAGCGTGCGCAGCCCGCGCATGTGCGCCTGCACGCTCTTGCCGTCGGCGGGGGTTTTTTCCAGCCAGGGGTAGGCCGGCATGTTGGACTCCGGCACCACGGCGCGCGGATTGATCAGGTGCACCGCATGCCAGTCGTCGCTGTAACGGCCGCCCACGCGCGCCAGGTCCGGCCCGGTGCGCTTGCTGCCCCACAGGTGCGGGTGGTCGTAGACGAACTCGCCCGCGGTGGACACCGGCCCGTAGCGCAGCGACTCGTGCAGCAGCGAGCGGATCATCTGCGAATGGCAGTTGTTGCAGCCTTCGCGCACGTAGATGTCGCGCCCCACGACCTGCACCGCGGTATAGGGCTTGAGGCCATCGACCGGCTCGGTCGTGGACTTCTGGAAGAACAGCGGAACGATCTCCACCAGACCGCCGATGGCCACCACCAGCAGCACCAGCACGATCATCAGGAAGTTGTTGGTTTCGATGCGGGCGTGGCCGCGGATCTCTTCTTGAGCCATATCGTCGTATTCCTTGTTTCCCACCTGGCTCAGGCACCGGCCGCCAGCGGCGCGACCGGCGCGACGGGCACCGCGACCGCACGTCCCGCGCCCATGGTCTTGAACATGTTCCAGAGCATGATGACCATGCCCCCGAGGTAGAGCACGCCGCCCAGCAGGCGCACCACGTAGAAGGGATAGGTCGCCTTCACGCCTTCTACGAAAGCGTAGGTGAGCGTGCCGTCGTCATTGATCGCGCGCCACATCAGGCCCTGCATCACGCCGGCGATCCACATCGCGGCGATGTAGAGCACGATGCCCAGCGTCGCCATCCAGAAATGCAGCTCGATGGCACGCGTGGAATACATGCTGGTGCGCCCGTACAGACGCGGAATCATCCAGTACAGCGACCCCATGGTGATGAAGCCCACCCAGCCCAGCGCCCCGGCATGCACGTGGCCCACGGTCCAGTCGGTGTAGTGGGACAGCGCGTTCATGGTCTTGATCGACAGCAGCGAGCCTTCGAAGGTCGCCATGCCGTAGAAGGACAGCGACACCACCAGGAAGCGGATGATCGGGTCGTCGCGCAGCTTGTGCCAGGCGCCCGAGAGCGTCATGATGCCGTTGATCATTCCGCCCCAGCTCGGGGCCAGCAGGATGATGGAAAACACCATGCCCACGGACTGCACCCAGTCGGGCAGCGCGGTGTAGTGCAGGTGGTGCGGCCCGGCCCACATGTAGGTGAAGATCAGCGCCCAGAAATGCACGATCGACAGGCGATAGCTGTAGATCGGGCGCCCGGCGGCCTTGGGAATGAAGTAATACATCATCCCGAGGAAGCCGGCGGTGAGCAGAAAACCCACCGCGTTGTGCCCATACCACCACTGCACCATCGCGTCCTGCACGCCGGCGTAGGCCGAATAGGACTTGAACCAGCCCACCGGCAGCGCCGCGCTGTTGCCGACGTGCAGCAGCGCGATCGCGATGATGAAGGCGCCATAGAACCAGTTGGCCACGTAGATGTGGCTCATTGCGCGCCGACCTATGGTGCCGAAGAAGGCCAGCGCATAGGCCACCCAGACCACGGTGATCAGGATGTCGATGGGCCATTCGAGCTCGGCGTACTCCTTGGAGGTCGTCAAACCCATGGGCAGCGTGATCACCGCACTCACCATGGCCAGCTGCCAGCCCCAGAAGATGAAGTTGGCCAGGCCCTCGCCACCGAACAGGCGCGCCTGTGAGGTGCGCTGCACCACGTACAGCGAGGTGGCGATCAGCCCGGTGCCGCCGAAGGCAAAGATCACGCCATTGGTGTGCAAGGGGCGCAGGCGGCCGTAGCTGAACCAGGGAATGCCGAAATTGAGCTCGGGCCAGGCAAGCTGCGCGGCGGCAACCACGCCGACCAGCATTCCCACCACGCCCCAGACGACCGTCATGATGGCGAATTGCCGCACCACCTTGTCGTTGTAATTCACCATCGAACGCTCTCCGTGTGAAACCAGGACAAGGGCCGTGGGCGCCTTTTTCGTTCAGCCTGGTCTAAGGGTTTTCGCTAATGCCTGGCGATTATCCATAGGGCAATCATGGTCAATTTGACTTGGATCAATCATTCTCAAGAATCCGTGCGCCTTCGCGCTCCAGGTCGTCAAACTGACCGCGAAAGATCGCCCAGCCCAGGGCCGCGATGACCAGCAGCGCCAGCACCACGGACAGGGGCACCAGCAAGTAAAGGATGTCCATCAGGGCTGCTCCACGACAGCGACAGGCTCGCGGTTGAGCCGCAAGGCGTTGGCCACCACCAGCAGCGAACTGGCCGCCATGCCCAGCCCCGCTGCCCAGGCCGGCATGTAGCCCAGCACCGCCAGCGGCAGCGCCGCCAGGTTGTACAGCAGCGCCCAAGCCAGGTTCTGGCGCACCACGCGCAGGGTGCGCAGCGCCTGGGCGCGGGCCCAGGCGATGGACATGAGGCGCGCGTCGAGCACCACGAAGTCCGAGCGCGCCTGCGCCAGCGGCACCGCACGCCCGAAGGCAAAAGACACATGGGCAGCGGCCAGCACCGGCCCGTCGTTCAGGCCGTCCCCCACCATGGCGCTGCGCCGCCCCTGCTGCTGCAGGCGCTGCAGCGCGCGCAGCTTGCCATCCGGCGTGCAGTCGCCCGCGGCCAGCCCAATGCCGGCGGCCGCGGCCATGCGCTGTACCGACGCCTCGCGGTCGCCCGAGAGCAGACGAATCTCAAGATTCTGCGCATGCAAGGCGCCCACCACGGCCCGGGCGTCGGGACGCAGCGCCTCTTCGAAGCGAAAGCTCGCAAGCCAGCCGTTCTCGTCGGCAAGATGGCATACGGGTCCCTGTGGCGGGCCTGCGGCGTCGGACTCCAGCGCGCAAAACGAGGCCGAACCCAGCCGGCAGGGCAGCATCCGCCCGTCGCCATCGGTGACCAGGCCGCTCAGGCCCTGCCCGGCCACTTCGCGCACCTCCCGGGCCGCCGCGGCCCCGCCCTCGACACCGGCCGCCGCGACCAGCGCGCGCGAGACCGGATGCAGGCTGCAGCGCGCCAGCTGCGCCGCCAGCGCCAGGGCTTGCGCCTGCCCAAGGCCGACGCGCGTGTCGACCCGGGCCAGCGCAAAGGCCTCGCTCGTCAACGTGCCGGTCTTGTCGAACACCACGGTATCGACCTGCGCCAGCGCTTCGATGGCCTGCAGCCGGCGCACCAGCACCCCGCGCCGCGCCAGCGCAGCGGCACTCGCCAACATGGCCGCAGGCGTTGCCAGCGACAGCGCGCAGGGGCAGGTCACGACCAGCACCGCCACGACCACCATCAGCGCACGCGCCGGATCCACCGGCCACCACCACGCGCCGGCAAGCGCGGCGATCAAGAGCACCGCCAGCAGAAACGGCCGTGCAATGCGGTCGGCCAGGCGCGCGAGATCGGGCTTGTCGCTCGCGGCCTGTTCCATCAGGCCGACGATCTGCGCGTAGCGCGTCTGCGCACCAACGGCCGTGGCGCGCACCTGCACGGCCGCGCTCAGGTTGTGGCTGCCGGCAATCACCGCCTCGCCAGGACCGCGGGCGAGCGCGCGCGACTCCCCGGTCAGCAGGGCTTCATCGACGCGCGTGTCGCCCTGCACGATCTCGCCATCGGCCGGAAACGCCGTCCCTGGCAGCACGCGCAGCAGATCGCCCGGACGCACGCGCCGTGCGGCCACGCGCTGCCATTGGCCGTCGGGCTGCAGGCGCTCTACCGTCTCCGGCAAGCGGTGCATCAGCGCTTCGAGCGCACCGGCGGAGCGGTCGCGCAGGCGCAGCTCCAGCCAGCGACCTGCGAGCAGGAAGAAGACGAACATCGTCAGCGAATCGAAGTAGACCTGATGGCCAAAGGCGCCCTCCGGTTCAAAGGTGCCCAGACTGCTGACCACGAAGGTGATCAGCACGCCCAGGGCCACCGGCACATCCATGCCGATGCGCCGCGCGCGCAGGTCACGCCAGGCCGAACTGAAAAACGGCCGGCAGGAAAACAGCATCACCGGCAGCGACAGCACCCATTGCGCCCAGCGCAGCAGCTGCCCGATGTCGGGCGTGATGGCGCCGGGCGCGATGTACGCGGGCCACGCATACATCATCACCTGCATCATCGAGACGCCGGCCACGCCCAGGCGCCAGAGCATGCGTCGGCTTTCGGCCTGGCGGCGCCGCCCAGACTCGAGGTCATGGACCGGCAGCGCCCGGTAGCCGCTGCCCGCCAGCGCCTGCATCCAGCGCGAAGGGCGCGTGGCCTGCTCGTCCCAGAGCACGCGCCCGCGCTGGCCGGCCGCGCTCACCTCGACGCGCAGCACGCCGGGCACCGCGCCGAGCAGTTGCTCGAGCGTGACTGCGCAGGCCGCGCAGTGCATGCCTTCGAAGGCCACGATCGACTCCCACTGCCCCGGCACTGCCGCGTTCGGCGTGCTGAAGACCTGCCATTCATCGCGCTCGTCGAGCACGCTGAGCTCGGGCGCGGCGCCACTCGCCGGGTGCTGCCCAGGCATGGGCCAGATGGTGGGATTCAAGGCATCTGCTCTCTGCATCGCGGCAGTCCTGGAAGAGGCTCTGGGGTGTGGGGGCTGCGCGGGCGCCAGGCACCGACAGAAAAACGCGCAGCAGTCTAACCGCGGCCGATTACCACGGCAGCCGGTGTCTGGCCGCCTCTTGCGCCAGATCAAGGCCGGGGCGCCGCTCAGCGCGCGGGCCGCCTTCTAGAATCGCCCGATGCAGACTTCTCTCGCGCTCACCGGGCTGTTCATGGGCCTGGTCGGCAGCCCGCATTGCATCGCCATGTGCGGCGCGGCCTGCGCCGGCATAGGCCAGGCGGGTGCACCACAGGTGCAGCGCTCGATTGCGGTGTTCCAGCTCGGCCGGCTGCTGGGCTACGCCGCGCTGGGCGCACTGGCCGCGGCCTCCATGCAGGGGCTGGGCTGGCTGACGCTGCATTCCGCCGCGCTGCGGCCGGTCTGGAGCCTCATCCACGTGGCCGCGGCCGTGCTCGGGCTGGCACTGCTCGTGCTCGGCCGCCAGCCGGTATGGCTGGACACCGGCGCACGGCGGCTGTGGCTGCGGGTACGCCAGGCCACGCGCGCCATGGGCCTCGCAGCCCCGCTGGGTCTGGGCGCTGCCTGGGCGCTGCTGCCCTGCGGCCTGCTGTATTCGGCGGTTCTGGTGGCGGCGCTCGCGGGCAGCACGGGCGGCGGCGCGGCGATCATGGCACTGTTTGCGCTGGGCTCGGGCCTGGCCCTTTGGCTCGGACCCTGGGCGCTGCTGCGCATGGGCCGCAGGGACATGGGCAGCGCGGGCATGCGCCTTGCAGGTCTGGCGCTGCTGGCCTGCGCCGCCTGGGCGCTGTGGATGGGGCTGGCCCACAACCAAGCCCCATGGTGCGCGGTTTCCTGAAGCCGCGCCGACCATCGGGCCTGCGGTCACAATCGACCGCATGAAGATAGCCACCTGAAGTATGCATTGCGATTTCAGGGCGTCTCAAGAAATTTCATATTCTTAAAAAATATCAATACTTTCAATAACTTATTGTCGCATAGCGTCTCAGTCGATCAATCGAAATTTCTTGACATCTCGATCATTTGGGGGCCTCATTGGGGGCCTCGAAAGCCTGAGGCCCCCAGATGCTCACCACCCTCCAAATCAAGTCCGCCAAGGCGCAAGAGCGCGCCTACAAGCTCGCCGACAGCGGCGGGCTGTACCTGCTTGTCCAGCCCAATGGATCAAAGCTCTGGCGCTACAAGTTCCGCGTCGGGGGTGTCGAGGGCAAGCAATCGTTTGGCGCGTTCCCCGAAGTCAGCCTGGCGGAAGCACGCGGGCTGCACGGCGACTCCCGCAAGCTGGTCGTCCAAGGCATCAACCCAGTCCAGACCAAGCAGGAATTGAAAGTCGTTCAGGCACAGGAGCAACTGGAGCGCACGAAGGGCACGTTTGCCGCCGTGATGTCCGACTGGGACACTGCCACAGCCGCCGGGCTGCGCCCATCCACCGTGAGGCAGCGCCAGCGCGAGATCAACAACGATCTGGTGCCGAAGCTGAAAAACCGCCCGATGGACGGCATCACGCGCCTGGAGTTGACTGCGCTGCTGAAGGACGTGGAGAAGCGCGCTCCCGAAGTGGCCCGCAATCTTCGCAACCACCTGTGGGGCATGTTCGAATACGCGATCGACTCCGGGTTGATGGAGAACAACCCAGTGCCGCCTCTACGCGTCATGAAGAAGCGCAACCAGTCGAACCACCCTGCCCTGGCTGGCGACCAGATCGGAGATTTCCTGCGCGCGCTCGATGCAGCCACGGCAATCAATGAAGAGACGCGCATCGCGATGCTGCTCGTCTTGTTGACCGCCTGCCGAAAAGCGGAGGTCATCGAAGCTCGCTGGGATGAGTTGGACCTGAAGGCCGCCCAATGGGAGATTCCGGCGGCACGCATGAAGGCAAAGCGCCCTCACTGGGTGCCGCTGTCACGTCAGGCCATAGAGTTGCTCACGAACCTGCGCAAGATTGTCCCGGCCAACCGCGAACACCTGTTTCCGAACCGGCTCGACCCCCGCCGACCAATGGCCAATCGCAGCCTGAACGCCCTGATGGAGCGGCTTGGCTTTGGTGGAGAAGGAACGCCGCACGGCATGAGGGCGGCCTTCAGCACGCACTTCAACAGACTGGGTGCGAGCGTGGACGTGATCGAACATTGCCTGGCGCATGTACCGGCCAACGCCGTGCGTGCGGCTTACAACCGCCATGCTTATCAAGACGAACGGCGCATGATGCTCCAGACGTGGGCTGATCATCTAGACGGCGTACGGGAGAGTCGGGGTGCGCCGTTGCTCCAGCGAGTTGCATAGCCCACCAGAAGATAGTGTCGTCGGCACGTGTTTAGCTAGCGAATTGTGCGCAATGCGCCAGCTACGAAGCCACCAAGTCATTGGGTCCTAGATACTCGATATCAATCGAATCGTTCGAGCCATTGGCAGTGGCAATAGTCAGTCCGACCGCCTCTCGGTTGAACGGGTATCGGACCTTGCCTACCCGCTTGAAATCGGCGGAGAAAACAGTGTCTTCCTCGCCAGGCCCACCGCCAAGCCGCAGAGCGGTACCTGGCGGCGGCGGCACACCGAACCACGCTACGGAACCGTTGTAGCCGAGCGAATCCCACGCGGCCAACCGGCCACCCCCCTGGGGCGCGGTGAACTCTCTCCAGAGTTCGTGTGACTCATCAGTAGGCCAGTCGAAGTGGTCCCTGCGCGCACGAACATCCGGCATCGCCAACCACCGCCTCATCCCGGCCGGCGAATCAAAACTCGCGCCGGTCTCGACTACCGCACTGATTGCGCCAAGACGGGACGCAAAGCCTGCCTTAATGAGCGTCGACGCAGAGGCCAGGAGTGTCCCTGTCTCGACTGCGGCCACGGCCGGTGCGCCTGCGTAGTCGGCGAGCGTAGCCTCTTCGGAGAACGGATCAGGATCGTGATGGGCCTCAGCTCTGACGCGCACAGCTTCCATTGCCCATGGAAGGTTGTAGACGAATGCGTGCTCGATGAGCGAGACGGCATCGTTAGGGTCGTCTACCCCCATTTCGGGCACCGGGTAACCACGCAGCCACCGCTCAAGAATGTGCTTCCAATTAGATGGAAGTTTGTTTGGTGTAAACGGGGAAATCTTGAATGCAATGTCTGCAAAGTCAACGATGGAAACAACTGCGCGGTCGTGGTCTCCAGACCCCGTTGCCTCGTTTGCTTGAAGCAGCAATTGATCCAGTTCCTGCGCCTTTTTGTCAAGCGCTTGGCCAGTGGCCAGCCCGACGCCAGCCAAGAAGTAGCCGCGACGCTGGGCGGCCGTGGTACTTGCCCAAATGAACTTGGCGCGCGCCGTCAGGGTACCGAGTAGAGCAGCCTGCGTCCCTGCGGATTTCCGTATCAATCGGCGGGAGAGCAAGGACGAGGTTAGAACCTTGTCGAGCTGTGCTTCGACCTCGTTGTCCGAGACCTGAGTGTCTCCGAGCAAGCTAAAAACGGCTGTATCCAGACTGGTCAGGTGTTGAAGCCAACTCTCGGCAGCCTCTTCCCTAGCGATTCCCGTCTCGTTAGCCAGAATAGGAAAGTCCCATCCGCCCTGCCCTGCGACGTACTCCATCAGGGCGGCCACATCCTTGCTCCCTATCTTCTTGGCCATACGCGAAAGCAAGGACATCAAGAGCCGCAGAATCCCGCTCTCCATTTCCCGTCCTCTGCCACTTCCAATGAGCTCAGCCCACGCCGCGCGCCGCTTGCCGTGGTCCCCGAACATCGGGTAGACCACCAACCCTTCAATGTCTACGTAAGCACGCCCCGCGCGGCCCACGACGTTCCGGAATTCTGACTCGCTGATGGCCTCTCGATTTCGCATGTGGCCATGGAACACCAAGCTTGATGCCGCGAGATTCAAGCCCTGCGCAAGCGTTGGCGACGACACCGTCAGTCTGAGGATGCCATCGCGCAGCAGCTTCTCGACTTCTCTCCTGAAAGCAGTCGGCAGTTCACCGTGATGAACCGCCACACCCAACCGAAGGCATTCAAGAATTGGATGGTCCGCCCCAAACCATTCCACACCGACCGCAAGCGCTGGCGCCAGAACCGCGACCGGTTGCGTCAAAACGGACGCAACAAGGCCGAGACCATGCATCTTGATGATGCACTTTGCGACGGTCATTACCGACCTACGAAGCGGGCAGAACACCAGAACCGATTGTCCGTCCTCCATAAGACGCCAAGCACTCGCGACGCAGAGCTCAGTCTGGTCGGACGGGTAGACCTTGGCGTTCTTTCTTGTCGATGTCTTCCTCCCGAGCACGAACTTGGACACGAATGGGTGCTCATCACCAACGACGATGTTGAGTCGCCCAGTCTGCGTGGAAGCACTCCAGTCGACCTCTCCGAATCGTAGGCGTGTTGGGCGCCAGTTGTCTTTGATAAGTCCATCGGGGCGGTCGAACGTGAGCCAGTTTGTGAAGTCAGTGAGTTGGTCTCCTTCAGGAAGAATTGCAGACAAGCACACTATTCGACGATTAGGGGCATCCGGCCTGCGCAACAGCCGCTGGATTTGCGCCTCGTAACGGACTTCTCGCTCGCCCAGCCCAATCATGTGGCCTTCGTCCAAGATGACCAAACCAATGTCCTGCAGCAACTCGGGGTCGTTCCGAAGCGCAAAGTCCAGCTTCTCTGGTGTCGACACCAGTATGTGCTCAGTGCGCAGTGCTTCGACGTCCGTGTCACTCGTTCCAATGCTTCCATACAAGCTTGAGACTGTCTTTCCCAAAGGGCCGAACGTACGCCGGAGAGATACCTCCGTTTGAGCGGACAGTGCTCGTAGTGGCGTCACGAAGACCACGCGTCTGCCTTGAGCAAGGCAAGCCAGGATGCACAGCTCAGCGATACGCGTCTTTCCCGCACTAGTCGGCAACGACAGGACCAAGTTCGCATCGAACTGCAGAACACGTTTGGCTGCATCGACCTGAGAGGGCCACAACTCAATCTCGGCTCGCTTGCGGCACATAAGCGATGCGATGAAGAGCTTGCGCATGTCGGCCCAGTCTCCAACATACGCACCTGCGGGACCCTGGATCGGCAACAGGACATGAAAACTGCTGCTCCAAAGGCCATCGATGACGTGCGCCGCAAGCCGGTGGACCCACCATTGACTAACAAGGTTCAGCTCCGCAGCAACCGCAAGCCCTTCTTGGAGGCACGTCCGTGCTGCTTCAATTACCCCTTGCTCCCCGCGCTCCAAAGCAAGCAGCGTCTGAGACATTGCGGAGAGGAAGTTTCCTTCCAGAGCGAGCGTCATCATTTCAACAACGCGGCTATCGTCACCTTCCTCATCATCGACGACATCTGGCGATTCGAATACTGAAATAAGACTTTCGTCAGAACCAGTGCCCGATGCGAACCAATCCCCCACGGCTTTGTCAACGCCTTCGAGGTCCCTAAGCATCAGCTTGGCCAAACAGAGTTCAATAACCGAGAGATTCGATTGACCGATCCCCTCGTACAGCAGAGAGTAGGCACGTGCCGAATAGCGGCCGAGGTGATAGGCTGCGCCTGCTACCAAGCGATGAAAGTCCCGGTATTCATTGGCCACGCCGCGCGCGACCACCGCTTCAATTGACTCCGCTGCGACCTCAAAGGCCACCTTGGCGAAGCTATGACTCCCTCCGAGATCAACGTATCGCAGCCCGTGAAGAAGTAGTGAGTAACCAAAGGACAGCAGGTCATCGGTCAATCTTGGGCTAAAGTTCGGAGCGTCTATGGGCAACTCACCTGCGCGCCAAATCATTCCGCGAGCTTGGCCTTTCGCCAGTAGCTGCTGGCGGTATCCCGGCGCAACTGCCGCTTCGATGCTCGCCCGTAATTCCTCGAGTGTGGTAGCCATCAGGTCTTCACCGCCGCGAACACGGCGTCTATAAACGCCTTTTGGCCTTCAACGTGGAGGCCAACATAGTGCTGCGCCACGGGCCCGGTGTACTCGCCCAGGTTCTTGCTCAGAATTGCCGTGGCATCGTTGCCAGAGAACGAGAACAGCATGTGTGTCACCTGAGACAGCTTCAGGCCGGTCTTCAGCTGCGCATCGTCCAAGGCATCCTTGAGCGGCTTGTCGCCGGCCTCGCTGAGCCTGTCGGCGACGAAGCTCAAGGCATGCGGAGACGGGAGTTCGCCGAACTCCGAAAGTGCCTTGCGGGCATCCTTCACAACCGATGCCGGCATCTTCGCGCGGCTCTTGGACTCAGCCTTGAGCACCGCGAGTCCTGCGCCCCCTTGTCCAAGTTCGAAGGCCAAGACGTCATCTCCCCTCATAGCCATGTTGCGATGATCCTTCCATCGCAGCCGTTTGATTCCCAGCTTGAACGGTGTAGCCTCGTGAACGTATGTCGTGCAAAGAATTTCTCCGAGGTCGCCGGACTGAATTGAGGTAGCTGTCGGAAGCTTTTGCGCGACAAATTCGGCAACAGCGGAGCGCCCAAGCCGAGTTAGCAAACCAGCTAGTCTGGCTGGTGCCACATAGTGGTCAGGTACGGCTGCCGCGACCGCAGCTATAGCCGCAGCATGCTTCGTAGGGTCCGCTTTCAGGACCTTCAACTTGTGCTTTGGTACCGGCGGCTCTACTTGAGCACACCATTCGGCGTATCGGGTCATTCGAGGCCTTTCGCGTATCTAGAAGTATCGCTGACTTGAAGACCGTGACAGTAGCAGCGTCGGCAGAACGTAGAGACCCGATGCCTCTGCGGAGCTCTCATTCAAATTAACGGCCTACATGAAAAATCGAAACTGGTAGGGAGTTGTGCCTAGTCGATCCATGCGCTTGACCACACGTGACAGAACCTTCGCATACTCCAACGTCACCGGTAGCGGGTTGTAGAGGGCGTCGTTGTTCCAGTCCATTTTGCTGAGCGCCAGAATGGCCCAAGCGGCGTCATCCCAAGTACCGTGGCCAGCGTGTCGGATCAGTCGAATCGGCCGCGGGGTGCCTCGTGAACCTTGAAAGTAGGGGCGATTGCTAATGCCTGCGACGGCTCCGTGCGTCCAAAGCAAAGCGTCAAAGGGCCCCAGCCCAAGTAGCGTGCCGCGCGTGACCGGATACATCGCTGCCTGAGGTTCTCCTTTGACTCTGGGCTGCTCATGAAGTACACCCCGCCATCCGACATCTTCGACGACCTGCACAAGGTCGACGGACTCGCACAAATGGAATGCCTCCATACAGCCATCGACTTCGTCGGGCTTAAACTCCGTTGTCTTGTGGACCATTACTCGTCGCGGCACCCTGCCGGCGTGTCGGCGTCTGTATAAGTCCATGGCGCGGGTCATCACCTTGAACATCTCAGTTCGCGACAAAAACGGGTTTTCGCGCTGAACCTCGAACTCGTTCGTGTCGTAGGCGATGAACTCCACTCCCGCCCCATCGGCGTCAAAAACTTGGCTACAGCACGTGACGAAGCGCGGCTTACCCGAAATGACCGGGCGCAACGAGTAAGAAAGGCCGATGTAGGCCGTCTCTGTCTCGGTGTGAGCCAACTTCCAAGGAACACCGCCAGCTTTGGCATAAAGAGCCAGGCCGATGCGCCACATGACGCTCGCTCTGTCCTTGTACGCGAGGCCGCTACCCTCACGAACAATTTGTACGGGCATACCGGCCGAAGCGGTAATGGCCTTCACATGATCATGCAGATCGAAATCCTCGCCCACCCCTCCCGTGAATCCCATTTCCCAGCGATCGGGCAAATAAATGAAAAGGACGTCGAAAAGGTTCCGCCTGCGGTCTAGCTGCTGCAACGCTCGCGTCATTGCGGCCGCCAGCACAATGTGAGGTGACCGGCTCGCCTCATAGGCGTGCTCAAGCTGTGCTTCCAGTTCCATGTGGCAGCTGTTCCCAGCTCCCGTCATTCGGACATTAAAAACCTGCTGAAAGCCGGGCCACGCTGGGAGGTAGTCCGTGCGCTCCGTTGGCTCGTAGCGCGAGTTGAGTTCCTTCAGGAAGTCGTAGAGATGCTGGCTTTCGCCTGCCGGCGCCAGCGTGGCCACCCTGATGGGGTCCGGGACCAAGAGACCCTTCGAGTAAGGTCCGTATTGAACGAGCCCACGAAGGGGATGAATATGCACGTCGCTGCGCCGCGCCGGGTGAAAGCTCAGCTTCGGCTCGCTGAGGAGGACGTGGTTGGCCAACTGGCTTGCGCTCACGCTCCAGCCCTCCGAGTGAAGCCAGTTCGCTGACCGAACCTGAATGCAGCGTCGACGCCGGTTGAAACGCCCAATGCGTGGACTTCTTCGCCGTCGCCGTAAAGATATGACGACCAGAAATCGACAAGAGAATCGAGTTTCTGGTTATAACGCTTGAAGGTGCGCTCCCTGCCAAAGCCTGAGGCCGCGAACCTGGTCTCAGCCGTCAGTGTCAGGAAGATGGGACCTGGCTCCAAGAGCAGCCATAGGCTATCTGCGGCCCATTCGATGCGCACCGCACAGCCCTCGCGCCATTGAAGGTTCGGATACTTCGGCACTGACCCGCCCAAAGGAGGGACGTGCTTTTTTAGTTCCTGGAGTCCAGGCTCATACACGGAAATGGGATACAAGAGGTCAGTCGTGCGCTTGCGAATCCGACCCAGTCCTCGGTGGCGGCACAGAGCCCGGACTACTGCATCGCGAAGTAGACCTCTCTCCGCAGAGTCGTAGCGCAATCGCCGAGGCTCGATGGAAGCCAAGTCGAACTCAGCGACGTCGAACGGTGCGAAAGCTTTGTGAATGTCGGCATCGGCTCCAAACGCAAGGACTCCTGGCCTTGTCCTCGCTGCTAGAACATCAACTCCCGCTGCTTCTACGGCCTGCCGCACCTCGCCAGTTCCTCCGACTTTGCACACCACACGTCTGAAGACGGTAGGCATCTGCGCGACCCGCAACGCGTTCAACCGCACAACCGGCCAATGGGCTTTGCCAACGATGGCCGGTGCCGCTGTCTTGATTTCCCTCTGCTTACCGAATGCCTCCAAGGACTTGGCATCGAGCTTGGACACAAGGCGCACGAGATCTCGCAGCCCCTCGTCGAAACTTTGGACTCGAACAAGGCCGGTCTCAATGCCGTGAGCGTGTGCTCGTTCAAGAAGCGCGGTCACGCGCTCGTATGGAGAACCGTCCCCCCGATGCAGCCAGAACAGGCCTGCCGGAAACGCGCCTGGAATTGCTGCGGCTTCCTCCAATGTATCCATGATGGAGTCGTCACGCCCGCTGTAGCCGCACACAATCAGCCCGGAGCGCCGACAGCTATCGACCAAGGCCGCGCGCAGCTCACGATCCTGATGACGAAGTTCGTCATCGGTGTTCTTTAGCTGACGCCAGCGGAAGTCTCCATGAAGCTTTACCTCTATGGGCCAACGACCGTCTGCCATTGCCTTGCGAGCTATTTCGGGACCAACGCCGAAGGCCACAGAAGTGAGCGCGCCTGTCCCATCAAATACTTTGGCACATGCATCCGCCACCAGAGGGTCAAAGTTCGTCGTCCAGACTATGCGCGTGTGGTCAGCCTTCATCAGGGCAGCAAGAGCCACGTGGCCATAGGAAGGCTTTGCTCCGCTCACCTTAGCGTCGAGATAGGCCCGACGGTCCGCTTCAGCGGGGAAGACCTTCTCGAAGATGACCGAGTACTCATTGGAAGCCCCCTCAGCCGGCAGACTGTTTGTCGAGTCGATGTGGGACTGCAAGTGTTGACGAACGCCAGGCGCCGAGAGATCGGCAACCATTTCCGGCGGCGCCCGCCGTTGACTTACAAACAACTTTTGCTTGAACTCCCAAATCATGTCACCGGCTGTCGGGATGCCAGCGGCCGCTGAAGCGCCAGCGCCCAAGAACCACATCAAGCTTCCGGGGCGCATAGAAAACCGCCGGGAAAAATCGTCCGGCTGTATCTCAAGCTTCGACGCCGACGAAACATCCGGCTGCTTTTCGATTTCCAGCATAACCCTCCGGGAAAAACCTAGCGGTAGCGCGCTAACAGTCTACAAGTCGTTCGTCAAATTTCGTATCCGGCCACAGTTGATTGATCTGTTCTTCCAACGCATTCACCCGATGCGCATTCAGTATGCAGACGACAGGTGCCGCGCTCAGCCGATGTTCATGCCCCACATCTGGCCATCAGAAAATAGTTTAGTGCTCTCGTTCGTCATGAATACTAACTACCTCCCATAGCTAGGGAAGGTCTGCACAACCCGCCTCATGGCGCAAGCTGACGCGTGAACATTCACATGGTGAAACCGAAGCCGAATTTGCGTCAGATTTCCCGCTCTTTCGGCCAATTTCAGCCGTATTGCGGGCTCTCGCCCGTGCTGCAGGCGCACTCATGCCCGCGCTCCCTGCAAAATGCGCTTGCGCACCATCCACAGATTGGACAGCGCAAACAGCACCAGAAGCTGGCTGGTGTTCTTGGCCAGGCCCTTGTAGCGCACCTTGCGGTGGCCAAACTGGCACTTGAGAACTCGGAACTGGTGCTCGACCTTGGCGCGGATACGCGCCTTGACGGTCTCCATCTGATCGAGCAACACATCCAGGGGGCGGTTCTTGTCGAGCTTCTTGCGCTTGCCCGGCATCATGGCGATGTGCCAACGGGTATCGGGGTGTTGATCCTGTACTTCGCCACGCTTGTCAACACCTCGGTAGCCCGAATCTGCAAAGACTTGTGTTTCCTCGCCGTGCAACAGCGCCGCTGCCTGCGTGATGTCGTGGGCGTTGGCGGCCGTGGTGGTGACGGTGTGCACCAAGCCCGAATCGGCATCCACGCCAATGTGCGCCTTCATACCGAAGTGCCATTGGTTGCCCTTCTTGGTTTGGTGCATCTCAGGGTCGCGCTGCCCATCCTTGTTCTTGGTGGAACTGGGTGCGGCAATCAAGGTGGCATCGACCACGGTGCCGCTCTTGAGCAGCAGACCACGGGCGGCCAGTTGGGCATTGACGGTGGCAAGGATTTGAGCTGCCAGCTCGTTCCTCTCCAAGAGGTGTCGAAAGCGCAGGATGGTGCTTTCGTCGGGCAGGCGGGTGATGCCCGCGTCCAAGTGGGCGAACTCTCGGTACAGGGGAACGTCGTGCAAGGCTTCTTCCATCGCCGGGTCGGAGTGCCCGAAGAATTGCTGCAGCAGGTGAATGCGCAGCATCGTCTCCAGCGCAAAGGGAGGGCGCCCCGTCTTGCCTGCAGGCGCGTGCGGTGCAATCAGCGCCAGAAGATCAGGCCATGGGATGACGGCATCCATCTCATCGAGGAATGCACGCTTGCGCGTCCTCTTGGGGGAAAGTTCAAATCCGCTTGTGGCAAGGCTCATTTGCTTCATGGGTGTTCAACGTCCGAGGGGCTCAGGTGGTGGACTTTTGCAGACCTTTCCTAGATTGCTTACCGAATACGAATCGGCAACGACACCTGGGGCTGGATCGGCACCAGCGTCTTGGCATAGGCGCGCAGGATGTCGTTGTAGAGATCGGCGTGCTTCGGTGCCTCGACCGACAGGATCAGCGCGTAGCGGATCTTCTCTGCACCGGTGGCCCGGCCGCCGCCGTCGCGGGCGTTGTAGTGGATGTCGAACACGGGGTTCTTGAAGCTGGAACCGCGGAAGGTTTTGGCACCGTGCAGCACGGTTTCCCACTTGCCCTGATCCGAACGACGCTCCTGCTCGGTGGCGAACTTCTTCAGGTCGAAGAAGCCCTTGGTATCGGCGTTGCTCTTGCCGTCTTTGATCTTCTCGTCGTTGGGACGGAAGACGACTTCGAGGCCGGCCTTGGTGTAGGCCGCAGCATCCTGCGGATCGGTGGGTGATGCGTAGCAGAAGGTAGCCTTCAGGCGAACGTTGCCTGTCAGCCCGTCCTTGGGCAGCGGCAGGCTGGCGCGCAGGTACTTGCTGGGTTTGAGCTCCCCCTGGTAGACCACTCTGGCCACGCCATCCGGACACGTGATGATGTCGAGCGTGTCCTCGGGAATCTTGCCCCAGCCCACTTCGATCGGGTCATGCTCGCCAGGATCGGCCGCATGGACCAACAAGGCCTTGATGGCAAGAGGTGTCAGGTTGCCGCCCAGGATGGCACGGATACCGACCGCGCTACGCAGCAGGTACGGCGCCGCGAAGCTAGTGCCGAGCTGTGGCGTCAGCACTGGTTTCGCGTTCGGCGCCAAGACGTGGAAGTACTTGGACGCCGGGTTGCCGCCGAAGGCCATCAGGTCCGGCTTGACGACGCCGGGGCTGCGACCCGGCCCGATCGCGCTGTAGGGCGCGCGAGCCCAGCCCGCGCCGGTGTCGTCGGCCGCGCCGACCGAGAGGGCATTCACGCAGTCCGACGGAACCTGCACCCGGCTGTAGCCGAGCTCGCGGTCACGTTCTCCGTTGTTGCCCACGGCCACAGTCATGAGCGTGTCACCGTCGCTGAGCAGCTCGTCGATGACGGAGGTCCAAGCATGGACCTCCTGATCCTCCACTTCGAGGTCCGGCCCCAGGCTCAAGTTAATGAACTCGTAGGAGCGGGACAGCAGAACCTGTTCGATGAGACCGAGCGTGCGATACAACTCCAACGGTTCCTCACCGGCCGACTCCTGGTCGAGCACACGCAAATGATCCACTGGGGCGAAAGGCCTGCCGGCCGTTCCGTTGGGCTGGATCGGGCCGAACAACACGGCCGACGTCACGCCCAGGCCGTGCTCCGGGCCATCCGGGTCGTCGTCGGCGTCTTCGTCGAGCTTGCGGTACGAGCGCAGCCAGGGGCCGATGGGGTGGTGCTTCGGCAGGCCGCCGTCCAGGATGGCGACGCGAGGCTCGGACGATAGGGCCTGCTCGGTAGGAAGGCTGCACCCGACCGAGGGACCGCCGCTGCGTTGCAGCGGGCGAATGCCGCGCAGTTTGGGCACCGGCCGGATCACCCGGACGAAGGTGAAGCTGGCCAGCTTCTCGACTTCGCGCGGCTTGCCTTCGACCGGTACGAACCACAGGTTGCCGGCGACGAAATCGACTTCACTATGGACCTTAACGCCCTCCCGCTGGGCGAACTTCATGAAAGCCTTCTGGATCAAGCCAGGGTCTTCGCCCGGTAACAGATGCAGGCCCACCTCGAAGAACCGATCCTTCGGTCCGCCCAGGCTCACGATGCGCTCCGCTGGCGCGAAAGCGGCGAACTGTTCGATGTGGGCCAGGTCGTCGCCCTCGTCGGATTCCGCGTCGATGGTTTCCGTCCACCGCGAAAGGTTGCGGAAGGCTTGGCGCTTGCCCGCGACGAACAGTTCGGTCGTCGTGGTCTCCTGCGGCTGCCCCTTGCGGGTCCAGGCCTGTGGCTTGACCTTGACAGTACGGCTACCGATGGACTCCAGCCCCGTACTGCGCAACAGCCCGGTCGGGAAATAGGAACGAGCGATGAAGCTGGGGTTCATCATCAGCCGGGCCACCGCGAAGTCGCCCGGACAGGCGTCGATGGGCAGTTCGTCCAGCGCGTTCGCAGCGCTGCGGAACTGGGGAACCAACCGTTCCCGCGCCTGCGCGAAGGTGTAGACCTCGGCCTTGCCAGGCATGCGCCTCGGGCCGACGATGTCGTGGGTCAGCAGCTCGCCACGACCGATCAGGAAATTGGTTTGGCTCATGCGTCAGCCTTTCTCCGGGGCGCGGCCTTTCGTGCCGCAGGTGTCTCGTTGGTGTACTTGCGAATCGTGTCCCGGCTTACCCCGGTGATGTCGGAGACGGTGTGCTGAGACAAGCGGGTCTGCTTGGCAAGCATCACCGCCAGGTCGATGCGACCCTGCCTGTCGAGCGCCAAGGCGCGTGCCTTCATGAAGTCCTCGACCAGATCGGCGTCCGTGGTCGTGCCCAGGGCCACGGCGCGCCGGAAACGCTGCACGTCGCGCTCGATGTCGCTGAACGAGTGCCCGGCGAATGCAAACACCAGGATATCGATCCAACGGGCAAAGAGGGCGTAGTCCGGCCCCAGGAAGCGCTTGATGGCTTCCTTGACCGCCTGTTCATCGGGCGTCTTGAAGTGAACCACCAGGTCGAAGCGGCGCCACAGCGCCGGATCGATCAGTTCCGGGTGATTCGTGGCCGCCAGCAATACGCTGCTGGCGGGCCATTCGTCTACTTCCTGAAGGATCACCGTGACCAGGCGCTTGAGTTCGCCCACGTCGCTGTCATCGCTGCGCCGCTTGGCGATGGCGTCGATCTCATCAAGCAACAGCACGCAGGGCTCGCGCTTGGCGAAGTCGATGGCCGCGCGCAGATTGGCGCCGCTCTTGCCCAGCAGGCTGCTCATCACGGCGGTCAGGTCGAGCACGTACAGCGGCACCTTCAACTGCGCGGCGAGCCAGCGGGCCGTGAGCGTCTTGCCGACGCCGGGCGGCCCCACGAAGATGGCCGAGCGGGTCGGCATCAGCCCCATGGCCTGCAGTCGGTCGCTCTGCCGGCGCTCGGCGATGAGTTGCCCCAGGACATCCTCGACATCGCTAGACAGCAGCGGCGCGTCTTTCGTCGGTGCATCCTTGAACACCTTCAGGAGCGAGAGGCGGGATTCGTCGTCTACCGGCAAGGTGTGGGTCGCCGACGGCTGGGGCGACAACTTGCGCATGGGCGAAACGCTGCGTGCCGGCTTCGACTTCAGGAACAGTTCGAGCTGCTCGGCCAGGTCGGGCGCCGTTCCACGGTACTTGCGCACCAGCCGCGCCGCAAACAGGCGCACGTCTTCCGTCTGCTCGGCCAAAGCCAAGCGAACCATCTGGGCTAAATCTGACTGCTCTTCTTTCATTTCGCCCACAACATCAGTAACTCATTGATTTATATGACAATACATAAACTCATGGTCGGACTAGATATATTGTCTCACAAGTCGGAGTGAAGTTGTACGGGCCGCCGATGCCAGTGGCGGTGACAGCCTGATCGTCGACCGTTGTCCGGGATGCAACCTCGATATAGCGTCTCGGCGTACCGCCTCCGGGCTCGCGGGCTGCGCCCCGGGCTTCGTGCCGCATCCCGGCCATCCGGCTTTGATCCCTGACGCCTGCGCGGCCTGGCCGTTGCGCGCTTCGCTTGCCGGGGCTGGGGTGGCGTGCGTGTGGAGTGGCGGTCTTGCTGTGCCCTTTCAACCTACCACGCCGTTCTCGCCGTCAAGGGCTGCGCGTGCCTTGCACGCTGGCGGCCTGGCGGCCGTCTGTCGGCTGCGCCTTCGACCCCTGACTGCTTGCGCTGCGGCGTGGGTGGCCGGTTCCGGGCAATCCCGCCCGATTCCGAACCGGAGCCGACCATGTCGCAGCCATCTTCCCTGTCGTTCACTTCTTCCCTCGATTCCTCCCTGCTCGTGTGCGATGTCGCGGGCAGCTACCGTCCGGCCGCGCCTGCCGAGGTGCTGCAGGCGGCGCTGCGGGTGCTGGCGGGCCAGTTGCGCGGTACCGAGATGCTGTCGTCACCGCAGGCGGTGCGCGACTTCCTGCGCATCAAGCTGGGCACACTGGAGCACGAGGTGTTTGCGGTGATTCACCTGGATGCCCAGCACCGGGTCATCGAGTACGTCGAGATGTTCCGGGGCACCGTGAGCCAGACGTCGGTATACCCGCGCGAGATCGTCAAGGAAACCCTGGCACGCAATTCGGCGGCGCTGATCCTGGTGCACAACCATCCGTCGAGTCTGGCAGAGCCATCACGGGCCGACGAGGTGCTGACGCAGACGCTCAAGAGCGCGCTGGCGCTGGTGGACGTGCGGGTCATCGACCACCTGATCGTGGCCGGGCCGACGATCCTGTCCTTTGCCGAGCGCGGGCTGATCTGAACCCGCGCAACCGGGAGCCGCATGGGCTCCCGGTTTTATGCATCGTGGACAGCGTGCCATGGCCTGGCACGAGACCGTTGCAGGTCTGGGATGGGGCTGGCTTGCTGTTGCACCCAGCGTGCCACGTCGTTCTCGTCGTCAAGGTCGGCGCGCATCGGCGATGCGCTGGCGGCCCGGGCGGCCGTCTTCGAACCTTGACCGCTGCGCTGCGCCGTGACCCGGAGGCTGCGGGCGATCCCGCCCGGCATTTCTTCTGGAGTTCACCATGAACGCTCTCATCACCGACGCGCAGCGCGTCGTGCTGCTGGCCAACGGCCACGAATCCTTGGAGAACCCAGACTTCGATCCGGCACCCGTGGTCAAGCTGTTCACGCCGGATGCCGGCGCGACCTGGCTGCTGACCGAGATTGATCCCGATGACCACGACCACGCCTTTGGTCTTTACGACCTGGGCCTGGGGATGCCGGAATTCGGCTGGGTCAGCCTGGGCCAGCTGGCGACCGTGCGCGGCGGACTGGGCCTGCCGATCGAGCGCGACCGGTCGTTCCGTGCCGAGAAGCGATTGAGCGCCTACGCGCGCAATGCGCGGCTGGCCGGGCGGATCATCGTCTGATCCAGCCTTGGGGCGTCGCGGGACGCCCCTCGCATCGCGCCCACGCGGCGCGATGCCTGCGCGCCTTCGGCTTGTTCTCCGGAGGAAAGCCCTGCGGGCTATCCCCGCCGCGCAGGCTTGGCGCCCCTAAAGTCCGCCGAACCGGCTGCGCCGACTCGGCCAAGATTCCGCAGCTATAGCAGAACCCGCTTCCCGATGCCTGGGGCGTGGTGCATCCCCTGCGTCTGGTGCTCATCGACCCTTGAAGGCTGGGCGTCCCCGGCCATTGGGAGATGGCCGGTCGCGCTGTCGTGCTTCGCATCGAGCCGCCTGCGGCGTCTCGCCCCTTCGGGCTTCCATCGTTCCCTCGCTCCGCTCGGCTGACGCCTCCGGCCCGGCTTCCAGATCCGGGCCTGCGCGCTTCGCTTGCCGTGCGGTCGGCGTGTGGGGAAGGCCGTTGCCATGTCCAGCCGTCTTTCCTGACTCCATCACCTTGTCCGCGACTGTAGCCCGCGCCCGTGCGCCGTCAAGGCGCGCAGGGCCGTGTCCTCGGCTGCGCCTGCGGGCCGCACCAACCCTGTGCTTGCCTCCTTGACGGCGCCCGTTCGCGCGCTCCTGACCGTCGCGGGCGATGAACTCAGGAAAGACGGTGGCAACAGGGCCAACCGGGTTCCTCGTGCCGACCGCACCGAACAGCCGAAAGGCTGGGCTCCGAATCTAGGAATCCGGTGTGCGGTGTGAACAGCAAACCTCTTTTTGTCAGGAGAAAGACCATGCAACTCGCATCCCGTTTCGCTTCCCGTTCCCCCTCGCTGCGCAGCGATTACCCGCTGTCCGATGACCAGATTCGCAGGGTGGCCCCGTCCATCTTCGCGGATGCCCCGCATGAGAGCCGTTCCGAGCGGTACGCCTATATCCCCACGGCTGCCGTACTGACCGAGCTTCGCAAAGAAGGCTTCCAGCCCTTCATGGTGACGCAAACCCGCGTGCGCGATGAAGGCAAGCGAGAGCACACGAAACACATGCTGCGCCTGCGCCACGCCAGCCAGATCAACGGCGCGGAGGCTAACGAAATCGTGCTGCTGAACTCGCACGATGGCACCAGCAGCTATCAGATGCTGGCCGGGATGTTCCGTTTCGTTTGCAGCAATGGCCTTGTGTGCGGCGACACCGTGGCGGACGTGCGCGTACCCCACAAAGGCGACGTGGCCGGTTCCGTCATCGAAGGCGCTTTCGAGGTGTTGAGCGGCTTCGAGCGGGTGAAGGAATCCCGCGATGCCATGCGCGCGATCACGTTGGATGAAGGCGAAGCCGAAGTGTTCGCCCGTTCCGCGCTGGCCCTCAAGTACGACCCCACGGACAACAAGCCCACGCCCATCACCGAATCGCAAATCTTGATGCCGCGCCGGTTCGACGACCGCCGCCCCGACCTGTGGAGTGTGTTCAACCGCACGCAGGAGAACTTGACCAAGGGCGGACTGCATGGCCGCGCCGCCAATGGCCGCAGGCAGCAGACCCGACCCGTGCAGGGCATTGATTCCGATATTCGCCTGAACCGCGCCCTGTGGCTGCTGGCCGATGGCATGCGCCAGCTCAAAGCCTGAACCGTTCCCCCGCCGGAGGGGCGGTTCCCCTCCATTCCCTTGTTTCACTCGATTGGAGATTCACCATGAACGCCGTTACCCAAACCGAAGCCCGCGCCATCCAAGCCCCTGCGCTGGAAGCCGCCGACCCGACCAAGAACCTGATGCTGGTTCCGCTGTCGCGGCTGGTGCTGCGCCCCACGGACCGCAATGTGCGCAAGACCCCGCGCATGTCCATCCCCGAACTGGCCGCGAGCATCCAGCGCGTGGGCCTGCTGCAAAACCTGATCGTGATTCCCGCCAGCGATGGCGAGCATTACGAAGTCGTGGCCGGTGGCCGGCGCCTCGCGGCCCTCAAGCTGCTGGCGAAAAAGCACCGCATCAGCAGGGAATGGGAGATGCCTTGCCTGCTGGTGGCCGATGGCACGGCCCGCACGGCCAGCCTCACCGAAAACGTGCAGCGCGAAGCCATGCACCCGGCAGACCAGTTCGAGGCATTCGCCGCGCTGGTGGCCGAAGGCCGACCCATCGAGGACATTGCGGCGGATTTCAGCGTCACGCCGCTGGTGGTGCAGCGCCGTTTGAAGCTGGCGAATGTGTCGCCGCGTCTGATGGCGGACTATCGGGCCGACGCCGTGAGCCTTGACCAGTTGATGGCTTTGTCCATTACCGACGACCACGCGGCGCAGGAAAGCGCGTTCTACGATGCCCCGCAGTGGCAGCGCCATCCCTCGCACTTGCGCGAACGCCTCACCGAGCGCGAGATTGACGCCTACCGGCATCCGCTGGTGCGCTTCGTCGGGCTGGAAACCTACGAGGCCGCAGGCGGCGGCATCCGCCGTGACCTGTTCGCCGAAGGTGATGCGGGCGTGTATCTGACCGATGCCGCGCTGCTGGAACGGCTGGCGCAAGACAAGCTGGCAGGCATCGCCGCCACTGTCCGCGCCGAGGGTTGGGCATGGGTGGATGCCACGCTGGGCGTGACCTATGCCGACCTGCACGCTTTCCAGCGTGCGCCGAAGGAGCGCCGCGAGCCGAACAAGCGCGAAGCGGCACGCATCGAGAAGCTGCAAGCCAAGATGCAGGAGGTTGCCGAAGCGGTGGATGCTGCGATGGACGCCGACGACGAGGACAAGGCCGACGCCTCGCAGGAGGAAGGCGAAACCCTGGGCGAGCAGTTACAGGCGCTGGAAGATGGCTTGCAGGACTACGGCGCGAACGTGAAGGCCGCAGCCGGTGCCATCGTCACCATCGACCGCAACGGCGAGGCCGTCATTCATCGTGGCCTGATGCGCGAGGCCGAGGCCAAGGCGCTGCGCACGCTGGAACGGTTGCGCCAAGGATTCGGCAGCGAAGGCGAAGCCGAGAACGACGACGACGGCGAGGACGGAGACGATGATAGGCAACCCAAGACCGCCGCCATGTCCGATCGGCTGGCGCAACGCTTGAGCGCCCACCGCACCGCCGCGCTGCAAATCGAAGTCGCACGGCATCCGCAAGCTGCGCTGGCCGCAGTGGTGCATGGCATGGTGCAGACCGTCTTGCAGGAAAGCCGCTATGGCCGCAGCCGTGATTCTCTGCCGCTGGGCGTGGGCCTGAAAGTGCAAGACCGGCTGGAAGGCATGGCCCCGGACTGGCCGGAAGCTCCCGCCGCCGTGGCACTCCGCGAACTGCAACAGGTGGCGGGCGAAGCCTTGCCGGAGAACAGCGCCGAACTGTTCGCCGTGCTGCTGGCGAAGCCGTAAGATGAACTGGTGCGGCTGCTGGCCGTGTGCGTGGCTTCCGCGGTGGACGTGGTGACGCCCCGCGCCACGCCGCACCAGCCCGGCGCGGAACTGGCGCAGGCCGTGGGCCTCGACATGGCCGCATGGTGGCAGCCGACCGCCGAGGGGTATTTCAAGCACGTTTCCAAGGCCGTGATTCTCGATGCCGTGGGCGCGTTTGCACCGGAATCCGTCACCCGGCTGGCAAAGCTCAAGAAGGCCGACATTGCCAGCGAAGCCGAGCGGCTGGCCGATGGCACGGGCTGGATGCCTGCCATCTTCAAGGCCGAAGGCCCGCAGGAGGCAGGCCCGGAGCAGGACGCCCCGGAGGATGCCGAGGCAATGGCGGATGAACCCGCCGAGGCGCTGGCCGCTTGACCCGTGCAGAAGGCGAACGCCCCGGCTTCGACCGGGGCGCTTCGCTGGAAGGAGAAGCTCCCATGACCCGCACCACTACCAGCCGCCCGCGCATGGCGGCGAGCTACGCGCCCGGCACGGTACGTGCCCGCCGCTGGCACGGCGATGGCGATGTGCGCGGCTACCGCCCGCCCTCGGGCTGGACGGCCCGCGCAGACCTCACCGACATTCATCCCATCACGGGCCACGCCTTGCCGCGAGCCGTGTGGTGGATCATCGAGACGAAGGAATAACCGCGTTCAGCACCGCGCCCAGGCCGTTCCGCCCTGGGCGCGGTGAACTTCAAAAATCCGGGCACGGCAGTGGCCGCGCCCGGTGTTCAAGGCCAACAACCAAATCAGAACGCCGCCGCTTTCGTAGAGGTTCAGGCTGCGGCGTCGAAAGCGCGAGCCTCCTGCCCACGCAGCGCGTCAGTCAGATTGCAGCCGTGGCGTCCATCACGTGCTGCAACTTGAGCAACTCTGCTGCATTTGCATGGGCGGGCACTTGACCGATCCGTAGGAGCAGAAAACGCAGCAGTCGCCCGCCTTCGGCCGCAGCAACGTCTTGCACCGTTCGCACTCGTAGAAGAACTGGCAGGCATCGGTCGGCATGGTCTCACGCCTGACATGCCCGCAGTGCGGGCAGGTCAGCACCGACTCCAGTGTGGGCGTGCCTGTTATCATTTGTGCACCGTCGTAGGGTAGCCCGCGTCGGTGGTCGCCTTCACGAGCGTCGAGACTTGGGCCTGTTCTGCATCGAACGTGACGGTCGCCGTCTTCTTGGCGAAGTCGATCCTGACCTGACTAACGCCAGGCACCTTCTCCAGAGACTTCTTCACCGTGACCGGGCACAGCTCGCAGGTCATGTTCTGTACATTGAGCGTCGCCGTCTGGGGCGTTGCGGCCAGGGCAGCGAACGGCGACAGCGCGACGAGCAGCGATACGACTGATTTGCGCATGAAAGCTCCTTCAGAAAAACAAGGGTGCCAGCCAGGGCACCGACAACAAGGCGAGAAGCACCAGCGCAACGGCCCAGAAGATCAGCCGCTGGCGCTTGAGGACGCTCGATTGGGCGCAGGCGGCGCCGGGCTCGCAGGCCGGCTGTTGAAAGTACAGACGCTGAAACGCCAAACCCACGAACAGAAACGTTGCTGCAATGAACCAAGGCCGCAGCGGCTCCAGCGCGGTGAGACTGGCGATCCAGGCACCACCGATGCCCATCATCAGCAGCACCAGCGGCACCACACAGCACACCGAGGCGCCGATGGCAGCCAGCGTCCCGGCGACGAGCGAGTTCTTGAAGTTGAAGGTGGACATGAGCGTGCGTGAACGTCTTCGACACGTGCCACTCTAAACTCCGTACCATGCTACGGAGTCAAGGGGGCGACCAGTGAGCGCGCTGACGATAGGGGGTCTGGCTGACGAGGCTGGCGTAAACGTCGAGACCATCCGCTACTACCAGCGGCGCGGGCTGATGCCGGAGCCGGACAAGCCGGCTCACGGGTATCGCCGCTACGACGCCACCACGGTCAAGCGCGTGCGCTTCATCAAGCGGGCACAGGCACTCGGCTTCACGCTGGAAGAGATCGGCGGCTTGCTCGAACTCGACGAGGCCCATGCCTGTGCCGAAACGCGCGAACTGGCCTCGCACAAGCTGGAGGCTATCGAAACCAAGCTGGCCGACTTGGCGGCGATGCGCAGGGCGCTCATGACTCTGCTGCGCCAGTGCGATGCGGGCGCGATGAAGGGTAACTGCCCCATCATCCACGCCCTGGGTGCGGACTGATGCCCGCGAAGCTTCGATTTCCACACCCTTACTTCTGCCGTCACCACCCTGCATCCGGGTTTTTGCTGAGTGCAGACTGACTGGAGCGTGTCGGCGCGATGCGCCGCCGGGCTTTGCGGGCTGCGCCCCATGCCGACTTCGCCGTCACGGCCATTCGGCCTCAATCCCGCGCCTTCGCGCCTGCGGCGCTGCGCGCTCTACTTGGCGCCCCTCGAATATCGCCGAACCGGCTATGCCGGCTCGGTCAAGCGCACGACACATGCGCTAATGGCTGTGCTGGTGATGCACGTCCGGGAAATGCGGATGGCTGTGCAAGAGGGGCTCATGCCGATGCGGGTGGGCGTGCGGCTCGACGCCATCCCACGGGAAATCATGGGTGTGGCGGTGGTGTTGGTCATGCACATGCCGATGGGCATGGGCCATCGGTTTATGCATGTGTTCGTGCTCGTGCCGCTCGGTCAGGTGCAGCCAGACACCTATTCCCATCAGCGCCGCCGCCAGCCAGAACACCCCCGAGGTCGGCTCACCCAGGGACACGATGGCGATGGCAGCGCCGATGAAGGGGGCTGTCGAGAAATACGCGCCCGCGCGCGCCGAACCGAGGCCGCGCAAGGCCAGCACGAACAGCGCCAGGCTGACGCCGTAGCCGGCCAACCCGACGCTCATGGCCTGCGTCACGCGCGGCCACGCCGGCAGCGTGGCGCCGAGCGCCAGGGCCAGCGCGAGGTTCGTGACGCCCGCCACCAGCCCTTTGGTGCCGGCGATGAATACGGCATCGGAGGCCGACACCTTGCGTGTCAGGTTGTTGTCCACCGCCCAGCACAGGCAGGCGCCGGCCACGGCCAGACTGCCCAGCGTGCTGCTGTGTCCCATGCCATCGTGTTGTGGCCAGGCCAGCAGCAGGCCGCCCGCCACGATGAAGGCCATGCCCAGCACGATACGCCGGTCGGCGTTTTCGTGGAAGACGACCCATGCCAGCACGGCCGTCAGCACCGCTTCCATGTTGAGCATTAGCGAGGCATCGGCGGCCGTGGTGTGCGTCAGCCCGATCATCAACAGCAAAGGGCCAAGCACGCCGCCGCTGGCGATGGCGCCGAGCAGCCAGGGCCATTCCCATGCGGGCAGGCTGGGCGCGGCAAAGCCGCGATCCCTGATGAGGCGAACTGTCCACAGGCCGATGCCGCTGCCCAGGTACAGCAGTCCGGCCAGCATGATGGGTGAAACGTCACCGACCATCTGCTTGGCAAAGGGCGTGCTGGCGCCGAACAGCAGTGCGGCCGCCAGGGCGGCGAGGATGGACGAGCGTCCGGTCATAGAGCGAGAACCTGCGAATCGAGGGGCACCTATCACCTTACACCGATTCCGTAACTCGTCGGTGATACGGGGCGCTTCGGTTGATTGGAGCTTTTGATGCGGGATGGCGTGTCGACGCAAAGCGCCGCCGGGCTATTGGGCTGCGCCCCGTGCCTCGTTCCGAGTCACGGCCATTCGGGCGTCTATCCCTCACGCCTACGCGCCTGCGGCGCTGCGCGCCACGCTTGCCTCCGGGGGATCGGCGCAAGGCCCATCCCCGCCGCGCAGGCTTGGCGCCCCTGCGATACCGCCGAACCGCCGACGCCGGATCGGCCAGGGCCAGCGCCCCGCCGTATGGGCGGTGCTCGGTGGGTGCGCCGTGGCTTGCTGCGGCGGGTTGTGCGAATGCGTGCCGTCCCCGACGCTTTGGCAGTTCGTTGCCTATGTGTCACGAATGACGGTTAACAGATATGCCACCCGGCCCTCCTTGGGGCTCCACACCGCACTGCAAGCATGGCTGCCTGCGTGGGAAGGGACGTGTTCCTGCTGGTCATTGGGGAATGGCCTTGCCGAGTCAGGGGGCGTGCCGCTGAAACCGTCGTGTGGGGATGCCGAGCTGGCGATGTCTCCTTTCGGGGTATGGGTTCGGCCCAAGGCGTCCTTGTGTTGTTGTGAATCCTGGCGGGGGCACGGCTGCGCCTCGGACTTCATGGCTGCAACCGTCCGGCGAAAACAATTTCCCCTGCGCTGCGCGCATTCCTCGCGGGCCAAATTCTTTTCGCCTCCCGGTGCTCCACTGCGTTGCGCCCGCAAGCGGTGCAGCCAGCCCGTCCCCCGCCGGTCGGATCACAACAAGGACGCGATGGGCGCGAACCTTGTTCAACCGTAAGGAGATTCATCATGGCAACCATCGGCACCTTCACCGCGGACAAAGACGGTTTCACTGGCACGCTGCGTACCCTGACCATCAACGTCAAGGCCAAGCTGGTTCCCAACGACAAGGGGGACAACGAACACGCCCCCGACTTCCGCGTGCAGGCGGCAGGCTATGACATCGGCGCGGCGTGGCGCAAGGTCAGCAAGGCCGAGCGGCTCTACATCTCCGTGACCCTGGATGATCCTTCTTTCCCGGCAACGGTCTATGCCCGGCTGATCGAGGAGGAAGGCGGCACGCACAACCTGATCTGGTCGCGCAGCAAGCCCCAGGCGGCCTGACGGCCGCCAGCGCCCCGCCCACGCGGCGGGGCGCTGCGCGTTTCGCTTTTCTCCCGGGGAAAGCCTTGCGGCTATCCCCGCCGCGCGGCGCTTGGCACCCCACGATACTGTCGAACCGGCTCGCGCCGGATCGGCTAGGCCAACGCCAATGCAGACTACCGCGCATCGTCTTTCTTCAGCACGGCGTCCATTTCCTGCCGCACTTGTGCCAGAAGCTGCTCAGCCCGCTGCGCGTCGTCGCCGGCATAGGCCAGCGTCAGCAGCGTGAGCGGGTGAGCCTCCATGACCTCACACAGCTCGGCCAGCTTGTTCAGGGTGGGACTTTTCAGGTCGCGCTCCAGCGAACTCATGTAGTTGCGGCTGGACACATCCGAGAAGGCTTCCTGGCTCAGTCCACGGGCCTTCCTGATGGTTTTCAACGCCTCCGACAATGTGTGTTTCGCTGCCAACCTTGGATCTCCCCGAAATCCAAGATGACAGTCGACTGCGCCTTATAGAGCTACAATCTATAGTGTTCATTACTAGCGAATTGCCGCTCTTGTGCTTTTACGGCAATCCGTGTCGACGGCTTTCGACGCAAGCGCAAAACCGCATCCGTGGTTTTCCTCAAACCCGTCGATCCGGTTCCACGCTTCCACGCTTTGGCGGATTCGTGCAGCAAGAAGGGGATCGCCATGAACCCACTTATCACCGAAGACGAGCGCAGGCAGTTGCTGGCCCACGGTCAGGCTCGGTCCGCTGGTCAGGCCATCGACCCGCTGCCCGTGGTGCGGCTGTTCACGCCGGATGCCCATGCCACCTGGTTGCTGGCTGCGCTTGACCCGGCCGATGGCGATACGGCCCAAGGCCTGATCGACCTCGGGATCAGCATGCCCGAGCTGGGGACGGTGAAGCTCTCCGACCTCGCTGCCATCGTCGGGCCCCGCCAGCAGCCGGTGATGAGGGATCGGTATTTCCAGGCGGTGCGGCCTCTGTCGGAATACCTGCGGCTGGCGCAGGAGAACGGTTCCGTCGTCGATTGAAACGTTCGCGCTTCAGCCAAGTGGGGCGCATTCAGACTATTTCAGTCTGGCTCCAGACTCACCAAGTCTCAATTGGCACTCTTGCGCGCGGGCCCTGTACTTGTGCTGGAAACAGTCACGATCCTTCATGCGGCTCGCGGCACGGAGTCTGATACCGCGTGATGTTTTGGAATTGCGTGGTCGTCGTATTCGGACGAATTTCGCAATGCATCTGAGTCGATCGGTCTTGACATTCAATGTTACAGCCCAACCCGATTGTGATGGCCGCTGACCGTCGGCGATAGCCCTGTGTTGAACGCCCGTGACGACGTTCCTGATCTTCGACAGGAGCTTGGCGATCATGGGCAACCCTCACCATCTCGCGCACTGGTATCCGACCGCTGCCTACCTCTACATCCTGGGCCTGGATGCACTCGCGCTGGCCTGGGAGTACCTGCGCAGGCATCCCGATTACCGGCTCGACTGGCGGCGCCGTGCGCGCCGCCCCGATGCTGCGCAGCGCTGGGGCTTGCGCCTGCTGGAAGACCCAGCCCTGGATGCGCGTGACGCGCAACCGGCCTGGCAGCCGGGGCATGCTGCCGTGGTGCAGCTCTACCCGGACGCCGATCCGCCAGTGGATGCAGAGCTTTTTTCCTTCTGGCGCATCCCTGGCCACAAGCAACTGCTGCACGACGGCAAGGGACTGGTGCTGATCGCACGAAGCGCCGGCCATTGGCAGCGCTTCGTGCTGGCGTCCGGCTTGGAAGACGGCATGGCCGTGGCCTATGCCTATCGCGGTCGTGGCGGCGTCATGCATGCACCCGACACGCCGGCGCCAATGGCCCGGTCCAGGCCGCCCCCCGCCGCACTGCTCGAACTGCACACCTTGCAGGCACTCGACGCGACCCTGGCGGGTGCGTCGTTGCGCGAGGTCGGCGAAGGGCTGTTCGGTGTCGACGCCGTGGCTGATTGGTACAGCGACGGAGGTCTGCGCTCCAAGGTGCGCCGCCTGGTGCGGCGCGGCGATGCGCTGATGCGCAGCGGCTATCGCCGCCTAGCACAGCTTGCGCCACTTGAGAAGGGTCGTTTTGAATCCAACGCAAAACGACCCTGAGCAGAAGGGCCTCGTTTTCTGAGACTGCCTCCATCCGGTTGCGCTGTGTGGCCGGGCGTTTTCAGCCGATGGAGGTTCACACCATGCGTCCCGCTCCCTTGCGGCCTGCCGCCACTGTCTCGACCACTGCTGCACAGCCCCAACGCTACTTCACCAACGACGAAGCCGCCGACTACCTGCGCCTGTCGCCGCGCACGCTGGAAAAGCAGCGCGTGATCGGTGGTGGCCCGCGCTTTCGCAAGTTCGGCCGCCGCGTCATGTACGCCGTGGCCGACCTCGATGCCTGGGCCGCCGACCGCAGTTTCGAGACGACTTCCGACCCCGAATACGCCGAGCACCACTCGGCCGACAGCCGTGCGCGCTGATCGGCGGCGCGCGGGTGGCCTCCGCCGTGTCCAAACCGTCGCAGGAGCGCGAACAGCTCGACTTGTTCCACGCCTTGCCTGGCTGCATGGCGCCGCGCGACAGCCAGGACTTGATGGCCTATCCGTTCTTCTCGCTCGGCAAGTCCAAGCGGGTCAAGCCCATCGACTTCCGTGCGGGCAACGTGACGATCCGCGTGGAAGGCACGGCCGAGCACGGCATCGCCACGATTTGGGATGCGGACGTGCTGATCTGGGCGGCCTCGCAGATCGTGGAGGCGAAGGACGCAGGCTTGCGCCCGTCGCGGCTGATGCGCGCCACGCCCTACGAAATCCTGCGCTTCATCGGGCGCGGCAAGTCGCTGCGCGACTACCAGCGCCTCAAGGCCGCGCTCGACCGGCTGCAATCGACCACGGTGGCCACGTCCATCCGCGAGACGACCGGGCGGCGCCTGCACCGCTTCTCGTGGATCAACGAATGGAAGGAACTGGTCGATGCCAGCGGCACGCCGCTGGGCATCGAGCTGATCCTGCCGGACTGGTTCTATGCGGGCGTGTTCGACGCCGCCCTGGTGCTGACCATCGACCCAGCGTATTTCCGGCTGACGGGCGGCATCGAGCGCTGGCTGTACCGCCTGGTGCGCAAGCACGGCGGCAAGCAGGCATACGGCTGGCAGTTCGACTTTCGCTACCTGCATCAGAAATCGGGCAGCACCGCGAAGCCTTACGACTTCGCCTGCGACCTGCGCGCGCTGGTCGCGCGGCAGTCGCTGCCCGGCTACGTCCTGGGCATCGATCGGATGCCGGACAACGGCATGGAGCTGCTGACCTTCCGGCCCGTGCCGCAGACGGCACGGGGATAACTCCGGGACAGCCTGTGAATGGTGTCGTGCTATCAGGCGTACGGGGTATCGTGCTATCAGGCGTGGGACTATCGTGCTATCAGGCGTGCCGATCGACCGCAAACCCGTGCCAGCGTTGGGTTTCCGCGCTCTCTAACTACCTAACTTCTAAATCTCTAACTTTTGGTAGAGAAGCGCCGCTGCGGTGGACAACCGCCACGCGGCCACAAATGCGGCGGCAGCGACAGCCCGGCTTTCCAACACGGAGGGCCGCGCCATGATCGTCGCTCTGCTCAACCAGAAAGGCGGCGTGGGCAAAACCACGCTCGCCACGCACATCGCCGGCGAGCTGGCGATGCGCGGCCAGCACGTCATCCTGCTGGACGCTGACCCACAGGGTTCATCGCTGGACTGGACACAGCGCAGAAGCCAGCAAGGCTTGCCACGGCTGTTCAGCGCCGTGGGCCTTGCACGCGAAACGCTGCATCAGGAAGCGCCAGAACTCGCCAGGCGGGCCGATCACGTCGTCATCGACGGCCCGCCGCGCATTGCCGCCTTGGCGCGCTCCGCGCTGCTAGCGGCCGAGCACGTGCTGATCCCCGTGCAGCCCAGCCCCTACGACCTGTGGGCCAGTGCCGAGATGGTGGCGCTGATCCGCGAAGCGCAGGTGTTCCGGCCTGCGCTGCGCGCGGCCTTCGTCATCAATCGGCGCGTCAGTACCACGGTGATCGGGCGCGAAGCGCGCCAGGCGCTCGCAGAACAGCCGCTCCCTGCGCTGCGCGCGGAAGTGCATCAGCGCATCGTGTTCGCCGACAGCGTGGCCGCTGGGCGGCTTGCACGCGAGACGGCGCCCGACAGCGCTGCCGCCCGCGAAATCACCGCCCTGGTGGACGAACTGCTGCGGTGGCCGACATGACCGAGAAACCGCTGCCGAACAGCAAACGCACGGCAAAGCGCGTCGGCATCGGTGCGCGTCCGCCTGCGAATCCGCACGCCGAGGCGTGGATTCGCCAGGGCGACGCCGATGCGCTGGGCAAAGGCGAGCTCTACACCGCCCGCCTGACCCTCGACATCACGCCCGCGATGCGGGCGCGCATCAAGGTATCGGCCTTCACGCAAGGCGTGACCGTTGCCGATCTGCTGCGCGGCCTGCTGGAGCGCGAGTTTCCAGAACACCGCAGGGAGAACACCCCATGATTGCATTCGCTTCGTCTGCCGCTGTCGCGGCCACGGCTGCGCCGCTACCATCACCGGCCGCGCTTGCTGGCCAGCCTGCCAGCGCACCGCTGACGCGCGTGGCGCTGGCCTACATCGAGCCATGCTTCAAGCTCTATCTGCGCTTCGGCGAGCCGGCGCGCATCATCCGGCTCGACCGCTGGCGGCGCTGCGCCGTATTCCTGCCGAACGCGGTTCTGTGCCGTGTCCGCTGGCAGGCCAACGACTACGGCACCGTGCGCTGGCAGCTCATGATGATGCAGGCTTGCACGCCGCTCGATGCGGCGCAGCGCATTCCTGGCGTGCAGCCGGGTGCGCGCCTGCTGCTGCACGCCGAGGGTGAGAACCAGGTCCGTGCCGTGCTGGAACGCATCGACGCCATCGAGGCGCTGGGCATCGCGCTCGTCGCTGTCTCGCCCGCGTACTGGCGCACGCTCGCCAACCGGCTCGCTGCGCGCCTGCCACTGCCCAAATACACCGCAGAGCGGCACGCCGCCTGGCTCATCGGGAGGGCACTGCCATGACGCTTCCATCCGCCATTGCCGGTGCAGCGGGCATTCCGCCACGTCCTCGTTCGCGCCTGCGCGCTCGCCTCGTGCTGGCGGGCATATCCACCTGCGGCCTCGCTGCGCTGGCCTGGGCGTCCTTCGTGCATCCGCTGCCGCGCCTGATCTACAACCCGTCCGATAGCGTGGCGGTCGGCTGGTATAGCGTCGATCCGCTGGGCCACGGCACCGGCTCGCAGCCACGTTCCTTGTCCGTGGGCAGCATCGTCCTGACCGCGCTGCCGCCAGACGCCGCCGCGCTGGCCGCGCAGCGCGGCTACCTGCCGGCGCGCGTGCCGCTGCTAAAGCGCGTGGGCGCCGTTGCGCCGCAGGAGGTGTGCATCACTGGCCGCATCGTCCGCATCGACGGCGTGCCTTCGGCCGCCGTGCTGCCTGCCGACCGCTGGGGCCGGCCGCTGCCATCCTGGCAGCAATGCCGTCGCCTCGAGCCCGGTGAACTCTTCCTGCTCGGTGTGACCAACCCGGCGTCGTTCGACAGCCGGTATTTCGGGCCGGTCAGCACATCCGCCGTGATCGGCGTCGCGCATCAGGTCTGGCTGGAGTCCCGCCCATGATGGCTGCTGACTCGCTGCACGTTGCCGTGCAGTTCATCGTGCCATCGGGCGTGTCGTTCTGCTGTTCGTCGCTTTGTCGTCGCGCATGCAGTGCGGGTGCATTCGCACCGCACTTCGCGCTGCCTCCGGCGCAGCCCTCCAACGTGCAGGCGTCTTGCCTCGAACGCGCCCGGCCTGTGGCCGTGTCCGCGTTCGCCGGCACGCTGGCTGCTCGCGCAGCAGCGCCGCCGGGCCGCCGCTGCCCGGAGTGCCAGCGAGGGGCAAAGGCGGAAGGCAAGACAAAAGGGTGCGGCACCTGTCGGGCCGCAAAGCCAGTCTGCACGTGGGGGTGGCGCGGCACGCAGCGGCTTCGCCGCCGTGCCGCTTGGGGCGCGAAGCCCGCGCCAATGCAGGCATGTCCGCGTGCTTCGCACGACCGGACACGCTGGAGCTTGCAGGGAGCGCAGCCATGACCGACCGCCGCGACGATGATTTCCGCATCCGCTCCAACCCCCAAAAGAACCGGGGCCAGGGCTTCGTCTCCAAGGTGCTCAAGCAGGCGGGCAAGGCCAGCGGCGGCAAGTCCACGGTGCGCCGTCCTGGTGGCCGTGGCAAGGGCGCCGGCACCGGCCAGCGGCCCGGCTCGCGCCTGGGGCGCGGCCACACGGCGGCGCGCCTCGCCGGGGCGAAGCTCACGCCCATGTCGCGGCGCGTGACCATCAAGACGCTGCTGGTCAACCAGCAGCGGGCCAGCCCCCAATCGCTCGCCAAGCACCTGCGATACATCGAGCGCGATGGCGTGGGCCGCGATGGCGAGCCGGGGCAAGCCTACGGGCCGCAGACCGATGCCGCCGACCTCGACGCCTTCAAGGAACGCTGCGCTGATGACCGGCATCACTTCCGCTTCATCCTTTCGCCCGAGGATGGCGCCGAGCTGGAAGACCTGCGCACCTACACGCGGCACCTCATGGGCCGGATGGAGGCCGACCTGGGCACGGGCCTCGATTGGGTGGCCGTCAACCACTGGAACACCGACAACCCACACATGCACATCGTCGTGCGCGGGCGCGACGACACCGGCAAAGACCTCATCATCGCGGGCGACTACATCGCCGGTGGCTTCCGCCATCGCGCCGCCGAACTGGCGACCGAATGGCTGGGGCCGCGCACCGAGCTGGAGATCCAGCAGACCTTGCAACGCGAGGTGGAGCAAGAGCGGTGGACGAGCCTGGATCGCACGCTGAAGCGCGAGGCCGGTGACGACGGCCGGGTGCAGATCGAACGCTTCAACGAACTGCGGCTGCAACGCCAGCGCCTGCTGCTGATCGGCCGCCTGCAACGCTTGCAGCGCCTGGGCCTGGCCGACGAGATGCAGCCGGGCACCTGGGCCGTTCATGCCGATGCGGAAAAGACGCTGCGCGCCCTGGGCGAGCGCGGCGACATCATCCGCACCATGCAGCGGGCCATGCGTGGCGAGCCGCGCGAGCTGGCGGTGTTCGAGCCGGGCCAAGGTGCCGATGGAAGTGGCCGAACCATCCTCGGCCGCGTGGCCGCGAAGGGGCTGGCCGACGAACTGCGCGACCGAGGCTATCTGGTCATCGACGGAGTGGACGGCAAGGCCCACTACGTCGCGCTCAACGCCCGCGACGAACTGGTGAACTATCCGGCCGGCGCCGTGGTGGAAGTGAAGGGTTCGGCCGACGTGCGGGCGGCAGACAAGAACATCGCCGCGCTGGCGAGCGATGGCCTGTACCGCACCGACCATCACCTAGCAATTGCGCAGGGTCAAGCCGTGCCCGGCCGCGATCCGCAGGAAGTCGTCGCCGCCCACGTCCGCCGGCTCGAAGCCCTGCGCCGGGCCGGCATCGTGGAGCGCGTGGCCGAGGGGCTATGGAAGGTGCCGGACGATCTGCCCGAGCGTGGCCGCCAGTATGACGCGCAGCGCCTGGGCGGCGTGGCTGTGGAACTGAAATCGCACCTGCCCATCGAGCGGCAGGCCCGCGTGATGGGGGCCACTTGGCTCGACCAACAACTGATCGGCGGCGGCTCGGGCCTGGGCGACCTGGGCTTTGGCAGCGAGGCCAAACAGGCGATGCAGCAGCGCGCCGACTTCTTGGCTGAACAGGGGCTTGCAGAGCGTCGCGGGCAGCGCGTGATCCTGGCGCGCAACCTGCTGGGCACGCTGCGCTACCGGGAACTGGCGCAGGCCGCCAAAGCCATTGCCGCCGAAACTGGCCTGGAACATCGGCCCGTAGCCGATGGGCAGCGCGTGGCTGGCATCTACCGGCGCAGCGTGATGCTCGCCAGTGGGCGCTACGCAATGCTTGACGATGGCATGGGATTCAGTCTGGTTCCGTGGAAACCGGTGATCGAGCAGCAGTTGGGAAAGCAGATCGCCGCGACGGTGCGCGGCGGTGGGGTGTCTTGGGAAATTGGACGGCAGCCTGGGCTGTCCTGAGGTTAGCGAGGCCAGCATAAACGATCCAACAGAATGGATTCAAAGTAATCTGCTGCAACCTCATCTGGAATAGCAGGTGGCGCTGAAATCTGCACACGGCGATGAGTGAAAGTTCTGTCCCATGATCGAGCCCGCGGAGCGGGCTTGAGAGAGAACAGACCATGAACAGAAGACCGCGCCGGAGCCAATGGCCGACATTCAAGCCTCGATGCGGTAATTGCGCATGAGGCCCAGATCCTCATGCTCCAGCATGTGGCAGTGATAAAGGTAGAGCCCCGAATAGTCGGCGAAACGCATCAAGAGCTTCACGCGATCACCCGGCATCACCAGCACAGTGTCTTTCCAGCCTTGATCGACATAGCCATCGCGTACGCCGCTGCTGCCCGCGCCGTGGCGCCGCTCCAGCACCTGAAATTGCTGATCGTGCACGTGGATTGGATGCGCCATCGTCATCATGCCGCCGTCGTTGGCGAACTCCCAAACCTCCGTGGTTCCCAGCTTCACAACTTCAGTGGGCGCCACAGCCGTCATCTGGAAGCTGCGGCCGTTGAAGCCCCATTGCATCTGCGCCATCGTGATGCGGAACGTTCTTGGCTTCGCACGGTTGACTGCATCCTGCAGGCGCGGCCAGGAGATCGCAGACAGCCGATCGGGCAGTTGGAGCGACCCGTTTACCTTGCGCGCAACCTTGACCGTGAATATCGGAAACCGTGCACCAGCGGCCAGCGACGAGCCGCCCATCGCGTCCCCCATGGAGCCGCCACCCATCATGTCCATCATGCGCCCCATGGCGCCTTCAAACGCAAGACTTATCATCGTGAGCTGCGTGCCCAGATCGTCCTTGCTGAAGTCGGCCCACAGTTCAACGCGCTCGGCGGGGGCCAGCATCACGTAGTCCTTGTGCACCGGCCGCTCCAGCAGCCCGCCATCGGTGCCGATCACGGTGAGTGGCCGGCCGTCCTGCCACGCCAGCTTGTAGATGCGCGAGTTGGAGCCGTTCAGGATACGCAGCCGATAGGGGTGCGTGGCGACCTCGATCAATGACTCCGGGCGGCCGTTGACCAGGACGGTGTCGCCAAGGAACCCCATCATGCGCGTCATCATGTCGCCCATGCCGCCCGACATCATGGCCCCGCGGCTCATCATGCCGCCCATCATTCCCCCACCGCCCATCGTGTTGCCCGGTGCAGACGGCGCGCCGGATGCGTTGCCGCGCGCAGTCGGCCCGGTGCCGCTGAGGTAGCGGAGTTGGTTGCCGTCGTCGAAGCTGCGATCCTGAATGACGATCGGCAGATCGTATTGGCCGCGTGGCAGCGGCAGCGCCTGCTCCTCCTCATCGCTCACCAGGAGCAGGCCGGCAAGGCCGAAATACACCTGCTCGCCCGTATGGCCGTGGGGGTGGGGGTGATACCAGTAGGTGCCGGCGCGGTTGCGCACTTCGAACTCGTAGCGATAGCGCTCGCCCCGCCCGATCGCAAAGCGCGGATGCCCGTCCATGGTGTCGGGGACGTGCAGGCCGTGCCAGTGCACGGTGCTCGGCTGGTCCAGCCGGTTGATGAAATCGATGCGGACTTTTTGGCCGCGCCGCAGGCGCAGGATCGGGCCCAGGTAGCTGTCGGGTAGCGCCTGCACGCTTACTGGATCCCCTTTCAGCACGCGCGACTGGTACGACCACACGGATGTTGCTCGCCCCGGTCGCAGCGAAACACTGCGCGGTAGGGCGATCAACTCCAGAGCAACGTCCGGTTCAAAGGTATCGCTTGCGCTTTGCATTGCGGGCGCGGCTTCGACTTGCGGCAAACCAGCCAGCAGTGCCGCAGTGCCCATGCCGACGCCGTTCATGAAGTCGCGGCGGGTGAGGGATTCGTGGTTCGTCATGTGACGGTCTCCAGAGTTCAATGGTGATTTCTCGCGGGTGCATGCACACAATCTGGGCGCGCCCCAAGAATCGACCATCATCCTGTTCCAACCGAGACGGTTCGCTGCGGTCTGTGCCTGATTCGTTTGGAGCCGCCGCCAGCCGCGACGCCAGCTGGCCAGTCGATTCGACCATCATATGCCCGGGCTGCTGTGATCCACCAGCACCAGCAGCGTGCCGTTGGGGGCGCGCCGGCAGCTATCGGCGGAGCCGTCCACGCCAGGCGAACCAACGGGTATGCGGGGCATGGCGAGGCTCTTGCTTTACGGTTTCTGGCGCAGGTGGCGCTTGAGGTCGCTTGCCGGGCATGGTCACAAGCAGCACTGTTTCAAGAGACATCGGATATCGCCCTCGCATGTCCCTTGAATGGCCGCCCAATGATGCCGACGTAGCAGCAGGAGAATCAACCTGCGGAGTAAAGGCGCAGACGCGCGTCGCGTTCGGCAGGCGACTCGCTGCGCAGTTCGTTGGTCACTTGCTCACGCGTCTTGCCAGGACCTGCATCGGGCGTGCGGATCGGGTAGTTGCTCTCGCCGTAGGAAAGACGGCCTTGCTGCATAGCAGCCTTGGTCTCCGCGATGACCTGCTCTCGCGTTTTCTCGCTCTTGAAGTGTTCTGGATGAACGATGACGCCCTGTTCGTTGTTGGCGGGATGCTCGTACGCTGCCGAGGCCATCCCTGGAAGGCCCAGGGCAGCCACTGCGGCTGCGGCGGCGATCATCGAAGAAAGGGAGAGGCGTTGTTGGGTCATGGTTGAAGCTCCTAACGAGGGTGGATGAAACTTGCATCTCCCATGCCTTGGTTAGGCGCTGAGGAGATGTGTTCATCGTAGGGAGCGCACCCCAACAGAATCTGGACAGCCCGATGAGTTTGTTGTCAGCTTGAAGGCTTTGCAATGTGATGTGGAAACACCAGGGTGAAACAGGTGCGTCCCTGACCCGAGCTTGCCGTGACGCCGCCGCCGTGGGCCTCGGCGATAGCGCGCGTAATGGCCAGACCCAAGCCCGATCCGTCAGTGTCCGGATGGGTCCTGGAAGCATCGGCGCGGTAGAAACGGTCGAACAGCCGGGGCAGAATCTTGGCGTCGATGTCGGCACCGGTGTTCTCCACGGCCACCGTCGTGGCCTGTGCGGTGGCGGCGATGCGGATGGTGACGTCACCGGCCTCGGGCGCGTGGCGCAGGGCGTTGGACAGCAGGTTGCTAACCGCGCGGCGGAACATCAGGCGGTCGCCTTCGATCTCGCCATCGCCTTCCACCCGCAGCCGGATGCGCTTTTCCTCGGCCACGGCCTCGTAGAAGTCGAGCAGCGCCAGCGCATCCTGGCGCACGGAGAACCTCTCCACGCGCGGCAAATCCACGCCGCGCTCGGTCTTGGCCAGGAACAGCATGTCGGACACCATGCGCGCCAAACGCTGAAATTCCTCGGCGTTCGATGCCAGGATGTCGCGGTAGGTTGCGGCATCGCGCTTGGTCGCCAGCGCCACCTGCGTTTGCGTCAACAGATTGCTGATGGGAGTGCGCAGTTCGTGCGCCAGGTCCGACGCGAAATCAGTCAGGCGCTGGAAGTCCTCCTGCAGCCGATCCAGCATGCGGTTCAGCTCTTGCGCCAGGTCGGCCATTTCTACCGGCACGGCCTGCACGGGCATGCGCTCGCCGAGCTTCTGGCCCGTCACCTTGGCAGCCCGTGACTTCATGTCGCGCAAGGGCGCCAGCCCCTGGCGCGCGGCGAACCACGAGAGCAGGCCGCAGATGGCGATGGCGGCGAGCACATACAAGGCCAAGCTGCGCCGCAGGCGGTCGAGAAACTGCGTGTGGTGATCCGTATCCGCGGCGATCCAGACCATCAGGGGGGTGCTGGAGTAGGCAGGGGCGGCCTTGAAGACCAGTGTATGGAACCGGGCACCGTCGTGCCGCAACACCCCAAACACCTTGTTTTCACCGGCGCGCAGGGGCATATCGCCGCGCATGGTGGGGATGAACCCTCGGGATTGAAAGACCACCGCTCCTTGTCCATCCTGGACCTGGGCGTAGAGATCATGGTGGTAGCTTAGCGCCTCGGCCAGCCGGCGGCGAGCGTCGTCCGCCGAGCTGGCATTGCGGAGAATTTCCTCGATCAGGTGTTGCTTGTCCTGCAGCGCCATCCGATCAAGCTCGACGAAATGCCGCTCGGTCTCGACCAGAAACAAAGCGCCCAGTCCCAGCACCACCGAGGCCGCCACCGCAGTGAAGAGCAGGGTCAAGCGCTGCGTCAGCGGCAACCGACCCCAACGAACCCGAAACAACACCTATTCCTCCTGCGGTACGTCGAGCACATAACCCATGCCGCGCACGGTCTGGATGAGCTTGACCGGGTGACCCTCGTCGATCTTCACGCGCAGTCGGCGCATCGCCACTTCGATGACATTGGTGTCGCTGTCGAAGTTCATGTCCCACACCTGCGAAGCGATGAGGGAACGCGGCAGCACCTCGCCGTGGCGTCGCATCAGCAGTTCCAGCAGGCCGAACTCCTTGGCCGTCAGGTCCACGCGCCTGCCGTTGCGCGAGACCCGGCGGCGCAGCAGATCCAGCTCCAGATCGGCGACGCGTAACATGGTGCTTTCGTTGCCCGCCGGGCCGCGGCGCAAGATGATGCGCACGCGGGCCAGCAGTTCCGCAAACGAGAACGGCTTGACCAGATAGTCGTCGGCGCCAAGCTCCAGCCCCTTGACGCGATCTTCGACCTGGTCGCGTGCGGTCAGGAACAGCACTGGCATTTGCAGGCCGCGCTCGCGCAGCGATTGCAGCACCTGCCAGCCGTTCAGCCCGGGCAGCATGACATCCAGGATCACGAGGTCGTAGGCACCGTGCAAGGCCATGTGCAGCCCATCGGTGCCATGGGGCACCAGGTCCGCGACATACCCGGCCTCGCTCAGGCCCTGGCGCAAGTATTCGCCAGTCTTGGGCTCGTCTTCGACGATCAATATCTTCACCGGTTCGGCTCCTTTGCGGTTCTGGCGCAAGTGTGCCCCGTGTAAGGCCTGCCGACATGAAGCTAACAAAAATGTAATGTTGCAAACATCTTGCTGAAAGGGCGGGCTCTTCAGAATCTGCGACATGCGATTCAAAACCCCTTCCTTTTCCGCCTCCCCAGGCCAGGCCATCCAGCGCCGGCGCTTTCTGAGGGCGCTGGCGGCGGGTACCGCATTGGGCACGCTCGATGCCGCACTGCCCGCCTGGGCACTGCAAGACCTGCCAGCAGCCCATACGGGAACGCCACCCGAATTGCGTGGCCCTGTTTTCGACCTGACGCTGGCCGAAACCCGCGTCGACTTCGACGGCCGCACGGGCATCGCCACCACCATCAACGGCAGTCTGCCCGGGCCGACGCTGCGCATGCGCGAAGGCGAGACCGTGACGATTCGCGTCACTAACCGCCTGCGCGAGACGGCGTCTATCCACTGGCACGGCATCATCCTGCCGTTCCAGATGGACGGCGTACCGGGCGTGAGCTTTGCCGGCATCGCGCCCGGTGAGACCTTCACCTACCGCTACACACTGGAGCAAAGCGGCACCTACTGGTACCACTCGCACAGCGGCATGCAGGAGGTGACCGGCCTGTATGGCGCGCTCATCGTCGAGCCGCACGATCGTGAAACCATTCGCGCCGACCGCGAGCACGTCGTGCTGCTGTCGGACTGGACCGGCACCGACCCGATGCGCGCGTTGGCCAAGCTCAAGGCGCAAGGCGACGTGTTTAACCAGCACCGGCCCACCTTCGTCAAATTCCTGCGTGACGTCCGCGAGCAGGGCCTGGGCGCGGCGCTGCAGGAGCGTGACATGTGGTACGCCATGCGCATGAGCCCGAGCGACATGGCCGATTTGTCCTCGACCGTGCTCAGTTACCTCGTCAACGGCAGCGCGCCTGGCGCCAACTGGACGGCGCTCTTCAAGCCCGGCGAGCGCGTGCGCCTGCGCTGCATCAACGGCAGCGGCAATACGTTCTATGACGTGCGCATTCCGGGCCTCAAGCTCACCGTGGTGCAGGCCGACGGGCAAGACGTGGAGCCAGTGACGGTGGATGAGTTCCGCTTCGGCCCCGGCCAGACCTACGACGTGATTGTGCAGCCCAAAGACGATGCCTACACGCTCTTTGCGCAATCGATGGATCGCACCGGCTACGCGCGCGCCACACTGGCGGTACGCCCGGGCCTGAGCGCGCCGGTGCCCGCGCTGGATGCGGTGCAGTGGCTCACCATGGCCGACATGATGGGCGGCATGGCGCGAGGCGGTGGCCACGACATGGCGGCGATGGGCCACGGCCCCATGGCTGGGATGAACCACGCTGGCATGGCCGGCATGCAGGGCATGGGCGGCGGGCACGACATGTCGGCCATGGGCGGCATGCCCGGCATGGCGCACAGCATGGCGTCCAATCCGTTGCAAAAGCCCGGCACCGCCGTGCGCCACGCTCGCACCGAATGGGGCCCCGGCGCCGACATGCGCGTGGACATGCCGCGCACCAACCTGGATGACCCCGGCGTCGGACTGCGCGGCAACGGCCGACGCGTGCTCACGCTGGCCGATCTCAAGACCGTCGGCGGATCGCTCTATGCCGGCGGGCCCGAGCGCGAAATCGAGTTGCATCTGACGGGCAACATGGAACGCTACACCTGGTCGTTCGACGGCCTGGACTTCACCGACAGCCGCCCCGTGCATTTCCGCTATGGCGAGCGCCTGCGCGTGATCCTGCACAACGACACCATGATGACCCACCCCATGCACCTGCACGGCATGTGGCAGGAGCTGGAAAACGCCTCAGGCGAATTCGTCGCGCGGCTGCACACCATCCCCGTGCAGCCGGCGCAGCGCGTGAGCTTTCTCGTCAGCGCCGACGCGCTCGGCCGCTGGGTCTGGCACTGTCACCTGATGTTCCACATGGAAATGGGCATGTTCCGCGAAGTGGTGGTGGCATGAAAAAGAACCTGAAAATGAACCGACTTACCCCGCACACTGTGGCCTTGCGGCTGGCGCCGGTGGCTGCAGCCCTGATTCTCTCGAGCGCCGCCACGTCCGCTCTGGCTCAGGATCACGATGCGCATGGCGCACACGATGTTGCGGCACAGTCCAGCGCCGCGCCTGCGGCGGGGTCCATGGCAGGCATGGATCATGGGGGCATGCCGATGCCCGCGGGCAGTGCGCCAGCAGGAGCTGAAGCGCCTGCCATGAATCACGGCAGCATGCCCATGCGAGGCAGCGCTCCGGCTGCAAATCCTGGCGCGCCACCCATGGATCATGGCGTCATGCCGGGAATGGATCACGGCACCGCGCCATCCCAAGGTACCGCCAGCGGCCCCGCTCCCGCGATGGAGTACGGCGCGGCGCCGGCGTCAGACGGCTCGATGGCTGGCATGGGCCACGGTGCAATGCAAATGCAAGGCGGCAGCCCGCCCGCCGATGCGCGCGACCCCAACGGCTATTCCGACGGCTTCGAGCGCGGCAGCGGCAAGTATTCGTTCACGGGCGTGCCGCGCCTGCAACTGGGCGACCAGATGAGCTTTGCGAACCTGAGGGTCAACCGTCTGGAGCGCGCATGGGCACGCCACGGCGATAACGCCACGACGTATGACCTGCAAGCGCGCATCGGCCGCGACTTCAATCACCTGGTCATCAAGGCCGAGGGCGACGTCGCACAGGGCAAGCTACAGGATTCGCGCACCGAACTGCTCTGGGGCCACGCCATCGCCGCCTTCTGGGACAGTCAGCTCGGCGTGCGCTTCGACCACAGCACAGGCAAGGATCGCCAGTGGCTTGCGGCTGGCGTGCAGGGCCTCGCGCCCTACTGGTTTGAGCTCGATGCCACGGCCTATCTGGGCAGTGGCGGCCGCACCGCGCTGCGGCTCGAAGGGAGCTATGACTGGCTTCTCACGCAAAAGCTGATTCTGCAGCCGCGCACCGAATGGAATTTCTACGGCAAGAGCGATCCTGTCAACGCTATCGGCAGCGGCCTTGCCAACGCCAGTGCGGGTTTGCGCCTGCGCTACGAAATCACGCGCCAGATCGCACCCTACATCGGCGTCGAATGGCAACACAGCTTTGGCCGCACGGGAGACTTCGTGCGCGCCTCGGGTGGCAGTGCCACCCAGACGCGCTGGTTGGCGGGCTTGAGTTTCTGGTTCTGATTTTTCCCAAGGAGTCGTTTGAATGAATAAAAGCATCGTCATTTCCCTGTTTGCCGCTGCGGCGTTTCCGCTAGCTGCGCTGGCTGCTGGCACGCACGCTGGTGGCCACGACATGCCCGCCTCGCACGGCAACATGAGCATGTCGGAGCACAGCGCCATGTTCGGCCAGCCCGGCGACCCCGCCAAGGTCACGCGCACGATCGACGTGGTGATGAACGACGACATGCGCTTCGATCCCTCCAGCATCAATGTGAAGGAGGGCGAGACCGTGCGCTTCATGGTGCGCAACGCCGGCAAGATCAGGCACGAAATGGTGCTCGGCTCGCTGGACGAATTGAAGGAGCACGCCAAGGAAATGCGCGCCAATCCCGGCATGGTGCACAGCGAGCCTAACCAGGTGAACCTTAAGCCCGGCCAGCGCGGCACGATGGTGTGGCAGTTCACCCAGCCGGGCAAGGTCGATTTTGCTTGCACCGAACCGGGACACCTTGAAGCCGGCATGGTCGGGCAAGTCGAGGTTGCTCGCTGAACTGATCTTGCAAGTCCTTTGGAACCCCCATCGATTATTCCTTCAGAGATCATCGTGACCACCATCCAACGTCTGCTCACCATCTCCGCCCTGGCCATGGGCGTTGCCCTGCCGATGGCGGGCCATGCCCAGGTCAGCCCCAGTCAAGGTCAGGTGGCGGCGCCTGCGTCGGACTCCATGACCGATGGCGAGGTCAAGAAGGTCGATCCGGATAACGGCAAGATCACCCTCAAGCATGGAGACATCAAGAACCTGGACATGCCCGGAATGACCATGGTCTTCACCGTTCGCGACAAGGGTCAGCTCATCAAGCTCAAGCCCGGCGACAAGGTGCAATTCATGGTCGTCCAGGAAGGTGGAAAGATGGTTGTCACCGACATCCAACCCGCGCGCTGAGCAGAGTCACAACCGCGCCGTGCCGCCGGACGCGGCAGCCCTAGTCACCCCCTCCACCGCAAGAAGGAAGCATCATGGTTCACATTCGTCATGCTCTGATCGGTCTCTGTGTCGCCGCCGCCTCCGTGGGCGTGCTGGCGCAAGGCTCCGACGAGCACAAGGACCACCATCCAGCGGAAACGACCGCCCCTGCGGCGGCAGCTCCGGCGCCGGCTGCAGCACCGCTATCGCAGGCCATGAACCCGGCCATGATGGCCGCGATGGAACAACGCATGCGAGCCATGCACGAGAAGATGGCCGCCGCCAAGACGCCCCAGGAGCGGCAGGCATTGATGGCCGAACACATGAAGACCATGCAGGACGGCATGCGCATGATGGAGTCGATGCACGGCCAGATGGCATCGGGCAACCCGCCCGCCGGTATGGCTGGCATGCAGCACGACCCGCAGATGATGGAAAAGCGCATGGCCATGATGGAGTCGATGATGCAGATGATGATGGATCGAATGTCCATGCCGCAAACCTCCACTCCCGGCACAAAGTGAGGAGGCCGTCATGACCCATGACCATGCATCCCATCCGCAGAGTGTGCAGACCGGCGGGTTCTGGCGCTCGCGCTATGCCATCGGCCTGCTCGTGTTCGGCGCTGCCGCCGGGTACTTTCTATGGACCGAGCACCGTGCCCACTTGGCGCAATGGTGGCCCTATGCCTTCCTGCTGGCCTGCCCGCTGATGCATGTCTTCATGCACAAAGGCCATGGTGGTCATGGCGGCCACGGTGGTGGCTCCGGAGCCACTGGCCAGGGCACTGGACAAAACTCCGACAGGGGCTGAGGCCATGGAGCACACGGGATCGTCGTATGGCCTGTGGACTCTGGTGGTGGTCAACGTGGCGATCTTCGTCATGTTCGCCTTCAGCTTCTTCAAGCCGGCCAGCGCGCGCGACTGGCGCAGTTTCGGGGCGTTCACAGCGTTCATCGTGGCGCTGTTCGTGGAGATGTATGGCTTCCCGCTGACCATCTACTTCCTGTCGGGCTGGCTGGGCCAGAAGGTCCCGGGCGTGGACCTGCTGAACCACAACGCCGGTCACCTGCTGGAGCTGCTGTTCGGCTGGGGCGGTGATCCGCACCTTGGGCCGTTCCACATTCTCAGCTACCTGTTCATTGGCGGCGGCTTCTGGCTGCTGGCTGCGGCTTGGCCCGTGCTCTACGAGGCCCAGCGGCAGGGGCGGCTGGCGCGCACCGGTGTTTATGCCTGGGTGCGGCATCCGCAGTACATCGCCTTCGTGCTGATCATGTTCGGCTTTCTCCTGCAATGGCCGACCTTGCTGACGCTGTTGATGTTCCCGGTGCTTGTGGTGATGTATGCCCGCCTGGCGCACAACGAGGAGCAGGAGAGTGCACGCCGTTTTGGACAGGCCTGGCAGGAGTATGCGCTCCACGTGCCACGCTTCATTCCGCGCTGGGGCGCATGGGCCCAGCCTTGAGCGATGCATCCGATGACCAGAATGTGACCATCAGCATGAAATCAAGGAAGTTGCGATGACGTTGAAACCGCTGGCCTTGTGGGCCGCAGGACTGCTGGCCCTGCTGCTGGTGGCAGGGGCGGGCTATTTTTCTCTGCGCGTCAGCAATCGGCAGGCGGCGGCGCCGGTGCACAGCCTGCGTCCCGATGATCCCCAGGTGCTGCGTGTCGGCGCCCGCATCTATGCCCAACAATGTGCGGCCTGCCATGGCGCCAGGAGCGAGGGGCAGCCCAGTTGGCGTGATCGTGGGCCCGATGGCCTGCTGCCGGCGCCGCCCCACGACGCGAGCGGCCACACCTGGCACCACCCGGACGAGCAGTTGTTCGCCATCACCAAGCAGGGGCTGGCCCAGTTGATCAATCAGCCCGACTACCGCACAGCCATGCCGATCTACGGCGGTGTGCTGAGCGACGACGAGATCGTGGCCGTGCTGTCATGGATCAAGGCGCAATGGCCGCCAGAGATACGGCGCCGCCACGATGAAATCAATATCCAGTACCGCCAGTCTTTGTCCCGCTAGCCATCGGGGCATGGACCAGTGCGGGGCTTGATGCGTCCACAAGGAAAAAGGCTTTACCTTGCCACGATGGCAGGGTAAAGAATCGAGTCAACTCCACAAAGGCATGGGCATGAACCATCACCTGCATCACCACGGCCATGCCGCTGGCGAACAGACCCCGGCAACTCAGGCACTGTCGGCGCTGGACTTTTTCGACTACCAGCGGGACTTCCTCGAACGCACGGTACTTTTCTGGGACACGCTTCGCCAGCGCGCGAACAACATGCTTGAGCACGAGCGAGCCGGGTTGCCGCCGCTTCTGGATTTCAAGCACGAAACGCTGCTGGACGCGCGCCGCTTCGAGCGGCCAGTCAACTATGCACTGCTGCGCATCACCGAAATCGACACGCATTGCTGGGACGACTGCGTCGACCCTGACAAACCGCCGGTCATCGTCGTAGATCCACGCGCCGGCCATGGCCCTGGGATTGGCGGTTTCAAGCGCGACTCTGAAGTTGGAATGGCCATGCGCGAAGGCCATCCGGTTTATTTCGTCATCTTCTTTCCGGAGCCGACTCTGGGGCAGACCCTGGCAGACGTGTTGCATGTGCTGCGGAGCTTCGTCGAAGAGGTCGCACTACGCCATCCTGGCAAGCCTCCTGTGCTCTATGGCAACTGTCAGGCTGGGTGGGCGGTGACGCTACTGTCCGCAGACTGCGCCGGTCTGGCCGGGCCGGTGGTGCTCAATGGCTCACCCTTGTCGTATTGGGCCGGTGAGTCCGGTGTCAATCCGATGCGTCTTTCCGGAGGGCTCCTTGGCGGCAGCTGGTTGGCGCATCTGACGGCCGACCTGGGCAATGGCCGCTTCGACGGGGCCTGGCTGGCGCAGAATTTCGAGAACCTCAAGCCCGAAAAGGCCGTTTGGGAAAAGTACGCCCAACTCTTCACCAACGTTGACAGCGAGCAGGAACGCTTTCTGGAGTTCGAACGCTGGTGGAACGGTTTTTATTTCCTGAGCCGAGAAGAGATTCTCGCGATCGTTGAGAACCTGTTCATCGGCAATCAGATTGAACAAGGTCTTTTCCGGATTTGCCAGGGTTGCACTGCTGACCTGAGGCGGATCACGAATCCAATCGTCATCTTTGCATCCTACGGCGACAACATCACGCCACCGCACCAGGCGCTTGGATGGATCCCCGCTGTCTACAGCGACACAGAGAATCTCAGGCAAGCCGGGCAGCGCATCGTCTACCTCACAAACCCGCATGTCGGCCATCTCGGCATTTTTGTCTCTGCCAGGGTGGCTCGTTTAGAGCACCGGGCCATCCTGGAGAGCCTGGCTGACATTGAAGCGCTGGCCCCGGGCCTCTATGAAATGAAGATCGACAATCCGTCGGGTGACCCGGACTGCCATAAACCCAGCTACAGCATCCGCTTCGAACCCCGTCAGGTGCAAGACCTGAAAACGGATTACCCGCAGGAAGCTTTTGAGCGAGTGAAACAAGTCTCGACGGTCAACGAAGCACTTTACCGGGCATTCGTCAGTCCTTGGGCGCAAGCGCTGGCCACGCCCTGGACAGCCGAAATGCTCAAGTGGCTCCATCCGATGCGCACCAGCCGTTATTTGCTCTCTGAAGCGTTCAGTCCATGGATGCGCGGCGTTGCCTTGCTGGCCGAGTCGCTTAGCAAGAACCGCCAACCGCTTGCGCAGAACCACCCGTTCATCAAGCGGGAGCGTGAAGCCGTAGGGGAAGTAACCCATGCGATGGGACAACTGCGCGAAGGCCGCGACGCTGCGAGGGAGCAGGCGTTTCGCCTGATGTTTCAAAACCCTGACTTGTTCTCAAGCGTTCTGAGCATGATGGGAAAAAAGGTCGGTGATGGCAATCTAGGGCGCCCCAATTCAGTTTCTGTGCTCGATGTGAAAGACGATCAGGTCGTGAAAACCGTTCCGGTGGGTAAGACGCCCAACGGCATCAGCGTTACGCCTTGACGGTTTAGCCGTCGCGTGCAGCCGCCGGGCAAGCATACAAAAAGTAGAACAAGCCAGATTCGTCCAATAAAAACAGCCTCGACCTTGCCATGCTGAACAGGTCAAGGGTCGAGCCAAACTCCACAAGGACATTGACATGAGCAATCACATACATCAGCACGGCAAGGGAGATTCGGCTGCCTTGGGTGATGCGCATTCCGACATGTTCTATGTCTGCCCCATGCATTCAGAAGTGCGGCAGAAGCAACCGGGTCGCTGCCCCAAGTGCCAGATGCATCTGGTGCCCGAGGGCGAAGCGGCACATGGCCGCCATCACCACGGCCATGCCGCTGGCGAACAGACCCCGGCAGCTTCTGCAGCGGCGCCCATGGAGGTCCCGGCGGGCACCATCTACACCTGCCCCATGCACCCGGAAGTGCAGCAGGATCATCCCGGCAATTGCCCGAAATGCGGCATGTCGCTCGAACCGGTGATTCCGCTGGATGAGGAGGACAACAGCGAACTGATCGATTTTCAGCGCCGCTTCTGGTGGACCCTGCCGCTGACCGTGGTGGTCACCATCCTGGCGATGTTCGGCCACCGCCTCGGCTGGTTCGACATGAAGACCCAGACCTGGGTCGAGCTGGTGCTGTCGCTGCCGGTGGTGTTGTGGACGGGGTGGCCATTTTTCGTCCGCTGCTGGCAGTCCATCGTCAACCGCAGCCCCAATATGTGGACGCTGATCGGCCTGGGCACCGGCGCCGCCTTTGTCTACAGCGTGGTCGCCACCCTCGCGCCCGGCGTGTTTCCAGACTCGTTCATCGCCCACGGCCGCGTCGCCGTCTATTTCGAGGCGGCGGTCGTCATCATCTCGCTGACCATGCTGGGTCAGATCATCGAATTGAAGGCGCGCTCGCAGACTTCGGCGGCCATCAAAGCTCTGCTGGGCCTGGCCCCCAAGACGGCGCGCCGCATCAATGCCGACGGCAGCGAGGAGGACGTGCCTTTGAACCATGTTCACGTCGGCGACCTGCTGCGCGTGCGGCCCGGCGAGAAAGTGCCCGTCGATGGCGTGGTGACCGAGGGCAGCAGTGCCGTCGATGAATCCATGCTCACCGGCGAGCCCGTGCCGGTGACCAAGCGCGCCGGCGACGGCCTGATTGGCGCCACGATGAACACCAGCGGCGCGCTGGTCATGCGCGCAGACAAGGTCGGCGCCGCCACCATGCTGTCGCAGATCGTGCAGATGGTGGCCAATGCCCAGCGCTCCAAGGCGCCGATGCAGCGCATGGCCGACGTGGTGGCCGGCAAGTTTGTGGTCGTGGTGGTGCTGATCGCAATCGCGACCTTCTTCGTTTGGGGATTCTTCGGCCCCGAGCCGAGCTGGGTGTTTGGCCTGATCAACGCCGTGGCGGTGCTGATCATCGCCTGCCCGTGCGCGCTAGGCCTGGCCACCCCGATGTCCGTGATGGTCGCCACCGGCCGTGCGGCCACACAGGGGATTCTGTTCCGCGACGCTGGCGCCATTGAAAAAATGCGCGAGGTGGATACGCTGATCGTCGACAAGACCGGCACCCTGACCGAAGGCAAGCCGGCCTTCGACACCGCCGTCGCCGCCCCCGGCTACACGCCGGACGAGGTGCTGCGCCTGGCCGCCAGTCTGGATCAGGGCAGCGAGCACCCGCTGGCGGATGCCATCGTCCGCGCCGCTCGGGACAAGGGGCTGAACCTGACCAAGGCCGACGATTTCGAGTCCGGCAGCGGCATCGGCGTGCGCGGCGCTGTCGACGGCCGGCGCTTGGCGCTGGGCAACACCACGCTCATGGAGCAGGAAGGCATCAAAGTGGACGCCCTGAAAACCGATGCTGAGCGCCTGCGCGGCGAAGGGGCCAGCGTCATGCACCTGGCCGTCGATGGCCAGCTGGCCGGCCTGCTGGCCGTGACCGACCCCATCAAGTCCAGCACGCCCGAGGCCATCCACACCCTGCACGCCAGCGGCCTGCGCATCGTCATGGCCACGGGCGATGGCCTCACCACGGCCAGGGCTGTGGGCACCCGGCTGGCCATCGACGAGGTGCACGGCGAGGTCAAGCCCGCCGACAAGCTGGCCCTGGTCGAGAAATTGCAGCGCGAGGGCCATGTGGTCGCGATGGCCGGCGACGGCATCAACGATGCGCCGGCGCTGGCCCGGGCCGACGTGGGCGTGGCCATGGGAACGGGCACCGACGTGGCGATGAACAGCGGCCAGGTCACCCTGGTCAAGGGCGATCTGCGCGGCATCGCGGCCGCGCGCGAGATATCCATCGACACGGTGCGCAACATGCGGCAGAACCTGTTGTTCGCCTTCATCTACAACGGTATCGGCGTGCCCATCGCCGCCGGCGTGCTTTATCCCATCACGGGCTGGTTGCTGTCTCCATTGATTGCAGCCCTGGCCATGAGCCTGAGCTCGGCCTCGGTGATCTTCAACGCACTGCGGCTACGGCGCGCGCGAGCCTAACCCGCATCGAGACAATCAAAGAGAGGTTACCGATCATGATGAACGGAATGTATATGAACGACATGGCGTGGTGGTTTAGCGCCCACTGGTTGATGATGCTGCTGGGTGCGGTGGTGATCGTGCTGCCGTTTTGGAAGATCTTTGCCAAGGCAGGTTTTTCCGGCTGGCTCGGCCTGCTGATGATCGTCCCCATGGTCAACCTGATCGCGCTGTACGTGCTTGCGTTCTCGGACTGGCCGAGATCGAAACGCGCCGACAAGTTGGATTCCGGTGACATGAATCCAGGATCTCGGTGACCTCGCATGCGCGGTAACTGGGCCGCCCGCGGGTAGATGAGCCACGAAGGCGCTTCTTTCCCGGGACGGCTCTCTGATCCGCGGCAAGTTGTCACACATCCAGCACAGCGAACATCCCACCATGGTTTCCATCCGAAGCATCGTCACGCAATGGGGTCGCCGGATTGTCGGCGGCCTCATCGTAGCCTTGCTGTTCTCGCAGATGGCGCTGGCGATGTATGCCTGCCCCAAGCAGGATGCGGATACGCACGCGGCATCGATGCAGATGGCGGGCATGGTCATGGACGAAGCCACCGGCATGTCCGCCATGCCGGATTGCCATGCCATGCCCGGGACGATGGACGACGAGTCTCCGCAGTTGTGCCGTGCCCATTGCGGCGGTGACGGCAAGCCCGCGCCGTCTCCGCAAGGACTGGACATTCCATCCATTGCGGCGGCCCATGCGGTCTGGATTGCCTACCTGCTTCCCGTGGTGCCCGACCCGCAATCATCGACCGGCGCCAGGTCTGACCCAGCGTGGCTCGACCACCGAACGGGCTCTCTCCCCCTCTATCTCACTTTCCAAGTCCTGCGCAATTGACACACCAAGTCGTGCCGGCCGTGCATTGGCACGGCAGAACACGTGACTTCGTGGCTATCAATTTCGAGGACCATCATGCTTGTTTCTTCCTCCGGCGCTCCCGGCGAGCGTCGCGCCGCGCCTGGCCGTGGCGTCATGTGTGCGATCTCGTGCCGCACACCGATACATCGGCTGAGCATCGTGAGCATCGCCCTGGCTGGCAGCATGCTCGCTTCCAGCGGGGCCTACGCGCTCAGCTTTGCCGAAGCGCGGGAAATCGCTGAACAGCAAAGCCCGCGCGTTTCCGCGCAGCGATTGCAGATCGATGCGGTCGAGTCCGCGCAGAAGGCCGCCGGCACGCTGCCCGACCCCAAGCTTTCCGTTGGCCTCGAAAACTTCCCCATCAGCGGCATGGACCGCTGGAGCCTGACGCGCGAGCCCATGACCATGCAGCGCCTCGCCCTCATGCAGGAGGTGCCGAACCAGGCCAAGCGCGATGCCAAGGTTGCCAGCGCCCAGGCGCGCGTGGAACGCGAACGCGCGGCGCTGGTTTTGCAGCGCCTGCAGATACGGCAGGAGCTCGGCCTGGCCTGGATTGCCGCGCAGGCCGTGGAACAGCGCGATCAACTGCTCGCCGAACTGCTGGCCGAGAACCAGCGCCTGCAAGACAGCCTGCCCGCGCGGGTGGCTGGCGGGTCGGCCCAGGCGGGCGACCTGCTGGCCGCACAGCAGGAGGCGCTGGCGCTGTCGGACCGGCGCGACGACCTGCAGCGCGACCGGGCCAAGGCACGTGCCATGTTGCGGCGGTGGGTGGGGCCACGCGCCGACGAGGCGCTGCAGGGCGACACCGGCGCCTTGGTGCGGCCCGTGGCACAACTGCGCACCGAGCTCTCCAGCCACGCCGAGCTGGCGCTGTACCCGGCCATGCAAAGCATCGCACGGGCAGAGTCCCACGAGGCGCAGTCGGAATCGCGTGGCGACTGGTCCTGGGAGCTCGCCTACAGCCGGCGCGATCGACGATGGGGCGACATGGTGTCGTTCCAGGTGACGTTCGATCTGCCATGGCAAAAGGATAGACGCCAGACCCCGATGATCCAGGCCAAGCAGCGCGAGCTGGAGCGCCTGGAAGCTGAGCAGGAAGACGTGTCCCGGCGGCATTTGCAGGAGCTTGACGACAGCGCGGCCGAACTGCAGGCCCTGGACAGCCAGATCGAGCGCCTCAAGTCCACCGGGCTGCAGTTGGCGCAGGGGCGAGCGGAGCTTGCTCTGAGCAACTACCGGGCCGCCAAGGGCGACCTGAGCGCCGTGCTCGGCGCACGCGCCCAGGTGCTGGAGACGCGCCTGCGCCTGATCGACCTGCAAGCCCAGCGCGATGGCGTGACGACGCGCCTGAACAGCCTGATCGCTGATTAACGGATCTCACAACCATGAACAACTCTCTGAAAAAATCCCTCGCGGGCCTGACGCTGATCGCCATCGGCGTGGCCGCGGGTTGGGGCCTGTCCCAATGGCGCAGCAGCACACATGCTGTGGACGGAGCAGCGCCCCAAGCCGGCGCGGCGGCCGAGCGCAAGGTGCTGTACTGGTACGACCCCATGTCGCCGACGCAGAAGTTCGACAAGCCCGGCAAGTCTCCTTTCATGGACATGGATCTGGTACCCAAGTATGCCGACGAGGATGCCCAGGACAGCGTGGGCCTGAGCGTATCGGCCCAGACCGTGCAGGCGCTGGGTCTGCGCACGGCCGAGGTGGTGCAGCGCGCCATAGGCTCCGATGTGGACGCGGTGGGAACGGTGCTGCTCAACGACCGCGATGTCAGCATCGTGCAGGCGCGCTCCGCCGGCTTTGTGGAGCGGGTCTATGCGCGCGCGCCGGGCGACGTGATCGGTGCCGGCGCGCCGCTGGCGGACCTGCTGCTGCCCGAATGGGTGGCGGCGCAGCGCGAGTTCCTGGCGGTGCGTGCGCTCAAGGACGAGTCGCTGACGACGGCCGCCCGGCAAAGGCTGCTGCTGCTGGGCATGCCGCAGGCCCTGGTGGCCCAGGTGGAGCGCACGGGCGAGCCCAGGGGCATCTACACCGTAAGCGCGCCCCAGGGCGGCCTGGTGGCCGAACTCATGGTGCGCCAGGGCATGACCGTTTCCGCTGGCGCCAGCCTGGCGCGCGTGAATGGCCTGGCCACCGTCTGGATCGAGGCCGCCGTACCCGAGGCGCAAAGCGGCCCGCTGCAACCGGGCCATGAGGCCCAGGTGCGCCTGGCGGCGTTTCCCGGCGAAGTCCTGAAGGCGCGCATCGTGAGCATCCTGCCGCAGGCCAACAGCGACACCCGCACGGTGCGCGTGCGGCTGGAACTGGCCAACCCCGGCCAGCGCCTGAAGGCCGGCATGTCCGGCCAGATCACGCTCCAGGGCCGCGAGCAGCCCGCACTGCTGGTTCCCAGCGAAGCCGTCATCCGCACCGGCAAGCGCGCCCTGGCCTATGTGGTCGATGGCCCTGGCAAATTCCACCCCGTGGAGGTGCAGCTGGGGGCGGAGATCGGCGACCAACTCGTGGTGCAAGGTGGACTGGAGGCGGGGCAGCAGGTGGTGGCCTCGGCACAGTTCCTGATCGACTCCGAGGCCAGCCTGCGCGGCCTGTTGCCCGCATCGCCGGGGGCGACGCCGGAGCATGGGGCGCATGGCGCGGCCCCGGCCTACACGGTGCGCGGTGTGGTGGAAGAAGTCTCCACTGCCGAGCTGACGCTGGCGCATGACGCCATCCCCGCCCTCAAGTGGCCCGCCATGACCATGGGCTTCAAGCTGGCCGACCCCCGCCTCGCCGCAGGCCTGGCACCCAAGCAACAGGTGCGCTTCACCTTCTCCAAGCAGGGAGAGGACTACGTGATCACCGCCATCGAAGGGATCAAGCCATGATTGCCAAATTGATCCGCTGGTCGGTGGCGAACCGCTTTCTGGTGCTGCTGGCCACGGCTATGCTTACGGCCTGGGGGGTGTGGGGCGTGCGCAGCACGCCCGTGGATGCCTTGCCGGACCTGTCCGACGTGCAGGTCATCATCCGTACCAGCTACCCCGGCCAGGCGCCGCAGATCGTGGAAAACCAGGTCACCTATCCCCTGGCCACGACCATGCTGTCGGTGCCGGGGGCCAAGACGGTGCGCGGCTTTTCGTTTTTCGGGGACTCGTTCGTCTATGTCCTGTTCGAGGATGGCACCGACCTGTACTGGGCGCGCTCGCGGGTGCTGGAGTACCTGAACCAGGTTCAGGGACGCCTGCCGGCCACGGCCAAGCCGGCCCTGGGGCCCGATGCGACGGGGGTGGGCTGGATCTTCCAGTACGCGTTGGTGGATCGCACGGGCAAGAACGATCTGGCGCAGTTGCGCGCGCTGCAGGACTGGTTTCTGAAATTCGAGCTCAAGAGCCTGCCCAATGTGGCAGAGGTAGCCTCGGTGGGCGGCATGGTCAAGCAGTACCAGGTTGTGCTCGACCCGGTCAAGCTCGCCTCCTACGGACTGAGCCAGGAGCAGGTGCGCGCGGCGCTGGTGGCCGCCAATCAGGAAACTGGCGGCTCGGTGCTGGAGCTGGCGGGGGCCGAATACATGGTGCGCGCCAGCGGCTATCTGAAAACCCTGGATGATTTCCGTGCCGTGCCGCTGGTGGCGCGCGGCGGTGTGCCGGTGCGCCTGGGCGACGTGGCCACGCTGCAGATCGGGCCGGAGATGCGGCGCGGCATCGCCGAACTCGATGGCGAGGGCGAGGTCGCCGGCGGCGTGGTCATCCTGCGTTCGGGTAAGAATGCCCAGGAGACGATTGCCGCCGTCAAGGCCAAGCTGGACGAGCTGCAGGCCAGCCTGCCGCAGGGGGTGGAGATCGTCACCACCTACGACCGCAGCGCGCTCATCGAGCGCGCCATTCGCAACCTCACCATCAAGCTGGGGGAGGAGTTTCTGGTGGTGGCGCTGGTCTGCGTGCTCTTTCTGTGGCACCTGCGCTCGGCGCTGGTGGCCATCATCTCGTTGCCGCTGGGGGTGATGATGGCCTTCCTCATCATGCGCTACCAGGGGATCAATGCCAACATCATGTCGCTGGGCGGCATCGCCATCGCCATAGGCGCGATGGTGGATGCGGCCGTGGTCATGATAGAGAACGCGCACAAGAAGCTGGAAGCCTGGCAACACGCGCATCCGGATCAGCGGCTGCAAGGCAAGGAGCGCTGGGAGGTGATCACGCGGGCCGCGGAGGAAGTCGGTCCGGCGCTGTTCTTCTCGCTGCTCATCATTACGCTGTCTTTCATTCCCGTGTTTACCCTCGAAGCCCAGGAGGGCCGCCTGTTCGGGCCGCTGGCGTTCACCAAGACCTACGCCATGGCGGCGGCGGCGGGCCTGTCCGTGACGCTGATCCCGGTGCTTATGGGCTACTGGATTCGCGGCCGTATTCCGGATGAGCAGAAGAACCCCATCACCCGCATGCTGATCGCGGTGTACCGGCCCGGCCTGGAATGGGTGCTGCGCCGGCCCAAGGCCACGCTGCTGATCGCGGTGCTGGCGCTGGCGACCACGGCCTGGCCGCTGGCCCGGCTCGGCGGCGAATTTCTGCCCCGCCTGGACGAAGGGGACTTGCTCTACATGCCCTCGGCCCTGCCGGGGCTGTCGGCGCAGCGCGCCACCGAGCTGCTGCAGATCAGCAACCGCATGATCAAGACCGTGCCCGAGGTGGAAACCGTGTTCGGCAAGGCCGGGCGCGCGGAAACCGCGACCGATCCCGCGCCGCTGGAGATGTTCGAGACCACGGTCAAGCTCAAGCCCCGAGAACAATGGCGTGCCGGCATGACGCCCGAGAAGCTCGTCGAGGAACTGGATCAGGCGGTGAAAATCCCCGGCCTGTCCAACATCTGGATTCCGCCGATCCGCAACCGCATCGACATGTTGGCTACCGGCATCAAGAGTCCGATCGGCGTCAAGGTGACGGGCAACGACCTGCATGTGATCGATCGCATCGCGGCAGAGGTGGAGCAGGTCGCGAAGGGCATTCCAGGCGTGTCGTCATCGTTGGCGGAGCGGCTGACCGGCGGCCGGTATGTGGACGTGCAGATCGACCGCGTGGCGGCGGGGCGCTATGGGCTGAACGTGGCCGATGTCCAGGCGGTCGTCGCCGGTGCCGTCGGTGGCGAAAACGTGTCGGAGACCGTGGAGGGGCTGGCGCGCTTCCCGATCAATCTGCGATACGCGCGTGAATGGAGGGATTCACCGGAAAGGCTGAAGCAACTGCCCATCTTCACCCCCATGGGGCAACAGATCACGCTGGGCACGGTGGCGCGCATCGCCATCACCGATGGGCCTCCCATGCTCAAGAGCGAGAACGCCCGGCCGTCCGGATGGGTGTATGTCGATGTGCGTGGGCGCGATCTTGCTTCGGTAGCCAACGAGTTGCGCGATGCGGTCGGGAAACAGGTCAACCTGGAGCCAGGCGTGAGCATCGCCTACTCGGGGCAGTTCGAGTACATGGAGCGGGCCAATGCGCGCCTGAAGGTCGTGGTGCCGGCGACTCTGTTGACCATCTTCGTCTTGTTGTACCTGACGTTCAGTCGTCTTGACGAAGCCGGCCTGATCATGGCCACCTTGCCATTTGCCCTCACGGGAGGCATCTGGTTCCTGTACCTGATGGGCTACAACCTCTCCATCGCCACGGGCGTCGGCTTCATCGCCCTGGCAGGTGTTGCAGCAGAGTTCGGCGTGGTCATGCTCATCTATTTGAAGCACGCCTTGGATGAGCGCTGCCCCGACGGCCAACGGCCAACGCGGGAAGAACTGCTGGATGCGATCCGGGAAGGCGCCGTGCTGCGCGTGCGGCCCAAGGCGATGACTGTAGCGGTCATCCTGGCAGGCCTGGTGCCCATCGTCTGGGGCAGTGGTACGGGTTCGGAGGTCATGAGCCGCATTGCGGCGCCAATGCTGGGAGGGATGGTGACTGCACCGTTGCTGTCGCTGTTCGTGATTCCAGCAGCTTTCGTCTTGATGCGCAGGCCACGCTAGCTTGGAATACCAACAGGATTGACTCATGGAACTGCGCCACCTTCGCTGCTTTATCGCAGTCGCAGAGGAGCTTCACTTTGCGCGCGCGGCCGAAAAATTGCATATCGAACAATCACCGCTGTCGCGGGCTATCAAGGAGTTGGAAGAAGAACTGGGCGTGATGCTGTTCGCCCGCACCACGCGCAGCACCCGGCTGACTCGCGCTGGAAAGTTGTTCCTGGAGCATGTGCAGCGTGTCTTCACGGCTTTGGAGCAGGCGCGCGACAGTGTGCAAGCCGCAGCCAACGGGTTCGACGGTCAGTTGCGTATCGCCTTGTCCGACGGCATCACTCCTTCACGCCTTCCGGCCTTGCTCGCGCACAGCCGCGAAGAAGACCCGGAGGTGGAAATCCGGCTGTTCGAGGTGCCTTTGGCCCAGCAGATCAAGGGGCTGCATGACGACCTGTACGACGCCGGATTCTCGATGGCCGAGGACGCGGGTGATGGCATCCTCGTAGAACCAGCCTGGGACGATCAACTGATGGTGGCGGTGCCGGCACGTCACCCCGTATTGGTCTACAAACGCATTCCGTTAGATGAGGTTCTGCGCTACCCATTGGCATTGGGTGATCCGGCGAACTGCGAAGGGCACGCGCGCCAGGTGGATCGCTTCCTGCGCCAGCAGACAGCGCAGGAGCCGTTGATCGCGCAACGGGTAGCGACGTTCGAGGTCATGATGACGCTGGTTTCCGCTGGGCTGGCCCTGGGGCTGGCAGGCGCTGCGCACATTGCATCCAGTCGCGAACTGAACGTGGTGGCCCGCCCCTTGGCAGGCAGGTCACCGATGTTGACTACTTACCTGCTGCGCCGGGATACTGAACCGACTCAGATGCTGGCGCGCTTCATCGAGCGGTTGCAGCTTATCGGCTCGACAGGCGGTGATGCGGCCACCATTCAGAGAGGTGTGTGATGCGTGATTCAGTGATGCTTGCGGCATTCGCCGCCATTGTTCTTGTCGCCTGCGGCAAACCCGAGTCAGCCGCGATGGAAACTGTGGAATCGCTGGCTGCCAATCCAGAGCGCCTCAAGACGCTGCGCGAGCAATGCAGGCTGGAGAGGGCCAAGATGGGTGATGAGCTGTGCAATCGTGTCTCAGAAGCCACGCGAAAACGCTTCTACGGGAATGGCAACGTACCCTACACACCGCCGAAAGAACCACCCAAGTTCTAACCTGCCCAATTGCCGATCGTGACCGATGGGCCACGCACCATTCGCTTTTTGCTCGACGCGCTGCAATGCGCCCGCGTTTGCGGCGTTTTGCCTTGGCTCGCTACGGCGCTAATTCTTCCTTTTTGCTCGACATTTCTGCTTAAAACGGTCTTTGACCGGCACTGATCCGGCACCGATCCTGACGCCTGCGGCACGTTGTTGTGCCGCTTCTTCCATGAGGAATCAGCGCAGGAGAAATCGGAGGCCAGGTCATGCAAGGGACGAACGTGCTGTTCGGTCAGATCGCCGTGGTATTCGGCATCGTGATCGCCGGCGTGTGGGGCGCCACACAATGGACAGCAACGGCCCTTGGCTATCAAGTACGCCTTGGCTCGCCCTAGTTCGATTTTTTCGGGACACCGATCTATCACCCGTGGCGGCTGTTCGAGTGGTGGTTCGTTTTTGACGCCTGTGCGCCACGTGTGTTCGACACGGGCGGCGCCATCGCGGGTGGCAGCGGCTTGCTGGGGGTGGTGGTCGCCATCGGCATGTCGATCTGGCGCTCGCGGCAATCGCGCCTGGTCACGACCTACGGCTCGGCACGCTGGGCGAACGCAGATGACATTCGCAAGGCAGGACTCACGCAGCCGGCCGGCGTGTTCCTCGGCCAGCACGAACGCCAGTACCTGCGGCACGAAGGCCCGGAGCATGTCCTGACCTTCGCACCCACGCGCTCGGGCAAAGGCGTGGGCCTGGTGGTGCCGACCTTGTTGTCGTGGCCGGCGTCGGCTGTGATCCACGACATCAAGGGCGAGAACTGGCAGATCACCGCCGGCTGGCGCTCGCGCTTCTCGCATTGCCTGCTGTTCAACCCGACTGATGCGAAGTCGGCGGCATACAACCCGCTGCTGGAGGTGCGACGCGGCACGCATGAGGTGCGGGACGTGCAGAACATCGCGGACATTCTGGTCGATCCCGAAGGCGCGCTGGAGCGGCGCAACCACTGGGAGAAGACGTCGCACGCGCTGCTGGTCGGCGCCATCCTGCATGTGCTCTACGCGGGCGAGGACAAGACGCTGCGCGGTGTCGCCAACTTCCTCAGCGACCCGGCCTGTCCCTTCGAGCTGACATTGCACCGGATGATGACCACGCCGCACCTCGTGAACGAGAACGGTGGTGGCCCGCATCCGGTGGTGGCATCCGCCGCGCGCGAAGTGCTCAACAAGAGTGACAACGAACGCTCGGGCGTGCTGTCCACGGCCATGTCGTTCTTGGGCCTGTACCGCGACCCCACGGTGGCCGAAGTCACTTCGCGTTGCGACTGGCGCATCGCCGACCTGATCGCGGCCGAGCACCCGGTGTCGCTGTACCTGGTGGTGCCGCCTTCGGACATTTCGCGCACCAAGCCGCTCATTCGCCTGATCCTCAACCAGATCGGGCGGCGCCTCACCGAATCACTCGATGGCAGCGATGGCATCACACGCCGCCACAAGCTGCTGCTGATGCTCGATGAGTTCCCTGCGCTGGGGCGCCTGGACTTCTTCGAGACCGCCTTGGCCTTCATGGCTGGCTACGGCATCCGCAGCTTCCTCATCGCGCAGTCGCTCAACCAGATCGACAAGGCTTACGGTCAGAACCATTCGATCCTCGACAACTGCCATGTGCGCGTGACGTTCGCCACCAACGACGAACGCACGGCCAAGCGGATTTCCGAGACGCTGGGCACCGCGACCGAGCTGCGCGCGCAACGCAACTATGCCGGGCATCGGCTCGCGCCGTGGCTGGGCCACCTGATGGTGTCGCGGCAGGAGACCGCCCGCCCGCTGCTGACGCCAGGCGAAGTCATGCAGCTTCCACCCGACGAGGCCGTGGTGATGGTGTCCAGCGTGGCGCCCATCAAGGCCAAGAAGCTGCGCTACTACGCGGACGCCAACTTCAAGCACCGCGTGCTGCCGCCGCCTGTGCTTGCAGGCAGTCAGTACGCCGATGCGCCGCCATCGCGGCCGACGACTGGAGCGGGCTGGCGATCCCCGCCGTGCCCGCCACACCGGCCACGGCATCCGCCGATGGCCTGGGTTCCACGGATGAAGGCGGCCCACGCCGTCAGCCCGAACTAACTGAGGCCGTCGTCTACGACCCCGAGTTGGCCGCGTCCGCGGCCGACCTCGCGTTGCTCGATGACGACGATCTGCCGCTACCCCTTCCTCGCCAGCTTGATCCGGCCATGCAGCGCACGGCCCGGCTGGCATCGCTGAACCCCAACGACGGAATCGAGCTATGAGCCACTACCGCCTCAACCTGTTCATCCAGCCAGAGCACGCCAAGCGCCTGGACGAGCTGGCCGCCAAGAAAGGCGTTTCCAAGTCGTCCATCGTCGCGGCGGCGCTCGCATCGTGGCTGTCGCCCGATGCTGCCGACCAGCGTGAGGCGGCCATTGCCAAGCGGCTGGATCGCCTGTCGCGCCAGGCCGAGCGCATGGAGCGCGACCAGAACATCCAGATCGAAACGCTGGCGCTGTTCATCCGCTACTTCCTCACGGTGAGCACGCCCGTACCTGAAGCGCATCAGGACGCTGCACGCGCCCAGGGCAAGGCGCGCTTCGAGCAGTTCGTGGAGCAGTTGGGTCGCCACCTGCTGCGCGGGCGCAGCCTGGTGCGCGACGTGGTGGAGGAACTACATCCCGACCCCATGCGGATGGAGGACGCGGCAGCGGACGCGCAGGCGTGGGAGCGTGCGTCATGAGCGCCCGAATTTCCATTGAAGGGCAGTCCATGACCGCCACTTCGCTGGATCGCCGGATCCAGATGCTACGCACGGCGATGGGGCCGCTGATCGCCGCCGCGCTCGAAGACCCGGACGTGGTGGAAATCATGCTCAACCCCGACCGGACGCTATGGATTGATCGCCTGTCCTCGGGCCGCGCGCCGATGGGCGTGGAGCTGTCCGAGGCCGATGGCGAGCGAATCATCCGCCTTGTCGCCGCCCACGTCGGCGCGGAAGTGCATCGCGGCCAGCCGCTGCTGTCCGCCGAGCTTCCAGAAACCGGCGAACGCTTCGAGGGCATCCTGCCACCCGCAGCGCCTGGGCCGGCCTTCGCCTTGCGCAAGCGCGCCGTGGGCGTCATTCCACTTTCGCGCTACATCGAAGACGGAATGCTGACGGCTCAACAGGCGGGCTTTCTGGTGCGCGCCGTGCATGAGCGTCAGAACATCCTGATTGCCGGCGCGACAAGCAGTGGCAAGACCACGCTCGCCAATGCGCTGCTGGCTGAGATTGCCGCCACGGGCGACCGCGTGCTTGTGCTCGAAGATACGGTGGAGCTGCAATGCGCGGCCCGCGACCACGTGCCGCTGCGCACGCGCGCGGGCGTCGTGTCGATGACGGAACTGGTGCGCTCCTCCATGCGCCTGCGCCCGGATCGCGTCGTCGTCGGCGAGGTGCGCGGCGCCGAAGCGCTGGATCTCATCAAGGTGTGGGGCACCGGCCATCCGGGCGGCATCGCCACGATTCATGCCGGCTCCGCGCTGGGCGCGCTGTTGCGCCTGGAGCAACTGATTCTCGAAGTGGCGGTGAATCCGCCCCGTGCACTGATCGCCGAGGCGGTCAACGTCGTGATCTATATCGCCGGGCGTGGGCGCAAGCGCCGCATCGAGAGCATTGCCCGCCTCAATGGCTTCGACGGCGTGGGCTACCAACTGGCGGATGCGCTGGAAACACCGTTTCCCGAGCTGCTGCCGCAGTCCGACCTTTCTTCTCTGTCCCCTGACAACTCTGGAGAACTGCCATGACGCACGTTGATGCTTTCCGTATTTCTGTAAATCCGCTTTCCCGCCGCTCCAGTCCCGCGCGGTTGGATGGCCTGGCTCGCCCGGCCATGCAAGGCTTGATGCTCGCTGCCTTCATGCTGCTGCTTGCGGGCACTGCGCAGGCTGCCGGCTCCTCGATGCCCTGGGAAGGGCCGCTGCAATCCATCCTCGAATCCATCCAGGGTCCGGTGGCGCGCATCGTCGCGGTCATCATCATCATCGCCACGGGCCTGGCGCTCGCGTTCGGCGACACGTCGGGCGGATTCCGCAAGCTGATCCAGATCGTCTTTGGCTTGTCCATCGCGTTCGCCGCTTCGAGCTTCTTCCTGTCGTTCTTCAGCTTCTCGGGCGGGGCCGTCGTATGAGCGGCCCGGACACTTTCGCGGCCGGGTTCGAGGTGCCGCTGCACCGCTCGCTCACCGAGCCGATCTTGCTGGGCGGCGCACCGCGCACCGTGGCGATCGCCAATGGCACCTTGGCCGCCGCTGTCGGGCTGGGCCTGCAACTGTGGATTCCCGGCGTGGTGCTCTGGATCGTCGGCCATTCGCTCGCAGTATGGGGCGCGCGCGTCGATCCGCAGTTCATGGCCGTGTTCGCGCGGCACATCAAGCACCAGTCGCTGCTGGACGTGTAGGGGAGGACGCCGCGATGCTGAACCTCGCCGAATACCGCCAGCGTCCTGCGCTGCTCGCCGACTGGCTGCCCTGGGCCGGACTGGTGGCGCCGGGCGTCGTCTTGAACAAGGACGGCAGTTTTCAGCGCACGGCCCGGTTTCGCGGGCCTGACCTCGACAGCGCGACACAGGGCGAGCTGATCGCCACATCGGCGCGCCTGAACAACGCGCTGCGCAGGCTGGGTTCGGGCTGGGCGCTGTTCATCGAAGCCGAACGCCGCGCCGCCGCCGACTATCCGCACTCCGAGTTTCCTGAACCGCTGTCGTGGCTGGTGGACGCGGAACGCCGTGCCGCTTTCGAGGAGTCCGGCAACCACTTCGAGAGTGGTTATCACCTGACGCTGGCCTTCCTGCCGTCCGTGGAATCTCGCGCTCGCGCTGCGGGCCTGCTGTATGAAAACCGGCCGACCGAAGGCGTGGATTGGCGCGAACGGCTGCACGCATTCGTCGCTGAAACGGATCGCATCTTCGACCTGCTCGATGGCGTGATGCCGGAGATCGCGTGGCTCGATGACAGCCAGACGTTGACCTACCTGCACGCGACCGTCTCGACGCGACGCTACCGCATCGGCGTGCCCGAAGTGCCGTTCCACATCGACGCGCTGCTGACCGATTCCGCGCTGGTCGGTGGCCTGGCGCCCATGCTGGGCGACCAGCACCTGCGCGTGGTGTCGGTGCGGGGCTTCCCGACCTCGACTTGGCCGGGGATTCTGGACGACCTCAACCGCCTCGGTTTTGCGTACTGCTGGAGCACGCGCTTTCTCTGCCTCGACAAATCCGAGGCGGAACGGGAGTTGGGACGCCTGCGCCGCCAGTGGTTCGCCAAGCGCAAGAACGTCATCGCGCTGCTGCGCGAAACGATCTTCCAGCAGGAAAGCCCGCTGGTCGATACCGACGCCAACAACAAGGCCGCCGATGCCGACGCCGCCTTGCAGGAGCTGGGCAGCGATCAAGTCGCCTTCGGCTATCTGACGGCGACCGTCACCGTCATGGACGAGAACGCTGCCGTCGCAGACGAGAAGCTGCGCATGGTGGAGCGCGTCATCCAGGGTCGGGGCTTCGTCACCATCCCTGAAACGCTCAATGCTGTGGATGCGTGGCTGTCGTCCATTCCGGGCAACGCCTACGCCAATGTGCGGCAACCCATCGTCTCGACGCTGAACCTCGCGCACATGATGCCGGTGTCAGCGGTATGGGCTGGGCCGGAGAAGAACGACCACCTCGACGGCCCGCCGCTGATCGTCACGCGCACCGATGGCGCCACACCGTTCCGGCTGGTGACGCACATCGGCGACGTGGGCCACACGCTGGTCGCAGGCCCGACCGGGATGGGCAAGTCGGTCTTGCTCGCCACGCTGGCGATGCAGTTCCGCCGCTATCGCGGCTCGCGCATCTTCGCCTTCGACATGGGGCGCTCGATGCGCGCCACCATCCTGGGCCTGGGTGGCGAGCACTACGACCTCGGGATGGATGGCGAGATCGCATTCCAGCCCTTGGCACGCATCGACCGCGAGGGCTATCGCACCTGGGCGGCCGAGTGGATCGAAGGCCGCTTGCTGCATGAGGGCGTGGCGGTCGGCCCCGACGAGAAGGCGGCTATCTGGTCGGCGCTGGGAAGCCTCGCCGGTGCGCCGTTGGAGCAGCGCACTATGACCGGCTTATCGGTGCTGCTGCAATCGAACGCGCTGCGACAGGCGCTGTCGCCGTATGTGCTCGGCGGTGCCCACGGCAAGCTGTTGGACGCCGACCATGACCGGCTGGGCATGGCCGACGTGCAGTGCTTCGAGATGGAGGAGCTGATGCACAGCAAGGCTGCCGTCATGGCCGTGCTGCATTACCTCTTTGCGCGTTTCGATGAACGCTTCGACGGGGCGCCCACGCTGCTGATCCTCGATGAGGCCTGGCTGTTCCTCGATGACCCGGTGTTTGCGGCCCGCATCCGCCAGTGGCTCAAGACGCTGCGCAAGAAGAACGTCAGCGTCATCTTCGCCACGCAGAGCCTCGCCGACATCAAGGATTCGAGCATCGCGCCCGCGATCATCGAAAGCTGCGCGAGCCGCATCTTCCTGCCCAACCCGCAGGCAACCGAGCCGCAGATCAAGACGATCTATCAGGGCTTCGGCCTCAACAGGCGGCAGATCGAAATCGTCGCCACCGCGCAGCCCAAGCGCGACTACTACTACCAATCCCGCCTCGGCAACCGCGTGTTCGACCTCGACCTGGGGCCGGCGACGCTGGCCTTCGCGGGCGCTTCCACGCCGCAAGACCAGCGCGCCATTGATGAGGTTCTTGGCCGCGTGCCGCAGGACGCCGGCGTGCCCGGCTTCGCGGGCGCCTGGCTGCGCCATCGCGGCCTCGATTGGGCGGCCGACCTGCTGCCCTCGTTCCCCGGCTTCGCGCCGGGTTCCCTCCGTATCGCTGACCACCCCCAGGAGAACCGGCCATGAAATTGCATACCCCCAAGCTCGCCGCGTTGACCGCCGCCTGCGTGCTCGCCTTTGGCATCGCGCAACCCGCCCATGCCTTGTTCGGCGTCGGCGACATCGTGCTCGACCCGACCAATCTGGTGCAAAACACGCTCACGGCGGTTCGCACACTGGAGCAGATAAATAACCAGATCCGCCAGCTCCAGAACGAAGCGCAGATGCTCATCAACCAGGCGCGCAATCTGGCCAGCCTGCCGTCCAGCGTGGTCGGCCAACTGCGCGCCAATCTGGCGACTACCCAGCGACTGATCGCGCAGGCCAAGGGCCTGGCCTACGACGTGACGAGCATCGACCGGGAGTTCGCGCGTTTGTATCCCGAGAAGTACGCCGCCACGGTGAGCGGCAATCAGATGTACCTCGATGCGCAGGAGCGTTGGAAGAACACGCTGGGCGGCCTGCAAACCACCATGCAGATGCAGGCCCAGGCGTCGCAGAACCTGAGCGACGACGAAAGCGTGCTGGCCGACCTCGTGGGCAAGAGCCAGTCGGCCGAGGGCGCGCTGCAAGCGATGCAGGCCCAGGCGTCGCAGAACCTGAGCGACGACGAAAGCGTGCTGGCCGACCTCGTGGGCAAGAGCCAGTCGGCCGAGGGCGCGCTGCAAGCGATGCAGGCCATGAACCAATTGCTGGCCTTGCAGGCCAAGCAGTCGATCCAGACGCAGCGGCTCCAGATCACGCAAGACCGCGCGGCCTCGCTGGAACTGGCGCGGCAGGCGGCGGCCACGGAGCGCGGACGCGAGGTGCGGCGACGTTTTCTTGGCGCGGGCACGCCGTACACGCCCCAGACCGTCAACTTCTACGGCAACTGACGGGCCGGGTCATGAACGACGTGACGGTCATCGACCGATTTCTCGACACGTTCTCGCGCTACATCGACTCGGGCTTCGGTCTGCTGCAGGGGGAGGTGGCTTTCCTCACGGCCACGCTGATCGTCATCGACATGACGCTGGCGGGCTTGTTCTGGGCCATGGGCCATGCCAGCGGCCAGGGCGAGGACGTCATGGCCAAGCTGATCCGCAAGGTGCTCTACGTGGGCGCCTTCGCCTACATCATCGGAAACTTCAATGCCCTGGCGGGCATCGTGTTCCGGTCGTTTGCTGGGCTGGGACTGACAGCCAGCGGTTCGACCCTGAGCATGGGCCGCTTCCTGCAACCGGGGTGGCTCGCAAAGACAGGGCTGGATGTGGCAGCGCCCATCCTTCAGCAGATCGGTGATCTGGCAGGCTTCCCCGAGGTGTTCGTCCACCTCGACATGATCGTGGTGCTGTTCTTCGCTTGGCTGGTGGTCATCGTCAGTTTTTTCGTGCTGGCGGTGCAGCTCTTCATCACGCTGATCGAGTTCAAGCTGGCCACGCTGGCCGGGTTCGTGCTGGTGCCGTTTGCGCTGTGGAACAAGACCGCGTTCCTGGCCGAGAAGGTGCTGGGTAACGTGGTATCGGCGGGCATCAAGGTTCTGGTGTTGGCCGTCATTGTGGGCATCGGTTCGGGGCTGTTCACCGAATTCAGGATACCGCCTGGCTCCGAACCTTCCATCGACCGGGTGCTGGTCATCATGCTGGCCTCGCTGTCCATGCTGGCCCTGGGCATTTTTGGGCCGGGCATTGCCACCGGACTGGTGTCGGGCGGCCCGCAGCTCGGCGCAGGTGCAATGGCCGGTGCGGCGCTGGGCGCCGCCGGCGCTGCTGTTGCCGTGGGCGCTGCGGCCACGGGCGTTGGTGGCGCAGTAGCCGCCGGGGCGCGCATGGCGCCCGCTGCCGCCAAGCTGGCCGGCAGTGGAGCGCGTGCCGCCACCGGAGCCGCCAGCAGCGCGCGGTCGGCGTTTCAGGCAGGTTCCGCATCCGCTGGTGGCGGCCTCAAGGGTGCTGCCGCCGGCGTAGGCAATGTCGCCAAGACCGGCGCGCAGGCGGCCGGGCAGAAGGTGGCCGAGGGCGCACGCTCAATGAAAGAGTGTGTCGCCGCTGCCTTCCGGCCCGATGACGCCGGATCGGCGTCGGGGGCCGGTGCCGCGCAGGCGGCAAACGAGCCAACCCCATCCACTGCGCAACCCGCCTGGGCCAAGCGCCTGCATCGCAGGCAACAGCTCACCCATGCCGCGACGACCGCCGCCCACACGCTGCGCGGCGGCGATGGCGGCAGCTCCAGCCAGGGGCCAAGCCTGCGCAACACCGATGAATGAAGCGATTCCTGATCCTCAAGGAGAACTCCCATGCGATTCAAAAGACCGCAGGTGCGCTATGGCGACACGCCGCAGCCTGCCACCCCGTACCAATCCACGGCGCAAGTCTGGGACGAGCGCATCGGCTCGGCCCGTGTGCAGGCGAAGAACTGGCGTTTCATGGCACTGGGCTGCCTCACCTTGGCCGTGCTGATGGCGGGCGGCCTGGTCTGGCGCTCGGCGCAGTCCATCGTGACGCCCTACGTCATCGAGGTGGACAACGCGGGCCAGGTACGCGCTGTCGGCGAAGCTGCCACGCCGTACCGGCCCAGCGATGCGCAGATCGCGTACCACCTGGGCCGTTTCATCGGCCTGGTGCGCAGCCTGTCCATCGACCCCATCGTGGTGCGGCAGAACTGGCTCGACGCTTACGACTACACAACCGACAAGGGTGCAGTCGTGCTCAACGAATACGCCCGCGTGAACGATCCGTTCGCGCGCATCGGCAAGGAGTCGGTGACGGTGCAGATCACCAGTGTGACCCGCGCCAGCGACACGTCGTTCAACGTGCGCTGGACGGAGACGCACTTCGTCAACGGCGCGCTGGATCGCACCGAGCGCTGGAACGCCGTGGCTTCCATCGTGCAGCAGACGCCGCGCACCGAGCAGCGCCTGCGCAAGAACCCCTTGGGCATTTACGTCAACGGCCTGTCGTGGAGCCGCGAACTGGAAGGAAACGAAGGAGCCAAGCCATGAATGATCTTTTCCGTAAATCCGTCTTGCCTGTGATGCTGCTTGTCCTCGCGGGCTGCGCTACGCAGGGCAAGCCACCGCCGTCCATCTCGCTCGATGAGCCGGTGCGGGCCCAACCGCTGCCCGAGCCGCCGAAGCCGGTGGAAGTGGTGGCCGTGCCGCAGGTGTTGCCGATGCCGGCGCAGATGAAACCTGTGCCGGATGACAAGCCCACGCCGGAACCCGCCGATGAAACCGTGCGCGTGGCTCGTGCCAACGCCGAGGCGCGCATCGCGCCGACACGCGAGGGCTACGTCAATGCAATTCAGGTGTGGCCCTTCACCGATGGCGCGCTGTATCAGGTCTATGCGGCCGTGGGCCGCGTGACGGTGATCGCGCTCCAGCCCGGTGAGGAACTGGTGACGGTGGCCGCCGGCGATACGGTGCGCTGGATCGTCGGAGATACATCGAGCGGCAGCGGCGATGCGCTGCGCGTCAATGTGATGGTCAAGCCGATCCGCTCGGGCCTGAAGACCAATCTGGTCATCACCACCAGCCGGCGCACCTACCTGCTGGAGCTGACTTCGACCGAGAAGACATGGATGGCGTCGGTGTCCTGGGAATACCCGAAGGACAAGATGTTGGCCTTGCAGCGCCAGGCGCAGGCGGCCAGCACCGCCGCGCCGGTCGATGCCGGCCTGTCGCTGGAGAAGATCCGTTTCCGCTACGCTGTCAGCGGCAGCAATCCGCCGTGGAAGCCGCTGCGCGCCTTTGACGATGGCGAGAAGGTCTACATCCAGTTCCCGCCCGGTATCGCCCAAGGCGAGTTGCCGCCTCTATTCGTCATTGGCGCGCAGGGCGACGGGCAACTGGTGAACTACCGCTTCCGCGCGCCGTACTACATCGTGGATCGGCTGTTCGGTGCGGCCGAGCTGCGTCTTGGCGGGGACAAGGGCGACGTGGTGCGGATCGAGCGCACGGACGGGGTTTCGGGTGGCACGCGGAGGAACTGACCATGAACCAGGACGATTCCCCTGATCTTGCACCGCAGGCGGGCAAGGTCGCACCCGAGGCAGTGGCACTGCGCGCCCAGCCGCGTCCGGTCACACGACTGAATCGGCGCACGCTGGCCATCCTCGTCGGCGGCTTGTCGGTCGCCGTGCTCGGAGCCACAATCTGGTCGCTGCAACCGCATCAGCGTGGCGCGGGCGAGCAGACCGAGCTTTACAACGTCGATCGCGTCTCGAAGTCCGAAGGGCTGGATGGCCTGCCGACCGACTACTCGAAGCTGCCGCCGAAGGTGCCCGAGCTGGGGCCACCGCTGCCGGGCGATCTCGGCCCGGCCATCGTGAAGTCGCAGCAGCCGGTGACGCCGACGTATGCGCCACCGGGGCATGATCCGGCGGATGCGTTGCGCAAGGAGGCCGATGCGGCGGCGGCTTCGTCGGTGTTCTTCCGCTCGGGTGCTCAGGGCAAGGCCGCAGCGCCAGGCACGGCCCAAATCGCGGCGGCTACGCCCGGCAGCGCCTTGGCGGGCTTCGACCCGCTGGCCGCCGGGCCGGCCTCAACGGCGGCCCAACCATCCGACCCGACCGCCGTGCAGAACCGGCAAGACCAGAAAGAGGCTTTCCTGAAAGGCGGCTCTACGGAAACCCGCAATTCCGGCAATCTGCAAATACCGTCCTCGCCGTACCAGGTCATGGCCGGAACGGTGATCGCCGGGGCACTGGTGACGGGCATCAAGTCCGATCTTCCGGGCGACGTGATCGCCACGGTGACGGAGCCGGTCTATGACACAGCCACGGGCAAGTTCCTGCTGATCCCACAGGGATCGCGCATCCTCGGGCGCTACAACAGCCAGGTCAGCTACGGGCAGAGCCGCGTGCAGGTGGTGTGGAACCGCATCATCCTGCCGGACACGTCATCGCTGAAGCTCGACAACCTCGCGGGCACTGACCCGGCGGGATATTCCGGGCTGGAGGATGGCGTCGATTGGCATTGGGATCGCGTCTTTGCCGGCGCGGCGCTGACGACGCTGCTGGGCGTAGGCGCCGAGCTGGCCGCGCCGGAGAACCGCCAGGACGGCAACCGCATCGTGATCGCCGGGCGCGACAGCGCGCAGGACAGCATCAACCAGGTGGGGCAGGAGATGACCCGGCGCAACATGAATATCCAGCCGACCTTGACCGAGCGGCCGGGCCTGCCGGTGAGGATCATCGTCAACCGCGATCTGGTGTTGCGACCGTACCAGCCACTGTTCTTCAATCGGGGAGCAATGCGATGAACGTGACCAAGAAACTGCGGCTAGGGCCGTTGCCCAAAACCGAGAGCGTCAAACTGATCTTTGCTTGTCCGGCCAGCCTCAGGGCCGACCTTGACCGCTACGCCGCGCTGCACGCGCAGGCGTATGGCGAGGCGGTCGATGCAACGACGCTGATCCCGCACATGCTGGAGGCGTTCATCGCGGGAGACCGAGGATTCAAGAGAAGCGGCTCCATACAGACCGAAGCGCTGCGTGATGCGCGCGCTTCAGCCGATGCGGGCATATCAGATCGCCCGCCGCCCTGATCAACATCTGGCTGACTCTTGGCCAGCCAACGGACCAACGCAGCATTCTTCAGCAGACATGCGCCTGAACGCGGAGCACAGGCCAGCTCGGCACGCCGCAGCTCTCTGGGCTGCGCTGTCTTGGGTATGCCAAAAACACGATGTGATTCATTCTTCGGTGCATACAAACGTCAAGAGGAATCACGATGTTTCAGGCGCTCCATGCTGCAGACCGACCAGCCACAGCCCCCACCTTCCCTACTCCGGCCTTCTTCAGAATGGTCGACGTCGTTCGCATCACTGCGCTGAGCAGGGCTACCGTCTACAGACGCATTGCTGAAGGCAGATTTCCGCCCCCCGTTCACCTTGGCGGCCGAGCTTGCGGCTGGCCGCCTTCAGACCTACAGCGCTGGATCGACGACCCGCAGAGCTACAGGTCTGGCGAAACGGGTAGCGCTGCTCCGACCGGCGGTTGACTCATTGAGAAGCAGGTATTCGGCAATGCCATGCTTGCCCTTAGCGACCGGCAGAATACGTGTTGGATTCTTCTGGTGCATGGAAATCGTGCCGCGCTTTCAGATGGGGGCCTTTTTGGGGGCCTCATTGAAAATAGTGAACGTAAAATCCATTAAAAACAATTAGTTAAGATAACTATGCAAATTGCCACCTGGAACATCAATTCACTGACCGTGCGTCTGCCGCAGGTGCTGGCCTGGCTGCAAGTCAATCCGGTCGACGTACTGGCCCTGCAGGAGCTCAAGCTGGGCGACGACAGATTCCCTCACGACGCCTTCGGGCCGGCGGGCTACCACAGCAGCTGCTTCGGGCAGAAAACCTACAACGGCGTGGCCTTGCTCACGCGCGCGCCGGTGCGCGAAGTGGTGCGCAACATTCCGGGCTTCGAGGACCCGCAGGCACGCACCATCGCAGCCACGCTGGATGCTCCGGGCGGGCAGCTGCGCCTGATCAACGGCTACTTCGTCAACGGACAGGCACCCGGCAGCGACAAGTTCGCCTACAAGATGCGCTGGCTTGCGGCGCTGCACCAATGGGTAAAAGAGGAACTGGCGCGCCACCCGCGCCTGGTGCTGCTGGGCGACTTCAACATCGTGCCCGACGACCGCGACACCTGGGACCCGGTCGGGCTTGCCGGCACCATATTGCACACCCCCGAGGAACGCGCGCACTTCCAGGCGCTGCTGGCGCTGGGGCTGAGCGACAGCTTTCGCCTGTTCGAGCAGGCGCCGCAGACCTTCTCATGGTGGGACTACCGCATGCTGGGCTTTCAGAAAAACCGCGGCATGCGCATAGACCACATCCTCGTGAGCGAAGCGCTCAAGGACCACGCGCGCGCCTGCGAAGTGGACCGCTCGCCGCGCAAGAACCGCCAGCCCAGCGACCACGCCCCCGTGGTGCTGACCCTCGATGCCTGAGCCCGCAATGCAGTCGCTACCCACGCTTGCCGACCTGAGCGCGCGCCGGGACGCTCGCCTGCATGTGCTGATGGTGTGCATGGGCAACATCTGCCGCAGCCCCACGGCCGAAGGCGTGCTGCGCCGGATGGCGCGGGAGGCGGGCCTGGCGCACCGCTTGCAGATCGATTCCGCCGGCACGCACGACTACCACATCGGCGCCGCGCCGGATGCGCGCGCCTGCCGGCACGCGGGTGCGCGCGGCTACGACCTGTCCGCGCTGCGTGCACGCCAGCTCGTGCGCGAGGACTTCGAGCGCTTTGATCTGGTGCTGGTGATGGACGCCGCCAACGAGGCGGCGGCGCGCGCGCTGTGCCCGCCACAGTGGGCATCCCGCATCGCGCGGCTGACGGACTTCTGCAGCACGCAGGCGTGCACCGAAGTGCCCGACCCTTACTACGGTGCAGGCGAAGGCTTCGAGCGGGTGCTGGATCTGGTGGAAGACGCCTGCCGCGGCCTGCTGCAGCAGTTGCGGGCCCAGGGCTCGACTTGAAGGGGCGCGCGCCGCCGGACTATTTGGCGCGCTCGAGTTCGCGGCGTATGCCGTCCACGTCGGCCTGGGCGCGGTCCATGTTGGCCTTGAGCTCCGCGGTGCGCTCCTGGTAGGCCTGGGCGTTGCGCATCTCCAGCGCACTCTTTTGCGGAAAACCGTTGTTGTATTCCTTGGTCAGCTCGGCCAGTCTGGCCTCGGCCTTGCGCAATTCGTCCTGCAAGATGGCCTGGCGGTCGGAATCGCGCGCCTTCTGGTCGGCCGCACTCACCTTGGGCGCCGACGCCGGCGGGGCGGCCGCGGCCGGTGCGGCGGGCCGGCTGCTTTGCAGCACCGTGACGTTGCCGCCCTCCACCAGCTTGCAGCCGCGTTCCTTGGCCTCGCTGGCGTTGTTGGTGTATTCGTTGCCACAGCGGTAGATGCGGTCCTGCGCGCCCGCGGGCTGCCACACCAGCGCAAGCGCCAGGATGGGCAGGACAAACAGGGGATTTTTCATGCGTAACCTTGACTCAGCATTGGGCGGACGTCGGGACCGGCAAGTATGGACCAAACGCCCGCGGCGCCTGCAGCCAGACGTCACAAAGCGTAATACATGTCGAACTCGGCAGGGTGCGGGGTCATGCGCAGGCGCCGCACCTCGGCTTGCTTGAGCTCGATGTAGGCATCCAGCATGCCGTCCGAAAACACCCCGCCGCGCGTGAGAAAGCCGCGGTCGGCATCCAGCGCCGTCAAGGCCTCCTCCAGGCTGGCGCAGACGGTGGGCACCAGCGAATCCTCTTCGGGCGGCAGGTGGTAGAGGTCCTTGGTGGCGGCCTCGCCCGGATGGATCTGGTTTTCCACCCCGTCGAGCCCGGCCATCATCAAGGCGGCGAAGCCCAGGTAGGGATTCATCAACGGGTCGGGGAAGCGCGCTTCCACCCGCCGCCCACGGGGGTTGGCCACGTACGGAATGCGGATCGAGGCGGAGCGGTTCCTGGCGCTGTAGGCCAGCTTGACCGGCGCCTCGAAACCCGGCACCAGGCGCTTGTAGCTGTTGGTGCCAGGGTTGGTGATGGCGTTGAGCGCCTTGGCATGCTTGATCAGGCCGCCGATGTAGTGCAGCGCGAAATCCGACAAACCCGCGTAGCCGTCGCCAGCGAACAGGTTCTTGCCGTCCTTCCAGATCGACTGGTGCACGTGCATGCCGCTGCCGTTGTCGCCGGCGTAGGGCTTGGGCATGAAGGTGACGGTCTTGCCGTAGGAGTCGGCCACGTTCCAGATCACGTATTTCATGAGCTGGGTCCAGTCGGCGCGCTGCACCAGGGTGGAAAAGCGCGTACCGATCTCGTTCTGCCCGGCCCCCCCCACCTCGTGGTGGAACACCTCCACCGGAATGCCGAGCGATTCGAGCACGCTGGACATCTCCGCGCGGATGTCCTGCGCGCTGTCCACCGGCGGCACCGGCTGGTAGCCACCCTTGGTGGCGGGGCGGTGGCCACGGTTGCCGCCCTCCATGCGCGCGCCGGTGTTCCAAGGCGCTTCGTATTCGTCGATCTCGAAGAACACCTTGCCCGGCTCGGTGGCCCAGCGCACGCTGTCGAACATGAAGAATTCGGGCTCGGGGCCGAAATAGGCGGTGTCGCCCAGGCCCGAAGCCTTCAGATAGGCCTCGGCGCGCTTGGCGATGGAGCGCGGGTCGCGGTCATAGGCCTTGCCGTCGCCCGGCTCGACCACGTCGCACTGCAGGATGAGCGTGGTCTGCTCGAAAAACGGGTCGATGTTGGCGGTCTGCGGGTCGGGCATGAGCTGCATGTCCGAGGCCTCTATGCCCTTCCAGCCCGGCATGGACGAACCATCGAAGGCGTGGCCGCTGGCGAATTTGTCTTCGTCGAAATGGGAGGCGGGGATGGTGACGTGGTGTTCCTTGCCGCGGGTGTCGGTAAAGCGCAGATCGATGAAACGCACTTCGCTGTCTTGCACCATCCGCATCACGTCGGCGACGGTCTTGGCCATCAGGCAACTCCTGGAGTGTCAGAGCCGCACGCCCGGAAAATGGCGTGGGCGAAAGCATGGAATTCTAAGGTGCCGCGCTTGGGCAGCGGCGCTCGATTTGCGGCCCGAGCGCAATGGCCTGCGCCTGCAAGCCGGCCAGCAGCGCCTGCCAGGCAGCGGGCACGCGGGCGGCTTCCCCCTTGACGCCGAGTTCGATGTGCGCCCCGTACACCGGGTGATCGACGCTGGGCAGGCTGAACACCCGCACCCCCGGGTGCTCGGCCTCGATGCGCTGCATCAGCGGCGTGAGGGCGGACTCGGTGGCGCCATGCAAGACCACCGAATGCTCGGCTTGCGGGTTGCGGTGAAACCAGCGTGCGCAGGTGTTTTCAAGCACCCATTCGATCATCGGCCAAGCCATGACGGGAAAGCCCGGCACGAAGTGCACCGCCGCGCCCGCCGCGCCGATACAGGAAAAACCGGCGATCTTGTTGTAGGGGTTGGGGATGAGACGCGCGCCCTGCGGCAGCACGCCCATCTGCAGACGCTGCACGTTGTCGGCGCGCATGGCATCGAACGGCACGCCCTGCTCGTGCGCCATATCCTGCATGCGTTCGGTGATCAAGGCCTGCGCCTCGCGGTGCGCCACCAGCGGCACACCCAGCGCCTGGGCGGCGCACTGGCGCGTATGGTCGTCGGGCGTGGCGCCTATGCCGCCGCAGCAGAAAACCACCTCGCTGCCCGCGAAGGCGCGCGCCAGCACCTCGGTGATGCGCCGCGGCTCGTCGCCCACCACCTGCGCCCAGGACAGCGCCAGTCCGCGCTCGCCCAGCAGGCGCACTACCGCGGGCAGGTGCTTGTCCGCACGCTTGCCGGAGAGGATTTCGTCGCCGACGATGAGGAGGCCGAAGTCCGGGCTCATGGTTGCAGCGGCGGCGGCGCCAGCGGCCGCGCCGCCACGTCGATGACCGGCTCGCTCGTGACCGCGGCCCCCGGCGCGGGTGGCGGCTGCAGGCTGCGCAGGCGGTGCAGGGCCTGCAGGCAATAGTGGGTGAACCACAGGGACGAAAAGGCGAACACCAGGGTGTAGATCCAGATGGCGACGGGAATCAGCACGAAGAACGCCGCCACGAACACCACGCCCGAAGCCCAGACCACCGCCGGCGCGGCGCCCAGCAGGCCGCAGAGCACGCCAATCACCAGCAGGCTCGCACGGTGGCGCGCAAAGATGGTCTTGCGCTCTTCGCTGCTGGCATGCTCGGCCAGCGCATCGAAGGCCATCACCCGGTAGGTGAGCCAGCCCCAGATCAGCGGCGGCAGGATGAGCACCAGCGGCGGAATCAGCCACAGCGGCACGGACAGCAGCAGCAGCACCAGGGCCACCACGGTCGAAGATGCCGACCACCAGATGCTCGCGAGCACTCCCGCCCCATGGCGGCGCTGCATCTGCGCAAAACGCCGCTTGGCCACGAGATCGACGATGGCCGGCACCATCAGCACAGACACCGCCAACACGCAGACGAAAACCACCACGGGCAGCGTCAGCAGCAGCACCAGCAGGGGCGCGAGCACCGCGGGCACGTCGCTCACGCCCAGGTGGGCAAGCCAGCCCCAGACCGTGCCCAGCCAGGCCGTGCCATCCAGCAGCGACTGCATCCAGGCCACCGCCCCCGCCCAGAAGAAGTAGCCCGCCGCCGCCGTGACCACGCCGATCAGCACCAGCGGCAGCAGCGACAGCGCGATGACGCGCGGCATCAGGCAATAGCCGGCCGCGCGCCAGAAGGAATCGATCAAGGGCGACATGGTGTTGCCAAGCATAGCGCCGGGTTGGCCCTATGTACGCAGCGCGCTCCTGAGCTGCGCGCCGACCTCAGGGCGGCTGGCGAACGGATCGGGCGGGTTGCGTGCCTGCACGATGGCCTGCATGCGCTCCGCCACGCTGGAGAGCGCCTGCGGATGGCTGTAGATGTAGAAATGGCCCTGCGCCACCGCATCAAAGACCTTGGCCGCGACCTCGGCGGCGGAGACCTTGCCATGCGCCACCGCCTTGTCCAGCATGGCCTGGCCCACGCGCTGGCTGGTGGTCAGCGCAGCGCCCTGCAGGGCCGCAGGGCGGTTGCGCTCGCTGCGGCCTATGCCGGTGGGTACGAAATAGGGGCAGAGCACGCTGGCGCCCACCTGCGTGGTGACCAGTTGCAGGTCCTGGTGCAGCGTCTCGGTCAGCGCCACCACCGCATGCTTGCTGGTGTTGTACACGCCCATGTTGGGCATGCTCACCAGCCCGGCCATGCTGGCGGTGTTGACGATGTGGCCGCGCCACAGCGGGTCGGCGCGCGCCGCGGTCAGCATCAGCGGCGTGAACAGGCGCACCCCGTGGATCACGCCCCAGAGGTTCACGCCCAGCACCCACTGCCAGTCGGCCTCGGAGTTTTCCCAGACCAGCCCGGCCGCGCCCACGCCGGCGTTGTTGAACACCAGGTGCGGCGCGCCGAAGCGCTGTTGCACCGCATCGGCCAGGGCCTGCATCTGCGTGCCGCTGGAGACGTCCACGCGGCGCGCGAGGAGGGGCACGTCCAGCGCTTCCAGCTCGGCCACCGCCCGATCGAGCGCCTCCTGCTGCACATCCACCAGCACCAGGCGCATGCCCCGGCGCGCGGCGATGCGCGCGCACTCCAGTCCAAAGCCCGAGCCCGCGCCGGTGAGCACGGCCGTCTTGCCTGCGAAGTCGTCGATCATGGTGCGCTTCCTCAGGCCAGCCTGACCAGCTGCTTGCCCACATTCTTGCCGTGCAGCAGGCCGAGAAAGGCCTCGGGCGCGCTGGCCAGGCCCTCGGTCACGGTCTCGCGCGGGCGCAGCTTGCCGGCCACGACCAGGCCGGCCAGCTCCTGCAGCGCCTGGGGCCAGAGCTGCATGTGCTCACTGACGATGAAGCCCTGCACGCGCATGCGGTTGATCAACAGCAGCGCCGGGTTGAGCAGCGGCAGCGGCTGGCCGTCGTAGCCCGCGATCATTCCGCACAGCGCCACGCGCGCGAATGCATTGGCGCGCAGCAGCACGGCATCGAGCAGATAGCCACCCACATTCTCGAAGTGCCCGTCTATGCCGTCCGGACACGCCGCCTTGAGCGCCTGCGACATGGCCTTGAGGTCGCCATGCGCGCGGTGGTCTATGCAGGCGTCAAAACCCAGTTCATCCACCGCATAGGCGCACTTGAGCGGCCCGCCGGCAATGCCCACGACGCGGCAGCCCCGCGCCTTGGCTAGCGCCGCGAACGCGCTGCCCACCGCGCCGGTGGCCGCGCTCACCGTCAGGGTCTGACCGGACTGGGGCTCGATGATCTGGGTGAGGCCATACCACGCCGTCACCCCCGGCATGCCCACGGCGCCCAGGTAGTACGACAGCGGCACCTGGCTGGCGTCCACCTTGCGCAGCGCACCCGGCGCGTTGGCGTCGACCACGGCGTACTCCTGCCAGCCGCCCATGCCCACGACCTTGTCGCCCACGGCGTATTGCGGATGGCGGCTCTCAAGCACCTCGCCCACGGTGCCGCCCACCATCACCTCGCCCAGCGGCTGGCTGGCGGCGTAGCTCTTGCCCTCGTTCATGCGCCCGCGCATGTAGGGGTCCAGGCTCAGGTAGTGGTGGCGCACCAGCACCTGCATGGTGGACGACGCCGCCCGGCGTGAGCGCGCGCTGGTCCAGGCTCAGGTAGTGGTGGCGCACCAGCACCTGCCCTTCGGCCAGGGGCGGCGTCTCGGTCACCACGAGCCGGAAGTTGTCCACGGCGGCCGCGCCTTGCGGCCGCTGCTCAAGCACGATCTGTTGGTTGCGAGGCATGGCGCGCTCCTGGTGTCAAGTTATAAAAACACTAGCTGTCAACGCTTGTCAGGCAAGCGTTTGAGCCACTTTTCATCAAAATTTCTGGACGCCCTCGCCGACATCCACACGGGCGCTCAGGCCGCGATGATGGCGCTCACGCCGCCGTCCACCGCCATCCACTGGCCGGTGATGTGCTTGCCCGCGTCGCTGGCATACAGCAGCGTCAGGCCCTTGAGGTCTTCGTCGTCACCCAGGCGGCCCAGCGGCGCACCCGCCTTCATCTTGTCTTCGCCGACGGTGTCGATCAGCACGCTGGCCATCTTGGTGCGAAAGAACCCCGGGCAGATCGCGTTCACGCGGATGCCGTAGTGCCCCCATTCGCCGGCCAGCGCACGCGTGAAGTTGAGTACCGCGCCCTTGGAGGTGTTGTAGGCGATCGTCTTCATCGCCAGCGGGTTGCCGCCCAGCGCCGCGATCGAGGCCAGGTTGATGATCGCGCCCTTGCCACGCGGGATCATGCTGGCCTTGCCCAGCGCCTGCGACAGCAGAAAGTAGCCGCGCACGTTCAGGTTCATCACCTTGTCCCAGGCGGCGAGCGGATGGTCCTCGGCCGGCGCGCCCCAGCTCGCGCCGGCATTGTTCACCAGGATATCCACCTCGCCCATGCGCTGCAGCGTCTCGCTGGCCAGGCGCTGGATGTCGGCCTCCTGCGCACAGTCGGCGGCAACCCAGCGCGCATCGATGTCCGCCGCCTGTAGTTCGGCCGCGGCCTGCTCCAGTTCCTCGGCCTTGCGGCTCGCGAGCATGATGCGCGCACCGGCCTCGCCCAGGGCCCGCGCCATCTGCAGGCCCAGGCCGCGCGAACCACCGGTCACCAGCGCGGTCCGGCCGGAAAGATCAAAGAGCTGCTGCACGCTGCGTGCCTTCATGGGTTGCCTCCTTCAATGCCGCGGGCACGGGCCCGTGCATCCGATTGTGGTGCGCAAGTGACCGCGCCGCTGTCGCCTGCGCGCGCCGCCAAGGCGCTATGCTTGCCCGCTTCCATGCCTGCCAGCGCCATGCCCTTCCCTCCCAGCCATGCGCCCATCGGCGTCTTCGACAGCGGCATCGGCGGCCTGAGCGTGCTGCGCGCGCTGCGCGAGGAATTGCCGCAGGAGCGCTTCGTCTACCTGGCCGACAGCGCGCACACCCCCTACGGCGAGAAGGGCGAGCGCTTCGTGCGTCAACGCAGCCTGGCGATTGCACGGCGCTTGGTGCACGAGCACGCGATCAAGCTGCTGGTCGTGGCCTGCAACACGGCCACCGCCGCGGCCGTCAGTGCGCTGCGCGAAAACTTCACGTCGCTGCCCATCGTCGGCGTGGAGCCGGCGCTCAAACCCGCCGCCCTGTGCAGCCGCACCGGCCACGTGGGCGTGCTCGCCACGCACGGCACGGTGCAAAGTACCCGCTTTGCCGAACTGCTGGCACGCCAAGGGACGCTCGCACGCTTTTCGGTGCAGGCCTGCGACGGACTTGCGCAAGCCATAGAGCAAGCCACGCTGCCGACGGCTGCCCCCGACGAAGTGCTAGAAAGAACGAGAGCGCTCTGCGCCCGCTACGTCAGCGCTTTGGGCAGTTTTGGCACCAAGGAAGGCGAGATCGATACCTTGGTGCTCGGCTGCACGCACTACGTCTTCGTGCAGCCCATGCTGCAGGAGCTGGCCGGCCCGCAGGTGACGCTGATCGAAACCGGCGCGGCGGTCGCGCGCCAGGCAAGGCGCAAGCTGCAGCAACACGGGCCGCTGGCCGATGGCTTCAGGGGCGGGCGCGGCGAGCAGCTGCGCCTGCTCACCACCGGCTCCCTTGCCGCGCTGCAGGCGGCCGCGGCGCGCTGGCTGGCCTTGCCGCCCGAAGCCTGCTCAGCCGTGGCTCTGGTCGACGAGATGGCAGAGTCCCGCGAGCACGTGCTTCAGTGTAGGTGACGTGGGCGGCGGTTGCTGCCTCCACGCCCGCCGGTGCCACGCGGGCGCCGGCTCAGATCAAGTGAACTGACCAGTGCGTCGAAGCGCTCGGTGAACAGCTTGTCGATCTCCGCGACCACGCCCGAGAGCTCGGCGGCGTCAAAGTGGCGCTCCATCACGTTGATCACGTCCTGCACCAGCATGTCGCGCTGCACCTGCATGATGGCCGCGGGCGTCGGCCCCACGAAGAGCATCAGGAAGTCGTCGCGCGATTCGCTCTCGTCCTCGGCCTCCTCGGCCTCGTCTTCGTCGAACTCGGTGTCGTAGAAGGTCACCTCGATGGCCGCGCCCTGGTCGGCGATCTCGTTCAGGCTCATGCACATTTCGTCGAGCGACTGGCGAAAGTCCTCATCGCCGCGCACCGTCCAGCACATCTGCAACAGGCGTTCCTTGGGCTCGAACTGGATGCCCGGCTCTTCTTCATAGGCGCTGACAGAACCATCGGCCAGCGAGCGGGCCCCGGCGTACTTCCACAAGGGCTTGAGCGCGTCTTGCAACTGCGCGAAATCGACCCCGAGGCGCAACTGAACCTGGCCGTGGACGTGGATTTCAAAGGGAGCGTTGTAATCTGACATAAAACCTTCTTTGGTGCCCCGAGCCGGGGTCGAACCGGCACGCCCCTTTTCAGGAAGGCAGCGGATTTTAAGTCCGCAGTGTCTACCAATTTCACCATCGGGGCAGAACTGCGACGCCCAAGGTCCCGCCAAGGCTAACGCACAAGGGCCGCCAGGGCAAACCGCAGGCGCAACGGCGCCTTTGTCCCGGCACACCGACAAGGCGGCACCGGAACACCGGGCTGGGCTGCTGGAGCGGGAAACGAGTCTCGAACTCGCGACCTCAACCTTGGCAAGGTTGCGCTCTACCAACTGAGCTATTCCCGCATCGGTGCCATGCGCAGGACGCGACGGCACGGACATTTCTGGAGGCGCGGCCCGGAGTCGAACCGGGCTAGACGGATTTGCAATCCGGTGCATAACCGCTTTGCTACCGCGCCGCACTCTGTTTCAGAAAAAAGGGGAAGCTTTTGCCTCCCCTCATTTCAGGATTCTGGAGCGGGAAACGAGTCTCGAACTCGCGACCTCAACCTTGGCAAGGTTGCGCTCTACCAACTGAGCTATTCCCGCATCGAGCAAAGCCTGCGCTTCACAAGGAAGCCGAGATTGTAGGGTATTTTTCTGCGCTTTCTGAAAAACCGGCTCAATGTTTCACCGAACCGGCGGCGCTGGCCGGCGCCAGCGCAGGCACCACCGCCGCGGCGGCGGCCAGCTCTTCCTCGGTGAGCGGCACGGGCTTGCGCTCAAGAGCGATCTCCAGCACCTTCTCTATCCAGCGCACCGGCACGATCTCCAGACCCTTCTTCACGTTTTCCGGTATCTCCTGCAAGTCCTTGACGTTCTCCTCGGGGATCATCACCGTGCGGATGCCGCCGCGCAGGGCCGCGAGCAGCTTTTCCTTCAGGCCGCCGATCGCGGTGACCTCGCCGCGCAGCGTGATTTCGCCAGTCATGGCCACGTCGGCGCGCACCGCGATGCCGGTCAGCGCCGACACCATGGCCACGGCCATGGCGATGCCCGCGCTCGGCCCGTCCTTGGGTGTGGCGCCGTCGGGCACGTGGATGTGCAGGTCGCGCTTTTCGAACACCTCGTCGCGCAGGCCAAGCATGTGCGCGCGCGAACGCACCACCGTGCGCGCCGCTTCGACCGACTCCTTCATCACGTCGCCGAGCGAGCCGGTGCGCTGAATCGCGCCCTTGCCCGGCATGGTGGCCACCTCGATGGTGAGCAGATCGCCACCCACCTCGGTCCAGGCCAGGCCCACCACCTGCCCGATCTGGTTCTTCTGCTCGGCGCGGCCATAGTCGAACTTGCGCACCCCGAGATAGTCGGCCAGCTTCTTCGGCGTGACCTTCACGCCCGGCTTGAGCTTCCCGAGCAGCAGCCCCTTGACCACCTTGCGGCAGATCTTGGAGAGTTCGCGCTCGAGCGAGCGCACGCCGGCTTCGCGCGTGTAGTAGCGCACGATATCGACGATCGCCGCCTCCTGCACCTGAAGCTCGCCCTCCTTCAGGCCGTTGGCCTGCATCTGCTTGGGCAGCAGGTAGCGGGTGGCGATATTGGTCTTCTCTTCCTCGGTATAGCCGGCCAGGCGTATCACCTCCATGCGGTCGAGCAGCGCCGCGGGGATGTTCATGGAATTGCTGGTGGCCACGAACATCACGTCCGACAGGTCGAATTCCAGCTCCACGTAGTGGTCGGCAAACCTGCTGTTCTGCTCGGGGTCGAGCACCTCGAGCAGTGCGCTCGAAGGATCGCCGCGAAAATCCATGCCCAGCTTGTCTATCTCGTCGAGCAGGAACAGCGGATTGCGCGTGCCCGCCTTGGACAGGCTTTGCAGCACCTTGCCCGGCATGGCGCCGATGTAGGTGCGCCGGTGACCGCGAATTTCCGCCTCGTCGCGCATGCCGCCCAGGGCCATGCGCACGTACTTGCGCCCGGTGGCCTTGGCAATCGATTGCCCGAGCGAAGTCTTGCCCACGCCGGGCGGCCCGACCAGGCACAGGATGGGCGCCTTGAGCTTGTCCACGCGCTGCTGCACCGCAAGGTATTCGAGAATGCGGTCCTTGACCTTCTCCAGCCCGTAGTGGTCTGCATTCAGGACCTCTTCGGCCAGCGCCAGGTCGTGGCGCACCTTGGTCCTCTTGCTCCAGGGCAGGCCGGTGAGCACGTCGATGTAATTGCGCACCACCGTGGCCTCGGCCGACATGGGCGACATGAGCTTGAGCTTCTTGAGTTCGGCCTCGGCCTTCCTGAGCGCTTCCCTGGGCATCCTGGCGGCCTTGATGCGCTTGGCGATTTCCTCGATGTCCGCACCCTCTTCGCCTTCGCCCAGCTCCTTCTGGATCGCCTTGACCTGCTCGTTCAGATAGAAGTCGCGCTGGTTCTTCTCCATCTGGCGCTTGACGCGCCCGCGGATGCGCTTGTCTACGTTGAGGATGTCCACCTCGTGCTCGAGCTGCTCGAACAGGTTCTCGAGCCGCGCCTTCACGTCGGTGAGGTCGAGCACGTGCTGCTTGTCCTCGAGCTTGAAGGGCATGTGCGCCGCGATGGTGTCGGCCAGGCGGCCCGCATCCTCGATGCCGGCGATGGAGGCGGAGATTTCCGTCGGAATCTTCTTGTTGAGCTTGACGTACTGGTCGAACTGCTGCATCACCGCGCGGCGCAGCGCCTCGATCTCCGCCGTCTCGCGCGCCACCACGGGCACCAGCAGCGGCCGCGCCGCGCCGGTGAAATGGCTCTCGCTGTCGCTCACCTCGACCAGGCGCGCGCGCTGCTGGCCTTCCACCAGCACCTTGACGGTGCCGTCGGGCAGCTTGAGCATCTGCAAGATGGTGGAAACGCAGCCGATCTCGAACATGTCCTCGGCCTGCGGCTCATCCTTGGAGGCGGCCTTCTGCGCCACCAGCATGATCTGGCGGTCTGCGCCCATCGCCGCTTCCAGCGCCTTGATGCTCTTGCTGCGCCCGACAAAGAGCGGGATCACCATGTGCGGAAACACCACCACGTCGCGCAGTGGCAGCAGGGGGAAGACAAGGGGAGCGTCGGGCAGGGGCGTCTGTCCTGGCATGGGCAATTCCTCAAAACGGCCCTGCGCCGGCACGGGCAGGGCCAAGATCACGGACCGGGCCGCCGGTGGCCCCGGCAGCCCGCATGGCGCGGCCGCGGCCGGCCACTCTCAGGCTTTCTTCGCTGCCTCGCGGTATACCAGCAGCGGCGCCCTGGCTTCGTCGATGGTGGCCTCCTCGACCACCACCTTCTCCACGTTGGCGGCATTCGGAAGATCGAACATGGTGCCTATCAGCGATTGTTCAAGAATCGAGCGCAGGCCGCGCGCGCCGGTCTTGCGGGCGATCGCCTTGCGTGCGATCGCCTTGAGCGCGGCCGGGCGAATTTCCAGCTCCACGCCTTCCATCTCGAGCAGCGCGCCGTACTGCTTGACCAGCGCGTTCTTGGGTTCGGTGAGGATGCGCACGAGCGCGTCTTCACCAAGCTCGGCCAGTGCGGCGACCACCGGCATGCGCCCGACCAGCTCGGGTATCAGGCCGTACTTGATGAGGTCCTCGGGCTCGATATCCTGAAACACCTCGGAGAGCGAGCGCTGCTTCTTGCTGCGCACCGTGGCGCCAAAGCCTATGCCCGAAGCCTCGGTGCGGTCCTCGATCACTTTCTCCAGGCCCGCGAACGCGCCGCCGCAGATGAACAGGATGTTGGTCGTGTCTACCTGCAGGAAATCCTGGTTGGGATGCTTTCTGCCGCCCTGCGGCGGCACGCTGGCCATGGTGCCTTCTATCAATTTCAGCAGCGCCTGCTGCACGCCCTCGCCCGAGACGTCGCGCGTGATGCTGGGGTTGTCGCTCTTGCGCGTGATCTTGTCGATCTCGTCGATGTAGACGATGCCGCGCTGGGCGCGCTCGACGTCGTAGTTGCAGCTCTGCAGCAGCTTCTGGATGATGTTCTCCACGTCTTCGCCGACGTAGCCCGCTTCGGTGAGCGTGGTGGCGTCGGCCATCACGAAAGGCACATCGAGCTGGCGCGCCAGCGTCTGGGCCAGCAGCGTCTTGCCCGAGCCCGTGGGGCCTACCAGCAGGATGTTGCTCTTGGACAGCTCCACGTCTTCCTTGCCGGCCTTTTCCTTGTGGCGCAGGCGCTTGTAGTGGTTGTAGACGGCCACGGCCAGGGTGCGCTTGGCCGGCTCCTGGCCGATCACGTAGCTGTCCAGATTGGCCTTGATGTCCGCCGGCGTGGGCAGGTCGCCGTTGCCGCCCTGGGCGTTGTCGGAGCCCGGTTGTTCGTCGCGAATGATTTCATTGCACAGGTCTATGCACTCGTCGCAAATGAAGACCGATGGGCCTGCGATGAGTTTCTTGACTTCGTGCTGACTCTTGCCGCAAAACGAGCAGTACAGGGTTTTTTCGCTGGAAGAGCCTTTTTTCTCGGCCATGGAGCTACGCCTTGAAACGGATAACGTGAACTGATGATACTCAAATAAAAACGGCGCTTCCCGCAGGGGAAACGCCGTGCGCGCAGGCCTTGCGGGATCAGGAACGGCGGGCGATCACCTGGTCGACGATGCCATAGTCCTTGGCCTCGTCGGCGGTCATGAAATAGTCGCGCTCGGTGTCGTGCACTATCTTCTCGTAGCTCTGCCCGGTGCGCTCGGCCAGGATGCGGTTCATCTGCTCCTTGGTGCGCAGGATGTCGCGCGCGTGGATCTCGATGTCCGTCGCCTGCCCGCGCGCCCCGCCCAGCACCTGGTGGATCATGATCTTGGAGTTGGGCAGCGAATAGCGCTTGTCCTTGGCGCCGGCGGCCAGCAGGAAGGCGCCCATGCTGGCGGCAAAGCCCACGCACATGGTGGAGACGTCGGGCTTGATGAACTGCATGGTGTCGTAGATCGCCATGCCCGCGGTAACGCTGCCCCCGGGGGAGTTGATGTAGAACGAGATGTCCTTGTCCGGGTTCTCGCTCTCCAGGAACAGCAGCTGCGCCACCACCAGGTTGGCGGACTGGTCGTTGACCTCGCCCACGAGGAACACCACGCGCTCCTTGAGCAGGCGCGAATAGATGTCGTAGGAGCGCTCGCCGCGCCCCGATTGCTCCACCACCATGGGGATCAAACCCAGGGCCTTCGTCTCTTGTGCACTCATGCAGTTCTCCAGCAAATTCGCTTTACTCTATCCGCAAACAGATGGGGCCTGCACCGGCCGGTACAAGCCCCAAAATCTGATGCGCACCCCGAAGGGCCGGCTCAGTTCTGCGCCATCAATTCGTCGAAGCTGACGACCTTGTCGGTGACCTGGGCCTTGCCCAGCACGAAGTCGGTGACGTTGTTTTCCACCACCACGGCCTCGACCTCGGCCAGGCGATCGCGGTCGCCGTAGTACCACTTGACCACGTCCTGGGGCTTTTCGTAGCTGGAGGCGAGCTCCTCCACATGGGCCTTGAGCTGCTCGGGCTTGGCCTGCAGCTCGTTGGCGCGCACCAGTTCGGCCACCACCAGCCCCAGGCGCACGCGGCGCTCGGCCTGCGGGCGCACCACGTCCTCGGGGATGTCGGCCTTGTCGGCGTCCTTGATGCCGCGGGCCTTGAGGTCGGCGCGCGCGCCTTCGAGCAGCCGCTCGATCTCGGCCTGGACGATGGCATTGGGCAGGTCCAGCTCGGCGTGGGCCAACAGGGCGTCCATGACGGCCTGCTTGTTGCGCGCCTGCAGGCGGAACTTCACCTCGCGCTCCAGGTTCTTGCGCACGTCGGCGCGCAGGCTCTCGACCGTGCCGCCCTCGATGCCGAGCGACTTGACGAACTGCTCGTTGACTTCGGGCAGGTGCGCCGCTTCCAGGTTCTTGAGCGTGACCAGAAAGTCCGCCGTCTTGCCAGCCACGTCCTTGCCGTGGTAGTCCTCGGGAAAGGCCAGCGGGAAGGTCTTGCTCTCGCCCACCTTCATGCCGCGCACCGCGTCTTCGAACTCCTTGAGCATCTGGCCTTCGCCCACCAGGAACTGGAAGGCCTCGGCCTTGCCGCCGTCGAAGGGCTCGCCGTCGATCTTGCCATCGAAGTCCACCGTGACGCGATCGCCGTCCTCGGCGGGCGTGCCCTGGGCGCGCTGGGCAAAGGTGCGCCGCTGCTTGCGCAGGATGTCCAGGGTGCGGTCGATGGCCGCGTCGTCGACTTCGGCGCTGAGCTTTTGCACTTCGGCGCCCGAGAGGTCGCCGAGCTTGACCTCGGGGAAGACCTCGAAGACCGCGTCAAAAGCCATCTCGCCCTCGGGCGCGCCGTCCTTTTCGGAGATGCGCGGCTGGCCCGCCACGCGCAGCTTGGCCTCGTTGGCGGCCTGGGCAAAGGCTTCGCCGACCTTGTCGTTGATCACTTCGTACTGCACCGAATAGCCGTAGCGCTGCGCCACCACGCCCAGCGGCACCTTGCCCGGGCGAAAGCCGTCCATCTTGACGGTGCGCGCCAGGCGCTTGAGGCGCCCGTCCACCTCGCTCTTGATGCTCTGGACCGGCAGGCTGAGCGTGATCTTGCGTTCGAGTTTTTCCAGCGTTTCAACAGTGACGGCCATCGTGCTTCCTCATCGTCGGACAGAGTGGAAGATGCCCGGCCGGCCCGACCGGGCGGCCCCACCAGCACCTTCGCGTGTGTTTTGCGGGCTTTCCCTCGCCTTCACGCGCCCGGGGGCGCCGCCCGCCCTGTATCAGGCAGGCTGCTGCTTGGGAAAACCCGGCATTGTAGCGAAGCGGCGCGGGCGGCCCGCGTCTACTTGCCGAGAATCTCCTTGACCTTCTCGGCCTCGCAGCGGCCGCTGACCTGCGCCTGCGGCGGTACGCAGCCCGGCGCGGGCTCGCCCGCCGAGAGCTTTTGCAGCGCCTGCCACAGCAGCGCGATCTGCCGCTCCTGGGCGGAAGCGGAATCGGCCAGCGTGCGCAGCGCCTGGGCCAGCGGGTCGGCCTGCTGGGGCGTGACGCCGTAGGCACTGAACTTCTGCTGCTCCTCGTGCTGCGCCTCGGTCACGTCGGCCCCATGCTCCTTGTGCGAGGCGATGATGCGCGCGGGAATGCCGACGGCCGTGGCGCCCGCAGGCACCGGCTTGATGACGACGGCATTGCTGCCGATCTTGGCTCCGTCGCCGACGACGAAGCCGCCCAGCACCTTGGCGCCCGCGCTCACCACCACGTCGCGCCCCAGCGTGGGATGGCGCTTGGCGCCCTTGTACAGCGTGGTGCCGCCCAGCGTCACGCCGTGGTAGATGGTGCAGCCGTCGCCGATCTCGGCCGTCTCGCCGATCACCACGCCCATGCCGTGGTCGATGAACACACGCTCACCCAGCTTGGCCCCGGGGTGAATCTCTATGCCCGTAGCCCAGCGCGCCAGATGCGAGATGAAGCGCCCCAGCCAGCGCAGGCCGTGCGTCCAGCACCAGTGCGCGGGCCGGTGCAGCCAGATCGCGTGCAGGCCGGGGTAGCAGGTGACGACCTCCCAGGCGTTGCGCGCAGCCGGGTCGCGGTCCAGGATGCATTGGATGTCGGAACGGATTCTGGGGAACATGGCTCGTGCGGATCGTCTGCGCAGTCTGGCGGTGGCGCCGATTATCTGGCCCCGGGCCGCGGCGCATCGAGCATGGCCCGGGCGATGCCGCGCAGGATGTGGACTTCCTCCCGGGTGGGATGCGCGCGGTTGAACAGCTGGTTGAGCCGCGGCATGAGCTTCTTTGGCGCGCCCGGGTCCAGAAAGCCGATCTGCGTCAGCGCCTGCTCCCAGTGGGCGAGCATGCCCGCCAGCTGCGCGCTGTCGGCCAGTGCCGCAGCGGGCGTGGCATCGCGCACCGCGAAGCCGCCCAGGGCCAGACGCCATTCGTAGGCAATCACCTGCACCGCCGCCGCCAGGTTGAGCGAGCCGAAGTGCGGCGAGGTGGGGATGCTCAGCGCCACGTGGCAGCGGTAGACGTCGGCATTGGCCATGCCGAAACGCTCGCTGCCGAAGAGGAAGGCGACGCCGAAGTCGCTTGTGGAATTTTTGCTTGAATCGGCCTCCAACCCTTGCGTATCAAGCGCTGCAAGCTCCTCGTTCAATAGCAAATCGAAGTGCTCGCGCGGCGTGCGCGTGGGCGGACCGAAGTCGCGCGGCGTCATGGCGGTGGCGCACAGGTGGTGCATGCCCTCGAGCGCCTCCTCCAGCGTGGCGACCACGCGGGCGCGTTCGAGCACGTCGAGCGCACCACTGGCGCGCTGGATCGCAATCTCCCGGCGCAGTAGGTTGGGCCAGCGCGGCGCCACCAGCACCAGGTCGCCGAAGCCCATGGTCTTCATCGCCCGGGCGGCGGCGCCCACATTGCCCGGGTGGCTGGTCTGAACCAGTACAAAGCGTGTTCGCATGGCGGCGATTGTCGCCCGGGCCCGCGCGGCGGCGCGAGGCACTAGAATTGCCAGCCCTCGCGCATCGCCGCGTCCGTTTGTTCCTTGTCATGTCGTCCCATCTGCACCCCATGCTCAACACGGCCATCAAGGCCGCGCGCGCCGCCGGCGCCATCATCAACCGCGCCGCGCTGGACGTGGAAGCCGTGCGCGTGGCGCAAAAGCAGATCAACGACTACGTCACCGAGGTGGACCAGGCGAGCGAGGCGGCCATCATCGAGACCCTGCTCACCGCCTACCCGGGCCATGGCATTCTGGCCGAGGAGTCGGGGCGCCAGCACGGCGCGAAGAATTCCGAATTCGTCTGGATCATCGATCCGCTGGACGGCACCACCAATTTCATCCACGGCTTTCCCTACTACTGCGTGAGCATCGCGCTGTCGGTGCGCGGCAAGGTGGAGCACGGCGTGGTCTATGACCCCACGCGCAACGACCTGTTCACCGCCACGCGCGGGCGCGGCGCCTTCATGAACGACCGCCGCGTGCGCGTCTCCAAACGCACGCGCCTGTCCGAGTGCCTGCTGGGCACGGGCTTCCCTTACCGCCCGGGCGACGATTTCGCCGGCTACCTGAAGATGATGGCCGACGTGATGCAGCACACCCACGGCCTGCGCCGCCCGGGCGCCGCGGCGCTGGACCTGGCCTACGTGGCCGCTGGCTTTACCGACGGCTTCTTTGAAACCGGCCTGTCCATCTGGGACGTGGCGGCCGGCGGTCTGCTGGTGACCGAGGCCGGTGGCCTGGTGGGCAATTTCACCGGCGAGGCCAACTATCTGGAGCAGCGCGAATGCCTGGCCGCGCCGCCGCGCATCTACGGCCAGATGGTCGGTCTCATCGGCAAGTACAGCAAGTTCGCCGGCGTCGCCGACAAGATGACGGTGCAGGCCGCGGGCAGCGCCGAAGGCCGTGCCGACTAGACGGACAACCCCTCTTTCAATAGCTGCAAGCGCTTGCCTGGCGGGCGTTTGAGCCTGATTTCATTCAAAAATGCCGCTGGTCGCTGCAGCGCTCACGCTGTGCATGGTGATGACCGTGGGCGACGGGGATTCGCTGACCGTGCGCTGCGCGGGCGGCCCCGGCGAGCAGCTGCGCATCGCCGCGATCGACGCGCCGGAGCTGCGCCAGGCCTGGGGCCGGCAGGCGCGCAGGAACCTGGCGGCTTTGTGCCTGCGCCAGACCGCCCGGGTGCAGGCGCAGGGGCGCGACAAGTACGGCCGCACGCTGGCACAGGTGCAGTGCCGGGGGCGGGACGCTGCCTGGGTACAGGTGCAGGCAGGCCTGGCCTGGGTGCATCCGAGCCAGGCGCGCATCCACCCGGCCCTGGCGGCGGCCGCGCGCCAGGCGCGTGCGCAGCGGCGGGGCCTGTGGGCGCAAAAGCGCCCGCTGGCCCCCTGGAAGTACCGCCAACGCCGCGCCGGCGCCAGGCAGGGCCGCAGCTGAGCGCCTCGGCACCACGGCCGCAGGACTTCAGAGGAAGTCGGCGCGCAGTTCTGCGCCGCTGCGCGGCGAAAGCAGCGCGGGCGAGAGATCGAGCACCGTCTTGCAGCCGTGCTGGCCCGCCTGGTGCAGCCGGTGCACCGCGCGCGCACAGGCCACCAGCACGCTGGCGGTGAACTCCGGATTGCTGTCCAGCTGCAGGCTGAACTCAAGCACGTGCTTGAGCTGGTTCGAGGTGTTGCCGCTGCGGATGACGAAGCCGCCATGCCCCATGCCGGCATGCTCGGCCGCCAGTTGCTGGGCGCTGATGAAGTGCACCGTGGTGTCGTAGTCGCTGAAGTAGTTGGGCATGCTGACGATGGCCTGGCGCACCGCTTCGGCGTCCGCGCCTTCCTTGAGCACCACGAAGCATTCGCGCCGGTGCTTTTCGCGCGTGGCCAAGTCGGGGCGAGTGCCGCTGCGCACCCGCTGCATCGCCTCCTGCACGGGAATCGTGTATTGCACGCCGCCGGCGACGCCCGGCACATGGCGGATGGCGTCCGAATGCCCCTGGCTCAGGCCCTTGCCCCAGAAGGTATAGGTGGCGCCGTCGGGCAGCAGCGCGTCGCCCATGACGCGCTGGATGGAAAACAGCCCCGGGTCCCAGCCGGCCGAAATCAGGGCGGTGGTGGCGCCCGCGCGCGCGGCGGCGTCCACCTTGGCAAAGTGTTCGGGGATGCGGGCGTGGGTGTCGAAGCTGTCCACCACGTTGAAGTGGCGCGCGAACTCGGGCGTCTGCTCGGGCAGGTCGTCCTTGGAGCCGCCGCACAGAACGAGCACGTCCACCTTGCCGCGGTGCTGCGCGAGAGCGCTCAAGGGGTAGCTGGCCACGCCGCTGGCCGGATGCACGCCGGCCGGGTCGCGGCGCGTGTACACGCCGGTGAGCACCATGTCCGGGTTCTTGGCCACGGCCTGCTCCACGCCGCGCCCGAGGTTGCCGTAACCGGCGATGGCCAGACGCACGGGGGCCTGGCGATGGTCGTTTTCCTGATGGTTCATTGGGACTTCCTGTTCATCAAAATGATAGCTTGTAGCGCCCGGCAGCAAAGCGCAAGAACGGGATTTGACCTTCATTCGTGCGGGGCGCGGCCGGTGCCGACACCGCCCGTTCACGGGGCGGCGCCCGCGTTCAACGCGATCGGGCGTGCCGACGCTGACGCAGTGCAACAAAAATCATTCGCCTTTCGGCACCGGCCCGCCGCGATACAGCCAGGGCACGTCGAGTATGCGCTCGCCCAGCAGGCGCAGCGACAGGTCGCGCGCCAGACGCACCGGCCCGACGGCATGGAAGATGCGCCCGTTGCGCCGCGAGCGCCGCTGCACCGCCGCCACCCGCTGCCAGCGCGCCAGTGCGTAGCGGCGCAGCCGCAGCGGCGGCTCCAGCGCCTCCATCGCGAGCGCGCGCTGCAGCTGCATCGCGTCCTCGATGGCCATGCCCGCGCCCTGGGCCAAGTAGGGGCGCATCGCATGTGCCGCGTCGCCCGCCAGCGCCACGCGGCCCTGGGCCATCTCGTGGGCACCGGCCACGGGCGCGCGCTCGGCCAGCGGCCACAGGCGCCAGACGCCGCCCGCTTGCCCCGCCGCCCGGACCAGGTCCTGCAGCGGTGCGCAGGTGCCGTCCAGGGCGGCAAGCAATTGCGATTCACTTGCCGCGCAGTCCCAGCCCTGCAGCCCGGCGGGGGGCTGCCCATGGCGTATGGCCACCAGATTGAGCAGCTCGCCGGCGCGCAGCGGGTAGTGCACCAGATGCAGCCCCGGCCCGAGCCAGGCGGTGACCACCTGACTGCGCAGCGGCGCGGGCAAGGCCTGCTGGGCGACCACCGCGCGGTAGGCCAGGTGGCCCACCGGCAGCTCGCCGGCCACGCCGGGCAGCAGCGCGCGGACGCGGCTGTGCAGGCCGTCGGCGCCGAGCAGCACGTCGCTCTCCACCTGCAGCTCATGGCCGTCGGCGCAGCGCAGCCGGGTACGCACGGCCGCGTCGTCCTCGGTGAAATCCAGCAGCTCGTGCTGCAGCTGCAATTGCACCTCGGTGAGGTCTTGCACGGCAGACAGCAGCGCGCCGTGCAGGTCGGCGCGGTGGATGGTGAGGTAGTCGCCACCATGGCGTTCGCTCATCTCGCGCCCCAGGCGCATGCGCGCAAGCTCGCGCCCGTCCAGCGCGCTGCGCACCTGCAGCAGCGGCGGGCGGCAGGCGAGCGCGCGCAGGGGCGCCGCCAGGCCCCAGGCGTCGAGGCAGCGCACCGCATTGGGTCCGAGCTGCACGCCCGCGCCCACTTCGCCAAAGGCGTTGGCGCGTTCGTGCAGGCGCACCTGCCAGCCCGCGCGGTGGCTCGCCAGCGCAGCGGCCAGACCGGCGATACCGCCCCCTGCAATCAGGATCTGGTGCATGGAAAATCCGGGGGTCGGCCGCCGGCGCGCAGCGCGGTCGGCGACCACGTACGGACGACCGCGCGGCCCGCAACCCTCAGCGGGCGCAGGCCGCCCGCGCCGTCAATCGCCGATCAACTGGTGCAGCACGTAGGGCAGGATGCCGCCGGCGCGGTAGTAGTCCACCTCGATCGGCGTGTCCAGGCGCAGCACCAGCGGCACCTCCTGCGTGCTGCCGTCGGCGCGGTGAATGACCAGCTTGGCCTTGCCCTGGGGCTTGAGCTTGCGGTCCACCAGCACGTCCACCACCTCGTCGCCGCGCAGGTTCAGCAGCTCCCAGCTGTCCTTGCCGCGAAACTGCAGCGGCAGCACGCCCATGCCGATCAGGTTGGAGCGGTGGATGCGCTCGAAGCTGCGCGCCACCACCGCCTGGATGCCCATGAGCTGCGTGCCCTTGGCCGCCCAGTCGCGGCTGGAGCCGGTGCCGTATTCCTCCCCAGCGAAGACCACCGTGGGCGTGTTGCTGGCCATGTAGAGCTCGGCGGCGTCGAAGATGGGCATCTTCTGGCCGTTTTGCGGGCCCGCGCCCTGGTAGATGGTGTCGCCGCCTTCCACGCGCGAGCCATCGGGCAGCGGCGGGATCATCAGGTTCTTGACGCGCACGTTGGCAAAGGTGCCGCGCACCATGACCTCGTGCTGGCCGCGGCGCGAGCCATAGCTGTTGAAGTCCTGCTTCTGCACCCCGTGCGCCTTCAGCCACAAGCCGGCGGGCGAGCTTTCCTTGATGCGCCCGGCGGGCGAGATGTGGTCGGTGGTGACCGAATCGCCAAACAGCGCCATGACGCGCGCGCCGCGCACCGAATGGTCGCGCGTGGCGGCTTCGGCGGCCGAGGCGGCCGTGGTGCGCGCAAAACCGTCGAAGAACGGCGGCTTGGCAATGTAGGTGCTGCTGGGCCAGTCGTAGATCTGGCCGGTCACGCCCTTGATCTTCTCCCAGAGCTTGCCCGGTTCGGTTTCGATCTTGGCGTAGTTCTCGCGGAAGGCCTTGCCCTTCATCGCGTGCTTGAGGAGCCTTTGCACCTCGTCGCTCGACGGCCAGATGTCGCCCAGGTAGACGTCCTTGCCGCCGCGTCCCTTGCCCACGGGCTCGCTCATCAGGTCCACGTTGATGCTGCCGGCGATCGCGTAGGCCACGACCAGCGGCGGGCTCATGAGGAAGTTGGCCTTGAGATTGGGGTGGATGCGCGCCTCGAAGTTGCGGTTGCCCGACAGCACCGAGGCGCAGACCAGCTCGTGCTCGGCAATCGCCCGGTTGAGCTCGGGCGTGAGGTCGCCCGAGTTGCCGATGCAGGTGGTGCAACCATAGCCGGCCAGGTTGAAGCCTATCTTTTCGAGGTAGGGCAGCAGCCCGGTTTCCTGCAGGTATTCGGTGACGATGCGCGAACCCGGAGCGAGCGAGGTCTTGACGTGGCGCTTGACCTTCAGCCCCGCCTCCACCGCCTTCTTGGCCAGCAGGCCGGCCGCCAGCATCACGCCCGGGTTGCTGGTGTTGGTGCAACTGGTGATGGCGGCGATCAGCACGTCGCCGTTGCCCACGTCGAAACCCGCGGGTTCGGCGACCGCGTCCATCGGAGCCGCCGGCTGGATGTGCACGCGTTCGCCAAAGGCCTCGGCAGGGCGCGCGAAACCGCCGACCTCCATCGGGGTGGTGAACAGCTCGGCAAAACGCTTCTTGGCGTCGCCCAGGTCGATGCGGTCCTGCGGCCGGCGCGGGCCGGCGATGCTGGGGGTGACGTCGCCCAGATCCAGCGTGACGACGCGCGAATAGTCCACCTCGCCGGCGCGCGCCGCGCCGAACAGGCCCTGCGCCTTGTAGTAGGCCTCCACGAGTTCGATCTCGGCGCGGGTGCGGCCCGTGCCCTCGAAGTATTCGAGGGTGCGTCCGTCGACCGGGAACAGGCCTATCGTGGAGCCGTTTTCCGGCGACATGTTGCCCAGCGTGGCGCGGTCGGGCACGCTCAGGGAGGCCGTGCCTTCGCCGAAGTACTCGACGAAGGTGCCTACCACCTTGTTGCGGCGCAGCAGCTCGGTGACGGTGAGCACCAGGTCGGTGGCGGTGACGCCCTCGCGCAGCTGGCCCTTGAGCTCGAAACCCACCACGTCGGGCGTGAGGATGTATACCGGCTGGCCCAGCATGGCCGCTTCGGCCTCGATGCCGCCCACGCCCCAGCCGACGACGCCGGCGCCGTTGATCATCGGCGTATGGCTGTCGGTGCCGACCAGGGTATCGGGATACACCACGCCGTCCTTGCGCCGGTGCACGCCCTTGGTCAGGAATTCCAGATTCACCTGGTGGCAAATGCCAAAGCCCGGTGGCACGACACGGAAAGTATCAAACGCCTGCATGCCCCATTTCATGAACTGGTAGCGCTCGTGGTTGCGCGCGAATTCCATTTTCATGTTCTGCGTCAATGCCATCTTGGTGCCGTAATGGTCCACCATGATGGAGTGGTCGACCACCAGATCGACCGGCACCAGCGGCTCCACGCGTTTGGGGTCGGCGCCCACGCTTTGCGCCGCGGCGCGCATTGCCGCCAGATCAACGAGCAGAGGGACACCGGTAAAGTCCTGCAGCAGGACGCGGGCCACGGTAAACGGGATTTCCTCGGAGCGGGCCGCATTGGGCTTCCAATTGGCCAATTGCTCGACGTGCTCGGCCGTGACCTTGCTGCCGTCGCAATGGCGCAGCACCGATTCAAGCACGATGCGGATCGAGCGCGGCAGGCGTTTGATGTTGGGATACTTGCGCGCCAGCGCGGGCAAGGAGAAAAACAGGTGTTCCTTGCCCGACGCCGTGCTGAACGTCTTGATCGTGGAAGCAAAGGCATGTCCTTTTGCAGGGGCAGCAAGCATTTCGGGATCTCCTTGTAAGTGCAAAACGGAAAGTCGGGCCAGGCCTGCGGCATGCACTGCCCTCGGGCATCCAACACAGGCTGGGAGTGTACGCCCGCCGGCCGCGCCGGTGCTGCCCGCAGGGGCATCGCCCTTGCGGCGGGCGCCAGAATGCGGGCAGAAAAAAGCCCGCGCGCGGCGGGCTGGGCAGGCAAGAGGCCGCGGCTTGCGTCAAATGGCAAATTGCGTGCGGTCCTGACCCTGTATCCACTTGGGCGGCTTGCCCCGGCCGGTCCAGGTTTGCCCCGTGGCCGGATTGCGGTACTTGGGCGCCACCTTGCTCACGCTGCCAGTGGCGCGCGTGCGCCGACCCGAGGGAAACACATCCGTGACGGTAAGTTCGAATTCCGCCACGGTTTGGCGCACCCTGGCGAGCGCGTCCGCGACTTCCTTTTCACGCGCGGCGCGGATTTGGGCGTCCAATGCCTCGCGCTGCTGCAGCAATTCCTTGTAACTGGTCGTCATGATTATCCTGAATGGTTGATCCTGGGGTTGAAAGGCAATGCGGCGCGATTATAAGACCAGTTTCTCCGCAAATGCACCGCTGCCAGCCTGATTTTCAAGTTTCCAGGTGCAACTGCCACGCAATACCCGGATCCTTCTGCAGGCGGTGCACAATCGGCATGCAGACTTACGAACGGGATGGCAATGGCTTTATATTGTGCCGGCGATATTCAGGGCTGTGACCGGGCATTGGCGCGACTGCTTGCGCTAATCGGTTTTTCTCCCAGCCGCGACACGCTTTATCTGCTTGGCGATCTGGTCAACCGCGGCCCCGATTCGGTCGCCGTGCTGCGCCGCTGCATGGCGCTCGAGGGCAGCGTGCAGGTCGTGCTGGGCAACCACGACCTGCATCTGCTGGCCGTGGCCCAGGGCGTGCGCGCGCCGTCGCCGCGCGACACCCTGGGCGATTTGCTGGCGCACCCCCAGCGCACCGCCATGCTGCACTGGCTGCGCCAGCAGCCGCTTGCACGGCAGGTGCGCCATGGGGGCCAAACCATGCTGCTGGTGCACGCGGGCGTCCTCCCGCCCTGGAGCGTGCAGCAAACGCTGGCGCTCGCGGGCGAGGTGCAGAGGGCGCTCACCGGAGCGCATTGGCAGTCGTTTCTGCAGCAGATGTACGGCAACGAGCCCGATGCCTGGCGCGAGGGCCTGCAGGGCATGGACCGACTGCGCGTGGTGGTCAACGCGCTCACCCGCGTGCGCTTTTGCTCGGCGCAGGGCGCGATGGATTTTTCCAGCAGTGAAAGCGCGCGCCAGGCGCCCGCGGGTCTCATGCCCTGGTTCGAACTGCCGGAACGCAGGACGCAGGGCCAGCTGACGGTTTTCGGCCACTGGTCGACGCTCGGCTGGATGAGCCGCCCCGACCTGCTCGCACTCGACACCGGTTGCGTCTGGGGTGGCAGCCTGAGCGCGGTGCGCTTTGGCAACACGCTCGCCGAACGCGAGCACCTCCAGGTTGAGTGCGCGCAGGCCCAGGTGCCGGGGGCGGCGCGCGCCTGAAGGCCCGCGCTCAGGCGGCGTTTTCCTCGCTCGCCTGCGGCGCCTTGAAGAGCGCAGGCAGCACGCGCCGCTGCTTGATGTTGGACGACACCCGGGGGCGTGCGGCGGCCGGCGGCTGTTCCCAGCTGGGCGCGGCTTCGGGCGCGCTGCCGGGCTCGTAGGGACGGTCGAAGAAAGGGTCGCGCGAGGGCACGAAGCCGGGCGCCGCATGGCGGTGGTTGCGCGACGAACGCATGCCATCGCGCTCGCCGCGCGCACCGTGCGTGCCCTCGCGGTGACGGCTGTCGCCGTGGCGCAGGGGCGAGCGCTCGTCCCTGAGCTGCAGGGGCTGCACCTCGACCTTTTTCTTGAGCAGCTTCTCGAGCTCGCCCATCAGCCGCGCGTCCCGCTCGGTCACCAGCGTCACCGCCAGTCCCGAGGCGCCGGCGCGGCCGGTGCGGCCGATGCGGTGCACGTAGTCCTCGGCGTTGAACGGCACGTCGTGGTTGAACACCGCCGGCACGTCCTTGATGTCCAGGCCGCGCGCGGCCACGTCGGTGCAGACCAGCAGGTCAACCTCGCCGCTCTTGAAGGCTTCCAGCGCCTTCAGGCGCTCGTCCTGGCTCTTGTCGCCGTGCAGCGCCGCGGTCTTCAGCCCGTCGCGTGCCAGCGAGCGCGCCAGGCGCGCGCAGCCGAGCTTGCTGTTGACGAAGATGAAGGCCTGGGTGAGCTGCCGCTCCCTGAGCACCTGACGGATGGCGGCGCGCTTGCCTTCCTCACCCACGCCGTAGAAGCACTGCTCGACGGTGGAGGCGGTGGCGTTGGGGCGTGCCACCTCTATGGTCACCGGGTCGTGCAGGTAGCTCGCTGCCAGGCGCTTGATCTCGGGCGAGAAGGTGGCCGAAAACAGCAGCGTGGTGCGCTCCCTGGGCAGGTAGGACAGGATGCGCTGCAGGTCCGGCAGGAAGCCGATGTCCAGCATGCGGTCGGCCTCGTCGAGCACCACGTATTCCACGTGGTTGAGCACCACGTTCCTGGCTTCGATGTGGTCCAGCAGGCGCCCCGGCGTGGCCACCAGCACCTCCACGCCCTTCTTGAGTTCGGCCGTCTGCGGCTTCATGTCCATGCCGCCGAACACCACGGTGGAGCGCAGCTGCGTGTACTTGGCGTAGAGCTTGACCTGCTCGGCCACCTGGTCGGCCAGCTCGCGCGTGGGCAGCAGCACCAGCGCGCGCACCGGGTGGCGCGCGGGCGAGGCCGAGGTGTTCTCGTGCGCCAGCATGCGCTGCAGCAGCGGCAGCGCGAAGGCCGCGGTCTTGCCGGTACCGGTCTGGGCCGCACCCATCACGTCCTTGCCGGTGAGTACCACCGGTATGGCCTGTGCCTGGATGGGGGTCATGGTTTCGTAGCCCATGTCGGCTACGGCGCGCTGCAGGGGGTCAGCCAGCGCTACTGATTGGTAAAGCGTCGTCATGAACCCGTGATTGTCGCATTGCAACAAAAAACGGGCAAATCGGGTCTCAGAGCGTGCGCGCGCCAAAGGTGTCGCAGGATTGCACCGAGCCGCTCTGGTAGCCCTGGGTAAACCAGCGCACGCGCTGCGCGCTGCTGCCGTGGGTGAAGGCGTCGGGGCGCACGACGCCGCTGCTCTTGCGTTGCAGCGTGTCGTCGCCGATCTGCTGGGCGGCGTTCACCGCCGATTCGATGTCGCCCTGCTCCAGCCAGCCCTTGGCCTGCTGCGAATGCTGCGCCCAGACGCCAGCGTAGCAGTCGGCCTGCAGCTCCAGGCGCACCGACAGGGCGTTCTGCTCGCGCTCGCTGATGCGCCCGCGCATGCCGTCCACCTTGGCGGTGGTGCCCAGCACGGTCTGCACGTGGTGGCCCACCTCGTGCGCCACGACGTAGGCGCGCGCGAACACGCCGGGCGCCCCGAGCTGGCGGCCCATGGTGTCGAAGAAGTCCATGTCCAGATAGACCTTGTGATCGCCCGGGCAATAGAACGGCCCCATGGCCGACTGGCCGGTGCCGCAGGCGGTGGGCGTGGCGCCGCGAAACAGCACCAGGCGCGGCGCCGGGTATTGCGCGCCGCCCTTGCGAAAGATCTCGCTCCAGACGTCTTCGGTGGAGGCCAGCACGGTGGAGACGAAGGCCGCCTGCCTGTCGTCCTGCGGCGGCTGGCCCGCGGGCGCCTGCGTGGTCTGGGGCATGCCGCCGCCCGAGAGCACCTGCAGCGTGGTCAGCGGATTGATGCCGAACACGCCCCAGCCCACCAGCGCCAGCACCACCGCGCCCACGCCTATGCTGCGCCCGCCCAGGCCGAATCCGCCCCCGCCCGCACCGCGGCGATCTTCGACGTTTTCCGACCGGCGTTCACCTTCCCAACGCATGCGCTGCTCCAAGTGCAGTAAATTGCAGCGATGGTAACGCCAGCATCCGCCTCCCCATCGGCCGCCCGGGCCGCTGCGCGCCCGACGGTGCTGGTCACCGGGTTCGACGCTTTTGGCGAGCATGCGGTCAATCCCTCGGCCCAGGTGGCGCAGGCGCTGCACCGTCGGCAGGTTGCCGGGTGCCGCGTGGTCGGCGCGCAACTGCCTACGGCCTTTGGCGCGGCGACGGCGCAATTGCTGCAGCTGCTGGAGCGCCACCAGCCGGCGCTGGTGCTCTGCCTGGGCCTGACCGCGGGGCGCGATGCGCTGCAGCTTGAGCGCGTGGCGCTCAACCGCGACGATGCGCGCCTGCCGGATAACGACGGCGCCCAGCCGCGCGAGCAGCCCATCATCGACGGCGCGCCCGCCGCCTACCTGTGCACCCTGCCGACCGAAGCCATGCAACGCGCCATGGTGGCCGCGGGCGTGCCCACGGTGGTGTCGCAGAACGCCGGCAGCTTCGTCTGCAACCACGTGTTCTTCCAGCTCCTGCACCGCCTGGCCAGCGAGCCGCGCTGGCAGGGCACGCGCGGCGGCTTCATCCACCTGCCGCCGCTCGGCGGTCAGGGCAACGCCGGCATGCCGCTGGCGCAGCTGGTGCACGGGGTGCGCACCGGGCTGCGCGCCGCGCTGAACACGCCCGCCCCCAGCCAGGCCTAGGAGATGCACGCCATCCACGACGCACGGCGCACCGCCGCGAGCCTGCCCTGGGATGCGCTGGCCGATGAAATCGAGGCATTGCTGCGCGCCGGCGCCGCCCGGGTGCCGCCACGCATCGTCATGCCGACGGGCGACGGCAGCGTGCTCTTCGTGATGCCGGCCACCGACGGCACGGTGGCCATGACCAAGCTGATCAGCTTCACCGCCGCCAATGCCGGCGCCGGCCGGCCCACCATCCAGGGCGAGGTGAGCGTCTTCGACGTGGCCAGCGGCGAGCGCCGGCTGATCCTGGACGGTCCGACGGTGACCGCGCGGCGCACCGCGGCGGTGTCGGCACTGGCCGCACGGCACCTGGCGGCCTGCCCGCAGGGGCCCGCGCTGATCGTGGGCGCGGGTGTACAGGGCCGGGCGCACCTGCAAGCCTGTGCCGCCACGCTGGGCGTACGCCGCTTCGTGATTGCCTCGCGCAGCGCGGCCAGCGCGCAGGCCCTCGTGCAGCATGCACACAGCCTGGGTTTGCAGGCAGAAAGCGTTGCAGATGCGCATGCGGCGCTTGCGCGCTGTCCGCTGGTCGTGACCTGCACGCCGGCGAACGCGGTGGTGCTGCGCGGTCCGGTGCGCGCCGACGCCTTCGTGGCGGCGGTGGGCGCGTTCACGCCGCAGATGCGGGAGCTGGACGCCGGCCTGTGCCGCCACTTTGCCGAGCACGGGCGCATCGTGGTGGATACGCGCGACGCCGAGCACGAGGCCGGCGACCTGCTGCAAGCCGGCATTGCCGTGGCGCCGCTGCCCAGTCTGCAGGACGTGCTGCGCGGGCCGCAGCCGCCGCGCGGCGGCCCGGTGCTGTTCAAGAGCTGCGGCTGGGCGGGGTGGGACCTGGCGGCGGCGCGGCTGGCGCTGCGCCAGGGCGCCTGAACCAACTCAGGCGCGCGGCAGGGTCACGCCCTGCTGGCCCTGGTATTTGCCCTTGCGGTCGCGGTAGCTCACCTCGCAGACCTCGTCGCTCTGGAAGAACAGCACCTGGGCGCAGCCTTCGCCGGCATAGATCCTGGCCGGCAGCGGCGTGGTGTTGGAGAACTCCAGCGTCACGTAGCCCTCCCATTCGGGCTCGAAGGGCGTGACGTTGACGATGATGCCGCAGCGCGCGTAGGTGCTCTTGCCCAGGCAGACGGTGAGCACGTCGCGCGGGATGCGAAAGTACTCGACCGTGCGCGCCAGCGCAAAGCTGTTGGGCGGAATGATGCAGGAGTCGCCCTCGAAGTCGACAAAGCTGTTCTCGTCGAAGTTCTTCGGGTCCACCACGGTGCTGTGGATGTTGGTGAAGACCTTGAATTCACCCGCGCAGCGGATGTCGTAGCCGTAGCTGCTGGTGCCGTAGCTGATGACCTTGCGGCCGTCGACCTCGCGCACCTGGCCGGGCTCGAACGGCTCGATCATGCCGTGCTCGCTGGCCATGCGCCGGATCCACTTGTCGCTCTTGATGCTCATGGGACAGAACTCCTGTTGCGCGGATTCTAACCGTGGCATCGCTTCTCAAAGCATAGCTGCTGGCGCTTGATGGGCAAGCGCTGCGGCCTGATTTGGCTCAAATTCAGCGGTCGACGCGAGCCCCGCCCTCGTACCAGCGCTTGAACATGTCCAGCTGCTGCGGGCTGAGCGCGTCGGGATTGCCGAAGGGCATCTTGCGCAGTTGCACCACCTGCTGGTAGATCTGCTGGGCGTGCTGCTTCACGTCCTCGGGCGTGTCGAACTTCACGCCCTTTTGCTGGATGGTGGCGCTGCTGTGGCAGACGAAACACTGCTCCTTCATGACCGCGTGCAGATCGGCAAAGGCCACGGGTTCGCTGGAACTGGCGAGTGCCTGCGGCGCCGGCTTGAGCCAGGCGACGAGCGCCAGCAGCACGGCCACGCCGATGGCCGCATACGGCCAGGGGTGGCGGTTGCGCCCGAGCTTGTAGCCGTGGCGCAGCACGAAGAACTGGCGGATCAGCGCGCCCGCAGCCATCATCAGGATGAGGATCAGCCAGTTGTTCGGCGCGGTGTTCATCCAGCCGTAGTGGGTGGAGAGCATGGCAAAGACCACCGGCAGCGTGAAATAGGTGTTGTGCACGCTGCGCTGCTTGCCGCGCTGGCCGTGGATGGGGTCCACCGGCTGGCCGGCCTTGAGCGCCGCCACCACCTTGCGCTGGCCGGGGATGATCCAGAACAGCACGTTGGCGCTCATCGCGGTGGCGAGCATCGCGCCCATCAGGAGGAAGGCCGCCTGCCCCGGAAAGAGATGGCAGGCGAGCCAGGCCGCGATGCACACCAGCACGGCCACCAGCGCGCCGACGATGGTGTCGCCCCGCTCTTTCTGGCCCCAGATGCGGCAGATCGCGTCGTACAGCAGCCAGAAGACGACGAGGAAGGCCAGCGCCGCCACCACCGCCATGGCGGGCGACATCAGCGGCGCGGCCGGGTTGACCAGATAGACGCCGGCGTTCCACAGGTAGGAGACGGACAGCAGCGCAAAGCCCGACAGCCAGGTGGTGTAGCTCTCCCAGAAGAACCAGTGCAGGTGCTCGGGCAGCCTGGGCGGCGAGACGTTGTACTTGACCGGGTGGTAGAAGCCCCCGCCGTGCACCGCCCAGAGCTCGCCGGTGGCGCCGTCGCGGCGCAGTTTTTCATCGGCGGGCGGCGTGAGGCTGCTGTCCAGAAAGACGAAGTAGAAGGACGACCCCACCCAGGCGATGGCGGTGATGACGTGCAGCCAGCGCAGCAGCAGGTTGGCCCAGTCCAGCAGATAAGCTTCCATGCGCAAGTCTCCGGCTGCTCACCACCGCGGGCGCTCTGAGCAGCTCATGAGAGGCCGCGCTCGGCGCATGCCTGCATGCTCCGGCACCGCTGCGACCTGGTTTGTGGACACAAATTGTATGCAAATACCCCGCTCAGGCCAGCGGGCTTACCCGCATCAGCAGCTGCGCCGCCACCGCGACGGCAATCACCTGCGGGTCCTTGCCGACAATGCCGGGCACGCCGATCGGGCAGGTGACGTGGGCGAAGTCGGCCTCGGTGTAGCCGCGCGCCTCCAGCCGGTGGCGAAAGCTCGCCCACTTGGTCTTGCTGCCGATCAGGCCGATGAAGGGCAGGTCGGCGCGCGCGCGCTGGCGCTTGAGGCATTCGGCCACGATGTCCTGGTCTTCGGCGTGGCTGAAGCTCATGATCAGCACCTGCGAGCCGGGAGCGACGTCGGCCACCGCCGCCTGCACCGGGTCGGAATACTCGCACTGCACCTTGCTCGAAAGCCCTTCGGGAAAGATCTCGTCGCGGCTGTCCACCCACTGGATGGCAAACGGCAGCGGCGCCAGCACCCGCACCAGCGCGCGCCCCACATGGCCGCCGCCAAACAGCGTGAGCGGGTGCAGCCGCGGCGCCAGGCGCTCGCGCAGCGCCGGCGCGTCCTGCGCGCCCAGGCATTCGAAGCGCAGCAGCACCACGCCGCCGCAGCACTGGCCCAGGCTCGGGCCCAGCGCCTGGCGCAGCAGCGGCGCGCCCGGCGCCTGGCCTTGCGCGCAGGCCGCAAGGCGCGCGCGCGCTTCCTGCGTGGCCTGCCATTCCAGGTGGCCGCCGCCGATGGAGCCGATCAGCAGCTCGGGCTCGGCCAGGCCGAGGGCCATCCAGGCGCCGGCCTCGCGCGGGGTCGAACCCTGCGCCTGCTGCACCGTCACCAGGCAGACCGGGCCGCGCGCCAGGGCGGCGAGCAACTGCTCCAGGGGAGTCTGCGGCGCGGGCATGGGCTGCTCAGGAGCCCCGGTAGGTGGAATAGCTCCAGGGGCTGACCAGCAAGGGCACGTGGTAGTGCTGCTCGGGCTGGGCGATGCCGAAGTCCAGGCTCACGCGGTTCAGGAAGTTGGGCTCGGGCAGCTCTACGGCGCGGGCCTTGAAATAGGCCGCCACGTCGAACACCAGGCGATAGGTGCCGGCGCGCAGGCTGGCGTTGTCCAGCAGCGGCGCGTCGCTGCGCCCGTCGTGGTTGAGCGTCAGGCGCTTGATCAGCGTGGGGCTATCGCCCTCGGTGGCGTACAGCGCCACCTGCATGCCGGCGGCAGGGCAGCCGTGCATGGTGTCCAGAACGTGGGTGCTCAGCCCCATGGCCTTGTCTCCTGTAGCAGGTCCATCGACGATGCGGGAAAGTGTATACAGTTTTTGTACTCTCGCCATGCGCGCCCCAGGGTTTAGGCTTGGCGCTTCGACCGCATCCGCAAAGCCGCCATGTCCGTCCGCCGCCCTTCCCTTCTTTTCGCCGGCCTGTGGCTGGCGCTGACGGCCGGCTGCAGCCATGCGCCGGCCGAGCTTGCGCCGGTGCTGCAGCAGGCGCCGGCTGCGCGCGCAGCGGCCGCGGCCTACGACTTCGACAAGGACATCTTCCACCCGGTGGTAGCGCGCCACGGCATGGTGGCCAGCGAGCAGGCTCTGGCCACGCGCATCGGGCTCGACGTGCTGCGCCAGGGCGGCAATGCGGTGGATGCGGCGGTGGCCGTGGGTTTTGCGCTGGCCGTGGTGCTGCCCAATGCGGGCAACCTGGGCGGCGGCGGCTTCATGCTGGTGCACGACGCGCGCAGCGCTCGCCAGGTGGCGCTGGACTTTCGCGAGATGGCGCCGGCCGGCGCGCACCGGCGGATGTACCTGGACGCCGAGGGCAAGGTCGTCGACGGCAAGTCGCTCTACACCCACTACGCCGTCGGCGTGCCCGGCACGGTGGCGGGCCTGGCGCATGCGCTGCGCCAGTGGGGCACGCTCACGCTGGCCCAGGCGGTGGAGCCGGCCGCGCGCCTGGCCGAGCAAGGCTACGCCGTCAGCGCCACGCTGGCCAAGGTGCTGGCGCGCGAGCGCAAGACCCTGGCGCCCTGGCCCGCCAGCCGGGCCATCTTCTGGCGCGACGGCGCGCCGCTGCGCGAGGGCGCGCTGCTGGTGCAGCAAGACCTGGCGCACTCGCTGCGCCTGATCGGCGCGCAGGGGCCGGCGGCCTTCTACGAGGGCGAGATCGCGCAGAAAATCGCCGCGGAGATGGCGCCGCACGCGGGCAGCGTCACCCTGGCCGACCTGAAGAACTACCGCGTGCTCGAGCGCGAGCCGGTGCGCGGCAGCTACCGCGGCCATGAGATCGTCACCATGCCGCCGCCGTCCTCGGGCGGCGCGCATCTGGTGCAGATGCTCAACATCCTGGAACGCTGGCCGCTGGCCGACTGGGGCGCGAACAGCGCGCGCACGGTGCACCACATGGCCGAGGCGATGAAGCTCGCCTACGCCGACCGCGCCGAATACCTGGGCGACCCCGACTTCGTGCGCGTGCCGCTTGCGGGCCTGACCAGCAAGCGCTACGCTGATCAATTGGCCGCCGGCATCGCGCCGCAGCGCGCGCGCAGCGCCAGCGACATCCGGGCCGGCCAGCCCCAGGCCCATGAAAGCGGGCAGACCACGCATTTTTCGGTGGTCGATGCGCACGGCAACGCGGTGGCCGTCACCTACACGCTCAACACCAACTTCGGCAGCGGCATCGTCGCGGCCGGCACCGGCATCGTGCTGAACAACGAGATGGACGACTTTGCCGCGCGGCCCGGCGTGGCCAACGCCTACGGCCTGGTCGGCGGCGACGCCAACGCGGTGGCCGCGGGCAAGCGCCCGCTGTCCTCGATGACGCCGACGCTGGTGCTGCAGGACGGCAGGCTGCGCCTGGTCACCGGCAGCCCGGGCGGGCCGCGCATCATCACCACGGTGCTCGAGACCGTGGTCAACCTCATCGACTTCGGCATGAACCCGCTGCAGGCGGCGGCCACGCCGCGCTTTCACCACCAGTGGATGCCCGACGAGCTGCGCGTGGAACAGGGCTTTTCGCGCGACACGCTGGATCTGCTGCGCGCCTGGGGCCACCACGTCGCCGTCAAGCCGGCGATGGGACGCACGCAGACCATAGAGCTGCGCGGCGGCCTGCTCTATGGCGCGTCCGACCCGCGCAACCCGGACGGGCGCACGCTGGGCTATTGAGGACGGCGCGGGCAGCGCAATCGCAGCGCAGCGGCCGCTTCTAAAACAGGGGCTGCCAGCGCTTGTCCACCAAGATTTTCAGATATAAAACTCTTTGAAAACCTTGCTGTACCTGCGCATGCAGCTCTCATAATCGCATCAGGCGCGCCACCTCCGGCACGCCCCTGCCTCAGGCGATCAGCAGCGCCCGGAAGTCGTTCACGTTGGTGTGCGTGGGGCCGGTCAGCAGCGCGTCGCCCAGCGGCTCGAAGAAGCCGTAGGCGTCGTGGCGCTGCAGCAGCGCGCGCGCATCGAGCCCCAGCGCCGCGGCGCGCCCGAGCGTGTCGGGCGTGAGCAGCGCGCCGGCCTTGTCCTGCGTGCCGTCGATGCCGTCGGTGTCCGCCGCCAGCGCCCACACGCCCGGCTGGCCTTGCAGCGCGAGCGCCAGCGCCAGGCAGAACTCCCCGGCCCGTCCGCCGCGCGCGGGCGCGCCCTGCGGCGCCGCCGCGCCCAGCGTCACCGTGGTCTCGCCGCCCGACAGCAGCACGCAGGGCCGGGCAAACGGCGCATTGCGCAGCGCCACCTCGCGCGCCAGCGCCGCATGCACCTTGGCGACCTCGCGCGCTTCGCCCTCGATGGCGTCGGAGAGCACGTGCGCGGCAAGACCCGCGGCGCGCGCCGCCTCGGCCGCCGCCTGCAGCGACTGCCCGGGCGTCGCGACGAGGTGGACCGCCTGCCCGGCCAGGCGTGCATCGCCCGGTTTGGGCGTTTCCAGCGCGCCGCTTTGCAGTGCGCGCACCACGGCGTCGGGCAGCGCGATGCGGTAGCGGCGCGCCACCGCCAGCGCATCGGCGCAGCTGCTGGCGTCGGCCACGCTCGGGCCGCTGGCGATCACCGACACCTCGTCGCCCGGCACATCGCTGATCGCCAGCGTCAGCACCGGCGCCGGCGCGCAGGCCAGCGCCAGGCGGCCACCCGCGGTGCGCGAGAGGTGCTTGCGCAGGCAGTTCATCTCGCCGATGGCGGCGCCGCTGGCCAGCAACCGGGCATGGATGTCCTGCAGCTGCGCCAGCGTGAGCCCCGGCACCGGCAGGCTCAGGAGCGCCGAGCCGCCGCCTGAGACCAGGCAGATCACCAGGTCGTCCGCCGTCAAGCCCCCGGCCAGCGCCAGCAGCTCGCGGGCCGCGGCAGCGCCGGCGGCGTCGGGCACGGGGTGCGCGGCCTCGCGCACCTCGATGCGCCGGGCCAGGCCCGTCGGGCGCGGCGGCACGTGGCCGTAGCGCGTGACCACCAGCCCGCTCAGCGGCGCCTGCGTCGGCCACAAGGCTTCCAGCGCCTGCGCCATCGCGCCGGCCGCCTTGCCAGCACCCAGCACCAGCGTGCGCCCGCGCGGCGGCGGCGGCAGCCAGGGGCCGATGGCACCGAGCGGCTGGGCGCGCCGCACCGCCACCTGAAAGAGCGCACGCAGCAGGCCGCGCGGGTCTTCGCGAAACGGCGGCAGGGTGTTCAGCGGCATGGCAGGCATCACGGTGGAGCGCAATTATCGAAGGCGCCCGCCCCGGGCGCTGCGCACGCGATCTGCGCTGACAGCAGGTGTCGGTGCCGTCCTACAGGCAGGCGCAGCAAGGCCCCGGACAATGAATTTCAGCTCTCGGGCCCCGTGCACAACGCCGACCTCCGGCGACGCGAAGGGCCCGGAACCCACAACCAAAGAAAGGACAAACGCCATGCTGCATTACGCACTCGTGTTCCTGATCGTCGCGCTGATTGCCGGCTTCCTCGGGTTCTTCGGAATCGCCGGGGTCGCGGCGGAGATCGCCAAGATCTTGTTCGTGGTCTTCCTGGTTCTGTTCGTGGCGTCCTTCATCTTTGGCCGCCGGCGACCTTGACGCTCGCCCGCACACCAAGCTCCGGGACGGCCGCCCAAAGCGCCACCAGCCACGGGCGGTCGGCCACCCGATCTGAACATGAAGGAGAAAACCATGCACCAGAGCACCCCTGCCTCGGGCACGATGAAGCTCGATGAGGATGCCATAGCCCGCGCCCGCGACAACCTCGAGCAGGGCGCGGTCACGCCGGGCATCGCGCCCCACGCGCAAGAGATCTGCAAGCTGCTGAACGACGCGCTGGCCACCGAATGGGTCTGCGTGCTGCGCTACCGGCGCCACTATTTCACCGCCAAGGGCCTGTCCTCCGAAGCCATTGCCGAGGAATTCCTGGCGCATGCCAATGAAGAGCTGGGCCACGCGGACCGCCTGGCGGCGCGCATCGTCCAGCTCGGCGGCGAGCCCATGCTCGACCCCGACACCCTGTCGGCGCGCAGCCATGCGCAGTACGACGAGTCCACCGAGCTCAAGGCCATGATCCGCGCCAACCTGGTGGCCGAGCGCCTGGCGGTGGAGATCTACCGCCAGCTCATCGCCCTGGTGGCCGACAAGGACCCGACCAGCGCGCACCTGCTGCGCGACATCCTGGCCGAGGAAGAGGAACACGCCGACGAGCTCTCCGACTGGCTCGAACGCCCCTGATTACCCAACCCGCGGCGTACACCCCAAAGCCGCGCCGCGTACACCCAGAAAGGAAACAACCATGCAATTTCGCCCCATTGGCCACGGCCTGATCCTGAGCGCCTGCCTCGCCCTGCCCTTTGCCGCCAGCGCGCAGGTGGCCGGCACCACGGTGCTCGGCACCACGCAATCGGTCTATGCCACGGCCGCCAACGGCTGGAGCGTGAAGAAGGCCATTCTTGACCACGATGTCTACAACGACGACGCCAAGCCCGAAGTCGTGGGCAGCGTCGAGGACATCATCATCGCGCCCAAGGGCTCGGTGTCCTACGCGGTGGTCAACGCCAGCAAGTATCTGGGCCTGTCGTCCCACTACGTGCTGATCCCGGCCGAGCAGTTCCATGTGGAGAACCAGCGCATCACCCTGCCCGACGCCACCAAGGAAGCGCTGCGCAACGTGCCCGAGTTCAAGTACAACAGGAACGCTGACGAAAAGCTCAAGTAAATCCAGGCAAGCCCCCTTGGCGCCCATACGGCCTCGTGCCGCATGGGCGTCTTTTTGTCTTTGCCGCGCGCGCTGGCGGCGCTGCCCGCGCCACGCCCACGAGGTTCACCGGCCTGGGCCGGTCACGCCGATGGGCAGGGCATTTGCGAGGTGAGGAAGCGGGCGCAGCGGGTGCCGCGCTCAGCGGTCCGCGGGCAGGCGCACGGCGGTGACTTCGATCTCCACCAGCCACTCGGGATGGCCCAGCGCGGCAACCTGGAAGGCCGAACGCGCCGGCAGCCTGGGCTGCTCTGCCGTGCCGAAAAAGCGCGTATAGCCGCGCATGAAGCCGTCGAAGTCCAGCCTGCCGCCCTGGCGGCGGTCGCCGACCAGGAAGGCCTGCATGCGCACCACGTCGCCCATGCCCAGGCCGAGCTGCGCCAGCTGGGCCGAGATGCTCTGCAGGACGCCGGTGGTCTGCTCTTGCATGTTGCCGTAGCTGCCGTCCGCGCGCTGCGGCGGCACGGTGCCAGACAGGTAGACGGTGGACGCACCCGCGGGCACCTCCACCGCCGAGGAGATGGGAAAGTTCGCCACCGGGTGGCGTACCACCTGGCTGGGCGGGGGCGCCGCGACGCTCGCGCGCTCAGGCGCCGGTTGGGCGCAGCCGGCCAGGGCCAGTGCGCCCAGAAGCAGGCCCGCGCCCGCAACGCTGCCCATCCGGGCGCGCAGATCTTGTTTCATGGGAACCGTCCTTCGTGGAAAAGGAGCGCGCGCTGCGCTCAGTCGTAGGAGCTGTGCGGATCGGGCGCCGCCTGCTTGCGCAGCTCGGCCACCTGCGCGGGCGCAATCGCGTCGCTGTAGTCGTTGCCGAAGTGGGTGCGGATGTAGTTGACCGCCGCCGCCACCTGCTCGTCGTCCAGCCGGTTGGCGAACGACGGCATGCCGTGCAGGCCGGTGATGATCACGGTCATGGGATAGGCCCCGGCCGCCAGGCGCTGGTTGTCGGCCAGCTTGGGGTAGAAGCCGTCACCCGTGGCGCCCTGCCCTTCGGGCATGTGGCAACCAGCGCAGACCGTGGCATAGATGGCTGCCCCGCCCTTTTGGGTATTGACGTCGCGCGAGGCAGAGAAGCTGTCCATCAGCTTCTGCAGTTGGGCGTCGGGCGCGCCGCCGGCCTCGGCATCGGCAGCGGACGAAGCGACAGCCCATCCCAGCCCGCAGGCCACGGCGCTGGCTGCGGCGGCGTATTTCAGAAAATTCCTCATGTCGTTCTCTCCATGTGAGGCACGCTCAGGCACTGGCCTTGGCGTGCAGGCGCGTGATCGCGTCCAGCGAGGAAAGAATCGCGCCTTCCTGCCAGGCCGGGATGTAGGACACGTGCTCGCCCGCCAGCACGATGCGCCCGTCGATCGCCGCGAGGTCGTCGTAGTGGGCGGCGCGCAGAGCGTCGTTCCACAGCCCGTAGCAGCCATGGATCCACGGCATGCGGTGCCAGGCCAGCGCCACGCCGCTGCGAAATTCCTTCTTGTACTGGGGGTGGATCCTCGAACCCCACTCCACCGCCAGGCGCACGCGCTCTTCGGGCGACATGGCGGTGAAGCGGTAGCTGTTGGTGTTTTCGTAGGTGTAGGAGCCGAGCAGCACCGCGGGGCCGCTGCTCAGATAGCCGGTGGAGGGGTAGGAGATCTGCTCGATCGGCAGACTGGTGTAGCTGATGCCGCCGTAGATGCGCTCGTCCTCTTCCCAGAAGCGGCGGTTGAATTCCAGCCCGATCTTCACCGAGGAGCCGTAGGGCAGGCTCTGGATGGCGTCCAGCATGGGCTTGCCCACCTGGATCTCCTCGAGCTGCGAGAGGACGGATGCGGGAATGGTGCACACGCACCAGTCGGCGCGGGCCTTGAGCACGTTGTCCGGGTCGCCGCGGTCCTTGTAGCTGATGGTGACGCCGTCCGCGCCCTGCTCGATGCGCACCACCTGCGAGCGCAGCCGGATCACGTCCTTGAGCTCGCGCGCAAAGGCCTGGGCCAGCATGTCCATGCCACCCTTGGGCTCGAACATCGTGGTCGCGAACTCGTGCATGTTGAAGACGCCCAGCATGCTCCAGAGGTTGGTGCCAACGAGGTCCTTCAGGCCTATGGGCTGCGAGGGCCGGGCCACCGGCATCAGGCCGCCACCCGGCTCCACCGCGTAGCCGCGCGCCATGCTGGTCTGCATGTTCTTGGCGTAGCGGTATTGCTTGTCGAGAAAACCCCAGTCCTTCAGGCTGGCGAGGAGCTTTTGCGCGTCCTCGCCCGAGACCGCGTCGTCGAGCGCGTTCTGGCGCACGCTCTTGGCCAGCAGCTCGGCCACATGGCCGCGCACATCGCTGTAGACCTCGTGGGCGCGCACGGGCTTGCCCCCCAGCTCGCCATCGGCATGCAGGTAGGCGTTGTGGTTGAACATGTTGAAGGGCTCGATCTCCACGCCCAGCTTCTTGTAGTAGTCGAGCAGCGCCACGTGGTGGTAGGGCACGCGCCAGGGGCCGGGGTTGAGGTAGTTGCCCCTGGCGAACTGCACCTTCTGCACGCTGGCGTCGATTTCCTCGACGCTGTCGCCGCCGCGCAGCGTGTAGCAGCGCCCGCCCGCGCGGTCCTGGTATTCGAGGATCTGCACCTGGTAGCCCGCGCGGCGCAGCTCGTAGGCGGCAACCATGCCGGCCAGGCCCGCGCCCAAAATGACCACGGAAGAGCCTGGTTTGGCACCTTCCAGCTTGATCGGACCGTTGTACTGGTACTGCCCGCTCTGGGCGGCAAAGCCCAGCGTGCTCATCGCCTGGTACATCGCGGCGCCGCCCGCCACCTTGCCTATGGTGGCCAGCAGCTGCCGGCGGCTGAAGGGCAGGCGCTCGCCCGCACGTTTGAAGCTTGTCTCGTCCAGGGCTCCCGCCATCTCCATGCCTTGCATTTGCTACCTCGAAATTGCATTGCCCGCTGCGGGCTTGAGGCGCCCGCCCCGCGGGGCCGAGAGGGCCGAAGTGGAGTGGCTGCCGGAAATTTCATTCTCGGCAGCGCGGGCGCCCGGGCTTGTAGGACTAGCGGAAGTCTGGCGCTCAGAGAGCGGCGCGTTCTGTGCGCGCCGGGCACGAACGGGGCGCACCACGCAGCCGCCATGGCGGCTACGCCGGGCGCCCATGAAAGCTCAAGGCCGCTGCGACCGGTCGAAGCCGACCTGCTCGGCCATCTGGCGCGCGGCGCCGAGCTGGCGCGCAATCCTGGCCAGCGCCGTGGCATCGGCCTTGAAGTCCTCGCGCGCGCCGAGCAGGGTCTTGAGCTCGGGGTTGTCGAACCTGAACTTGCGCACCACCGGCCAGTCGTTGTTGCCATTGGCAAACAGGTTCTGGCCCTGGGCGCTGGCCAGGTAGTGCAAAAACTCGCGTGCCTGCGCCGGGTGTTTGGCATGGCGCGCCAGCGCGGCGCCTGAAACGTCCACATGCGTGCCCCAGCTGCCCTGGTTGGGGAAGCTCACCGCAAGCGCCCTGGCCGCGTCGCGGTCGGAGCGCACGTCCGACTGCATCAGGCGCGCCAGGTCGGCCTGGCCCACCAGCGCAATCTTGCAGGTGCCGGCAAGCACCGCGCGGATCTGGTCGGTATCGCTGCCTTCGGGCGCGCGCGCCAGATTGGCCTTGACGCCGCTGAGCCAGCGGCGTGCGCCGGCGCTGCCTTCATGCTCGATGACCGCAGCGATCAGCCCGAGGTTGGCCGGGGTGTGCGCCCCGGCCATGCACAGCTTGCCGCGGTTGCGCTCGCTGGCCAGCTTCAGGTAGCTGTCCACGTCCGCGGCGTCCACCTGCTCGCCCTGATAGACCACGATGCGGGCATTGCGCGCAAAGCCGAACCAGGCGGTGGCGCCTTCGCCGTCGGGCGCCGCGCGCAGGGCCGCGGGCACCGCCGCCTGCAGCGCGTCGGAGCGCAGCGGCTGCAGCAGGCCCTCGGCCTCGGCCTGCGCCAGCAGCGCGATACCGTCGAGCAGCACCACGTCGGCGGGCGAATCGGCGCCTTCGTTGCGCAGTGCCTCGAGAGTGGCCGGCCCGGTGTTCTCGGTGCGGTTGACCTCGATCGAGGTGGTGCTGACGAAGTCGGCGAAAAAGGCCTCGTCGGCCGTCTGGCCTCGGCCGGAATAGACGTCGATCGTGGCGTTCTGCGCGCGGGCTGGCAGCGCCATCGCCGCGGCGACCGCGGCCAGCACCAGAGCGCCGACAAGCTTCTTCATGGTGTATCTCCCAGGTTGACAGCCAGCCTGCAAGCCCGCGACGGCATGCAGGCGCGCGCCTGCAGCGCGCCGCTCAACTGCGCAGCAGCCGCAGTGCGCTGCCCTTGTGTACTGCCACGTGCTCCGTCTTGTCGCTCTTGATTTCGTACTGCGGCTCCTCGCTGCTGGCGTGGCGCTGGTGGCCCTTCCACTGGAAGTCGCTCTTGTGCACCTTGCCGATGGTGCCGCGCACGCGTCCGGCTTCCGAGTTCCAGCTCACGTGGTCGCCCGTCTGGTATTCCTTGCCCATGCTTTCCTCCTTGCAAGCGGCATGCCGACAGCCGGCCGCCCGCCGGGCGCGCCGTTTGCCTCGGCCGCTGCGCCCTGGCGGCGGGGCGGTGGCCCGTGCCGCTGACTTCATGCTAGGCAACAGGGGCGGGCGAGGACATCGGCTGCCGGCGCACGCCCGCGTCGGCCAACCGAGCGGCGCCCTGTCGGACACAACCTACAAAAGGACGAACGGAACCGCCGCCTGCGGTGCCGATGGAACACAAAAAGTGTATGCAGTTTTTGTGTTCACGCGATATCATGGAACGCATGGATACCCCCGCCTCCACCACCGCGGTGATCGTCGAGAGCCTGACCCGCGCCGTCGTCGAGCACCGTCTGCTGCCCGGCACCAAGCTGGCCGAACAGAAGCTGGCCGACCACTTCGGCGTTTCACGCACGCTGGTGCGTCAAGCGCTGTTCCAGCTGGCGCAGAACCGCCTGATTCGCCTGGAGCCGGCGCGCGGCGCCTTCGTCGCGACCCCTTCGGTGCAGGAGGCGCGCCAGGTGTTTGCGGTGCGCCGCATGCTGGAGCTGGCCACGGTGCGCGCCTTCATGGCGGAGAGCACGCCGGCCAAGATCCGTGCGCTCAAGAAGCACATGGAGGCCGAGCGCAAGGCCATGCAAGGCCAGGACGTGAGCGAGCGCACCCAGCTGCTGGGCGACTTTCACGTGCAGATCGCCACGCTCATGGGCAACGCGGTGCTGGCCCAGCTGCTGGGCGAGCTGATCTCGCGCTGCGCGCTGATCACGCTGATGTACCAGAGCAGCACCGCGGCCGAACACTCGCACGCGGAGCACGAAGCCATCTTCGGCGCCATCGTCGCCGGCGACGAAGCCGCAGCGGTGCGGCTGATGCAGGAACACCTGGACAACGTCGAGGACGGACTGATGTTCGAACGCGACCTGCCTACCAACGACCTTTCCATGGCGCTGACCGCCACCAATCCATGAGCGCTTGCTACGACACCACCGCGGCCTACCCGCGCGACCTCATCGGCTACGGCCGCACGCCGCCGCACCCGCACTGGCCCGGGCGGGCGCGCATTGCGGTCTCCTTCGTGCTCAATTACGAAGAGGGCGGAGAGAACTGCGTGCTGCACGGCGACGCGGGCAGCGAACAGTTCCTGTCCGAACTGTTCAACCCCGCGGCCTACCCCGCGCGGCACATGAGCATGGAGAGCATCTACGAATACGGCTCGCGCGCCGGCGTCTGGCGCATCCTGCGCGAGTTTGAAAAGCGGGGGCTGCCACTCACCGTCTACGGCATCGCCACCGCGCTGCAGAAGCACCGCGAGGTGGCCCAGGCCTTTGACGAGCTGGGCCACGAGGTCGCCTGCCACGGCCTGCGCTGGATCCACTACCAGGACGTGCCCGAGGCCGTGGAGCGCGCGCACATGCACCAGTGCCTGGAAATCTTCGACCAGCTCTATGGCGGCAAGGGCGACCACGCGCTGGGCTGGTACACCGGGCGCGACAGCCCCCACACCCACCGCCTGGTGGCCGATACCGGGCGCTTCACCTACGACGCCGACTACTACGGCGACGACCTGCCCTTCTGGATGAAGGTGGCCAAGACCGACGGCAGCACGGCGCAGCAGCTCGTCGTGCCCTACACGCTGGACGTGAACGACATGCGCTTTGGCCTGCCCCAGGGCTTTTCGCACGCCGAGCCCTTCTTCCAGTACATGCGCGACGCCTTCGACGTGCTCTACGCCGAAGGCGACCCCGAAGGCCCGAACGCACCCAAGATGATGACCGTCGGCCTGCATTGCCGCATGGTGGGGCGCCCGGGGCGCTTCGTCGCACTGCAGAGATTTCTCGACCACATCGCGCGCCATGAGCGGGTGTGGGTCTGCCGGCGCATCGACCTGGCGCGGCACTGGGCGCGGCAGTTCCCTGCGGTTTCTTGAGCAAAACAGGCTCCAGCCCTTGCCACACAAGCGCCAGCAGCTCTCTTTTCGATAGGAAACACCATGCCTTTGACGCTGGACGAGATCAATACCGCCCCGCTGGCCGACGCTCCGCGCCTGCTGGACGGCATTTACGAGCATTCCCCCTGGGTTGCGGAAGAGGCCTTGACCCAGCGCCCCTTCGCCACGCTGGCCCAGCTCAAGTGGGCCCTGGTGCAGGCGGTGCAGGAAGCGGGGGTCGAAGCGCAGCTCGCCCTGATCCGCGCCCACCCCGAGCTGGCCGGCAAGGCGATGATGAGCCGGACGCTGACGGCCGAATCGACCCAGGAGCAGAACAGGGCCGGCCTGACCGACTGCACGCCCGACGAGTTCGCGCGCATCCAGCAGCTCAATGCCGACTACAACGCCCGCTTCGGCTTCCCCTTCATCCTGGCGGTGCGCGGGCCGCGCGGCACGGGTCTTGCCAAGCAGCAGATCATCGAGACCTTCGCGCGGCGCCTGGCCAACCACCCGGACTTCGAACGCGCCGAGGCCCTGCGCAACATCCACCGCATTGCGGAAATCCGCCTGAACGAGAAGTTCGGCCAGGAGCCGCGCCTGGGCAACGAGGTCTGGGACTGGCACGAGCGCCTGGCGCGCCACAGCGACCAGGGCCATGCGGAAAAAGGCCAGCTCACCGTCACCTACCTCACCGAAGCGCACCGCGCCTGCGCCGAGCAGCTCAGCCAGTGGATGCGCGAGAGCGGCTTTGACGAGGTGCAGATCGACGCCGTGGGCAACGTCGTCGGGCGCTACCGGCCGGCGCAGGCCGCGGGCGCGGACGGCGCAAGCGCCGCAGCCCGCGAGGCCGCCAACCGCCAGGAGGGCGACGCGGCCAACGACGCGACCGGCGCGCCCCCGGCGCAATACCTGCTGACCGGCAGCCACTACGACACGGTGCGCAACGGCGGCAAGTACGACGGGCGCCTGGGCATCTTCGTGCCCATGGCCTGCGTGCGCGAGCTGCACCGCGCGGGTCGGCGTCTGCCCTTCGGCATCGAAGTGGTGGCGTTTGCCGAAGAGGAAGGCCAGCGCTACAAGGCGACCTTCCTCGGCTCTGGAGCGCTGGTGGGCGCCTTCGATCCGGCTTGGCTCGATCAGGAGGACGCCGAGGGCATCACCATGCGCAAGGCAATGGAAGACGCCGGCCTGTGCATCGCCGAAATCCCCAGGCTCAAGCGCGACCCGGCCGATTACCTGGGCTACGTTGAGGTGCACATCGAGCAAGGTCCGGTGCTCAATGAAATGGGCCTGCCGCTCGCGGTGGTCACCAGCATCAACGCCAGCAGCCGCTACCGCTGCAGCATCACCGGCATGGCCAGCCACGCCGGCACCACGCCGATGAAGCGCCGGCGCGACGCGGCGGCCGCCGCCGCCGAACTGCTCGTCTACATGGAGCAGCGCGCCACGCAGGACGGCGACAGCGTGGCCACCATGGGCATGCTGCAGGTGCCCGACGGCTCGGTCAACGTGGTGCCGGGGCGCTGCGAATTCAGTCTGGACCTGCGCGCGCCCAGCGACACCCAGCGCGACGCGCTGGTGGCCGACGTGCTGCAAAAGCTCAATGAAATCTGCCAGCGCCGCGGCCTGCAATACGTCGCCGAGCGCAGCATGCAGGCCAGCTGCGCCCCCAGCGACGCGACCCTGCAGGCGCACTGGGAGGCGGCCGTGGCAAAGCTCGGCCTGCCGGTGCACCGCATGCCCAGCGGCGCGGGACACGACGCGATGAAGATCCACCAGATCCTGCCCCAGGCCATGCTCTTCGTGCGCGGCGAGAACAACGGCATCAGCCACAACCCGCTGGAATCCACCACCGCCGACGACATGCAGCTCGCGGTGCAGGCTTTCAGCGACGTATTGCAGCAACTTGCACAGGAACACCCATGAGTAGCGACTACGAACAACTCGACGCCTGGATCGACGCGCACTTCGACGAGCAGGTGCGCTTTCTGCAGGAACTGGTGCGCGTGCCCACCGACACGCCGCCGGGCGACAACGCCCCGCACGCCGAGCGCACCGCCGAGCTCATCCGCGCCTGGGGCTTCGAGGCCGAAAAGCACGCCGTGCCCGAGCAGCAGGTGCGCGACTACGGCATGCAGAGCATCACCAATCTCATCGTGCGCCGGCCCTATGGCCAGGGCGGCATCACGCTGGCGCTCAACGCCCATGGCGACGTGGTGCCGCCGGGCGATGGCTGGAAGCACGACCCCTACGGCGCCGAGATCGAGGACGGCAAGCTCTACGGCCGCGCCGCCGCAGTCAGCAAGAGCGACTTTTCCACCTTCAGCTTCGCCGTGCGCGCGCTCGAAGCGGTAGCCCGGCCCACCAAGGGCAGCATCGAACTGCACTTCACCTACGACGAGGAATTCGGCGGGCTGCTCGGCCCCGGCTGGCTGCTCTCGCAGGGCCTGACCAGGCCAGACCTGATGATTGCCGCCGGCTTTTCCTACGAGGTCGTCACCGCGCACAACGGCTGCCTGCAGCTGGAAGTCACCATTCAGGGCCGCATGGCGCACGCGGCGGTGCCGAACACCGGCGTGGACGCGCTGCAGGCGGCGGTCTTCGTCATGAACGCGCTCTATGCGGAAAACAGCGCCTACCAGGAGGTGAGCTCAAGGGTCAAGGGCATCTCCCACCCCTATCTGAACATCGGGCGCATCGAGGGGGGCACCAACACCAACGTGATTCCGGGCAAGGTGGTGCTCAAGCTCGACCGGCGCATGATCCCCGAGGAAAACCCGGCCAAGGTCGAAGCCAGGCTGCACAAGGTGATCCAGGACGCGACGCGCCACTTCAACCGCTGGCGCGGCGTCAAGGGGGCGGACGCGGTGACGAGCGACGTGCGCCGCATCCTGCTGGCGCGCGCCATGACGCCGCTGCCCGGCAACCAACCGCTGGTCGGCGCGCTGCAGAAACACGCGGCGGCGGTCTTCGGCCAGATACCGCCGGCCGTGGGCACGCCGCTGTATACCGACGTGCGACTCTACGGCGAACAAGGCATCCCGGGGGTGATCTACGGCGCGGGCCCGCGCACCGTGCTCGAAAGCCATGCCAAGCGCAGCGACGAGCGTCTGGACCTGGAAGACCTGCGCCGCGCCACCAAGGTCCTGGCGCGCGCCCTGGCCGACCTCATGGCCTGAACGGGGCGCCTGCCTTACGCGAACGGGGCGCGGGCGTCAAGCCCGTGCAAGCGATAGTGTCCATGCGCCCTGTTTTGTATACACTTTTTGTATGTACTTCTTCTGACCAGCATCTCAGGATCCCCCCATGCGCGACACCGTCCATCCCGTTGATGAAGCCCTGCCCTGGGGGCAGACCATAGCCCTGGGCTTGCAGCACGTGCTGGTGATGTACGCGGGCGCGGTGGCCGTGCCGCTCATCGTGGGGCGGGCGCTGAACCTGACGCCCGAGCAGGTGGCGCACCTGATCTCGGCCGACCTCTTCGTCTGCGGCCTGGTGACGCTGATCCAGGCGGGCGGGGCCACCCAGTGGTTCGGCATCAAGCTGCCGGTGATGATGGGCGTGACCTTCGCCGCCGTCGCGCCCATGGTGTCCATGGCGCAGACCACGGGCGGGCCCTACGGTGCGGGGCTGATCTTCGGGTCGGTCATCGGCGCGGGGGTGGTCGCCATCCTCATCGCGCCCTTGATGAGCCGCATGCTGCGCTTTTTCCCGCCGGTCGTCACCGGCACCATCATCGCGGTGATAGGCATCAGCCTGATGCGCATAGGCATCAACTGGATCTTCGGCAACCCGATCGGCCCCACCGCCCCGGCCATCGCCAACCCCGACCACATCAAATGGCTGCAGGAGCTGCAGGCCGCCGTCAGCGCGCCGGGCTCGTCGCTGCCGGCCGTGCCCAAGGGCTTCGCGGTGTTGCCCACGCTGCCCAATCCCAGGTACGCCGACCTGACCGGCGTGGGCATCTCCGCCCTGGTGCTGCTCACCATCTTGCTGGTGGCGCGCTTCGGCAAGGGCTTCGTTGCCAACATCTCGGTGCTCATAGGCATCATCGTCGGCGGCCTCGTCACCGCGGCCATGGGGCTGATGGAATTCTCCAAGGTCGGCAAGGCCGCATGGTTCGATCTGGTGCTGCCCTTCCAGATCGCCTACCCGGTGTTCGACCCCATCCTGATCCTGACCATGTCGCTGGTGATGATCGTGGTGCTGATCGAATCGACCGGCATGTTCCTCGCGCTGGGCGAGATGACGGACAAGCACATTTCGCCCGACGACCTCAAGCGCGGCCTGCGCACCGACGGGCTGGGCACCGTGATCGGCGGCATCTTCAGCACCTTCCCCTACACCAGTTTCTCGCAGAACGTGGGGCTGGTGGCCGTCACCGGCATCAAGAGCCGCTGGGTCTGCGTGGCGGGCGGCGCGATCATGATCGTCTTCGGCATCGTGCCCAAGATGGGTGCGCTGGTCGAATCCTTGCCCACCGTGGTGCTGGGCGGCGCGGGTCTGGTGATGTTCGGCATGGTCGCCGCCACCGGCATACGCATCCTGGCGAGCGTGGACTTTCACCACAACCGCAACAACGCCATCATCGTCGCGATCTCCATAGGCGTGGGCATGATTCCGCTGGTCGCGCCGAACTTTCGCCAATGGATGCCGCACGCCATCCATCCGCTGATCGAATCGGGCATCCTGCTCGCCTCGATTTGCGCCGTGGCCCTGAACCTGTTTTTCAACGGCGCGCGCGAAGACACCGCCGCGGCAGCCCGTGCCAGCATGCAGACCGGCGCGCATTGAACCGGCGCGGCGTCCCCGGGCCAAGGGCCCGGCGCACAGCGCGCAGGCCCTGCCAGCACCCCTGTTTGCAGTAAGCTCGACGCGCAACTCTTCTCCATCGGGTGCCCCATGAGCAAGTCTCTCTCCCCTGCCGAAGCCGCCCTGCGCGAGGCCGCGCTCGACTACCACCGCAACCCCTTGCGCGGCAAGGTCTCGGTCACGCCGACCAAGCCCCTGGTGAACCAGCGCGACCTGTCGCTGGCCTATTCGCCGGGCGTCGCCTACCCCTGCCTGGACATCCACGCCGACCCGGCCAAGGCCTACGACTACACCTCGCGCGGCAACCTCGTGGCCGTGGTCACCAACGGCACGGCGGTGCTGGGCCTGGGCGACATCGGCCCGCTGGCCGGCAAGCCCGTCATGGAAGGCAAGGGCTGCCTGTTCAAGAAATTCGCCGGCATGGACGTGTTCGACATCGAACTGGCCGAACGCGACCCGGACAAGCTGGTGGACATCATCGCCGCGCTGGAGCCCACCGTGGGCGGCATCAACCTGGAAGACATCAAGGCGCCCGAGTGCTTCTACATCGAGCGTGAACTGTCCAAGCGCATGAACATCCCGGTGTTCCATGACGACCAGCACGGCACCGCCATCATCTCCAGCGCCGCGCTCATCAACGCGCTGGAGCTGGTGGGCAAGGACATCGGCCAGGTCAGGCTCGCCGTCTCCGGCGCCGGTGCCGCCGCGATCGCCTGCGTCAACGTGATGATCGGCCTGGGCCTGAAGCGCGAAAACATCTACATGTGCGACTCCAGGGGCGTGATCCACCACGAGCGCGAGAACCTCGACCCTTCCAAGGCGCAGTTCATGCGCAAAACCGATGCCCGCACCCTGGCGCATGCGGTCGAGGGTGCCGACGTCTTCCTCGGCTGCTCGGCGCCGGGCGTGCTCAGCGCCGAAATGCTCAAGACCATGGCCCCCAGGCCGGTCATCCTGGCGCTGGCCAACCCCGAGCCCGAAATACGCCCCGAACTGGCCAAGGCGGTGCGCCCGGACTGCATCATCGCCACCGGCCGCTCGGACTACCCCAACCAGGTCAACAACGTCCTGTGCTTCCCCTACATCTTCCGCGGGGCGCTGGACTGCGGCGCCACCCGCATCACCGAAGAGATGAAGCTCGCCTGCGTGCGCGAGATCGCCGCCCTGGCCAAGGCCGAGCTGTCGGCCGAAGTCGCCGCAGCCTACCAGGGCAAGGAAATGCACTTCGGGCCGGACTACCTCATCCCCACGCCGTTTGACGTGCGCCTGATCCTGCGCATCGCCCCGGCCGTGGCCAGGGCGGCGGAGGAGTCGGGCGTGGCCACCCGCCCGATCGCCGACTACGCAGCCTACCGCGAAAGCCTCACCCGCTTCGTCTACCAGACCAGCATGTTCATGCGCCCGGTGTTCTCCGCCGCCAAGGCCATGCCGCAGCGCGTGGCCTATGCCGAGGGCGAGGACGAGCGCGTGCTGCGCGCCGCCCAGTTCGCCATCGACGACGGCCTGGCCAAGCCGATACTGATAGGCCGCCCCGCCGTCATCCAGGCGCGCATCGAGCGCAACGACCTGCGCCTGCAGCCCGGCGTGAACGTGGAAATCTGCAACCCCGAGGACGACCCGCGCTTTCGCCAGTACTGGGAGACCTACCACAGACTCATGGGGCGCCACGGCGTCACGCCCGAAACGGCAAAAGCCTCGGTGCGCCGTTCCAACACGCTGATTGCCGCCCTCATGGTGCACCTGGGTGATGCCGACGCCATGCTCTGCGGCCTGGTGGGCAAGTTCGACAACCACTTGGCCCACATCCGCGGCGTGCTCGGCCTGCAGGACGAAACCCACGACCTGGCCACCGTCAACGCCGTGGTCATGGGCGGCAACACCCTGTTCATCGCCGACACCTACATCACCGACGAGCCCAGCGCCGAGCAGCTGGCCACCATCGCGCTGCGCACCGCCGAGGAGGTGCAGCGCTTCGGCCTGCCGCCCAAGGTGGCGTTCCTGTCGCATTCCAACTTCGGCTCGTCCACGCGCCCCAGCGCACTGAAGATGCGCCGCGCGCGCGAGATCTTCGGCCGGATCGCGCCGCAGATCGAATGCGACGGCGAGATGCACGGCGACTCCGCGCTGTCCGAGACGATACGCCGGCGCACGCTGCTGGACTCCACGCTCACGGGCAACGCCAACGTGCTGATCTGCCCCAACCTGGACGCGGCCAACATCCTGTTCAACGTGCTCAAGACCACCGACGGCCACGGCACCACGATAGGCCCCATCCTGCTGGGCTGCGCCGCCCCCGCGCACGTGCTCACGCCTTCGTCCACCGTGCGCCGCGTGGTCAACATGACGGCACTGGTGGCGGCCAACGCCACCTCCCGCGCCCCGCGCTGAACCCGGCCCCGAGAAAGCTGCCCACCATGACCGAATCCCCGGACCACACCGTCGTCTATGGCACCAAGGACGTGCTCATCAGCCTGTGCAACTCCGTCACGCGCGTGCTCTCGGTGGCCACGCAGGGCACGGTGCGCTACTCGGGCATGGTGCAGCGCATCAGCAAGACCTGCCTGAAGCCCGACATCGGCTGCTTCGTGCTGTTCAACGGCGGCTTCTCGGGCCTCGTCGTGATCAACTTCTCGGCCGCGGCGGCCATGGAGATCTACCAGAGCTACCTGCTGAGCATGGGCATGTCGGAAAGCGACCTTGCCCCCGCCTACACCTCGGACGAGGTCGCCAACGTCATGGGCGAGCTCATGAACCAGGTGGTGGGCGACTTCACCAGCGCCATCCAGCGCGAGCTGCAGACGCGCATCACGCAGAACCAGCCCAAGATGCTGGTGCTCAACCAGCAGGTCGTGCTGAGCGTGGACGCCAACCTCGACCAGCCCGAAGCGCGGCGCGTGACCTTCTACACCGCCAAGAACAACATCTTCTACCTGGAACTGGCGATCGACCACACCCAGTTCATCAAGCTCTACGACTTCGAACCCCAGGAAGCGCCCGACCCCGACGCCCTGATGACCCAGGCCGCCGGCGCGCCGGCCAGCACGGCGCCCACGCCACCCGCGGGCGAGGGCTCGGACACGGACGAGCTGCTCAAGTCGCTGGGCATGTAGCGGCCGCTAAAATGGCCGCCCCGCAAGGCAGCCGCAAAAGGCTCCAGCGGCGCGGCACCGGGAAGGGTGGCAGAGTGGTCGATTGCACCGGTCTTGAAAACCGGCGACGCGCAAGCGTCCGTGGGTTCGAATCCCACCCCTTCCGCCATGAATGAAATCGGCCTCAAACGCAGACTGGGCGCTCGCTTGCAGCTATCAAATTCACTTTATTGCACTATGCCTCGCTCGCGCAGCGCGGCGATTTGCCCGGGCGTGATCCCGAGCTCGGCCAATACCCGATCGGTGTCCTCGCCCAGATGCGGCGCACTGCTGCGCACCCGCCCCGGCGTGGCAGACAGCTTGGGCACCACGCCGGGCACCTGCAGGCTGTAGCCATCGCGCGTGGCTTGCTGCAGCAGCATCTCGCGCGCACGGTAGTGCGGGTCTTCGGCGATGTCCCGGGCGGTATAGACCTTGCCGGCGGGCACGCGTGCCTCGCCCATGGCCTGCACCACCGCATCCACGCTGCGCGTGCGCGTCCAGTCGGCGATCGCGCCATCGATCTCGGCCACGCGCGCCACGCGCCCCGGGTTGCTGGCGAGGTCGGGCGCATCGGCCAGGTCTTGCCGGCCTATGGCTGCCATCAGGCGCTTGAAGATGCTGTCGCCGTTGCCCGCGACCAGCACCCAGCCATCGCTGCAGGGGTAGGCGTTGCTGGGCGCAATGCCCGGCAGCGCGCTGCCGCCGGGCTGGCGCACCACGCCAAAGGCGTCGTACTCGGGGATCAGGCTTTCCATGCAGTTGAACACCGCCTCGTACAGCGCCACGTCGATCACCTGCCCCGCCCCGCCATGCGCCTTGCGGTGGTACAGCGCCATCAGGATGCCGATCACGCCATGCAGCGCCGCCAGGGTATCGCCTATGGACACGCCCACGCGCACCGGCACCCGGCCCGGCTCGGCCGTGAGATGGCGCAGGCCGCCCATGGCCTCGCCGATCAGGCCAAAACCGGGCAGATCCCGATAGGGGCCGCTCTGGCCGTAGCCGGAGATGCGCAGGATCACCAGCCGCGGATTGGCCGCCTGCAGTGTCTCGGGCGCCATGCCCCAGGCTTCCAGCGTGCCGGGGCGAAAGTTCTCGATCAGCACGTCCGCCTCGGCCAGCAGCTTGCGCGCAATCTCCTGCCCCTCGGCCTGGCGCAGGTCCAGTGCCACGGACCGCTTGTTGCGCGATTGCACCTGCCACCATACCGAAGTGCCCTCCTTGAGCAGGCGCCAGCCGCGCAGCGGGTCGCCGCTGCCGGTGGCCTCGACCTTGATCACCTCGGCACCAAAGTCGCCCAGGGTCTTGCCGCAGAACGGCCCGGCGATCAATTGCCCCATCTCTATCACGCGCAGGCCGGCAAGCGGCAGCAGCGCGGCGTTGTTGTCTGACATGCAGGTAGCGCTTCTCGTGTTCCACCGGCTGGCAACATTACCATTTCCGCATGGCTGAACGCTGGGACATCTTCTGCCGCGTGATCGACAACTGGGGCGACATCGGGGTGTGCTGGCGCCTGGCGAGCGTGCTGGCGGGCGAAGGTCTGCAGGTGCGCCTGTGGACCGATGACGCCAGCGCGCTGGCCTGGATGGCGCCCGCGGGCTGCCCCGGCGTGCAGATCCACCCCTGGCCCGCCGCCGTGCCGGCAGGCGGCCCGGCCGACGTGGTGATCGAAACCTTTGGCTGCGACCTGCCGCCCGCCTATATCGGCGCCATGGCCGCGATGGCGCGCCCGCCGGTCTGGGTCAACCTCGAGTACCTGAGCGCCGAAGACTACGTGCAGCACAGCCATCGCCTGCCCTCGCCCATCTTCAGCGGCCCGGGCGCGGGACTCACGCGCTGGTACTTCTACCCCGGTTTCAGCGCGGACACCGGCGGCCTGCTGCGCGAGCGCGATCTGTGCCAACGCCAGCGGGCCTTTGACCGCACCGCCTGGCGCCGGCGCCACGGCATCGCCGACGGGCACATGGCCGTCAGCCTGTTCTGCTATGAGCCGCCCGCCCTCGATGCCTGGCTGCAGGCGCTGGCGGGCACCAAGCGCGCGCACCTGCTGCTCACGCCGGGACGCGCGAGTGCAGCCTTTGCGCACTGGCATGCGCAGCAGAGCGCACCGCCCGGCGGCCAGCTTGCATTCAGCCACCTGGCCGCATGCAGCCAGACCGACTTCGACGAGCTGCTCTGGGCCAGCGACTTCAACTGCGTGCGCGGCGAAGATTCGCTGGTGCGCGCGCTCTGGGCCGGCAAGCCATTGCTGTGGCAGATCTACCCGCAAGACGACGGCGCGCACCACGCCAAGCTCGATGCCTTCCTCGACTGGCTGCAGGCGCCCGCGTCACTGCGCCGCCTGCACCACGCATGGAACGGCATGGCAGCGGCCGCACAACTGCCCGACCCAGGCGACGGCGCGCTCTGGCACGAGTGGTCCGGCTGCGTGCTGCGGGCCCGCGAGCGTCTGTGGGCCCAGCCCGATCTGCTGAGCGAACTGCGCCGTTTCGTGAACGAAAAAAGCTAGAATGGCGGTCTTTGCGCCCGGCTCCCGCCCTCTGCTGCGAGCCCCAGGCGCCCCCCGCTGGCTCCATGGCCCCGGGGTTGGAAAGGCCGCAGGCGCGGCCCGCCCGCCCGGACCCTGGAGCGGCCCCACACTCTGGACACCGCAAGCCCATGAAAATCGCTCAGGAAATCCGCGCCGGCAACGTGATCATGCAGGGCAAAGACCCGATGATCGTTCTGAAAACCGAATACGCCCGAGGCGGGCGCGGCGCCTCGACGGTGCGCATGAAGCTCAAGGGTCTGCTCAGCAACACCGGCACCGAAGTCGTGTTTCGCGCCGACGACAAGATGGACAACGTGATCCTCGACAAGAAGGAATGCACCTACTCCTACTTCGCCGATCCGATGTACGTCTGGATGGATGCCGAATACAACCAGTACGAGGTGGAGGCCGGCAACATGGGCGACGCCATCAACTACCTGGAAGACGGCATGAGCGCCGAAGTCGTCTTCTACGAAGGCAAGGCCATCTCGGTGGAAGTGCCCACCAGCGTCGAGCGCGAAATCACCTGGACCGAACCCGGCGTCAAGGGCGACACTTCGGGCAAGGTACTCAAGCCCGCCAAGATCGCCACCGGCTTCGAAGTGGCGGTGCCGCTGTTCGTCAACCAGGGCGACCGCATCGAGATCGACACCCGCACCGGCGAATACCGCAAGCGCGTCTGATGCGCCGGCGGCTCTGGCCGCCTGCCGCACGACAGGCCTCTGGCGCCACGGCGCGAGAGGCCTTTTTCGTGCCTGCTTGCTCAGGCGCCCGACGGCTCGCCCGCACTCTCGTGCTCGGCCGCCTCTTGCGCGAGCGCGCTCACCCGGCGCAGCTCGACGCGCGCGACCAGGCCACCGCCGGCCTTGGCGTCGGCGTTGGAGATGGAAAAACTTCCGCCCATGCGCCGCACCGTCTTGTCCACGATGGACAGGCCCAGCCCCGCGCCGGCCGCGGCGGTGCGCGCCGCGTCGCCACGGAAAAAGGGCTGGATCAGGCTGGCAATCTGCTGCTGCGGCACGCCCGTGCCGTGGTCGCGCAGCTGCAGCACCGCCCATTCCCCGGCGCCATGGGCCGTGACCTCGAGCTGCGTGACCTCATCGCCCGGCGTCTTGCCATAGCGCCGCGCGTTCTCCAGCAGGTTGGAAATCACGCGTGCCAGCTCGATCTCGTCGGCCATGACGTTCAGGTCCCGGGGCACGTCGGTGCTGATCTGCATCTGTCCGTCGTCGCGCAGAGCGTGCACGCAGGTGGTCACCACCACGTGCAGATTGACTGTGGCCAGCGCCGCCGAGTCGGGGCGGGCGTAATCCAGGAACTTGTCTATCGTGGCATCGAGCTGGGCAATGTCTTCCACCATGTGGGTGCGCGCCACCTGGTCGTCCACGCTCATCTCGGTCTCCAGGCGCAGGCGCGCCAGCGGCGTGCGCAGGTCGTGGGAGATGCCCGCCAGCATCACCGCGCGGTCCTGGTCGAGCTTGGCCAGCATCTGCGCCATGCGGTTGAAGCCGATGTTGACTTCGCGCACCTCGCTCGTGACCGCGCCTTCGTCGAGCATGCTGGCGGCAAAATCGCCGCGGCGCACGCGGTTGGTGGCGCGAGAGAGCTGCTTGAGCGGGCGGTTGATGAGCCGCGCAATCATTGCCGCGCCGGCCAGCGACAGCATGACCGAAGTGGCCAGCCAGATCAGCCAGGTGCCTCCGCCGGCCACCGTCAGCCGCGAGCGGTCGAGCAGCAGCCAGTTGGGATCGCCGTTGATGGTGAAACCCACCCACAGGCCCGGCTCGCCATTGACCTGGCTCGCGACGATGGTGCCAGGGCCCAGGCGCTGCGTGAGTTCCACGCTCAGGCGCTGTGCCAGCGGCGAGGGCGGCAGCAGGTCGAAGCGATCGGCGGGCTCACGCGGCAAAAGGCGCACGCCTTCCTGGTCGGCCATGGCCTTGATCAGCGCCACGCGCGCAATGGCGTCCGAATGGGTCAGCGCGGCGCGACTCAGGTTGACCAGCGAGGCTATCTGCTGGGCCGCCTGCACCGTGCGCGGCTCGAATTCCAGCGCACGCAGCGTCTGCAGCCACACCAGGATGCTGCCCACGAGCAGCACCAGCAACAGGAAGAAGGTGCGCCAGAAAAGATTCAGGCCCACGCGTCGGCGCACGGTGCTGCGACGTTCACCACGCGCCGCAGTGCCGCCCTGGCTGTCGGCAAACGAGGAATCGGGTTCTGCGCTCATCAACGGCAGGCGCATGCGCCCTCAATTGCCCCCATCGGGCACGAAGACGTAGCCAACGCCCCAGACGGTCTGAATGAAACGCGGCGAGGCCGCATCCAGCTCCACCAGCTTGCGCAGGCGCGAAATCTGCACGTCCAGGCTGCGGTCAAAGGGCTCGAATTCGCGCCCGCGCGCCAGCAGCGCCAGTTTCTCGCGCGACAGCGGCTGGCGCGGGTGGCGCACCAAGGCCTTGAGCATCGCGAATTCGCCCGTGGTCAGCGGCAGCTCTTCGCCGTTCTTTTGCAGCGCGCGGGTGCCCAGGTCAAAGGTAAAGGGGCCGAAGGTCACGACCTCGTTTTCGCCCGAGGGCGCGCCCGGCGCTTCCTGAGGCGGGCGCCGGCGCAGCACCGCATGGATGCGGGCGAGCAGCTCACGCGGGTTGAAGGGCTTGCCGATGTAGTCGTCCGCACCCACTTCCAGGCCGACGATGCGGTCCACATCCTCGCCCTTGGCGGTGAGCATGATGATGGGCGTGCGGTCGTGCGCGGCGCGCAAGCGGCGACAGATGGACAGACCGTCCTCGCCGGGCATCATCAGGTCGAGCACGATCAGGTCCGCCGTCTCGCGCAGCAGCAGGCGATTGAGCGCCTTGCCGTCTTCCGCCACCAGCACTTCAAAGCCCTCCTGGGTCAAGTAGCGCCGCAGCAGGTCGCGGATGCGGGCGTCGTCGTCGACGACGAGGATCTTGTCGGTGCGATTCGTGCCTGGGTTCATGCGTGGGCCTCCCGCCATTTGTAACAACGCCGGATTCTGACCCCTAACGCCGGGAAAATCCGGTGCGCCGCCTCAAGTTTGACCCACTGTTACAGGTGTTGCGTCTTCGCCTTCCGCTGGCCGCCGCCCTGCCTGCGCCTATTGCGCGGCCCAGCCGCCATCCATGTTCCAGGCCGCGCCGCGCACGTTGTCGGCGGCCGGCGAGCAGAAAAACACGGCCAGCTCGCCCAGCTGCTCGGGCGTGGTGAATTGCATGGAGGGCTCTTTTTCGCCCAGCAGCCGCTTCTTGGCGTCCTCGTTGGACAGGCCGTGCTCGGCCGCCTTGGCGTCCACCTGGCGCTGCACCAGCGGCGTGAGCACCCAGCCCGGGCAGATCGCGTTGCAGGTCACGCCGCTGGCGGCCGTCTCCAGGGCCACGACCTTGGTCAGACCGACGATGCCGTGCTTTGCCGCCACATAGGCGGATTTTTGCGCCGATGCGACCAGGCCATGCACCGAGGCGATATTGATGATGCGACCCCAATCGCTGTCAAGCATGGCCGGCAGCGCCAGCCGCGTGGTGTGAAAGGCGCTGGAGAGGTTGACCGCGATGACCGCGTCCCAGCGCTCCACCGGAAAGTCCTGGATGGCGCTCACATGCTGGATGCCGGCGTTGTTCACCAGAATGTCCACCCGGCCGAACTCGCTGGCCGCGTGGCGCATCATCTCCTCGATCTGCTCGGGGCGGCCCATGTCGGCGCCGTGGTAGCCCACCTTGACGCCCGCTGCCTGGCCGGCCTGCAGCACCTGGGCGCGCGGCCCGTCCACGTCGCCAAAGCCGTTGAGCACGATGTTCGCACCCTGGCGGGCCAGCGCGGTGGCAATCCCCAATCCTATGCCACTCGTGGAGCCGGTGACGAGCGCGGTTTTACCCTTGAGCATGACAAAATCTCCGAAACAACTAGGATGCAACGCAGGCATTATCAGCCGTTGCAAGGCCGCATGAACACCTCCTCCGAGCCCACGCTGCGCCACGTTTTCTGCCCCGGCGCACCCGCCCGCAACGCCGAGCTCGGGCACCGCATGGCGTACTGGCAATGGAACGCGAGCGGGCAGCCGCAGCACCCGCACGTCGTCGTCTGCGTGCACGGGCTCTCGCGCCAGGGGCGCGACTTCGACACCCTGGCGAAGGCGCTGTCGGGGAGCGCACGCGTGGTCTGCCCCGACGTGGTGGGCCGCGGGGAAAGCGACTGGCTCGCCAACCCCGAGGACTACCAGATCCCGCTCTACGCCGCCGACATGCTCGCGCTGCTCGCACAGCTGCATGGCGAAGGGCCGATCGCCCGGCTGGACTGGGTGGGCACGAGCATGGGCGGGCTGATCGGCATGGTGCTGACCGGCCAGCAGGACCTGCCGCTGCCGGCGCCGGTGCGCCGGCTGGTACTCAATGACGTCGGCCCCGCCCTGCCCTGGGACGCGCTGCAGCGCATAGGCCAGTATCTGGGCGCGCCGGTGCGTTTTGCGAGCGAGCAGCAGGCGGCCGACGCGCTCTGGGCAATTTCCAGCAGCTTTGGTCCGCACACCCCCGAGCAATGGCTGGCGCTGAGCCGCCCCATGCTGCGCCCTGCGCCCGAAGGCGGCTTGCGGCTGCACTACGACCCCGCCATCGCCCAGCCCTTCAAGGCCCTCACGCCCGAACTCGCACAGCAGGGCGAGGCATTGATGTGGCAGCTCTACGAGCAGATCACCGCCCAGGTGCTGCTGTTGCGCGGCAAGGACTCCGACCTGCTGTCGCCGGCGGTGGCCCATGCGATGGGCGAGCGCGGCCCGCATGCGCGGCTGGTGGAATTCGCCGGTGTTGGTCACGCGCCCACTCTGGTGGCGCCCGAGCAGGTGCGCGTGGTGGCCGAGTTTATTCTGGGCATCGGGGCCGGGTCGCAAGCATGAAAGCCGCCGCCGCCAGCATCCAGGCCAGAGCGGGCAGTGGCGCCGAGCCACTGCCCCACCTGATCGCAGCCACCTCTGAAGGGCTGGCCGATCTGGACCTGCATCCGCATGAAGCACTGGTGCGTGCACGCGCCTTTGCCGAGCCCCTGCTGCGCGGCGAAACCCTGGATTCGGGTGAGAACACGCTCGAGCACGCCGACGCCGTGGCGCGCATCCTGCGCGAGCTTGGCAGCTCGGAGACCATGCAGGCCGCCACCTATCTCGTGCACACCTGCCTGCACCTGACGCGGCCCGAAGAGGTCATCGCCAAGGCCTTCAGCCCCAATTTCGCGCAGCTGGCGGTGGAAACCACCAAGCTCATGCGCGTGCAGCGCCAGGCCCGGGAGGCGCACGCCACGCACAGGCAGATCGATGCCACCCAGGTACAGACCGAGAACGTGCGCAAGATGCTGCTGGCGTTTTCGCGCGACCTGCGCGTGGTGCTGCTGCGCCTGGCTTCACGCCTGCAGACCATGCGCTTTCACGCCAGCACGCACCAGCCCGCCTCCCCCGCGATGGCGCGCGAAACCCTGCAGGTCTTCGCACCGCTGGCCAACCGCCTGGGCATCTGGCAGCTCAAGTGGGAGCTCGAAGACTTGGCGTTTCGCGAGCTGGAGCCTGAAACCTACCGCGACGTGGCCCGGCTGCTCGATGAAAAGCGCACGGAACGCGAAGCCTTCGTCGAGCAGCTGCGCGCCCAGCTGCAAGAGCAGTTGCAGCGCCAGGGCGTGCAGGCCAAGGTGTCCGGGCGACCCAAGCACATCTACAGCATCGTCAAGAAGATGCGCGGCAAGTCGCTGCCTTTCGATCAGGTGTACGACCTGCACGCGCTGCGCGTGATCGTGCCCAGCGTCAAGGACTGCTATGCCGCGCTCAGCTGGGTGCACAGCCAGTACCAGTCCATCCAGGCGGAATTCGACGACTACATCGCCAGGCCCAAGCCCAATGGCTACCAGTCGCTGCACACCGTGGTGCGCGACAAGGACGGGCGCGCGATCGAGATCCAGATCCGCTCGCAGGCCATGCACGACCACGCCGAAAGCGGCGTGGCCGCGCACTGGGCCTACAAGGAAGCGGGCACCAAGGGCTATGGCGGCGTGAGCGCCGCCAGCGACTACGACGCCAAGATCGCGGTGCTGCGCCAGCTGCTGGCCTGGGAGCGTGACCTCGCGGGCAGCGCCAGCCACAGCAGCCTGTTCGAAGACCGCATCTATGTGCTCACGCCCAACGCCGCGGTGATCGAACTGCCCCAGGGCGCCACGCCGGTCGACTTCGCCTATTCGGTACACACCAGCGTGGGCCACCGCTGCCGCGGCGCCAAGGTCGATGGCGCCATGGTGCCATTGAACACTGCGCTGCAGAACGGGCAGACGGTGGAAATCATCACCGTCAAGGAAGGGCGCCCCTCGCGCGACTGGCTCAACCCCGAGCTGGGCTACCTCACGAGTGCGCGGGCCAAGGCCAAGGTGCGTGCCTGGTTCAATGCCGAGCAGCTCGAGGGCACGATAGCGCGCGGGCGTGAACTGGTCGAAAAGCTGTTGCAGCGCGAGGGCAAGACCGCCATCAAGCACGACGACCTGGCCGCGCAACTGGGCTTCAAGAGCGCCAGCGCCCTGTTCGAGGTGGTCGGCAAGGACGAGCTGTCGCTGCGCTCCATCGAGCAGCTGCTGCACCCGCAGCCCGTGGCCCCCGCGGGCGAGGCGGACGCACCGGCGCGCAAAAGGCAACGCGCCAGCGACGACGCCGCCAGGAGCGCGGTGCTGGTGGTAGGCCTGGGATCGCTCATGACGCAGCTGGCCAAATGCTGCAAACCGGCGCCACCGGACAGCATTCGCGGCTTCGTCACGCGCGGCAAGGGGGTGAGCGTGCACCGTTCGGATTGCAGCAATTTCCGCGAACTCGCCGCGCGCCATGAAGAGCGCGTGATCGAAGTCACCTGGGGCGGCGAGCCCGGCCCCGCGGCCGAGGTCTACCCCGTGGACCTGGCCATCGAAGCGGCAGACCGCCAGGGACTGCTGCGCGACATCTCCGACGTCTTCACGCGCGAGAAGATCAATGTCATCGGCGTGCAGACGCAAAGTGTCAAGGACACGGCCTGGATGACCTTCACCGTGGAAATCACCAGCGCCGAGCGTCTGAACAAGGTGCTCGGCATCCTCGCCGCGGTGACCGGCGTGCGTTCCGCAAGAAGGCGCTGAGTGGCCAGGGCAGCCCGGTTTTCTTGCTAGAATCGCGCCCTTCGGTAGAACAGGCGCGTAGCTCAGCTGGTTAGAGCACCACCTTGACATGGTGGGGGTCGTTGGTTCGAGTCCAATCGCGCCTACCATTTGATGATCCGGGAGCTTCCGCAAGCTTCCGGATTTTTTATTTTCCCCTATAGAAAACAACGCTTTAGCGCCCGCATGCTTCCGGCGTTGTCCGCATGCAGCCAGCCCAAACGGGGGGAACAAACGGGGGAACATTTGAGGGCTGGGGGTAAAATTTGCCCACCTGTTCCCCCGCATCGGCGCAAACCCGCTGGCGGTGCGGGTTTGCGGGGTTTCGGCGTTTCGCGCCGCCTGACGCGCGCCGGGTTCAACCCGCCTACCTTGCAATGAGGCCCGCCATGCTGACCGATGCCGAATGCCGCAATGCCACCTGCCCACCCGACAAGAGCCGCGCCCGGCTGTATGACGCGGGCGGGCTCTATCTGGAAGTGACCCCTAACGGTTCCAAGCGCTGGTTCTGGAAGTACCGCAAAGACGGCAAGGAGGGGCGCCTTGCCATTGGCAATTACCCGGCGATCAAGCTTCCCGCAGCGCGCAAAGCGCGCGACCACGCCAAGCAAGACAAGGCCAGCGGCGCCGATCCGGTGAAGGCCCGGCAGGTGGCGCGCGCACAAGAAGCGGCAAGCGACGATGGCAGTTTCCGGGCAATGGCCACCGCATGGATTGATCTGCACCGCGACACATGGAGCAATGGGCACTATGTCCGAGAGCTGCGCAATCTGGAAAAAGACCTGCTGCCCTACCTTGGGCCGCTGCCGATCCGCGAAATCACCGGCCCCCAAGTGCTGGCCGTGGCGCGCAAGGTAGAGGAACGCGGCGCCTTGGACGTGGCGCATCGCGTGGTGTTGACGGCGCACGGGGTTTGGCAATACGCCATCGCATCCGGCCATGCCGAGCGCGACGTGACGCAAGACATTCGCAAGGGGCTGCGCCCGCACGTCACGAAGAACATGCCCGCGATCACCGACCCTGCCGAGCTGGGCGAGCTGCTGCGCGCAAGCAGCGCCTACAAGGGCGGCCCCGTGGTGCGTGCGGCGCTGCGCCTGGCGCCGATCCTGTTTCAGCGCCCCGGCAACCTGCGCGCCATGCGCTGGGCTGATCTTGACCTGGAAGCCGGGCGATGGACGATCCCCAGCGAAGACCTGAAGCGCAAGAAGCACGAAAAAATCAACGGACAGCCGCACGTCGTTCCCCTGCCCCGCCAAGCCGTGGAGCTGCTGCGAGAGCTGGCGCCCCTGACCGGGCACGGCGTGTACGTGTTCCCCGGCATGCGCGACCACGCGCGGCCGATGTCCGAAGCTGCGGTAAATGCCGCCCTGCATGCCATGGACTACAAGGGGCGCCACTGCTGGCATGGCTACCGGGCCAGCGGCCGCACCATCTTGCGGCAGGTGCTGAAGTACCCGGCCGACGTGATCGAGGCGCAGATGGCGCACAAAGGCCAGATTACCCACGGGGGCGCCTATGACCGGGCCACCTTCATCGATGAACGCGCCGCCATGCTCGAAGTGTGGGCGGACTATCTCGACAAATTGCAAGCCGGTGCAGACGTGATCGAGCTACCCAAGCGCAGCGCCTGAAACCCGGCACCAGCCACCCGCAGCCGCCCCGGCCGGGTGGCTATTTTGTGCCCCAGGTGCAAAGCCTTCCCCCCGGAAAACAAGAAAACGGCGGGGACAGCGGGGACAAAACAAAGAATCCAGCATCCATGCGGGTTTGCGGCCGATGGCTGCCGGGGACAAAGCGGGGACAGTGCGGGGTACAAAGCGGGGACAAAAGAGAAATATATTGAATAGTGAAATTTTTCATACATACAAACCCTGATTCTCTTTTCAGGCCACCCGCCCGCCGCTTGCCCGCTTGCGGCCATGTGCTGCACGCTGGCGCGCCTTCGCGGACGTGAGCGCGAGAGGGGTTCCCCCTGGAGCCCCCAGCCCAGGCGCCGCGCAGCTATCACAGGCTGGCGCCGTTGTCCATGGCGCCGTGAGGCTTCCGCCGCCATGGACGGGCGCCATAGCGGCCCGCACGATTGACGCAGCCCCAGCCCGTGGGCGAAAATCACGCCAGCCCCAGCCGGGGCCGGTGCGTGAAAACACCTGACAACAAGCGGTAGCGCCCCCCCGATAGAGGGGCTTCGTCGTGCCCGAATTGCTTTGCATGGTTTCGGGCGGGCGGGGCCACCCGCAAGGGCGCCCGCACGTCTTGTTGCGTGTTTTCAACGCCCGCCCACCTGTCTGCGCGTGAAAACGCGGGCCGGTGGCTTCCAAGTCTCAACAAGGAGCCGGAACCATGATCGTGACCTTTCCCCCGCAACCCAGCGCCTGCGGCGCTGTGCCCGTGCCCGCGCAAGCGAACAGGCAAGCCGAGCCCATGCAGGCATATGCCGATGCCTGCAACGCCCTGAGCATGGCCGCGTACTACCTGCGCCAGTCGCCATGCGGCAACGTCCCCGCCGCAATGCGTAAAACCGGCCTGGCGCTGGCTGCGCTGCGGCGCTTGAATGCCGCCCTGGTGCAAGGAGGCGCAGCATGAATGCAGCCACCTTTACCCGATCAACCGATGCCGAAACCGGCACCGCGCTGCAATGCGAATACCTGAGCGGCAGCGGCCTGCGCCTGAGCGTGAGCGCCGATGCCCACGGGGTGCGCCTGTCACGCTGGGAGCCGGATTGCTACGTCTCGCAGCGCCTGACGCCTGCACAAGCGCGCGCCTTGGCGGGCAAGCTGCTGGCCTGCGCGGCTGCCTGCGCGGCGATGGATGGGAGGGCGTGAGCATGGTCAGCACCTACATTGCAACGCCACCAAAAAAGCGCCCTGCCGAACTGCGCGCCCACAAGGCCGGGGAGTGTCTGCCCGTGTATGGCCTGCCCAGCGATTCCGCCGCACTGCGCCCCCGCATGCGCGCCCGTGATCGAGCGGTGATCGAGCGCGCCCTGTCCATTCTCGGCAGCTACCTTGGCAGCCCCGGCGCCGTGTTGGACAACCCCCAGGCGGTGCGTGAGTATCTGCGCTTGCAACTGGCGGGCGAGCCCATCGAGCGCTTCGCGGTGCTGTACCTGAATAGCCAGCACCGGGGCATTGCCTTCGAATGCCATGCCATCGGCACCCTGACACAAAGCGTCGTGCATCCCCGTGAAATCGCAGAGGCTGCGATGCGCCACCGGGCCGCTTCCGTAGTGCTGGCGCACAACCACCCCAGCGGCAACACGGAGCCCAGCCGAGCCGATGAAACCCTGACGCAAACCCTCAAACACGCCCTGGCATGGATCAATGTTCGCGTGCTGGATCATGTGATCGTGGGCGGCGATCGGGCGCTGAGCATGGCGGAACGGGGGCTGATTTAATGCCGCTGGCCATTCGCGCCAGAACCTTCGCAATGCAACTATGACACTGCGCAAAACACCCATACAGCGGGCCATAGATACCACTTTGCGACTCGGCGGGCGGTTGTACCGGGGAACCCTCTATACCCTTGATTTTGGAGGCGACCACCACCGCATAGAGGGTGTTTTGTCAGACGATGCCGGGGGCGGGCATTATTTCCACGGGGAGCTGATCAACGTTGAGTTCTTGCCCCCCAAAAGGGGCAGGCCAGCAGGCGAAGCAGCTCATTTGGACGTGGCTTTGGCGCTATGCCATCGATGGCACCAGCGCAAAGGCGACGAACCCCGAGACAGGCCGGCGGCCCGCCGCGAGACCTTGGATTGGTGGCACGCGAGGGGCTGGCCCGGGGCTTCCGATGAATCAGCCTTGAACAAGCGCATACGAGCCGGCAGAAAGGCAGTGGCAGGAATGTCGTTGCAGCGCTTCGAATCAGAAGACCCGGTTGACGCTTCAACCATGATTGCCGTCACCAAGGATGCGACCACTTTTCAGGTCATAGACAACGCCGTTCATGTGCTGATAAACGGCGATGGTTGGCTGTGGCGTTCAGACCGCGCCCGCGCTGAATTTGGGTGCATTCGGTACGAGTTCGCCATAGAGCAAGCATCCCCCGCCGCTATCGCAAGCCTGCGCGCTTGTCAAGGCCAGTAATTCGCCTGCATTTATCGACCTGTTTTAACCGGCGCGCTCCGCGAATCATTCGTCCGTACCGACCACTAAGGACGAACGATGATCCACCCCAGCACACCACAAATCGACCACGACCCGGCGCCCGCAACGCATGCAAGCCACCCCAGCGCCGAAATGCCGCCCCGCGATCGGTTGATTCGTTTGCCGCAAGTTGAAAAACTGACCGGTTGCCGGAAATCCACCATTTACCAAATGATGGCCGCCGGGCGCTTCCCCAAAAATTTCCGCATCCATGCGCGCCTTGCCGTCTGGTCGGAAGTGGCCGTTCTTCGCTGGGTTCAAGCCCGCATCGCGGAGGCGCAGCAATGATCAAGACCACTTCACCCGAAACCGCGCTGGCGATGGCCCCGGAACAGTTCGCCGTGTTGATCCGTGCCATCAATCTGCATGGCGAAAACATCGCCAGCGGTGCGCATGCCGTGGCCCAAGTCCAAACCCAAGCCAGCGCATCGGCCGTCTGGCTGCGCGATGGCCTCGAATCCGTGGCTGCCGCCCTGGAACGCATCGCCCGCGCCCTTGAACAGCGCCCGGCCGCATCGATGATCGACAGCCGATGAATGCAATCACCCCCGAGTTGATCCGCGCCGCCTTGGCGCACATACCGGCAGCGCTGCCACGCGACGAATGGGCGCGCGTGGCGATGGCGATCAAGAGCGAATATCCCGACGAAACCGGCCGGGCGCTGTTCGAAGATTGGAGCCGCACAGCAGCCACCTACAACGCCAGCGATTGCGCCAGCACCTGGCGCAGCGTGCGGCCGGGCGGGGGCGTGACCATCGCCACCCTGCTGCACATGGCCAAAGAAAACGGTTTTGAGTTGCCCAAGGCAGGCCGCGCCGCCAAGCCCCCCAGCGCTGCCGAGCTGGCGCGCCGCGATGCCGAGCGCAAGGCCGCTGCCCGGGCCGAGCGCGAACGCACCCAAGCGGAACAGGCCGCCGCCGCCGCCGAGGCGCTAGCGTTTTGGGAGGGCAATTGCCAAGACGTGACCGACCCCGCACAGGCGCGCTATCTGGTGCGTAAGGGCATCGGCGCCCATGGCGTGCGCCATGCGCCGCCCGGCGTGTTGTGCGTGCCCCTGCGCGATGCCGCTGGCGTGCTGTGGAATGTGCAACGTATCGCGGCAACCAAGCCCGAGCGCGGCCCCGAGAAAACCTTTTTCCGGGGCGGGCGCAAGTCGGGGCTGTGGCACCTGCTGGGCGATGCTTCCGCAGTGGCTGGCGTGATCGCCATTGCTGAGGGCTACGCCAGCGCTGCCACTGTGTACGAGGCCACCGGCTTTCCGACCGCTTGCGCCTTCGATGCTGGCAATTTGATCCATGTTGCCAAAGCCCTGCGGCGCCTGCATCCGGCCGCGCTGTTGGTGCTGGCTGCCGATGATGATCGGGCCACCGAAGCGCGCACCGGCAGCAACCCCGGCCGCACAAAAGCCGAAACCGCCGCGCATGCCGTGCATGGCGTGGTGGCGCTGCCCGAGGGCGCGCCCGATGATGGCGCGCCGATCAATTGGGACTTCAACGATCAACACCGCACGCAAGGGCTTGCGGCTGTGCGCGCCACGATCGCAGCCGCCATCGCTGCCAATGGGCAAGCGGGCGCAGCGCCCCGCAGCCCCGTACCTGCTGGCGCTGGCGACGATGCGCCCGAGGTGTACGACCCCTTTACCGTTGATGATGGCGGGGTGTACTTTCACGGGCGTGGCAAAGAGGGCGAACCCCTGCGCCCGCTGTGGCTGTGCAGCCGCTTGGACGTGGTGGCGTTGACGCGCGATCAGGATGGGCAAGGCTGGGGCTATCTACTGGAATTTGCCGACCCGTTGCAGCGCCCCAAGCAATGGGCCATGCCCGCCCGCATGTTGTCGGGCGACGGCGCCGAATACCGGGCGATGCTGTTGGGCATGGGCCTGCGCATCGCCACCGGCCCGAGCGCGCGCAACAAGCTGACCGAGTACCTGCAAACCCGCCGTCCGAGCGAATTTGCCACCTGTACCGACCGCATCGGCTGGCACCCGACCGAGGCCGGGGGCGCCGCCTTCGTGTTGCCGCACCTGACCATCGGCGCGCACGGCGGGCGCATTGTTTTTCAGTCTGACAGCGCCATGGAAAACACCTGGCGCACGCGCAAGGATGCAGCCGCCTGGCGCGATCGCATCGGCGTTCTGTGCCGTGGCAATAGCCGCTTGATGTTTGCCGCGTCTTGCGCCTTTGCCGGGCCGCTGCTGCGCCCTGCGGGCATGGAAAGCGGGGGCTTTCACCTGCGGGGCGATTCTTCATCGGGCAAGACCACGGCCTTGCGCGTGGCTGCGAGCGTAAACGGCGGCCCCAGCTACATGCAGCGCTGGCGCGCCACAGATAACGCCCTGGAAGCGATTGCGGCGCAGCACTGCGACGCGCTGCTGATCTTGGATGAATTGGCACAGGTTGATGGCAAGGTAGCGGGCGAATGCGCTTACATGCTGGCCAATGAACAAAGCAAGGCCCGCGCTACCCGGGGCGGTGCGCCGCGTGCCCGCCTGAGCTGGCGCTTGCTGTTCCTGAGCGCCGGGGAATTGGGCCTTGCCGACCACATGGCTGAAGGCCAGCGCCGCGCCCGCACCGGGCAGGAAATCCGCATGGTTGACGTGCCCGCCGATGCAGGGGCAGGCATGGGCGCTTTCGAGGACATACACCAGCAAGCCAGCGCTGCCGCATTCGCCACGCACCTGACCCGTGAGGCCGCCGCATGCCATGGCGCGCCCGGCGTGGCCTTCATCGAATGGGCCGCCGCCCATTGGGCAGAACTGCCCCGGCGCCTGCGTGAGGGCGTGCAAGCCATCGCGGCGCAATGGATGCCCGAGGGCGCATCCGGTCAAGTGCAACGGGTGGCCAGCCGCTTTGCACTGGTGGCCATGGCGGGCGAGCTGGCCACCGAGGCCGGGCTGACTGGCTGGGACTACATGGATGCCACATGGGCGGCCGGGCAATGCTTTGATGCCTGGCTGCATGCGCGTGGTGGCGCTGGCAACGGCGAGGTGCGGGCGATGCTGCGGCAGGTGCGCCGCTTCATGGAAGTGAGCGGCGAAGGGCGCTTTACCTGGTGGCACCGCGCCGCCGATGACCACAACGCCAAGACGCTGCAACGCGCCGGGTTCAGGCGCATGCTGAACGAGGATGGCGAGCCGATCAAGACCAACGCGCAACACCTTGGCGAGTTTGGCGACCACATGGCGCCAGCCCAAGGCGAGGCCGTGAGCGTGGAATATTTCATCTTGCCCGAAGTGTTCCGCGCAGAAGTGTGCCAAGGCTTTGACCCCGAGGCCGTTTGCCGCGTGCTGGTGGCCCACGAATGCCTGAAGACCGAGGCCGGGCGGTTCACCGTCAAGGCCCGCCTGCCCGGCCTTGGGCCGAGCCGCTGCTACCACATTCCGCCCGCCATCTTCGCCCTTGACGTGTAGCGCGCCGGGCCGCCCGAAGGGGGCGGGGCGAGAAATCGAACCGCGCCAGATTTTCCAAGGCGGGGCGAGTTTTTAGGTTCTTCCTGGCCTTTGCCCTTGAGGGTAATTCGCACCCCGCACCGGGGGTAGTCAGTCCATGCAGGGCAGGGTTCAGAAAAGGGCGCAAACGCCCCCGATTGGTTCCGTTTCGTTCGATGGTTCACCAGAGGAAAAACATGCAGAAAAAGGAGCTTGCCGAGCTGCTGGGCATTTCGGCATCGATGGTTTCCCGCCTTGCCAAGCGGGGCATGCCCACGGACACGATCGAGCGGGCCACGCGCTGGCGCAATCGCCACCTTGAACCATCGCGCGTGAAAGGCAATCGCCCTGATCAGAAGGCAGCGCCCGCCCAAGGCGCCCCCAGGCCGATCGCCACCCGAAAGGACGCCCCGGGGGCGGGCATCGATCCCGCCGCATTGCGCGCCGCCCTGGAACTTGCCGGGCGCTTCATGGCGGGCCACCTGAGCGCCGATCCCATGCAGCGCCAGCATGAACTGCGGCCGCTGCGCGAGCTGCTGGCGCGCTTGCCGCTGGCCAGTGCGATGCCCCTGACCTTCCCCGCCGCCCTGTGGTGGCACTTGTGCGGGCATTTCTTGCTTGCCACCGCGCCACTGCACGATCTGGCTGCCAGCACGGCCCCGCTGTCGCTTGATGAAGCGGCATTGTTTTCCGTGCCTGGCGCGCACCTGGCGACGCCCGGCGAGTTGTACAGAATCGCGTGCGACCCGGACGGCGGCGCCCTTGAAACACTGGCGGGCGATGGCGACTGCGACGCGGACGCGGAGGCCGCTCTGACGGCTACAAATCGATGAAATGTCGCCCTTTTCCATCCGTAGTGACATTTCAGGCCAATTTGTCCCCGCTGTCCCCGGCAAAAAAAGGTTTGTCCCCGCCTGTACCGGGGACAGATTTCTTCAATGTTGACAATGGTTTGGTCGGGATTTTCGGATTTGTCCCCGCTGTCCCCGCTAAAAATGAACGATAGCCGAAGGCACGGGCACGCAAAAACGCAAAATTCCCCGCCTTTTGCTGACGCCCTGCTGCTGCCTTGCCGACAGTTCAAAGGTACTTCCTGGCCCCTTCCCCTGCGGGTAATCGCGGCCCCGATCGCGCGCTAGTGGTCACCCGGCGGAACTGGTTGACGATGGCCTGACACACCAACGCAAGGCGCCGCGTCCGTTGCGGGGTTGCAGGCAAAAATGGGGGGTATCCAACGCAAAACGGGGGAACAAACGGGGGAACAATTTTCAAAATTAGAAGCCAGCACCAAGCAAACAAGCGGTTTTCCGAGTATTCTTTGGCTCCAATCGCGCCTACCAATGCAATCAGGCACTTGTGTGAAAACGCAGGTGCTTTTTTGTTTTCCGACAGGCGCCGCGCGCAGGCCGCGCGGCACGATGGGAATCAGCCCTGGGTGAGGCGCGGCACGCCCTCGGCAGGGGCCGGGCCCTGCGGCTGCAGCTGAAACTGCGCTGCCATGCTGGCCAGCTGGCGCGCCTGGTCCTGCAGCGCACCCGAAGCCGCGGAGGTCTCCTCCACCAGCGCGGCGTTCTGCTGCGTCACGCCGTCCAGATGGGCAACCGCCTGGTTGATCTGCGCCAGGCCTTGCGATTGCTCACGGCTGGCCACGGCGATCTCGTCGACGATGTCGGCCACGCGCTGGATGCCTTCCACGATTTCCTGCATGGTGGCGCCGGCCTGCGCCACCTGCTCGCTGCCCATGTCCACCTTGGCAACCGAGGCGGTGATCAGGTCCTTGATCTCGCGCGCGGCTTCGGCGCTGCGCTGCGCGAGCGAGCGCACTTCGCTGGCCACGACGGCGAAACCGCGGCCCTGCTCGCCCGCGCGCGCCGCCTCGACGGCGGCGTTGAGCGCGAGGATGTTGGTCTGGAAGGCGATGGAGTCGATCACGCCGATGATGTCCACGATCTTGCGCGAGGAGGTGTTGATCTCCTCCATGGTCTGAACCACCTGCCCGACCACCCGCCCCCCGCGCTGGGCGACGCTGGTGGCGTGGGCGGCGAGCTGGTTGGCCTGGGCGGCGCTGTCGGCGTTGTGCTGCACGGTGCCGGAGAGCTCCTCGGTGGAGGAGGCGGTCTGCTCCAGGGCGCTGGCCTGCTGTTCGGTGCGCGCCGACAGGTCGGTGGTGCCAGCGGCCACTTGTACGGAGGCACCGGCAATCGCCTGGGCGCCGTCGCGCACCTGGCCGATCATGCGGTTGAGTTTGCTGCGCATGGCCTCCATCTGGCCAAGCATGGCCGCAATCTCGTCGCGTCCCTGCGCGGTGATCGGTTGGGTCAGATCGTTTGCCGCGATCGCCGCCGCTGCGGCGTTGGCCGTGCGAAAGCCGCTGAGCAGGCGCGACAGCAGCAACAGGCCCAGCAGCGAGGCCGGCAGGCCAAGCAGCAGCGCCGCCAGCGCAAACACCAGCAGCCCGCTGCGATAGCGGCTCTCGGCGCCCTGGTAGGCCGCGTCGGCCTGAGCGATCTGCTCGGCGCGGAATTCTTGCGCCGCCGCCATCAGGGCCTCGCCTTCGCCGCGGCCGGCGGCAAGAAAGGCTTGCATCACCGCGGGGGAAAAGTCCTCCTGTGCCAGCGCCCCGGTGGCCTTGTCCAGCTGCGCAACCCAGGCGAGACGGGCGGCCAGCAGCTTCTGCGCCAGTGCTTTCTCGCGCGCGGTGGTGGCGACGTCGGCCAGGAGCTGCACCTTGCGGGCCACCGCGGCGCGGTTGCTCTTGACCGCCTCCAGATGCTGGATCAGCGGATGGTCGTGCAGCGAGGCGAGCGGGCTGTCGCCCGCATGCTGGAAGGCCAGCACCACCTGCAGGCGGTTTTGCACGGTCAGGTCCGCTGCATCGGCGGCTTCCAGCGCCAGGGCCATCGCATGTTCATGCACCGCCTTGAGGCTGTCGCGCGCCGACGCCAGCCCCCAGTAGCTCACGGCAATGATGGCCGCGCCCGAGAGCCAGCAGCCGCACAGGACCAGAAGAAACCGTTGGGTGATGCGCAGTTGGTTCCACATGGCGGTCAGTTACAAGAGACAGAAAGGGAAGGCGCCGCGCAGCGGCGCAGGCACAAATTGAAACAAGGATGGTAACGGAGGTTCCGCCGGCGTTTTGTCACGCAGATGGCAGGCCGGCGCAAGCCTTGGCGCCGGTCGGGCGCGATGGCGGGAAGGCAAGAGGCGCTTCCTATAATCAGCATTTCCCACCCCAAGCAGGACATGACCAAATTCGTCTTTGTCACCGGCGGTGTGGTGTCTTCCCTGGGCAAGGGAATCGCCTCTGCCTCCCTCGCCGCGATCCTGGAGTCGCGAGGCCTGAAGGTCACCCTCGTCAAGCTCGACCCCTACATCAACGTCGATCCGGGCACGATGAGCCCGTTTCAGCACGGCGAGGTCTTCGTCACCGACGACGGCGCCGAAACCGACCTGGACCTGGGCCACTACGAGCGTTTCATCGAAACGCGCATGCGCCAGGCGAACAACTTCACCACCGGCCGCATCTACCAGAGCGTGCTCGAAAAGGAGCGCCGCGGCGACTACCTGGGCAAGACGGTGCAGGTGATTCCGCACATCACCAATGAAATCCAGGAATTCATCAAGCGCGGCGCGGGCCTGGACACGAGCGACGCGGTCGACGTGGCAATCTGCGAGATCGGCGGCACCGTGGGCGACATCGAGTCGCTGCCCTTCCTCGAAGCCGCGCGCCAGTTCGCGCTCAAGCTCGGGCCGAACAACACCGCCTTCGTGCACCTGACCTACCTGCCCTGGATCGCGACGGCGGGCGAATTGAAGACCAAGCCCACCCAGCACACGGTGCAGAAGCTGCGCGAGATCGGCATCCAGCCCGACGCGCTCCTGTGCCGCGCGCAGCACGCGGTGCCGACCGAGGAGCGCGAGAAGATTTCGCTCTTCACCAACGTGCCCGAATGGGGCGTGATCAGCATGTGGGACGTGGACACCATCTACAAGGTGCCGCGCATGCTGCACGAGCAGGGCCTGGACGGCCTGATCTGCGACAAGCTGCGCCTGAACACCCGCCCGGCCAGCCTGCAGCGCTGGGACGACCTGGTGCATGAGTGCGAAAACCCGCAGGGCGAAGTGAACGTGGCCATGGTGGGCAAGTACGTGGAGCTGACCGACGCCTACAAGTCGGTGAACGAGGCGCTCAAGCACGCCGGCATGCACAACCACGTGCGCGTGCACATCACCCATCTGGATTCGGAAACCATCAGCGACGCCAACGCCCAGGCTAGGCTGGGGCGGTTCGACGCCATTCTGGTGCCCGGGGGCTTCGGCTCGCGCGGCATCGAGGGCAAGATCTCCACCGCACGCTATGCCCGCGAGCACCGCCTGCCCTACCTGGGCATCTGCCTGGGCATGCAGGTCGCGACCATCGAGTACGCCCGCCACGTGGCGGGCCTTGCCAATGCCAACTCGACCGAGTTCGACCCCGCAACGCCCCACCCGGTCATCGCCCTGATTACCGAGTGGCAGGACCAGGACGGCAGCGTCAAGCAGCGCAACGAGCACTCCGACCTTGGCGGCACCATGCGCCTGGGCGCGCAGTCTTCGGACGTGCAGCCGGGCACGCTCGCGCACCGCATCTACGGCGACGTGGTGACCGAGCGCCACCGCCACCGCTACGAGGCGAATGTGCAGTATCTGGACCGGCTGCGCGCGGCGGGCCTGGTGATCTCCGCGCTGACCCAGCGCGAGCACCTGACCGAAATCGTCGAGTTGTCGCAGGAGACGCATCCCTTTTTCATCGGCGTGCAATTCCACCCGGAATTCAAGTCCGCCCCCTGGAGCGGCCATCCGCTGTTCAACGCCTTCATTGCCGCGGCACTCCAGCACCACGAAGGTGACCCGAAATGAGGCTGTGCGGCTTTGACGTCGGGCTCGAACGCCCCTTCTTCCTGATCGCCGGCCCCTGCGTGGTCGAGAGCGAGCAGCTGCAGCTAGACGTGGCCGGGCAGCTCAGGGAGATCTGCCACGGCCTGAACGTGCCCTTCATCTTCAAGAGCAGCTTCGACAAGGCCAATCGCTCCTCGGGCGACAGCTTTCGCGGGCCGGGCATGGAAAAAGGCCTGGAGATCCTGGCCAAGGTGAAGAAGCAGATCGGCGTGCCGGTGCTCACCGACGTGCACACCGAGGCCGAGGTCGCGCCCGTGGCCGCCGTGGTGGACGTGCTGCAGACGCCCGCCTTCCTGTGCCGCCAGACCGACTTCATCCGCGCCGTGGCGCAATCGGGCAAGCCGGTGAACATCAAGAAGGGCCAGTTCCTCGCACCGCACGACATGAAGAACGTCATCGCCAAGGCCCGCGCCGCCGCGCGCGAAAAGGGGCTGGACGAAGACAGCTTCATGGCCTGCGAACGCGGTGCGAGCTTCGGCTACAACAACCTGGTGAGCGACATGAGGAGTCTTGCCATCCTGCGCGAGACCGAAGCGCCCGTCGTCTTCGACGCCACGCACAGCGTGCAGTTGCCCGGCGGCATGGGCACGAGCAGCGGCGGCCAGCGCGAAATGGTGCCGGTGCTGGCGCGCGCGGCCGTGGCCGTGGGGGTGGCGGGGCTGTTCATGGAAACCCACCCCGACCCGGCGCATGCGCTCTCCGACGGCCCCAACGCCGTGCCGCTCAAGCACATGCGCGCGCTGCTCGAATCGCTCACCGAACTCGACGCGGCCACCAAGCGCCGCCCCTTCCTTGAAAACGACTTTGGAGTCTGAACCATGCCCTGTGGCTACATCATCGCGTCGGTGGACATCACCAACCCCGAGGCCTACGACGTCTACAAGAAGCTCAGCACCGAGGCCATCCGCGTGCACGGCGCCGAGGTGCTGGTGCGCGGCGGCGCGGTGCAGACGCTGGAAGGCGACTGGGACCCGGGGCGCACGGTGGTCCTGAAGTTTCCGAGCGTCGAGGCGGCCAAGACCTACTGGGATTCGCCCGAATACCGCGCCGCGCGTGCGGCCCGCGAAGGCGCCTGCACCATGCGCATGGTCGTCGTGGAAGGCGCTTGATTCATTTTGATAGCTGCTATCGCTTGCCAGTCAAGCGTTTGAGCCACTTTTCGTGCAGACAATACTTGCTCTGCTCTGACACCCATCAAAGGAAGAAGCCATGAGTGCCATCGTTGACATCGTAGGCCGCGAAGTGCTGGACAGCCGCGGCAACCCCACCGTCGAATGCGACGTGCTGCTCGAATCGGGCGTGATGGGACGCGCGGCCGTCCCGAGCGGCGCCTCCACCGGCTCGCGCGAAGCCATCGAGCTGCGAGACGGCGACAAGAGCCGCTACGGCGGCAAGGGCGTGCTCAAGGCGGTGCACCATATCAACACCGAAATCTCCGAAGCGGTGCTGGGGCTGGACGCCTCCGAGCAGGCCTTCCTGGACAAGACCCTGATCGACCTGGACGGCACCGAGAACAAGAACCGCCTGGGTGCCAACGCCCTGCTGGCCGTCTCCATGGCGGTGGCGCGCGCCGCGGCCGAGGAAGCCGGTCTGCCGCTGTACCGCTACTTCGGCGGCATGGGCGGCTGCCAGCTGCCGGTGCCGATGATGAACGTGATCAACGGCGGCGCGCATGCCAACAACGGCCTGGATGTGCAGGAGTTCATGATCATCCCCGTTGGCGCTGAATCTTTTCGCGAAGCCTTGCGCTGGGGCGCCGAGGTGTTTCACGCGCTCAAGAAGATCATCGCGGACAAGGGCCTGAGCACGGCCGTGGGCGACGAAGGCGGCTTTGCCCCGCGCGTGGAAAACCACGAAGCGGCCATCGCTCTCATCCTGCAGGCCATCGAGGCTGCTGGCTATACCGCGGGCGAGCAGATCGCACTGGGCCTGGACTGCGCCTCCAGCGAGTTCTACAAGGACGGGCAATACGTGCTGGAGGGCGAAGGCGGCCTGAAGCTGAGCGCCGAGCAATGGTGCGACATGCTGCGCAGCTGGGCCGACAAGTACCCCATCATCAGCATCGAGGACGGCATGGCCGAAGGCGACTGGGACGGCTGGAAGCTGCTGACCGAGCGCCTGGGCCAGAACCTGCAACTGGTGGGTGACGACCTGTTCGTCACCAACACCAAAATCCTCAAGGAAGGCATAGACAAGCGCGTCGCCAACTCCATCCTGATCAAGATCAACCAGATCGGCACCCTAACGGAAACCTTCGCCGCCATCGAGATGGCCAAGCGCGCGGGCTACACCGCCGTGATCAGCCACCGTTCGGGCGAGACGGAAGACTCCACCATCGCCGACATCGCCGTCGGCCTGAACGCCGGGCAGATCAAGACCGGCAGCCTGAGCCGCAGCGACCGCATCGCCAAGTACAACCAGCTCCTGCGCATCGAGGAAGACCTGGGCGACGTGGCCGAATACCCCGGGCGCGCCGCCTTCTACAACCTGCGCTGAGGCCCAGCCGCCACGCCGCTGCCATGGGTTGAATCTTGGGCTCGCGCACCGTCGCCCTGCTGCTGCTGCTTGTGCTGCTGCTCATCCACGTGCAGCTGTGGAGCGGGCGCGGCAACCTCGGCGAAGTGGCGAGCATGCGCGCCGAGCTGCGTCAGCAGCAGCAGGCCAACGCGCACGCGCGCGCGGCCAATGAACTGCTGCAAGCCGAGGTGCAAGACCTGCGCCAAGGGCTGGAGATCGTCGAGGAAAAGGCACGCAGCGAGCTGGGCATGGTCAAGCCCGGCGAGGTCTACGTCGAGGTCGTGCCCGAGCGCCGCCCGCGTCGCTGAGGGCCGGCGGCGTCGGGAGCCGGCGCGCCAGCAGCGGCGGCTTGGGGCGCAGGCGCCATGCCCTCCCCTTGCTGAAACGCGCGGACAAATGCATCCAGGTGCGCGAGCAAGGCGCGCAGCGCCGCGCTGTTGTGGCGCCGCTGCATGTAGGCGGCGTGCAGCCAGACATTGGACGGTGAAAAGTCCGCGAGCAGCCCTTCGAGCTCGCCGCTGTCGAGCCAGCGCGCGAGCGACCGGCGCGGCGCCCACATCACGCCCAGGCCCTGCAGCGCCAGCGGGATCAGCGCCGACTGCAGGCTGGCATGCACGCGCGGCTGCAGGTTCAGCTCCAGCGGCGCGCCGTTGACCTCGAACATCCAGTGCACCACGCGCCCGTTCGGGCCATGGCCCAGCTGGGCATGCGTGAGCAGGTCGCGCGGCTCCCTGGGGCGGCCGTGCCGGCTCCAGTACGCAGGGGTGGCAGCCGCGACGTAATCCAGCGGCAAGAGACGGCGCACGATCAGCGCCGCGTCCCGGATGGGGCCAACGCGAAAGGCCAGGTCCACACCTTCGTCGGCCAGGTCGATGACGCGGTCGGTCACATGCATGTCCAGCTCGACGTCGGGGTGGCGCTGCAGAAAGTCCCCCAGCATCGCCGGCAGGTCGGAGTCCACCAGGCCATAGGGCAGCGCGAGCGCCAACCGGCCGCTGGGGCGGGTGGCGCGCTCGTGCAGCTCGCCGGTGGTCAGATCGATCAGCTCCAGCAGCGCGCTGCTACGCTCGAACAGCAGCTGGCCCGCGTCGGTGAGCGACACCTTGCGCGTGGTGCGGTTGAACAGCCGCAAGCCAAAACGCTCTTCCAGCCGCGCCACCGCCTTGCTCACGCTGGCGGGCGAGACCCCTTGCGCGGCCGCCGTGGCCGAGAAGCTGCCCCGACGCGCTACCTCGCGGAAAATCTGTATCAGGTCCAGGGAGTCCATGGCTGCATTGTTTCCTCGCAGGAAACAATGTAATGCATGCGTCGGCCTCGCCTTGCCCTGCGCGTCCGCAGGCAGGGGGCATCCCGGTGGCAGGCCGCAGCGCCGACACCCAAGGGCGCCCGCATGCGCCTGTTGCGCTGCGTGCGGCGGCGCAAGCCATGGGGCCGTTTCCACCGGTGGCTGGCACCTGGCGCCAAAATGGCATGGCACCCACGCAGAGGCGCTGAAAAGCGTTTAATCTGTCACCATTTGACACACGGCCCCGGCGGCATTGCACACAAGGCAGTGCCGCCGCATTTTTCCGGAGCAAGGACCATGAATCTGTCTCGGTGGAAAGTTCGCACGCGTCTGACCGTTGGCTTCGGGGCGGTCTGCCTGTTGCTGCTCGTCTGCATCGCCACGGGGGTGCTGGCCTTGCGCAGCACCACCCGTAGCCTGGACGGCGTGGTCGGCGAGGCCATGCCCACGATCTCGGCCTCCAACCAGTTGCTCACCGAAACCAACACCATCGCGATCGCGCTGCGCAACATCATGATCAGCACCAACAAGGAAGACCGCGAGGCCCAGATCCAGCTGATCGGGCAGGCCCGCGGCGACACCGACACCTGGTTGCGCCAGCTCGAGCAGGTCATGCGCACGGACCAGGAGCGCGCGCTGCTGGACCAGGTCAAGGCGCAGCGCACGGCCTACTTCAACGGCGAGCAGGCGCTGCGCGACCTGGTCTTCAACGACACCGCGGCGGCGGCGCGCAATTACCTCAACGACGACCTGCGTCCCGTTCTTGCCGCCTACAAGAGCGCCATCCAGGCGGTGATCGGCGCCGAGACCGGCGCCGCCACCGACCAGGGCCAGCGCGCCCGGTCCGGGGCGGCCAGCGCCGTCTACCTGCTGCTGGTTCTGGGCGCGGCCGCGCTGGCAGTGGCCCTGACGCTCGGTTGGCTGATCATGCGCAGCCTGCTGCGCGAGCTCGGTGGCGAGCCGGCCGTGGCGGCGCAATTGGCCACCGCCGTGGCGCAGGGCGATTTCACCCGCGACATGGCGGTGCGCACGGGCGACAGCAACAGCCTCATCGCGCAGCTTGCAGCCATGAAGGACAGGCTGGCGGCAGTGGTTGGCCAGGTGCGCAGCACCTCGGACGGTGTGGCCGTGGCCGCCAGCGAGATCGCCCAGGGCAACCAGGACCTGTCGGCGCGCACCGAAAGCCAGGCCAGCGCGCTGGAACAGACGGCGGCATCGATGGAAGAGCTGGGCGCCACCGTGCGCCAGAACGCCGACAGCGCCAGCCAGGCCAACCAGCTGGCGCGCAATGCCTCGGAAGTGGCGGTGCGCGGGGGCGGCGCCGTGGACCAGATGGTGCAGACCATGAAGGGCATCCACGAAAGCTCCACGCGCATTGCCGACATCATCGGCGTGATCGACGGCATTGCCTTCCAGACCAACATCCTCGCGCTCAACGCCGCGGTCGAAGCGGCGCGCGCCGGCGAGCAGGGCCGCGGCTTTGCCGTGGTGGCCGGCGAGGTGCGCTCGCTGGCCGGGCGCTCGGCCGAGGCGGCCAAGGAGATCAAGCACCTGATCCAGGAAAGCGTGGAACGCGTGGACCAGGGCAGCCGCCTGGCCGACCAGGCCGGCGCCACCATGAGCGAGGTGGTGCAAAGCATCCAGCGCGTCACCGACATCGTGGCCGAGATCAGCGCCGCCAGTACCGAGCAGGCCGGCGGCGTGGCCCAGGTGGGCGAAGCGGTCACGCAGATGGACCAGGCCACGCAGCAAAACGCCGCACTGGTCGAGCAGATGGCCGCGGCCGCCGCCAGCCTGCGCGGCCAGGCGCAGCAGCTGGTGCAGGCGGTGTCGGTGTTCAAGCTGGCCGCGGGCGCCGAGGCCCGGCCCGCACCGACCCGGGACCCGGCGCCCGCGCCGGCGCACGCACCGCAGACGGCGGCCCCGACCGGCCCGCGCAAGCAGGTAGCTGCTGCCAGGGCCGGCGGCGCACCGCGCCTGGCGCACGCTGCAGCGCCCGCAAGGGCCGCAGCCGATGGCGGCGAAGAAGAGTGGGAGTCGTTCTGACGCGCCCGCGCCGCGGCTACTGCACGCGCGAGGGCGGGGGCGGCTGCTTGCCGGCCGCGGTAAAGAGCTGCTGCGCGTCGATGGCGTCAAAGCGGTATTGACGCCCGCAGTATTCGCAGCCCACCTCGACCTCGCCACGTTCCTGCACGATGGAGCTCACCTCGTCCTCGCCCAGGCCGCGCAGCATCTCGGCCACGCGTTCGCGCGAGCAGGTGCAGGCAAAGCGCGGCCCCTCAGCCCCGGTCAGCGGCGCAAAGCCCATCAGCCGCTCCTGCCAGAACAGGCGGCGCAGCACCTCGGCGGGCGCCAGCGTCAGCAGTTCTTCGCGACTCAGGCTGGCCGCCAGCGTCGCGATGCGTTCAAAGTCCAGGTCGGGCGGCAGCTCGCCCTCGCCCAGGTTGCCTTCGCCGCTCAAGGGCATGCGCTGCACCAGCAGGCCTGCCGCCACCTCCTGGTTGGCGGCCAGCACCAGCACCGTGGGCAGTTGCTCGGAGCGCTGCATGTAGTGCTGCAGCCCCTGGCCCAGGTCGGCAAAGGCCTGCCCTGCATCGTCGGCCAGCGCGACGATGCCCTGGTAGGGCTGCTGCCCGGGCGTGCGCTGGCGCGGGTCCAGCGTGATCGCGCAGCGCCCCGCGCCGCCGCCATTGACCAGCTCGGCAAGCGGCGCATCCTCGGCCACCGGCGCGGTGACCGATGCGGTGGCGCGCAGCTGCAGGCTGCTGTCCACCTGCGCCACCGCCAGGCGTACCGGGCCGTCGCCGGCGATCTGCAGGATGAGCGTGCCGTCGTATTTGACGTGCGCATGCATCAGCACGGCGCCGGCCAGCATCTCGCCCAGCAGCCGCGCGACGGCGGCAGGATAGGCGCCGGTCTCGGTATTGGCCGCGCGGCGCGCAAGCAGCTCGCGCCAGGCATCGTCCAGGCGCACGATGGCGCCGCGCACCGGCAGGCCGTCAAAGAGGAAGCGTTGGAGTTCCGACACCGGGCGCGGCTCAGTCCAGGCGCTTGAGGCCGGCGCGAAAGCGCCGCACATTGTCCTGGTAGTGGCGCGCGCTCCAGCGCAGGCCCTCGATCTGCTCGACACTGAGCGTGCGCACCACCCGCGCGGGCGAGCCGATGATCATCGAGCCGTCGGGAAACTCCTTGCCTTCGGTCACCAGCGCGCCTGCGCCCACCAGGCAGTTCTTGCCTATCCTGGCGCCGTTGAGCACCACGGCGCCTATGCCGATCAGCGACTCGTCGCCTATGGTGCAGCCGTGCAGCATCACCATGTGGCCTATGGTCACGTCGCGGCCTATGGTCAGCGGCATGCCCTCGTCGGCATGCAGCACGCTCGCGTCCTGCACGTTGCTGCCCGCGCCCACGGTGATGTGGGCGGTATCGCCGCGCACCACCGCGCCGAACCAGATGCTGCTGCCCTCTTCCAGCGTCACCGCGCCCATGACCTGGGCGCTGTCGGCCACCCAGCTCGTTGCCGCCACCTGGGGCGCCAGACCGTCGAGTGCATAGATCGCCATCGGGCCCACCTTCCTGAAACGCTGAAAACTACAATTGTAGGGATGGAGCTGCGCACCCGTGCCCTGCATCTGCTGGGCCTGACCGATATAGAAGAAAAACCGGCGCTAACGCTTGCCCTGCAAGCGCAAGCAGCTACTCTTGAGATAGCAACCGAGGCGCTGCTTGCCGAGCCGGCGGGCCTGCCCGGCCACCCCGGGCGCCCGGCCCTGGTGGCGCATGCCGCGCTCACGCGCCGCTCGCCCGCCACCGCCCGGGGGCGCGCGGCGCTGGTCCATGCGATCTGCCACATCGAGTTCAATGCGATCAACCTCGCACTCGATGCCATCTGGCGCTTTGCCGGCATGCCGCGCGCCTACTACCTGGACTGGCTGCGCATCGCCGCCGAGGAGGCGCGCCACTTCAAGCTGCTGCGCCAGCACCTGCGCGAACACCTGGGGCACGACTATGGCGACTTTGCCGCGCACCAGGGTCTGTGGAGCATGTGCGAGAAGACCGCCGGCGACGTCGTCGCGCGCATGGCCCTGGTGCCGCGCACGCTGGAGGCGCGCGGGCTGGACGCGACACCGCAGATCCAGCACAAGCTGCGCCGGGTGGGCACGACCGACGCGCTCGCGGCCTGCGACATCCTGGACTTGATCCTGCGCGAGGAAATCGGCCACGTCGCCATCGGCAACCACTGGTACCACTGGCTGTGCCGGCGCGACGGCCTGCAGCCCCTGGCCCACTACGCGCAGCTCGCCGCACGCCACGGGGCGCCGCATCCCAGGCCACCGCTGAACCTGGCGGCCCGCCAGGCTGCGGGCTTCAGCGACGAAGAGCTGCGCTGGCTGAGCCAGCCCCCAGACTGAGACCGCGCCTTGCCTACAATGGCCCGCAAGCAAGCCATGCGCGCTCACCCCGGGAAACGACAGCGTTTATGACCGACACCTCCGCAAGCACCAACGCGAGCCACGGCGCCCTGAGCGGGGCGATGATCGCGCGCCAGGCGATCATGAACGGCAGGCAGACCGTCGTGGGCTACGAGCTGCTGGACCGCTCGCACGGCCGCAGCGACCACACCGCGGCAAGCGACGTGCTGGTGATGTTCGCCGCCCTCTCGCACGCCGGCGCCGAAGAGCTGGTGGGCAAGACGCTGCTGTTCGTCAACTGCACGCACGAGAGCCTCTCCGGCGGGCACCTGGAGCTGGTCAACCCGGAAAAGATCGTGCTTGAAATTCCGGCGCTCGGCCTGGCCGCGACCGACGAGGTGCAGGCGCGCCAGCCGCTGCTCGCCGCGCTGCGCGAGCGCGGCTTTCACCTGGCCTTCAACCAGACGGTGCTGGAATCGACGTATGCGCCCTGGCTGCCGCTGGCGGACTTCATCAAGCTCGACCTGTCGGTGCTGCCCGCCGACCAGGCGACGGTGCTGATCAACTACGCGCAGCGCTCGAGCAAGGCCGAGCTGATCGCCGAAAAAATCGAGACCGCCCAGCAGTACGACATGGTCTCCTCGCTCGGCGTGGAGCTGTTTCAGGGCTACTGGTTCGCGCGCCCGGCGCTGGTGCAGACCAAGCTGCTCAGTCCGCAGCAGGCGCACATCGTGGACCTGCTCAACCTGGTGCGCCGCCAGGCCAGCACCGACGAGATCGAGGAAGTGCTCAAGAAGGACGCGGGCCTGGCCTTCAACCTCATGCGCCTGATCAATTCGGCCGGGCTGGGGCTGCACCACGAGGTCAGCTCGTTTCGCCAGGCGGTGATGCTGCTCGGACTCAAGAAGCTGTTTCGCTGGGCCGCGCTCTTGCTCACCGCCGCGCGCCACGGCGGGCCACCGCCGGCCGTGGGGCAGACCGCGGTGGTGCGCGGGCGCTTCATGGAGCTGCTGGCGCGCGAATTCCTGGACGCCGAGCAGGCCGACGAGGCCTTCCTCGTGGGCATGTTCTCGATGCTCGACCAGATGCTGGGCATGCCGCTGGACAAGGCGCTGCAGCTGCTCGGTCTGCCCGGCACCATCGTCAACCAGATCGAGCACCACGAAGGGCGTCTGGGCCAGCTGCTGCTGCTGGTGCGCGCCTGCGAGACCAACGACGACTCCGACTTCTACAGCGCACTGCAAAATACCCCGCTGACCAGCCAGCAAGTGAACATGGCCCATCTGCAGGCGCTGGCCTGGTCCGACCAGATGTGCGAGCTGTGACTTGCCGCGTCGTCCCACAGGTTTTTCCATGACTGAATCTGCCGCAAGCACCGCCGCCCCGCAGGCGGACAACTCCATCGTCATCGCCCGCCAGGCCATCCTGGACACCCAGCGCGCCGTCTTCGGCTACGAGCTGTTCGACCGCAGCACCGGCGTGCACGAGCACACCGCCGCCACCGACGCGGCGGTGCTGTTCAACGCGCTGTCCTACGCCGGTTCGGAAAACCTCATAGGGCGCAACACCGTCTTCATCAACTGCACGCACGACAGCCTGGTGGGCGCGCACCTGGAGCTGATCCATCCGCAGAAGGTGGTGCTGGAGGTGCCGGTACTCGGCCCGCAGGCCAGCAGCGACGAGATCGAGAGCAAGGTCGGCGTGCTGCAGGCGCTCAAGGAGCGCGGCTTTCGCATCGCGCTGGACCAGAACGCGCTGCGCAAGGCCTACACCACCTGGCTGCCGCTGGCGAACTTCATCAAGCTGGATATGCTGGCCTTCAAGCCCGAACTGTCCGAGCCGCTGGTGAAGTTCGCGCGCGCCTCCTGCCCCAAGGCCACGCTGGTGGCCGAGAAGGTGGAAACCCCCGAGCAGTACGAACGCATGGCTGCCCTGGGCGTGACGCTGTTCCAGGGCTACTGGTTCGCCAAGCCCACCGAGGTCAAGGCCAGGACGCTGCGGCCCTCGCAGGCGGTGATCCTGCAGCTCATCAACCTGGTGCGCAAGCAGGCCGAGATCGACGAGATCGAGCAGCTGCTCAAGAAAGACCCGACGCTGTCCTTCAACCTGCTGCGCTTCATCAACTCATCGGGCTTCGGGCTGTCGATGGAGATCACCTCGTTTCGCCACGCGGTGATGATCCTGGGCCTGAAGAAGCTGTTTCGCTGGGCCGCGCTGCTGCTGACCACCTCGCGCAACACCGGCACGCCGCTGGCGGTGGGCCAGACCGCGGTGGTGCGCGGGCGCCTGATGGAGCTGCTCGCCGCCGAGATGCTGCCGCCCGAGGAGGCCGACAACGCCTTCGTCGTCGGCGTGTTCTCGCTGCTGGACGTGATGCTCGGCGTGCCGCTGGAGCGGGCGCTGGAGAGCGTTTCGCTGCCCGAGTCGGTGGTCGATGCGCTGCTGCACCACAAGGGCGTGTTCGCGCCCTTCCTGGAGCTCACGCGCGCCTGCGAATCGGGCGACGACGAGGCCTTCGCGCGCGCCGCCAGCCAGCTGCACATGTCGGGCCACCAGATCAACATGGCGCACATGCAGGCGCTGACCTGGGCCGACGACCTGCTCGCGGGCAACGCCTGAGCCCGCGCCGGCTTCAGCCGCGCGGGTGATGGCGCGCGTGCAGCTGCTTGAGGCGCTCGCGCGCCACGTGGGTGTAGATCGTCGTGGTCGAGATGTCCGCATGCCCGAGCAGCATCTGCACCACGCGCAGGTCGGCCCCGTGGTTGAGCAGATGGGTGGCGAAGGCGTGGCGCAGCGTGTGTGGCGACAGCGGCGCGGTGATGCCGGCGCGGGCCGCATGCTTCCTGACCAGCACCCAGAACATCACGCGCGTCATCGCGCCGCCGCGGCGCGTGACGAACAGGTCCTGGGTCTGCTGCCCGGCGAGGATGTCCGCGCGCGCCTCGGCCAGGTATTTCCGCAGCCAGTCGCCGGCCACCTCGCCCAGGGGGACCAGCCGCTCCTTGCTGCCCTTGCCCAGCACCCGCACCACCCCTTCGGTGAGCCCGAGCTGGAAGACCTTCAGGCCCACCAGTTCGCTCACGCGCAGGCCGCTGGCGTACATCAGCTCGAGCATGGCGCGGTCGCGCAAGCCCAGCGCCGTGGCGGTGTCGGGCGCGGCCAGCAGCGCCTCCACCTGCGCCTGGCTGAGCGTGCCCGGCAGGCGCGGCGGCTGGCGCGCGGTCAGCAGGCGCAGCGTCGGGTCGACCGCCACCATGCCCTGCTGGCGCGCCCAGTGGTAGAAGCGGCGAAACACCGTGAGGCGCCGGTTGGCCGTGGTTGCGCGCGTGTGGCCGTGGCGCGCGGCGAAGTAGCCGTTGAGCTGGGCCTCCGTGGCCTGCAGCAGGCCGCTGCCTTCGCCCTGCAGCCAGGCGGCCAGCGCGCGCAGGTCGCGCCGGTAGGCCTGCAACGTGTTGGCTGCCAGGCCGTCCTGCAGCCACAGCGCGTCGGCAAAGCCATCCACCAGCTGTTTCTGTGCGTCGTCGGGCTGCAAGGTCGGCGGGCTGGGCATCGCGTATCGCCCGGGTTTCGGGGGAAATCCCTAGGAAGTTCCTGAAGTCGGCGGCGGCAAAACGCCGCTCTTGCGCTATTCTGCCCCCTCTCGTGTCACACAAAGGAGTTACCCACATGCGCTGGATACGCACGCTTTGCTACAGCCTCGGCCTGAGCGCCGCCTTCATGGCCCCGGCCGCGATGGCGCAGCAGACCTTCGTCAACGTACTCACCGGTGGGCAAAGCGGGGTGTATTACCCCCTGGGCGTGTCGCTTGCCCAGATCTACGGCAAGACCATCCCCAACGCCCGCGCCACCGCCCAGGTGACCAAGGCGTCGGCGGAAAACCTGAACCTGCTGCAGGCCGGGCGCGGTGAACTGGCCTTCACGCTGGGCGACGCGCTCTCGGACGCCTGGAAGGGCGACGCCGAGGCGGGCTTCACCAAGAAGCTGGACAAGCTGCGCGGCCTCTCGGCCACCTACAACAACGTGATCCAGATCGTGGCCAACGCCGATTCGGGCATCAAGACGCTCGCCGACCTCAAGGGCAAGCGCCTGTCGGTGGGCGCGGCGCGCTCGGGCACCGAACTCAACGCCCGCGCGATCCTGAAGGCCGCGGGCATCACCTACCAGGATCTGGGCAAGGTGGAATACCTGCCGTTCGGCGAATCGGTGGAACTCATCAAGAACCGCCAGCTCGACGCGACGCTGCAGTCCGCCGGCCTGGGCGTGGCATCGATCCGCGACCTGGCCACGTCGGTGAAAATCGTCGTGGTGCCGGTGCCGGCCGACGTGGTCGCCAAGGTGGGCGACCCGGCCTACCAGCCCACCGTCATCCCGGCCAACACCTACACCGGCCAGACCGAGGACGTGCAGACGGCCGCCATCCCCAACTTCCTCGTCACCCACTCGGGCGTCTCCGACGAGCTGGCCTACGAGATGACCAAGCAGCTGTACGCCAACCTGGAGACGCTGCACGCCGCGCACAACGCGGCCAAGGCGATCAAGCTGGAAAACGCGGTCAAGGGCATGCCGGTGCCCCTGCACCCGGGCGCCGAGCGCTACTACAAGGAAGTCGGCGTCATCAAGTAAGGCCGCGCGCCGCCACGGACCCTGCCCAGCCCCCGCCCGGGGGCTTTTTTGAGACTGGAACCCTTTCATGAGCGACCCCGACATCGAACACGTGCCGCTGCGTGGCGCCGCCTTCTGGGTGGCGGTGCTGTTTTCCAGCTTCCAGATCTGGACGGCGGCCTTCCAGCCCATGTCCAGCCAGGTGATACGCGCGATCCACGTCGGCTTCGTGATCTGGATGGTGCTGATTCTGTACCCGCCATTCAAGGGCGCCCGGCCGCCCCTGGCGCGCATCGGGCGCGTGGCGGGCTGGGCACTGGGCCTGCTGGGCTTTGCCTGCAGCTTTTATTACTGGATCTTCGAGTCCGACCTGACGGCCCGCGCCGGCGAGATCGTCGGCTGGGACTGGTTCATCGGCATCGTCATGCTGGCCCTGGTGTTCGAGGCCACGCGCCGCGCGATGGGCTGGGGCCTGCCGCTCATCTGCGGCATCTTCCTGGCCTACGGGCTGTTCGGCGAGCACCTGCCGGGCCTGTTCACGCACCGTGGCTACGGTGCCGACCAGATCCTGAGCACGCTGTCGTTCGGCACCGAAGGCATCTTCGGCACGCCGACCTACGTCTCTTCGACCTACATCTATCTGTTCATCCTGTTCGGCGCCTTTCTGGAGCAGGCCGGGATGATCGACCTGTTCACCGACTTCGCCATGGGCACCGTCGGCCACACCAAGGGCGGGCCGGCCAAGGTGTCGGTCATCTCCTCGGCGCTGATGGGCACGATCAACGGCTCGGGCGTGGCCAACGTGGTGACCACCGGCCAGTTCACGATTCCGCTGATGAAGCGCTTTGGCTATGCGCCGGCGTTTGCCGGCGGCGTGGAGGCCACGGCCAGCATGGGCGGGCAGATCATGCCGCCGGTGATGGGGGCGGTGGCCTTCATCATGGCCGAAACCATCAACGTGCCCTACGTGGACATCGTCAAGGCCGCGGTGATCCCGGCCATGCTCTACTTCTTCACCGCGTTCTGGATGGTGCACCTGGAGGCGGGGCGCAAGGGGCTGCTGGGCCTGCCCAAGGACGAATGCCCGAACCCCTGGACGGCGGTGCGCCAGCGCTGGCACCTGCTGCTGCCCTTGATCGGCCTGGTGTGGCTGCTGTTCGCCGGCTACACGCCGATGTTCTCGGGCACCATAGGCCTGGCGCTCACGGTGGTGCTGATCTTCGGCTCGGCCGTGCTCACCGGCGTCAGGCGCACCACGCTGCGCGTCGTCTTCTGGGTACTGCTGGGCCTGGCTTGCGCGGGCTTCTTCCAGTTTGGCGTCGGCATTTTCTTCGTCGTCACCGCGGTGCTGGTGGCGCTGACCTACCTGCGCCGCACCGGGCAGGACGCGCGCAAGCTCGCGATCACCGCGCTGGCCGACGGCGCGCGTCACGCGCTGCCGGTGGCCGCGGCCTGCGCCGTCGTCGGCGTGATCATCGGCATCATCAACCTCACGGGCGTCGCCGCCGAGCTCGGCGGACAGGTGATCGCGATCGGCGAGAACAGCATCCTCCTCGCGCTGTTCTTCACCATGCTGATCTGCCTGGTGCTGGGCATGGGCATTCCGACGATCCCCAACTACATCATCACCAGCTCGCTGGCCGCGCCGGTGCTGCTCAAGCTGGGCGTGCCGCTGCTGGTTTCGCACATGTTCGTCTTCTACTTCGGCATCATGGCCGACCTCACGCCGCCGGTGGCGCTCGCGGCCTTCGCCGCCGCGCCGATCGCGGGCGAAAGCGGCATGAAGATCGGCTTCCAGGCGGTGCGCATCGCCATCGCCGGCTTCATCGTGCCCTACATGGCGGTGTACGACCCGGCGCTGATGGCGCAAAGTTCGAGCGTGCTGGCGATCGCCTGGGTGACGTTCAAGGCGATCATCGCGGTGGGGCTGTGGGGCGCGGGCGCGATCGGCTACCTGCGCGGGCGGCTGAACTGGTTCGAGCGGCTGTTTGCGATTGCCGCCGCCTGCCTGCTGGTGGCGGCCGTGCCCTGGACAGACGAGGCCGGCATGGCCGGCTGCGCGCTGTTCATCGTCTGGCACCTGTGGCGCACGCGGGCGCGCGCGGTGGCGGCAGGGGCCTAGGCGCATGGGCCTGGGCATCTGTCTGGTGCTGGCCGCGGCCGCGCATGCCACGCCGGCCTTCGTGCCGGTCACGCATTTCACGCTGGCCTGGACGCATTCGATAGAGAAGCAGCGCTGGGAAGAGGATTACGTGGTGCACGCCGGCAAGCCGCCGCGGCTGGAGGCCGGGGCCGCGCGCATCCGCGGCTCGGCCGCGGGCATGGAGCCGCCGCCCGAGGCGCAGCTCGTGGATGGCTGGTTCGTCTACCAGCCCGCGCGCTGGCCGCGGGCGCCGCTGCTTCTGACACGCTCGGAGTTCACCGCCGACTTCGACCTGTGTGCCGGCGGAGCCTGCCGACCCATGGGCGAGCTGTTGCCTTCGGACGGCGGCATCACCCTGCTGTCTCCCTGTACGCATCCCGAATGAATGTCGCCGCGCTGCTGCTGCCGGATTTTTCGCTGATCCTCGCGGGCTGGCTGATCTGCCGCTTCACGCCGCTGGGTCGGGAGGTCTGGCACCCGGTGGAGCGGCTGGTGTACTACCTGCTGTTTCCCGTCCTGCTGTTTCTCTCCATCGTCAAGAGCCCGATCGAGGTCGGCCCGGCCTCCAGCCTGATCGCCGCCGGGCTGCTGCTGAGCTGCGGCGGCATCGCGCTGTCCTGGAGCCTGCCGCACCTGCCGCTGCTGGGGCGGCACATCGCCCCGCGCGACCATGCAGGCGCGGCGCAGGTGGCGTTTCGCTTCAATTCCTACATCGCGCTGGCGCTGGCCTCGCGCCTTGCGGGCGAGGCGGGCTCGCAGGCCGTCGCGATCCTGATCGGGGTGTGCGTCCCGCTCATCAACGTGGCCGCCGTCTGGCCCATGGCGCGCCAGAGCGAAAGCCGGGTACTGCGCGAGCTGGCGCGCAACCCGCTGATCATCGCCACCGTCTCGGGCCTGGCCTTCAACCTCGCGGGGCTCGCCCTGCCCGGCTGGCTCGCGCCGCAGCTGCAGCGCGTGGGCGCCACCGCGGTGCCACTGGGCTTGATGGCGGTGGGCGCGGGCATGCAGTGGGGCCAGTTGCAGAGCAGCCGGGTGTTGACGGCGGGCGTGCTGGCCATCCGCCACCTGCTGATGCCGCTGTGGGCCTGGCTGCTGGCGCGCCTGCTGGGCCTGGAGCCCGTGCAGGCCGGCGTGCTGATCGCCTTTGCCGCGCTGCCGACGGCGTCAAGCTGCTATGTGCTGGCAGTACAGATGGGCTACCGCGGGCCCTATGTGGCGGGGCTGATCACGCTGTCGCACATCGTGGCGCTGGCCAGCCTGCCGTTGGCCTTGCAGTTGCTCTCCTGAAACAGTAGCTGTCAGCGCTTGCTGGTCAAGCGTTTGAGGCCGATTTGGCTTGCAATTTCAAGTGACTTGCTTCAGCCTTGCTTCAAAGCCCAGAGCACATGCTCATGCACCAATGCACTCGGATGATCCAGCCGCGCACGCAGCGCCGCGCGAATGCTCTCGGCTTGCGCACCGCTCGCCTGGCGCAAGGCATTGCCCAAGGCGACCGCGACGTTGCGCAGCCAGCGCTCGTGGTTGATGCGACGCACCGGACCGCCTTCGGTGCGCTTGAGAAAGGTCTCCTCGTCCCACAGGAACAGATCGACGAGCTGCTGGCCCACGAGCGGCGCGCGCTCGTCGAAGTCCGGTATCTCGCTCTTTTGCGCGTACTTGTTCCAGGGGCAGACGGTCTGGCAGTCGTCGCAGCCGTAGATGTGGTTGCCCATCAGCGGGCGCAGCTCCTCGGGGATGGCGCCCTTGTTCTCTATCGTCAGGTAGGAGATGCAGCGGCGTGCATCCACCACGCCGGGCGCGACGATGGCCTGGGTGGGACAGACATCGACGCAGGCGGTGCAACTGCCGCAATGGGCGCTGACCGGCGCGCTCTCTTGCAGCTTGAAGTCGACGTAGATCTCGCCGAGGAAAAACATCGAGCCCGCGTCGCGCGAGAGGATGAGCGAATGCAGCCCCTGCCAGCCCTGGCCGCTGCGCCGCGCCAGCTCCTTTTCCAGCACCGGGGCCGAATCGGAAAAGGCGCGGTGGCCAAACGGGCCCACGGCCTCGGCGATGCGCTCGCACAGCTTGTTCAGGCGCCCGCGCACCACCTTGTGGTAATCCCGCCCGCGGGCGTAGAGCGAGACCACGCCTTCACCGGGGCGCTGCAACCGCGCGCGTTCGCGCGCCGCCCAGTCGGGCGGGGTATCGCGCGGCAGATAGGGCATGCGCGCGGTGATCACGCTCAGCGTGCCCGGCAGCAGTTCGGCCGGGCGCAGGCGCCTGGTGCCATGCTGCACCATGTAATGCAGGTCACCGTGGTAGCCCTTGGCCACCCAATCGAGAAAGCCCGGCTCGGCCGAGGACAGATCCACGCCCGAAACGCCGATTTGGGAGAATCCCAGCTCGCGCGCCCAGGTGCGGATCTGCACCAGCAATTTGTCGCCGTCCACCATCTCGCCGATTGTAGAAATGCCCCCTTCCACCCTCACGCTGCACTGGTCTTGCGAAGCCGACACCGAGCGCTTCGCCCGGCAACTGGCGCGGCTGCCGCAGCTGGCCAATGCCTTCATCGCGCTGCAGGGCGAGCTGGGCGCGGGCAAGACCACGCTGGTGCGCCACCTGCTGCGGGCGCTGGGCGTCAGCGGACGCATCAAGAGCCCGACCTATGCGGTGGTCGAGCCTTATGCGGTGGGCGAGCTGGCCATCTGGCATTTCGATTTCTACCGCTTCGATGATCCGCGCGAATGGGAGGATGCGGGTTTTCGCGAGATCTTCGCCAGCCCCGGGCTGAAACTGGCAGAATGGCCACAAAATGCCCAAAAGTGCTTGCCCGATGCAGACTTGGAACTTGAAATTCAAGTAGAGGATGATGAAAATAGGCGCGTCACGCTGCGTGCGGCCACACCCCGGGGCCATGCGCTGCTGAGCGAGTTGGCCCCTCCATGCGCAGACCCCTGACACTTTCCTCCCTGCAACGGCGCACCATAGTGCAAGCCGGCACGCTGGCGCTGCTGCTGGGCCGCCAGCACCTGGCGCGCGGCGCCAGCATCGTGGCGGTGCGCATCTGGCCCGCGCAGGACTATTCGCGCGTCACCATCGAATCGGACCAACCGCTCGCCACCACTCAGCAGTTCGTTCCCGAGCCGCCACGCCTGGCCGTGGACATCACCGGCATGGACCTGAACCCCGAGCTGCGCGAGCTGGTCGGCAAGGTGCGTGCGGACGACCCCAACATCGCCGCGATCCGCGTGGGGCAATTCCAGCCCGGCGTGGTGCGCCTGGTGCTGGACCTCAAGCACGACGCGCGCCCGCAGGTGTTCTCGCTGCCGCCGGTGGCCGCCTACCGCAATCGCCTGGTGCTGGACCTCTACCCTGCCGAGGCGCCCGATCCGCTGGCCAGCCTGATCGCCGAGCGCGCCGGCCACCCCCTGGACACCAGCCCTGGGGCCCTGCCCGCGCCCGACCCGCTGGGCGAGCTGATCGCCCAGCGCCAGTCCGCCGCCAGCACGGTGCCGGCAGCGCCCATGCAACCGCCGGCGCCCGCGGCGCCCGCGCTGGTGCGCGGCACCGACCGCATCATCATCGTCGCGCTCGATCCGGGCCATGGCGGCGAAGACCCGGGCGCCATCGGCCCGGGGGGCACACGCGAGAAGGACGTGGTGCTCAAGGTGGCCCACCTGCTGCGCGAGCGCATCAACGCCACCAAGATCGGCGGCAACCCGATGCGCGCCTACATGACGCGCGACGCCGACTTCTTCGTGCCCCTGGCCACCCGCGTCGCCAAGGCCAGGCGCGTACAGGCCGATCTCTTCGTTTCGATCCATGCCGACGCCTTCACCTCGCCGGCGGCGCGCGGCGCCAGTGTCTTCGCGCTGAGCCAGAGCGGCGCCTCCAGCTCGGCGGCGCGCTGGCTGGCGAACAAGGAAAACCAGGCCGACCTGATCGGCGGCGTGAACGTCGGCGTGCAGGACCGGCAGGTACAGCGCGCGCTGCTGGACATGAGCACCACGGCGCAGATCAACGACAGCCTCAAGCTCGGCGGCGTGTTGCTGGGCGAGATCGGCGCCATGGCCAAACTGCACAAGCCCCGCGTGGAGCAGGCCGGTTTTGCCGTGCTCAAGGCGCCGGACATTCCCAGCGTGCTGGTGGAAACCGCGTTCATCAGCAACCCCGAGGAAGAAGCGCGCCTGCGCAGCAGCGCCTACCAGGAACAACTGGCCGACGCGCTGATGCGCGGCATCCGCCGCTACTTCGCCAAGAACCCGCCACTGGCGCGCAGCCGCACGGTGTAGCGCGCGCCGCCGGCGCGGCCCGCCCTATTCGCCGCCGGGCGCCGTGGCTTGTGCCAGCCACTGGCGTGGCGACATCCCGACCTTGGCCGCAAAGGCACGCGACAGCGCCGACGGATTGGCGTAGCCGAGCTCTTCGGCCAGCAGCTTGACCGGCTGGCCCTCGCGCAGCCGGCTGCACGCCAGCGCCATGCGCCAGTCGCCCAGGTAGTCGGCGGGCGTCTGGCCCACCACGGCGCGGAAAGTGGTGGCGAAAGCGGTGCGCGACATGCCGGCCTGCCGGGCCATGCGCTCCAGCGGCCAAGGCTCGCCCGGGGCCTCGTGCATCGCCACCAATGCACGCGCCAGCCGCGGATCGGACAGCCCGGTGAGAAAACCCGGGCGCACGCCAGCCTCCTGCGGATGGTCCAGCAACCAGCGCATGAGCTGGATCACCACCACCTCGAAGAGCCGGTCGGCCAGCAGGCGCTGGCCGCAGCGCACCCGGTCGGTCTCGGCAAACAGCAGTTCCAGCGCCGGCCCCAGGCCCGTGACACGCGCCAGCGGCAGCGCGATCACCCCGGGCAGCGCACGGGCGATCGGGTTGTAGGCACCCCCCTCGAAGCACAGCCGCGCGCAGGTGAAGTCCGCCCCTTGCGCGGGCGGATTGTGGAAGCGGTGGGTCAGCGGACGCGGATACAGCAGCAGCGCGGGCTCGTCAAAACGCATTGCGCGCGGCACGCCGTGCGCGCCCGGATGGCTCACCTGCAGCGAACCGCGACGCAGCAGGTGCAGGTAACCGTGCCCCTCGCGGGCGTCGAAGTGGCTGAGCCCGCACAGTGCGCCGGCGTGGTGCAGCTGGGCCCGCACCCGAAAGCGTTCCAGCACGCCGGAGAGGCGGTCGATGTCGACGGCAGGACAGGCTTGCATGCGATCTGTATGAATTGGTATGTATATCGAATCTACTGATTCTTATCATACATTCTTGCCGCCCATACTAACCACTTCCAGGCACCCGCCGGAAAGGACAGGCCGTGAAATCCCCACGACCCGTCGCCGCAAGGCAAGGGCGAGCGGCTCGCCGCCCGGTCTCTTGCCTGCTTTTTTCAACCTGAAGGAGATCGATATGTGCCGCGTCAACCTCGACACCCAAGGCGTCCCCGCCGCCAGCCAGACCCTGCTGGCGGAGATCCACGGCGCCTTCGGCGCCACCCCCAACATGTTCAAGGCGGTAGCCAACGCGCCTGCAGCGCTGCAAAGCATGTGGGCAGCTTTCGGCGCCCTGGGCAAGGGCAGGCTGGGAGCCCGGCTGGGCGAACAGATCGCGGTGGCCATCGCCAACCGCAACCGCTGCGAATACTGCCTCGCCGCGCACACCGTGCTGGGCGGCAAGGCAGGCGCATCGCCCGCCGAAATGGCGGCCGCGCAGGTCGGCCAGTCGGACGACCCCAGGACCGCCGCCGCGCTGGAATTCGCCCTCAAGGTGGTGCAGCAGCGCGCCCAGATCACCGATGCGGACGTGGCCCGCCTGCGCTCCGCCGGCTTCGACGATGGGCAGATCGTCGAGATCATGGCGCACGTGGCCCTGAACCTGTTCACCAACTACGTCAATGTGGCACTGGACGTCCCGCTCGATTTTCCCCGGGTCGCACTGAAGTAGGGGCGGGCTGCGCCCCCGCCTGCGGCACCGGAACGTGCCACACTCGCCGGTGCGGTGGCCGCACCCCTGTCCACGGCCACCGCACCGCGAGGAGAGAACCGCCATGGCCCTGCCCCACGCCCTGTCGTCCGAAGTCGTGAGCCTCAAACCCCTGGGCGAAGGCATCGCCCGGACCCCCACCCACGCCATCATCAAGGCCGAGCAGCTGGAGGTGGTGCGCGTGGTACTGCCCGCGGGCAGCGAGCTGCCGCTGCACGAAACCCCGGGCGAGATCACGCTGTACTGCATCGAAGGCGAGGTGCAGTTCACCGTCGCCGGCCAGCCGCGCCCGCTGCGCGCGGGCGACTGGATCCACCTGCAGCCGCGCGCCCCGCACGCCTTGCGGGCCACGCGCGATGCCTCGCTGCTGCTGACCATCTGCCTGATTGCGGGCGAGGTCTGAAGCGCAGGCAGACGCCAGAAAAGCAAGCGCCCCACCCAGCGGTAACCGGGTGGGGCCTTGGCACGAGCGTGCGCTTCGGTAAAGCGCCTTGACAGGGAACAACTGTACGCAGCCCGGTGCAGTTTATTTTTCTGAATTTGTTCGATCCGGCCGACAATTCAGAAAATCCATCTGACAAAGTGAATTCAATGGAATAATCTGCTCCATGGATCGTCTGGACCGAAAAATCCTCTCCGTCCTGCAGACCAACTCCCGCGCCAGCCTGCAGGAGATAGGCGCGGCCGTGGGTCTGAGCCCCTCGCCCTGCTGGGGCCGCATCAAGAAGATGGAAGACGCCGGCGTCATCACCGGCTACACCGTGCGCCTGAACCCCGCGGCCCTTGGCCTGACGGAGACCGTGCTGGTCATGGTCACGCTAGACAGCCATTCGGACAACACGCTGGAAAAATTCGGCCAGGTGCTGGCCGCCATCCCCGAGGTGGTGGAAGCGCACCTGGTCTCGGGCGAGTACGACTACCTGCTGCGCGTCGTCGTCAAGGACACGCGCGACTACGAGCGCCTGCTGCGCGAGAAGCTCTACAAGATCAAGGGCATACGCCACAGCCAGTCGAGCTTCGTGCTGCGCACGCTCAAGTCGGCCGATTTGCCTCTCGATACCTGAATCAGCGTCGCAACCCAGGGTAAACCCAGGTGTTATGGGCTTGCGCATATGTTCAATATGGTGCGGCCGCTATGGAAACCCGAAGCAAAAGGCCGCACCATCGACAGGTGCATTCCCGCGCCGGCCTTGCACGCCGGCCGCTCCAGGACAGAGACCGCCATGACCGCAACCGCCCGCCCTTCCCCTTTGCGCTTTTATTACGGCGGCCAGATCGTGCAGGTCGACGGCGTCGGCACCACCCGCACGGTACTCGATTGGCTGCGTGAAGAGCGCCGCCAGATGGGCACCAAGGAGGGTTGCAACGAAGGCGACTGCGGTGCCTGCACCGTGGTGCTGGGCGAGCTCGACGCCGAGGGCGCGCTGCAACTGCGCTCGGTCAATGCCTGCATCCAGTTTCTGCCCACGCTCGACGGCAAGGCGCTGTTCACGGTGGAAGACCTGGCAGCGCTTGCGCCGTCCGCCGCAGGCGGCAAGGGCGCGCTGCACCCGGCGCAGCAGGCCATGGTGGAATGCCACGGCTCGCAATGCGGCTTTTGTACGCCCGGCATCGTGATGTCGCTGTGGGGCAGCTACGAAAACCACCTCGCCCACGGCACCCGCCCCACGCGCCAGGAGCTGGCGGACACGCTTTCGGGCAACCTGTGCCGCTGCACCGGCTACCGCCCCATCCTGGACGCGGGCCAGCGCATGTTCGATCTGCCCGAAGCGCGCCTGCAGCGCCAGGCGGTGGTGGCTGCGCTCAAGGCTTTGCAGCGCGACGGCGCGCTGGACTACGCCGCCCCCCGCGTGACGGCGCAAGGGGAGCGCACCGACCATTTCCACGCCCCGCGCACCCTGGACGAGCTGGCCGAGCTGCGCGAAGCCAAGCCGCAGGCGCGGCTGCTTGCGGGCTCCACCGACGTCGGCCTGTGGGTGAACAAGCAGTTTCGCGACGTGGGCGACCTGATCTATGTCGGCCAGGTCGAAGAGATGCGGCGCGTCGAGGAGCGCGGCGACGTGCTATGGATAGGCGCGGGCGCTCCGCTGGAGGACGCCTGGCGTGCGCTGGTGCGCCGCGCGCCCAGCCTCATGGACGTGTGGCTGCGCTTTGCCTCGGTGCCGATACGCCATGCGGGCACCATGGGCGGCAACGTGGCCAATGGTTCGCCCATCGGCGATTCAGCCCCCATCCTGATGGCGCTGGACGCCAGCGTCGAGCTGCGCCGCGGCAAGGCGGTGCGCACGCTCGCCCTCACCGACTTCTATCTGGACTACATGAAGAACGCCCTGCAAGAAGGCGAATTCCTGCAGGCGATCACCGTGCCGCTGGCGGCCTTTGCGCGCCAGGTGCACGGCTACAAGATCAGCAAGCGTTTCGACTGCGACATCTCGGCCATCTGCGCCGGCATGGCGCTGGAGCTGGCGGGCGAGACGGTGCACAGCGTGCGCCTGGCCTATGGCGGCATGGCCGGCATCGTCAAACGCGCCAGCGCCGCCGAAGCGGCGCTGCTGGGCCAGCCCTGGACGCATCAGAGCGTGCAGGCCGCCCAAGAGGCGCTGGCCAGCGACTTTTCCCCCCTGACCGACATGCGCGCCAGCAGTGGCTACCGCCTGCAGGTGGCGCAGAACCTGCTGCAGCGCCTATGGCTGCAAACCCGCCCCGTGGCACCACTGGCCCCCGAGGCCACCAGCGTGTTCAACGGGATGCCGCACGCCGTGGTCAGCGCCTGAAGGAGACCGCCATGAACACCCGCATTGCCGAAGAACTGCTGCGCCGCGACGCACCCTTTGCCGACTACCAGCACAACCTTGGTTCACGCACCGATGCGCAGGCCGAGGCCAGCGCGCTGCAGGCCGGCGCCCGCGTGGGCGTGAGCCGCCCGCACGAATCGGCCGAGCTGCATGTGAGCGGCAGCGCCACCTATTGCGACGACATTGCGGAACTGGCAGGCACGCTGCACTGCGCGCTCGGCCTGTCGCCGATAGCGGCGGGCCGCCTGCTGGACAGCGATCTGGCCGCGGTGCGGGCCATGCCCGGCGTGGTGCGCGTCTTCACTGCGGCAGACATCCCCGGCGAGAACAACTGCGGCTCGGTGCTGCACGACGACCCCATCCTGTGCGACGGCGAAATCCGCTACCTTGGCCAGCCGGTGTTCGCCGTGGTGGCCGAAACGCGCGAACAGGCGCGCCGCGCCGCAGCCCTGGCCAGGACGGTGCTCAAGACCGAGGCGGCCGAGCCGGTGCTGACCCCGCGCCAGGCGCACGAGAAGCAGCAGTACGTGGTGGCGCCGATGCACTTGACGCGCAGCAGCAGCGGGCTGGACGAGGCCGGCATACGCGCGGCGATAGAAAAGGCGCCGCACCGCCTCAGCGGCAGCCTGGACGTGGGCGGGCAGGAGCAGTTCTACCTCGAAGGCCAGATCAGCTACGCCCTGCCCAAGGAGGGCGGCGGCATGCACATCCACTGCTCCACCCAGCACCCGAGCGAGATGCAGTTCCTCGTCGCGCACGCGCTCGGCATCCAGGCGCATGCGGTGCTGGTCGAATGCCGGCGCATGGGCGGCGGCTTTGGCGGCAAGGAGTCGCAGTCGGCGCAGTTCGCCTGCATTGCGGCCATCGCCGCGCGCACGCTGAACCGCCCGGTCAAGCTGCGCCTGGACCGCGACGACGACTTCATGGTCACCGGCCGGCGCCACGGCTTCTGGTACGAATACGACGTGGGCTACGACGACGAGGGCCGCGTGCTCGGCGTCGCGCTGCAGATGGTCTCGCACGCAGGGCATTCGGCCGACCTGTCGGCGGCGGTGATGACACGGGCCATCTGCCACTTCGACAACGCCTACTGGCTGCCCGAAGTCGCCATGCACGGCTTCTGCGCGAGGACCAACACGCAGAGCAACACCGCCTTTCGCGGCTTCGGCGGGCCGCAGGGCGCGGTCTGCATGGAATACATCCTGGACAGCATCGCGCGCAATCTGGGCAAGGATGCGCTGGCGGTGCGCCGCGCCAACTTCTACGGCAAGGGCGAGCGCAACGTCACGCCCTACCGCCAGACGGTGCAGGACAACATCCTCGACGAGATCGTCGGCCAGCTCGAAGCCAGCAGCGACTACGCCGCGCGCCGCAAGGAAGTGGCCGGCTTCAACGCCTCCAGCCCGGTGCTCAAGAAGGGGCTGGCGCTCACGCCGGTCAAGTTCGGCATCAGCTTCAACGTCAAGCACCTGAACCAGGCGGGCGCGCTGGTGCATGTGTACCTGGACGGCTCCATCCTGGTGAACCACGGCGGCACCGAGATGGGCCAGGGCCTGAACACCAAGGTGGCGCAGGTGGTGGCGCACGAGCTGGGCGTGAACTTCGAGCGCGTGCGCATGAGCGCCACCGACACCAGCAAGGTGGCCAACACCTCGGCCACGGCGGCCTCCACCGGCTCGGACCTCAACGGCAAGGCGGCGCAGGACGCGGCGCGGAGAATCCGCGAGCGCCTGGCGGCCAACGTGGCGCAGCGCCACGGCGGCAAGAGCGGGGACGTGCGCTTTGCCAACGACAAGGTCTTCGCCGCGGGCAAGGAACTGGACTTCAGCGCCGTGGTGGCCGACGCCTACCTGGACCGCGTGCAACTGTGGTCCGACGGCTTCTACGCCACGCCCGGCCTCTCCTGGGACGCCAAGACCATGACTGGCCACCCCTTCTACTACTACGCCTACGGCGCGGCGGTGAGCGAGGTGGTGGTCGACACCCTCACGGGCGAATGGAAGCTGCTGCGCGCCGACCTGCTGCACGACGTCGGCCAGTCGCTGAACCCGGCGGTGGACATCGGCCAGATCGAGGGCGGCTTCATCCAGGGCATGGGCTGGATGACCATGGAAGAGCTGGTCTGGCACCCCAGGAGCGGCATGCTCATGACGCACGCGCCCAGCACCTACAAGATTCCCACGGCCAACGACTGCCCGCCGGTGTTCAACGTCCAGCTGTTTGAAGGGCGCAACGTGCAGGACGCCATCCACCGCAGCAAGGCCGTGGGCGAGCCGCCGCTACTGCTGCCGTTTTCGGTGTTCTTCGCGATCCGCGACGCGGTCTCCGCCGTCGGCGGGCACCAGCACAACCCGCCGCTTCCGGTGCCTGCCACCAGCGAAGCCATCCTGCGCGCCATCACCGCCGTGCAAGCCGCCTGAAGCCCTTCGCCGCACACATGCCGATGGAGCAGCCCCAAGCGCCACCGACAGCAGGCAGCGCGACCCACCCGGGGGTGGACCGCGCCTTCTTCGACCGTGTGGACCTGCACCTGATACGCGTGCTGCACACCGTGCTCGCCGAGCACAGCGTCTCGCGCGCGGCGCTGCGCCTGGGCATGAACCAGCCGGCCGTCTCGGCCGCGCTCAAGCGCCTGCGCGAGCTCACCGGCGACCCGCTGCTGGTGCGAAGCGGCGCCGAGATGGTGGTCACCGACGTGGCCCAGCAGATGCTCGAGCCCGCGGCCGCGGTGCTGCGCGCCGCGCAGACCCTGTTCACCGAGGCACGCGCCTTTGACGCCGCCACCAGCACCACCACCTTCAACATCGCCGCCAGCGACTACCTGGACCCGCTGTTCCTGCCGCGTCTGGTCACCGACATCAAGCGCCAGGCGCCGCTGGTGCATGTGGAGATCCACGCGCTCACGCGCGAGGCCGACTACCGCGCGCAGCTCGCGCAGGGCGAGGTCGATCTGGTCATAGGCAACTGGCTGCAGCCGCCCGAGGACCTGCACATCGCCCAGCTCTTCAGCGACGAAGTGGTGTCGCTGGTGAGTCGCGAGCACCCCGCGGCCCAGAGCGGCTGGAACGCCGAGGAATGGCTGGCGGCCGAGCACGTCGCGCCCATGCCGACCTACCCGGGCGCGCGCGGCATCATCGACCAGGTACTGAGCAGCCAGGGGCTGGCGCGGCGCATCGTGGTGCGCAGCGCCTATTTCGGGCTGATCCCCGAGATGGTGGCGCACAGCCGCCTGGTGCTGACCACCGGACGCCAGCACTGCGAGCGCGTGGCGCGCGAGCTGCCGCTGGCCATCGTGCCCTGCCCCGTGCCCATGCCGCCGCTGCACTACTACCAGCTCTGGCATACGCGCAGCCAGCATGCCAGCGGCGCGCGCTGGCTGCGCGAGCGCGTCAAGCAGACCATCGCCCAACTCTGATTTCCCTGCGCCAAAGCAACAACACAAGGAGACAACCGATGCTGGAAAGACTGTTCAAGCTCAAGGAGCACGACACCAACGTGCGCACCGAGCTGATCGCGGGCCTGACGACCTTCCTCACCATGGCCTACATCATCTTCGTCAACCCGGCCATCCTGGGCGACGCGGGCATGCCCAAGGATTCGGTCTTCGTCGCCACCTGCCTGATCGCCGCGCTGGGCACGGCGGTGATGGCGCTGTACGCCAACTATCCCATCGCGCTGGCGCCGGGCATGGGGCTGAACGCCTATTTCGCCTACGCAGTGGTGTTGCACATGGGCTTTACCTGGCAGGCGGCGCTGGGGGCGGTGTTCATCTCGGGCTGCCTGTTCCTGGTGGTCACGCTCACCGGCATCCGCAGCCTGATCATCAACGGCATTCCGCAGTCGCTGCGCATGGCGATCACCGTGGGCATAGGGCTGTTCCTGTCGCTGATCGCGCTCAAGAGCGCGGGCATCGTGACCGGCAACGAAGCCACGCTCGTCACCCTGGGCGACCTGCACCAGCCCAGCGTGGTGCTGGCCGTGATCGGCTTCCTGATCATGGTGGCGCTGGACCGCATGCGCGTGCGCGGCGCCATCCTGATCGGCATCATCGCGGTCACCATCCTCTCGTTCATCTTTGGCGGCAACGAGTTCCGCGGCATCTTCTCGGCGCCGCCCTCGATCGAGCCGACGCTGTTCAAGCTGGACATCCACACCGCGCTCACCAAGGGACTGCTCAACGTGGTGCTGGTGTTCTTTCTGGTGGAACTGTTCGACGCCACCGGCACGCTGATGGGCGTGGCGCGCCGCGCGGGCCTGCTGGTGCCGGGCAAGATGGACCGGCTGAACAAGTCGCTGTTTGCCGACAGCGCCGCCATCTTCGCCGGCTCGCTGCTCGGTACTTCCAGCACCACGGCCTACGTGGAAAGCGCCTCGGGCGTGCAGGCGGGCGGGCGCACGGGCCTCACGGCGATGACGGTATCGGTGCTCTTTCTTGCTGCGTTGTTCATAGCGCCTCTGGCAGGTGCGGTGCCGGCCTATGCCACGGCGCCCGCCCTCTTCTTCGTCGGCTGCCTGATGATGCGCGACCTGACCGAGCTGGACTGGGGCGAATCCACCGAGGTGATCCCGGCCGCGGTGACCGCGCTGATGATGCCCTTCACCTACTCCATCGCCAACGGCCTGGCCTTCGGCTTCATCTCCTACGCCGCCATCAAGCTGTTCACCGGCCGCGTGCGTGAAGTGCACTGGATGGTCTGGCTGATCGCGCTGGTCTTCCTGTTCAAGTTCTTCTACGTCGGGGGTTGAGGCATCCATGAAAGCCTACCGCGCGCAATTGCTGCGCTTCGACGCACAAGGCCAGGCGCTGTACGAGAGCGACGGCCTGCTGGTGACCGGGCCGGGCAGCGACGGCGTGCGGCGCGTGATCGACGCCGGAGCCTACCGCGCGGTGGCCGCGCGCCATCCGGGCGTGCCGGTGACGCACTGGCAGGGGCGTTTGATCGCGCCCGGCTTCATCGACATGCACGTGCATTACCCGCAGACCGACATCATCGGCTCGCCCGCCGACGGGCTGCTGCCCTGGCTCACCAACTACACCTTCCCGGCCGAGATGCGCTTTGCCGACCCGGCCTACGCCGCCGAGATCGCGCACGTGTTCTTCGAAGAGCTGCTGCGCAACGGCGTGACCACCGCGCTCACCTTTGCCACAGCGCACCCGGCCTCGGTCGATGCCTTCTTTCACGAGGCGCAAAAGCGCGGGCTGCGCATGATGGGCGGCAAGGTGCTGCAGGACCGCCATTCGCCCGACGGCCTGCGCGACGAGACCGAGCAAAGCCTCGCCGACACCGAAGCGCTGATCCGGCGCTGGCACGGCAAGGACCGGCTGGGCTACGCCATCACGCCGCGCTTTGCGCCCACCAGCAGCGAGGCGCAGCTGCGCGGCGCGGGCGAGCTGGCCGCGCGCTACGGCGACACCTGGATCCATTCGCACGTGGCAGAAAACCGCGACGAGGTGCGCTGGGTGCGCGAGCTGTTTCCGCAATCGCGCTCCTACCTGTCTGTCTACGAGGACTTCGGGCTGCTGCGCGCACGCGCGGTGTATGCGCACTGCATCCACCTGGACGCGGACGACCGCGCACTGATGCACGCCAGCGCCAGCGCCGCCGCCGTCAGCCCCACGAGCAACCTGTTTCTGGGCAGCGGCTTCTTCGACTTTGGCGCCGCCCAGGCCGCGGGCATGCTGCATGGCCTGGCCAGCGACGTGGGCGGGGGCACCAGCTTTTCACCGTTTCGCACCATGCTCGCGGCCTATTTCATCGGCCGCGAGGGGCAGAGCAAGCCGGGGCTGTCGCTCGCGCCCTCCGAGCTGTGGTGGCTGCACACCGGCGGCGCGGCGCGCGCGCTGGGCCTGCAAGGCTGCACGGGGACGCTGGCCACGGGCACCGAGGCGGACTTCGTGGTGCTCAACCCCGATGCCATCCCGCTGCTCGCGCGCAAGGCCAGGCGCGCGCAAAACCTGCAGGAGCTGTTGTTTGCGCTGATCGTGCTCGGCGACGACCGCGTGGTCGAACGCGTGGTGACGGCCTGAAGCGCACCCGCGCATGCCCCCGGCTCAGGGCTGTGCGGGGCGTACCCGTGCGCCGCGCCAGGCGCCGTAGATCGCGATCAGGCCCGGCACCAGGATCAGCGCCCAGATGATCTTCTCCAGGTTCTCCTTCACCCAGGGCAGGTTGCCGAAGAAATGGCCCGCGCTGCAAATGCCCAGCACCCAGACCAGCGCGCCGCCGACGTTGTAGGCGGTAAAGCGCGCGCGGTTCATCGCCGCCACACCGGCCACGAAGGGCGCGAAGGTGCGAATGAAAGGCATGAAGCGCGCCAGCACGATGGTGATGCCGCCATAGCGCTCATAAAACGCATGCGCGCGATCGAAGGCCTTGCGGTTGAACCAGCGCGAGTTCTCCCACTGGAACACCCGCGGACCGAAGTGGTGGCCGATCTGGAAGTTGCACTGGTCGCCAAGCACCGCCGCCACCAGCAGCACGGCCGTGGCGCTCCAGAAGTCCAGCATGCCGGCACCGCTGAGCGCGCCGGCAATGAAGAGCAGCGAGTCGCCCGGCAGAAAAGGCATGACCACCACGCCGGTTTCCACGAACACGATCAGGAACAGCAGCGCATACACCCAGGCCCCATAGGTGGCCACGAACAGCTCCAGGTGCTTGTCCACGTGCAGGATGAAGTCGATCAGAAAGGCAAGCAATTCCATGGGGCCGGGCTCGGGGCAGCAAAGCTCCGGATTATCGGCGGCTGCCGCTGCATGGCCTGCCTAGAATCACCACGGTGAACACCCCGCCCGCCCCTGCCTTCGCCCGCCGCCCCATCCACGAACTGCCCGACGAGCTGATCAGCCAGATCGCCGCGGGCGAAGTCGTCGAGCGCCCCGCTTCCGTGGTGCGAGAACTCGTGGACAACGCGCTGGACGCCGGCGCCACCCAGGTCACCGTGCGGCTGCTCGCCGGCGGCGTGCGCCTGATCGCGGTGGAAGACGACGGCTGCGGCATTGCCGAGCAGGAACTCACGCTGGCGCTGCGCCGCCACGCCACCAGCAAGATCGCCAGCCTGGACGAACTGGAGTCGGTGGCCACCATGGGCTTTCGCGGCGAGGCGCTGGCCGCCATTGCCTCGGTCTCGGAGCTGTCGCTGCTCTCGCGCACCGCCACCGCCAGCGCCGCCTGCCTGCTCGATGCGCGCAGTGGCGAGCTGCGCCCGGCCGCCCGCGCCGTCGGCACCACGGTGCAGGTCAAGGAGCTGTTCTTTTCCACGCCGGCGCGGCGCAAGTTCCTCAAGAGCGACGCCACCGAACTGGCCCACTGCGTGCAGGCGCTGCGCCGCCACGCGCTGGCGCGCCCCGACGTGGGCTTCGCCCTCTGGCACGAGGGCAGGCTGGCGCAGCAGTGGCGCGCCACCTGCGCGCCCGGCCAGGAGCCGGGCGACGACGCGCTGGCGCGGCGCATGGCCGACGTGCTGGGCGAGGACTTCATCACCGAGTCGCTGACCGTGCACCACCAGGCCGGCCCGCTGGTGATCACCGGGCGCGCGGGCCTGCCCAGCAGCGCCCGCTCGCGCGCGGACCAGCAGTACAGCTACGTCAACGGCCGCTACGTGCGCGACAAGGTGCTGCAGCATGCCGCGCGCGCCGCCTACGAGGACGTGCTGCACGGCCAGCGCCAGCCGATCTGGGTGCTGTATCTGCGCATCGATCCGGCGCGCGTGGACGTGAACGTGCACCCGACCAAGATCGAGGTGCGCTTTCGCGACAGCCGCGAGGTACACCAGGCCACGCTGCACGCGCTGCAGCAGGTGCTGGCGGCGCCACGGGCCCAGGCGCTGGCGGGGGCGCCCGCATCCATACCGACTGAAAATTTCAAGCCAAATAGGCCTCAAACGCTTGCCTGGCAAGCGCAAGCAGCTCTCAAATTGGAAGAAAGTTCGGGCCACAAGGTGTCGGACCTGCAAGCGCTCTGGGGCAAGCCGGCCCCCGCCATGCCGGACTCCCCGGCCCAGGCGCCAGCCGAGGCATTGCCGCCCGCGCAGCCCGTGGTCGGCGCCGGGGTGCCCGCGCCCGAAGCTGCTGGCGCCGGAGATACCGCCGCCTGGCCGCTGGGGCGCGCACTGGCGCAGATCCACGGCGTCTACATCCTGGCGGAGAACACCCGCGGCCTGGTCATCGTGGACATGCATGCGGCGCACGAACGCATCGTCTACGAGCGCCTGAAGGCGCAGATCGACGCCGCGCGGCGCATCGCCAGCCAGCCCCTGCTCATCCCCGCCACCTTCGCGGCCACGCCGCTGGAGGTGGCCACGGCCGAAACCCAGGGCGAGACCCTGGCCATGCTGGGCCTGGAGATCACCGCGTTTTCAGCCCGCACGCTGGCGGTGCGCGCCGTCCCCACCACGCTGGTACAAGGCGACGCGGTGGAACTGGCGCGCAAGGTGCTGGCCGAGCTGGCGCAGTACGAGGCCAGCAGCGTGGTTGAGCGCGCGCGCAATGAAATCCTCGCCACCATGGCCTGCCACGGCGCGGTGCGCGCCAACCGGCTCTTGAGCCTGCCCGAGATGAACGCGCTGCTGCGCCAGATGGAAACCACCGAGCGCTCGGACCAATGCAACCACGGCCGCCCGACCTGGCGCCAGCTATCGATGAAAGAGCTGGACGCGCTTTTCCTGCGCGGCCGCTGAGCCTTTTTTCTTCCGGACTTTCCGCCCGCCTCCCACCGGCAGGCACGGCCGGCTATCGCCTGCGCGACAGCAAACACGAAAACTTGCAAACCGCATCATGCATGACATTATGTTTTTTATACATAATGCTGCACTGCCACATCAAACCTTGAAGGTATTTTCATGAGTGCCCGTCTCTCCGTTGGCCAGTTTCTCGAACGCGTGGGTCAGCGCAACCCCCATCAGCCGGAATTCCTGCAGGCCGTGACCGAGGTCATGGAGACCCTGTGGCCCTTCCTGCAGGCCAACCCGCGCTACACCGAGCACGCCCTGCTCGAACGCCTGGTGGAGCCCGAGCGCGTGGTCTGCTTTCGCGTGAGCTGGGTGGACGACGCAGGCCAGGTGCGGGTCAACCGCGGCTACCGGGTGCAGCACAGCATGGCCATAGGCCCGTACAAGGGCGGGCTGCGCCTGCACCCGTCGGTGACGCTGTCCATCCTGAAATTCCTGGCCTTCGAGCAGACCTTCAAGAACGCCCTGACCACGCTGCCCATGGGCGGCGCCAAGGGCGGCTCGGACTTCGACCCCAAGGGCCGCAGCAACGGCGAGATCATGCGTTTCTGCCAGGCCTTTGCCAGCGAGCTGTTCCGCCACGTGGGCGCGGACACCGACGTGCCCGCGGGCGACATCGGCGTGGGCGGGCGCGAGGTCGGCTTCATCGCCGGCATGATCAAGAAGCTCACCAACCGCGCCGACTGCGTGCTCACCGGCAAGGGCATGGGCTTTGGCGGCTCGCTCCTGCGCCCCGAGGCCACGGGCTACGGCCTCATCTACTTCGCCGAGGAAATGCTCAAGACGCGCGGCAAGAGCCTGGAAGGCATGCGCGTGTCGGTCTCGGGCTCGGGCAACGTCGCGCAGTACGCGATCGAGAAGGCCCTGCAGCACGGGGCCAAGGTCGTCACCTGTTCGGATTCGGGCGGCACGGTGATCGACGAAGACGGCTTCAGCGCCGAGAAGCTCGCGGTGCTGATGCAGGTCAAGAACGAGCAGTACGGCCGCGTGAGCGACTACGCCGCGCGCGTGGGCGCGCAGTTCCAGGCCGGCGCGCGCCCCTGGCAGGTGCCGGTGGACGTGGCCCTGCCCAGTGCGGTGCAAAACGAGCTCGACGAAGCCGACGCCCGCACGCTGATCGCCAACGGCGTGCAATGCGTGGCCGAAGGCGCCAACATGCCATCGACCAACGAAGCGGCCAAGGCCTTCGAGGCGGCCGGCGTGCTCTACGCCCCTGGCAAGGCGAGCAACGCCGGCGGCGTCGCCACCTCGGGCCTGGAGATGAGCCAGAACGCCCAGCGCCTGGTCTGGACGCGCGACGAGGTGGACGCGCGCCTGCGCTGCATCATGCAGAGCATCCACGGCGCCTGCCTGCAGCATGGCCAGCGCCCCGACGGCTCGATGAGCTACGTCACCGGCGCCAATGTCGCGGGCTTTGTCAAGGTGGCGGATGCGATGCTGCAGCAAGGGGTGATCTGAGCCCCACGACCACGCGGGTCCAGCGGCCCGGGCGCGCCGCATGTCGGCGCGCCGCCCTCAGCGCAAGGTGACAAGCTCGCTCCAGGGCAGGTCGGGCAACACTTCATGGTGGCCGACGATGAGCACGCGCCGGCTCGCCTGGCCCTGCTGTGCCAGCGCGGCGCGCAGCGCCACGATGGAGGGACGGTCCAGCGCCGCCTCGGGCTCGTCGATGAGTGTGAGCGGCGCGCCGCTGGCCAGCGCAGCCGCCAGCAGCACCTTGCGCTTGCCGCCGGTGGAGAGGCGAAACATCTCCTTGTGCAGGTGCTCCTGCAGCGCCAGCGCCTGCACCAGCTGCTGCCACTGCGCCGCATTCCAATGCGGGTAGCGCGCAGCCAGCCCGGCCGCCCATTGCGCGGGTGAGATCTGCGGCCATTCGGCGCGCGGGTCGCGCCAGAAGACGGTCTGCGGCGCACGGCGCAGCTGTTCGGCCAGCGGTACGCCGCACCAGCGCAGCACGCCGGCGACGGGCGGCAGTTCCCCGGCCAGCACGCGCAGCAGCGCGCTCTTGCTTTCGCCTTCTTCGTCCAGCAGCAGCGACAGCCCCGGGCCAAATTCGGCATTCCAGTCGCGCAGGGCGCCGCCGGTCTCGGGCGCCAACGCCAGCCCCAGCGCCTGCAGGCGCACGCGTTCGGTTTCTTCGGTCATGATGCAAGTCTACGCAGCCCGCGCGGCCGCTCTTTCGCCAGCATTCCACCATGTCCACACCCACGCACGTCGCGCCGCCCGAGGCCCGGCCCTCCACCGCCCGCACCCTGGGGGCGCTCTGGCCTTTTCTGCGCCCCTACCGCTGGCCGATGCTGCTGGCGCTGGCCTTCCTGCTGCTGGCGGCGGCCGCCACGCTCGCCTTCCCGTTGGCGCTGCGCGTGGCCATAGACCGTGGCCTGCGCTACGCCAGCCAGGGCAGCATGCTGCGCGCGCACTTCGTGCTGCTCTTTCTGGTGGCGATGGCGGTGGGCGTTTTTTCCGCCGCGCGCTACTACATGATGAGCTGGCTGGGCGAACGCGTGACGGCCGACCTCAAGAGCGCCGTCTATGCCCAGGTGCTGCGCCAGAGCCCGGCCTTTTTTGAAACCACGCAGACCGGCGAGGTGCTCTCGCGCCTGACGGCCGACGCCACGCTGATCCACACGGTGATCGGCTCCTCGTTTTCCATGGGCTTGCGCAACGCCGTGCTGGGCCTGGGCGCGCTCATCATGCTGGTCTGGACCAACCCCTACGTGATGTCGGTGGCGCTGGCCGCGGTACTGGTGGTGGTGCTGCCCGCGATGTGGATAGGGCGCAGCGTGCGGCGTCTGTCGCGCGCCAGCCAGGACCGCGTGGCCGACGCCAGCGCCATCGCCGCCGAGGTGCTCAACGCCATCCCCGTGGTGCAGGGCTACACCGCCGAGCAGCGCGAGGCGCGCCGCTTCGCCGATTCCAACGAGGTGGCCTTTCAGACCGCCATACGGCGCAGCAGCGTACGCGCGCTGCTGGTGGCCTTCATCATCATTGCCAACGCCGCCCTGCTGCTCTGGGGCCTGTACCGTGGCAGCCAGGCGGTCATGGCCGGGCAGATGAGCGCGGGCAGCCTGGGGCAGACCGTGGTGTACGCGCTCTTTCTGGCCAGCGCGGTGGCGGTGCTCGGCGAAGTTTACGGCGACCTGCTGCGCGCCGCCGGTGCCACCGAGCGGCTGATGGAGCTATTGGTCGCCCGCCCCGCGATCACCGCACCCGCACCTGCGCAATTGCGCGAGCCGGCGCCGGGCCAGGGGCTGGAGGTGCGCTTCGAGCAGCTGGTGTTTCACTACCCCTCGCGCCCCGAGACCCCGGCCATTCGAGGGTTCGACCTGCATGTGCGCCCCGGAGAGACGGTGGCGCTGGTGGGCGCCAGCGGCGCCGGCAAGTCCACGGTGTTTCAGCTCTTGCAGCGCTTTTACGACGTGGACCAGGGCCGCATCACGGTAGGCGGCGTGGACGTCCGCGCGCTCGATCCGCAGGCGCTGCGCCGGCTGATCGCCACCGTACCGCAGGAGGCGGTGATCTTCTCCAGCAGCGCGCTGGACAACATCCGCTACGCCCGCCCCGAAGCCACGCGCGAGCAGGTGCTGGCCGCCGCGCGCGCCGCCTTTGCCGACGAATTCATCAGCGCCCTGCCCCAGGGCTACGACACCTTCCTGGGCGAGCGCGGCGTGCGCCTGTCGGGCGGGCAGCGCCAGCGCATCGCGATCGCGCGGGCGCTGCTCAAGGACGCAACCATCCTGCTGCTCGACGAAGCCACCAGCGCGCTAGACGCGCACAGCGAACGCGTGGTGCAGCAGGCGCTGGACGCGGCGCTGCACCAGCGCGCGGCGCATCGCGTCACGCTGGTAATCGCACACCGCCTGGCCACCGTGCAGCATGCCGACCGCATCGTGGTGCTGGAGCACGGGCGCATCGTCGAACAGGGCAGCCACGCCCAGCTGATCGCCGCCGACGGCGCCTACGCGCGGCTGGCGGCGCTGCAGTTCAGCGCCTAGGGGCTCTTCACACGGCGTGCGGCTCGAACACCACGACGCGGTCGCGCCCCGCCTTCTTGGCCTGGTACAGCGCCACGTCCGCGCGGCGCAGCAGCTGCTGGGGCCCTTCATCCGCGCCTGGCACCATGCTGGCAATGCCTACGCTCACCGTGACCTGGCCCAGCGGTGAGTCGGGGTGGGCCATGGCCTGCGCTTGCAGCCGGGAGCGCAGGCGCTCGCAGCTGCGGCGCACGCCTGCGGCGCTCTCGCCAGGCATGAGCATGACGAATTCCTCGCCGCCGTAGCGCGCCACCAGATCGGCTTCGCGCTGCACGCACTCGCGCAGCAGCGTGGCAATGGCGCGCAGGCAGGCGTCGCCCGCCGGATGACCGAAGCGGTCGTTGTAGCCCTTGAACCAGTCCACGTCCAGAATCGCCAGGCCCAGCGCCATGCCCGCGCGGCGTGCGCGCAGCCATTCGGCCTGCAGCAGCTCGTCGAAGCGGCGCCGGTTGGCGATGCCGGTCAGGCCGTCGGTCACACTCAACGCGGCCAGCTGCTGATTCAGGCGCGAGAGCTCTTCGGTGCGCGCGAGCACCTTGTGCTCGAGCTGCTGCTCGGACTGCCTGAGGTGCTCGATCAACTGCGTCTGCGCCTGGAGCAGGTCTTTTTGCATCGCCAGCTTCTCGCGCCGCAGCTGCGCATAGCGGTCGGCCAGGGCCAGCGCCAGCAAGACCATCTCCAGCGCCGAGCCGATCTGCATGGCATTGGCGGTGAACACGTTGGTCGGCACCAGGCCGAGCGCGCGCAGCACATTGACCAGCGCGCCCGCGACCAGCATCAATGCGGCGGCGCCGTAGAAGTAGGCGCTGCGCTGGCGCCTGAGCATGCCGTGCGCCAGCACCGCGGCCGCCACCACGATGGCCAGCAGATAGACCACCGCCGCCGTGCGGATCAGGCTCTGGCCAGTGAAGGGAAACACCACCGGGCTGAGCACGAAGAACCACACCAGCGCACGCAGCGCCCCATCCCAGCGCCCCAGGGTGTGCGCGGTATCGAGCAGCTTGCGCATGAACTGCAGTCCGGTAGCGATCGCCAGCGAATAGCCGAAGGTGGCGGCCAGGTCGGACCACCACGGCGGCTGCAGCGGCAGGAACTGTTTGACCAGGCCGTTTTGCGCCGCCAGCGCGAACGCCATGCTGGCAGCGAAGAATACGTAGTGCAGGAACAGGCGCTCGCGCAGCCACAGGAAGATCAGCAGGTTGAACAGCACCATGGCGCTGGCCATGCCGAAATACCAGGCCTGCGCCGCGGAGTCACCCGCCACGTGGTGTGCAAACGCCGCCGGCTGCCAAAGCCGCAGCGGCACGATGAAGGCGGTGAGCGAGTGCACGCGCAGGTAGTAGGTCTGCTGCGTCTGCGGCCCGAGCTTGAGCGGGAAGGCAAACGCGCGCCAGGCGAGCGGGCGCGAGGCAAACGGCGCCTGCATGCCGGTCTCGGTGGGCTGCACGCTGGCGCCGCTGCCGGGCTGATAGAGCGTGACCTGCGACAGGCGCGGATAGGCCACTTCCAGCACCCGCGTGAGCGCCTCGTCACCGGGGTTTTCCAGCGTGAAGCGAAACCACCAGGCCGATGGCGTAATGCCGAAATTGAAGGCTTCGTCCTTGCCCAGGCCTGCGGCAAAGCGCCCGGCCAACGGGGGCTGCATCACCTGCGCCAGCGTGAACGTGGCCTGCGGATCTTCCAGCGCCTGCACGCTCGGCGCCAGCACCAGCGCGGGACCCGTCACATCGCGCACATCGACGGGCGCCGGTTGCTGCGCCCGGGCAGGCAACAAGGCGGCGAGCAGGACCAGGCCCCACAGCCAGCGCCAGAGCCCGTGCCCGCAGGAGAACTGAGCGGCGCCGCGCATGGTCTCAGGCCGCTTCGTCGGTGCGCAGCCAGCCGGTCACGCTCCAGCGTGTGGTCTTGCAGGGCAGCACCGCGTGCGGCATCAGACCGCTCACGAACACCGCCAGGCGGGCGTTCAGCGGCGCCAGGCGCGCAAGCTCCAGCTCGGGATTGGCGGGCTGGTAGAAGCACAGCTCGCCGCCATCGGCCGGGTTCCAGCCCGGATTCAGATAGAGCACGATGGATATCTTGCGCAGGTTGCGCCCGCGGTGCTGGTCCAGGTGCTTGCGGTAGCCGCGCCCCCGGGGATAACGGGCAAAGTGGAATTCCTGGCTGCGCACGCCCAGGTTGAAGCGCTGGTTCAGCACGGCCCGAAAGCCCGCCATCCACTCAAAGAAGGGCAGCCGCGCCAGGTCGCTGGCAGGTTCTATCCAGCACACGGCGTCGCCACGCACCTCAGGCTGCCTGCCGCTGGCCAGGTCCAGGCCGAATTCACCCGCCTCGAACGCCCCCTCCTCCCACAACCGTTCGGCATGTTCGCGCAGCTCGGCGCACCACTGGGGCGCCACCGTGGTGTCGGTGATGCTCCAGCCCTGGCGGTTCAGACCCGCGATGATTTCGTCGTAGTCGTCCATGAACGAGCTTTCGCGCTGCGCTGCGCGCCCGGGGGCCGGCGTGCTTCAGTCCATGGTCATGCTGCTGGCCACCGAACGCACGCCGGGAACCCGCGAGGCTACCCGCAGCGCCATGTCGCGCCCGATGAAGCCATTGGCCGGCGTGCCGCTGATGACGATGGCGCCATCGCCCTGCGAGGTGACCTTGAGGCTGTAGATTTTGGTGCGCGGATCGGCTTCCAGCGCCGCGCTCACGCGCCGCTCCAGGTCACGCTCACGGGCCTGGCGCGCCAGCTCGTGGCGCTCCTGCGCATGGTCGCGGCCGCCGTAGTAGCCCTCCTGGTAGCCGCCACCGTAGCCCACGGCGCAGGCGGCGAGCGAGGTGACTGACAGCATCGCCAGCAACAGTTTCCAACCTTGGCTCCCGCATACCGAATATCGCTGCATCTTCATCTTCCGTGGCAATCGGCGGCCCCACGGCCGCGTGCGACGGAGCATAGCGCGCCACGGAAGACTTCAGCGCTCGCCCACACTTTGGTCTGCGCCCCGTCACACGGAACGCGAGAGCGCGCACTCAACGCCGCGCGCGCATCGCGTGAATGCCGTCGGAAAAGCGCTTGAGCGTCGGGGTGCTGTCACCGGGCGGGATCATCAGCTCGATCAACTGGAAACGCCCGCGCTCGGCAAAGGCCGCGTCCAACGCCGCTTTGAACTCGCGGCGCGTGCGCACGCGCTGCCCACGCCCGCCAATGGCGTCGGCCACGCGCGCCAGATGCCAGTCGCCCAGATCAGAGCAGCGCGATTCGGGCTGGAAGGCGCGGATCATTTCCCAGCTCTGGTTGTTGAGCACGATCACGATGGGGTCGATGCCAAGGCGCGCGCAATTGCCCAGCTCCAGCCCGGTCATCTGAAACGCCCCATCGCCCACCAGCGTCAGGCTGCGCTCGCCGGTGGCCAGTTGCACACCCATTCCGGCGGGCACGCCGTAGCCCATCGTGGCGTAGTAACCCGGCGCCACCAGCGTCGTGGGCAACAGCTCCATCGCGGCGAACAGGCAGTCGCCCATGTCGGAGGCGATGGGCAGCGGCCCGTGGGCGCGAATGCGGTCATTGATCGCACGGCTCACGTCGGCCGCGCGCACCGGCTCGTCGTCGGCCACCAAGCCACCGGGGGCGTCGATGGGCATGGGCGCGGGCGCCCGCGCCCTTGTCGCGGCGGGGATGCGCTGGAGCAGGGCTTCGACCAGCGCTGCCAGCGGCAGGTTGGGGTAGACGTGATGCCCGACGCGCGCTTCGCGCTGGGCGGCGATCAGGGCGCGGCGAAAGTCGATCTTCTCGGCGCTCACGCCGAAGTTCACATCCGAGAGAATCGCGCCCAGCATCACCGGCAGGTCCGATTCATCGAGTAGCGCGGTGGTTCGTGCATCACCGGCAATGCCCAGATAGGTACCGTGCAGCTGCACGCCTTCAAGCAGTTGGCCCTCGGCCAGCAGGCCGCGCCCCATGAAGGTGGTGAGCACCGGCAGTTGCAAGCGGCGGGCGAGCTCGGCCACGCGCGCTTCCAGCCCGAAGCGGCGCACCTCCACGTCCACCACCAGCACGGGGTGGCGCGCCGCTTGGATGCGCTGCATCCATTCGTCGGCGCATTCGGCCACGGCTTCGTCGCTGTACGGGGTAGCGGGCAGCACCGGCACCTCGCCCATCGCTGCCTGCGTGATGTCGCGTGGCACCTCGATCAGCACCGGCAGCGAATACTCGCGGCAGTGGCGCAGCACGCGGGCGATTTCATCGGGCGCGTGGGCCGGATCGGAAATGCGCACCTGATCGCAGGTGATTTCGCGAAAGATGCGCCACTGCGTATCCACGTGCTGCACCTGGTGATGCAGCACCAGGCCGTTTTGCGCTTCAAGCGCGCCGGGGCAGCCCGCGACGATGACCAGCGGCACGCGCTCGGCATAGGCGTTGGCGACGGCGTTCACCATGTTCAGCGCCCCCGCGCCATAGGTGACCACGGTGACGCCGATGCCGCCGTGCATGCGCACCGCCGCATCGGCGGCGAAACCCAGGCCAGGCTCATGGCTGAGCGTGACCAGCGGCAGGATGGCGCTCTCTTCGATCTGCTTGAAGAGCGGCAGCACGAAATCCCCGGGAATACCGAAGATTTCGCGCGCCCCGTGGCTCTTGAGAGCGCGCAGCAGCGACAGGCCTACGGTCAAGCGGTTTCCAGTTCGGTCACGCGCTCGGCGGGCGCAGCCGGGGTTTTCACAGGCAACGGCTCGAAGCGCGCGGTGAAAAAGCGCAAGAAGGCCGGTTCATAGACCATCTTCATGCCGCCGATCTCGCGACGGCGCGCGTACAGGTTGATGCACGACTGCGCCACCACGTCCAGGTGTGCATAGGTATAGACGCGGCGCGGGATGGTCAGGCGCACCAGTTCAAGCTTGGGCCGGTGGTGATCGCCCGTTTCCTTGTTGCGCCCGGCGCTCACGATGCCACGCTCCATGCTTCGCACGCCGCTTTCCAGGTAGAGCTGCGCGGCCAGGGTCTGAGCCGGGAATTCGTCTTGCGGGATGTGATCGAGGAAGGCGCGCGCGTCCAGGAACACGGCGTGGCCGCCAACCGGGCGCACGATGGGCACGCCCGCGGCCTCCAGCCTGTCGGCCAAGTAACGGCACTGCGCGATGCGGTGCTCGATGTAATGGAAATCCACCGATTCCTTGATGCCGCGGGCCATCGCCTCCATGTCGCGCCCGGCCAGGCCCCCGTAGCTGGGCATGCCCTCGAACAGCACCACCAGCTCGCTGGCACGCTGGTAGAGCTTGTCGTCGTTCATGCACAGGAAGCCGCCGATGTTCACAAGGCAGTCCTTCTTGCCGCTCATGGTGCAGCCGTCGGCGTAGCTCATCATCTCCTTCAAGATCTCGCGGATGCTCTTGTCGGCGCAAGAGGGTTCGCGCGTCTTGATGAAGTAGGCGTTTTCCACGCAGCGCGTGGCGTCGAACATGACCTTGATGCCCAGCGGCGCGCACAGCGCGTGCACGGCGCGCAGGTTTTCCATGCTCACCGGCTGACCGCCCGCCAGGTTCACCGTGACGGCCACGCAGACGTAGGGGATGCGCTCAGGGCCCACCTCATCGATCAGCTTTTGCAGCTTCTCCAGATCGACGTTGCCCTTGAAGGGCACGTCCGCCTGCGAGTCATGCGCCTCGTCGATGATGATGTCGACGAACTTGGCGCCGTTGAGCTCCTGGTGGGCACGCGTGGTGGTGAAGTACATGTTGCCGGGCACGACGTCGCCGGGCTTGATGCACAGGCGCGAGAGCAGGTTCTCGGCGCCGCGCCCCTGGTGCGTCGGGATGATGTGCTTGAAGCCGTAGTACTCGCGCACCGTGGCCTGCAGGTGCAGGAAGTTCTTGCTGCCGGCGTAGGCTTCGTCGCCCAGCATCATGCCGGCCCACTGCTTGTCGCTCATGGCAGTGGTACCGCTGTCGGTGAGCAGGTCGATGTAGCACTGCTCGGAGTTGATCAGGAAGGTGTTGTAGCCCGCGTCCCTGAGGTACTGCGCGCGCTGCTGGCGGGTGGTCATCGCGATCGGCTCGACGACCTTGATCTTGTAGGGCTCGGCGGGGTAATTCGTCGTCTGCATGATCGGAACCTCCATAAAGTTGGACTGATATATGGCGTTTTGGCGAAATTGCCGCAACTGCGCAACGTAACAGCGACTTTATGGGGTTCGAATCAAAGAGGGTTTTCTGTTTTGCGTTTTTGGCGCATTTTTTTTGCGTTATCGCATGACAAAGGCGGCGCCAACGCAGTTCCATGCAAAACGCCGCCGCGCCGCTTCAGGCCCAGTCGCACTGCACCGTGAAGTGGCGCAGGAACCTGGGCTGCTTGGTGATGCGCACGCCGCGGATGGCCGCCGCCTTTTGCTTGACTTCGGCAATCACCTCCGCCGCATAGTCGAAGTGGCTTTGCGTGTACATGCGCCGCGGAAAGGCCAGGCGCACCAGTTCCATGCTGTGGAAGGTCTCGGTGCCATCGTCCAGGCGCTTGCCGAACATCATCGAACCGACTTCCACGCCGCGGATGCCGCCTTCCAGATAGAGCGCATTGCACAGCGCCCAGGCCGGGTAGTGGGCCACGGGCATGTCCGGCAGCACCGTCTTGGCATCGATGTACACCGCATGACCGCCCGTGGGCTTGACGAAGCCCACGCCTGCGGCCTCCAGTTTTTCGCCCAGATATTCCGCGGTGCGCAGGCGGTAGCGCAGGTAGTCCTCATCCAGCCCTTCTTCCAGGCCCACGGCCAGCGCTTCCAGGTCGCGCCCGGCCATGCCGCCGTAGGTGGGAAAGCCTTCCATCATGATGAGGTCGTTCCTCACCTCGTCCAGCCAATCGGTGGCGCGCAGCACGATGAAGCCGCCGATGTTGACCATGCCGTCCTTCTTGGCGCTCATGGTGGCGCCGTCGGCGTAGCTGAACATCTCGCGCGCGATGTCGCGCACGCTGGTGTGCTCATAGCCGCTCTCGCGCATCTTGATGAACATGGCGTTTTCGGCAAAGCGGCACACGTCCATGATGAGCGGCTTGCCGTACTTCTTGAGCAGGGCCGCGTAGGCGCGGATGTTGGCCATGGACACCGGCTGGCCCCCGCCGGTGTTGTTGGTCACGGTGATCATGCCAAACGGGATGCGCTCACCCTGCTCCTTGAGCAGCGCCTCCACGCGCGCAAGGTCGATGTTGCCCTTGAAGGGATGGAGCGTGGCCGGCTGCAGGCCTTCGGCGATGACGCAGTCCACCGCCTCCACGCCGACGTATTCGAGGTTGGCGCGGGTGGTGTCGAAGTGGCAGTTGCTCGGCACCAGGTCGCCCTTCTTGCAGACGGCGGTGAACAGAACCTTCTCGGCCGCGCGGCCCTGGTGGGTGGGCACGAAGTGCTCCATGCCGGTGATGTCGCGGATCACCTGCTCCAGGCGAAAGTAGCTGCGCGCGCCGGCGTAGCTCTCGTCGCCCTCCATGATCGCGCCCCACTGGCGCGCGGACATCGCGCCGGTGCCCGAGTCGGTGAGCCAGTCGATCAGCACGTCTTCGGCCCTGAGCTGAAAAACGTTCAGCCGCGCGGCTTGCAGCAGCTTTTCGCGCTCAAGGCGCGTGGTCATGCGGATGGGCTCCACGCTCTTGATGCGAAACGGCTCGATCATGGTTTTGGGCACGACAATTCCTTCCAGGAGTCAATCAAAACCGCGAACTTAGCCCCTAAAAAACCCCTGTGGTGTCGCTTTTTTCCAACATCTTGGCAAAACAGAGCCTGGGCTCCGGCGGCGCCCACAAACCGCTGCGGGCGGCCTGCCAGCCGCTTCCTTGTGCAGTGTCGCCCTAGAATTGCCGCTTTGTTTGCAAGCAACCGAGAGCATCCATGGGACGCACCCTGTACGACAAGGTCTTTGACGAGCACGTGGTCCATACCGAGGACGACGGCACGGCCGTCCTCTACATAGACCGCCACCTGGTGCATGAGGTCACCAGCCCGCAGGCCTTCGAAGGACTGCGCGAGGCCGGGCGCTCCGTCTGGCGCACCAGCTCCATCATCGCCACGGCCGACCACAACACGCCCACCACCGGCTGGGAGCTGGGCTACGACGGCATCGCCGACCCGATCAGCAAACTGCAGATCGAAACGCTGGACGACAACATCCACAAGAACGGCGCGGCCGCCTTCTTCCCCTTTCTGTCCAAACGCCAGGGCATCGTGCACGTGATCGGCCCAGAGAACGGCGCGACGCTGCCTGGCATGACGGTGGTCTGCGGCGACAGCCACACCAGCACGCACGGCGCCTTCGGCGCCCTTGCGCACGGCATAGGCACCAGCGAGGTCGAACACGTGCTGGCCACCCAGTGCCTGTTGACCAAGAAGGCCAGGAACATGCTGGTGCGGGTGAACGGCCAGGTGGCGCCCGGCATCACCGCCAAGGACATCGTGCTGGCCATCATCGGCAAGATAGGCACGGCGGGCGGCACGGGCTACACCATCGAATTCGCCGGGGAGGCCATCCAGGCACTGTCGATGGAAGGGCGCATGACGGTGTGCAACATGACCATCGAGGCCGGCGCGCGCGCGGGCATGATCGCCGTGGACCAGAAGACCATCGACTACTTCAAGGGCAAGCCGCTCGCGCCCACCGGCGTGCAGTGGGACATGGCCGTCAAGTACTGGCAGACCCTGCACTCGGACCCCGACGCCAAATTCGACGCGGTGGTCGACTTGAACGCCGCCGACATCCTGCCCCAGGTCACCTGGGGCACCAACCCCGAGATGGTGGTGGACATCAACGCCCGCGTGCCCGACCCCGAGAAGGAAAAAGACCCGGTGATTCGCCACGCCATGGAGCGCGCCCTGACCTACATGGGGCTGCAGCCGGGCAAACCGATGCAGGACATCTTCGTGGACAAGGTCTTCATCGGCTCGTGCACCAACAGCCGCATCGAAGACCTGCGCGCGGCCGCCGCGGTCGTCAAGAAGCTCAACCAGAAGGTCGCCAGGAACATCAAGCTCGCCATGGTCGTGCCCGGCTCGGGCCTGGTGAAGGCGCAGGCCGAGCGCGAGGGGCTGGACCAGGTCTTCCTGGCCGCCGGCTTCGAATGGCGCGAGCCGGGCTGCTCGATGTGCCTGGCGATGAACGCCGACCGGCTGGAGCCGGGCGAGCGCTGCGCCTCCACCAGCAACCGCAACTTCGAAGGCCGCCAGGGCGCGGGCGGGCGCACCCACCTGGTCAGCCCCGCCATGGCGGCGGCGGCAGCCATCCACGGTCATTTCGTCGACATCCGCAAATTTGCCTGAAGGAGCCAACCATGAAAAAAATTGCCGCGCTCGCTCCCCTGCTCCTGGCCGTGTTCCTGGTCGGCTGCAACACCGTCAAGGGCATGGGCCAGGACGTGCAGAGGGCCGGTGGCGCCATCGAGCGCGCCGCCGACAAGTAAGGGCAGAGCTCACCACCATGCAGAAATTCACCGTACACAAGGGGCTGGTCGCGCCCATGGACCGCGAAAACGTGGATACCGACGCGATCATCCCCAAGCAATTCCTCAAGTCCATCAAGCGCACGGGCTTTGGCCCCAACCTGTTCGACGAGTGGCGCTACCTGGACCAGCCGGGCAAGCCCGGCATGCCCGAATCCAAGCGCAAGCCGAACCCGGACTTCGTGCTCAACCAGCCGCGCTACAAGGGCGCAAGCATTCTGCTGGCGCGTCAGAACTTCGGCTGTGGCTCGAGCCGCGAGCACGCGCCCTGGGCGCTGCAGCAGTACGGCTTTCGCTCCATCATCGCGCCCAGCTTTGCCGACATCTTCTTCAACAACTGCTTCAAGAACGGGCTGCTGCCCATCCGCCTGCCCGAGGCCGTCGTTGCCCGCCTGTTCGACGAGGTCGCGGCCTTCCCGGGCTACGAGCTGACCATAGACCTGGAGCGCCAGGTGGTGGTGGAGCCCCAGGGCGGGGAAATTCCCTTCGAGGTCGAGTCCTTCCGGCGCTATTGCCTGCTGGGCGGCCTGGACGACATCGGCCTGACGCTGCGCCACAAGGACAAGATCAAGGCCTTCGAGGCCGAACGTCTGGCCACCAAGCCTTGGCTCGCGCGGGTAATGGCGTCCTGAAACCATAGAAAATTTATACGAAATCAGGCTCAAACCCTTGTACAGCAAGCGCCAACAGCTATCAAAACAATGAAAATTGCCATTCTTCCGGGCGACGGCATAGGCCCCGAAATCGTTGCCGAAGCGGTCAAGGTGCTCAAGGCGCTGGGGCTGACTTTCGAAATGCAGAGCGCACCGGTGGGCGGCGCCGCCTATGAAGCGGCGGGGCATCCGCTGCCGCCCGCCACGCTGGAGCTGGCGCAGTCGGCCGACGCCATCCTGTTCGGCGCCGTCGGCGACTGGAAGTACGACAAGCTCGAACGCGCGCTGCGCCCTGAACAGGCCATCCTGGGCCTGCGCAAGGCGCTGGGGCTGTTCGCCAACTTCCGTCCCGCGATCTGCCACGAGCAGCTGGTCGGCGCCTCCAGCCTCAAGCCCGAACTGGTGGCGGGCCTGGACATCCTCATCGTGCGCGAGCTCACCGGTGACATCTATTTCGGCCAGCCGCGCGGGCGGCGCAAGGCGCCCGACGGTCCCTTTGCCGGCGCCGACGAAGCCTTTGACACCATGCGCTACGCCCGCCCCGAGATCGAGCGCATCGCGCGCGTGGCCTTCGAAGCCGCGCGCCAGCGCAAGCGGCGCGTGACCAGCGTGGACAAGGCCAACGTGCTGGAGACCTTCCAGTTCTGGAAGGACGTGGTGAGCGAGGTGCACCAGGACTACCCCGACGTGCAGCTGGACCACATGTACGTGGACAACGCCGCGATGCAGCTCGTCAAGGAGCCCAAGAAGTTCGACGTCATCGTCACCGGCAACATGTTCGGCGACATCCTCTCGGATGAAGCCTCCATGCTCACCGGCTCCATCGGCATGCTGCCTTCGGCCAGCCTGAATGAAAAGAAGCAGGGCCTGTACGAGCCCAGCCATGGCAGCGCGCCGGACATCGCCGGCAAAGGCCTGGCCAACCCGCTGGCCACCATCCTCTCGGCGGCGATGATGCTGCGCTTCTCGCTGAACCAGCCCGAGGCCGCCGAGCGCATCGAAGCTGCCGTCGGCCGGGTGCTGGCGCAAGGCCTGCGCACGCCCGACATCTGGAGCGAGGGCACGAGCAGCGTCAACACCGCCGAAATGGGCGACGCGGTGGTGCGCGCGCTCGGCTGAACCCGGCGTCGAGCCGCCCGGCCCCTATCGCCCGCGCGACAAGCCCGCGCCGCACCAACGGAATAATCGGGCGAATGTACTTTGCACGTCTTCCTGCCCGCAACCATACCCTGAACCTGCGCGGCAACCCCTGCCACCTGCACTGCTGGGGCCCCGCCACCAGCACCCTGCCGCCACTGGTGCTGCTGCACGGCTGGATGGACGTGGGGGCTTCCTGGCAGTTCGTGGTGGATGCGCTGGACAGCACCTTCACCGCCCGGCGGCGCATCATCGCGCCCGACTGGCGGGGATTTGGCCAGTCCATGCCCACCGCCCCGGTGGACTGCTACCACTTTGCCGATTACCTGGCCGACCTGGACCTGCTGCTCGACGAGTGGGTGGGCAGCGCCACCCCCATCGACCTGGCGGGCCACAGCATGGGCGGCAACCTTGCCATGATGTACGCCGGCGTGCGCCCGGCACGCATCCGCCGCCTGGTCAACCTGGAAGGCTTTGGCCTGCCCGCTACCGAGGCCGGCGAAGCGCCAGCACGCTATGCCCAGTGGCTGGACGAACTGCAGCGTCTGCGCCGGGGAGAAATCCACCTCAAGAGCTACGACAGCGCAGACGACGTGGCCGCGCGGCTGATGCGCACCAACCCGCGTCTGGGCGCGGACAAGGCGGCGTGGCTCGCGCAGCATTGGGCCAGCCAGGGCACGGACGGGCGCTGGCACATCCGGGGCGACGCCGCGCACAAGGTCGTGAGCGCCCAGCTCTACCGCGTGGATGAAGCGCTGGCGCTGTACGCAGCCATTACCGCGCCGGTGCTGTGCATCGAATCCGAACAGGACAGCCCGGCCCTGTGGTCCAAGGGGCGCTTCACCCTGCAGGAGCACCACCAGCGCCTGACCCACGTGCGCCAGCTGCAAACCGCCACGGTGCAGGACGCGGGCCACATGCTGCACCATGACCAGCCCGAGGTGGTGGCGCGCCTGATTGAGGATTTTCTCGGCGCCTGAGCACTTGCGGCGCAGGCAAAGGCCTGCAGAGCGCGCTCCGCTCAACCCGCTGCGCGCCCGCCGCAGGCCGGCTGCGGCCGCTCATGGGAAAATCCAGGATTACCCGCATGTGACAGCAAAGGATTTCCCATGGAAGCAGAACAAATCAACCTGATCGGCAACACTCTGGAGGATCTCGGCGAGCGCACCGAGGCCCTGCGGAGGTATCTTTGACTACGATGCCAAGCACGAGCGCCTGAGGACCGTCAACGCCGCGCTCGAAGACCCGAACGTCTGGAACGACCCCAAGAAGGCCCAGGAGCTGGGCAAGGAAAAGAAGTTGCTCGACGGCGTGGTGCTCACGCTGCAGAAGCTCACCCAGGAGATCGCCGACAACACCGAGCTCTATGAAATGAGCAAGGATGAGGACGACGAGGCGGGCCTGGCCGCGATCGAGACCGAGGTCGAGAAGCTCAAGCCGCTGATCGAGGAGCTGGAATTCCGCCGCATGTTCAGCAAGGAGGCGGACCCGCTCAATTGCTACATCGACATCCAGGCCGGCGCCGGCGGCACCGAGGCCTGCGACTGGGCCGGCATGCTGCTGCGCCAATACCTGAAGTACGCCGAACGCAAGGGCTTCAAGGCGACGGTGGACGAGGAAACCCCGGGCGACGTGGCCGGCATCAAGAGCGCCACCATCCACATGGAAGGCGAATACGCCTATGGCCTGCTGCGCACGGAAACCGGCGTGCACCGCCTGGTGCGCAAGAGCCCGTTCGACAGCTCGGGCGGACGCCACACCTCGTTCGCCTCGCTCTTCGTCTATCCCGAGATCGACGACTCCATCCACATCGACATCAACCCCGCCGACGTGCGTACCGACACCTACCGCGCCAGCGGCGCGGGCGGCCAGCACATCAACAAGACCGATTCGGCGGTGCGCCTCACCCACATTCCCACGGGCATCGTGGTGCAGTGCCAGGATGGGCGCAGCCAGCACAGCAACCGCGACGTGGCCTGGCAGCGCCTGCGCTCGCGCCTGTATGAGCACGAAATGCAAAAGCGCATGGCCGAGCAGCAGGCGCTGGAGGACACCAAGAGCGACGTCGGCTGGGGCCATCAGATACGCTCCTACGTGCTGGACAACAGCCGCATCAAGGACTTGCGCACCAACGTCGAAGTCTCGGCCACGCAAAAAGTGCTCGACGGCGACCTCGACGTGTTCATCGAAGCCTCGCTCAAGCAAGGCGTTTAACGGCCCGCCCCGGCCCGCGCACGTGCGCGCCGGGGAGCGGCCCCCAGGAAAGGACCAACCCATGATGAGAGATGGCAACGCCAGCGCGGTCTACCGGCTGCAGTATGCGCCGCCCGCGTTCTGGATCGACGCGGTGGAGCTCACCTTCGACCTCGATCCGGCCAAGACCCGGGTGCTCAACAAGATGCGCGTGCGCCGCAACCCCGAGGTAGCGGCCCAGGCCCTGCGCCTCGATGGCGAAGAGCTCCAGCTGGCGCGCGTGCAGGTCAACGGCGCGGGCACCAGTTTCAAGATCGAGGAAGACCAGCTCGTGCTGGAAAACCTGCCCGAGGGCAGCGAGCCTTTCGATCTGGAAATCTTCACCACCTGCGCGCCCGAGAAGAACACCCAGCTGTCGGGCCTGTACGTAAGCAACGCAACCTTCTTCACCCAGTGCGAGGCCCAGGGTTTTCGGCGCATCACCTATTTCCTGGACCGCCCGGACGTGATGGCCAGCTTCAGCGTGCTCCTGCGCGCCGACAAGGCCCGCTATCCGGTGCTGCTGTCCAACGGCAACCTGGTCGAATCGGGTGAGCTGGCGGACGGGCGCCACTTTGCCCGCTGGGTCGATCCGCACAAGAAACCGTGCTACCTCTTCGCACTGGTGGCGGGCAAGCTCGTGGCACGCGAGCAGCAGATCACCAGCCGCGCCGGCAAGGAGCACCTGCTGCAAGTCTGGGTGCGCCCCGGAGACCTGGGCAAGACCGAGCACGCGATGAACTCGCTGATGGCAGCGATTGCCTGGGACGAGACGCGCTTTGGCCTGTCGCTCGACCTGGAGCGCTTCATGATCGTCGCCACCAGCGACTTCAACATGGGCGCGATGGAGAACAAGGGTCTGAACGTCTTCAACACCAAATACGTGCTGGCCAGCCCGGCCACCGCCACCGACCAGGACTTTGCCAACATCGAAGGCGTGGTCGGCCACGAGTACTTCCACAACTGGACCGGCAACCGCGTCACCTGCCGCGACTGGTTCCAGCTCTCGCTCAAGGAAGGCCTGACGGTCTTTCGCGACCAGGAGTTCAGTCAGGACATGGCCGGCAGCGCGTCCGCGCGCGCCACCCGCCGCATTGAGGACGTGCGCGTGCTGCGCAGCGCCCAGTTCCCCGAAGACGCCGGCCCCATGGCCCACCCGGTGCGTCCGGACAGCTACGTGGAGATCAACAACTTCTATACCGTCACGGTGTACGAAAAGGGCGCCGAGGTGGTGCGCATGCAGCGCACGCTGGTGGGCGGCCACGAAGGCTTCGCCCGCGGGATGAAGCTGTACTTCGAGCGCCACGACGGTCACGCCGTCACCTGCGACGACTTCGCCCAGGCCATGGCCGACGCCAACCCCGCAAGCCCGCTGGCCCAGCACCTGGAGGCCTTCAAGCGCTGGTACAGCCAGGCCGGCACGCCACGCGTGAAGGCCGCGGGCCACTACGACGCCGACGCCCGGACCTACACCCTCACCCTCATGCAGAGCTGCCCACCCACGCCGGGGCAGCCGGACAAGCTGCCCTTCGTCATTCCGCTCACGCTTGGCCTGGTCGGTGAAGACGGCGCCGCCCTGCCCCTGCAACTGGCGGGCGAGGCCGCGGCGGGCGAGACCCAGCGCACGCTGGTGCTGCACGAGGCCAGCCAGACCTTCACCTTCGAAGGCGTGGCGCAGCGCCCCGTGCCCTCGCTGCTGCGCAGCTTTAGCGCACCGGTCATCCTGGAGTGCGACTACAGCGACGCCGAACTGCTGACCCTGCTCGCACACGATGCGGACCCCTTCAACCGCTGGGAAGCGGGCCAGCGCCTGCTGCTGCGCGTTGCTCTTTCTTCCATAGCTGATAGCGCAGAGCAGGCGGGCGCTACAGCCATAAATGGCCATATTCCCGAGGACATCGTCGATGCGCTGCGCGCGGTGCTGGCGGACCCGCAGCTGGACCCCGCATTCAAGGAACTGGTGCTGACCCTGCCCTCGGAGGTCTACATCGCCGAACAGCTCGACGAGGTCGATCCGCAGCAGGTGCATGCGGCGCGCGAGGCTCTGCGCCTGCAACTAGCCACCGCGCTGCAAGCCCAATGGCGCAGCGCCTGGGAGCAGCACCAGGACAGCGGCGCCTACCGCCCGGATGCCGCCAGCAGCGGCCGGCGCGCGCTGGCCGGCCTGGCGCTGTCCATGCTCTGCCTGGCCGCGCGCAGCAGCGGCGACACCGTCTGGCCGGGCAAGGCCTACCAGCGCTTCAAGATTGCTGCCAACATGACCGAGCGCCTGAACGCGCTGGGCGCGCTGATCGTGAGCGACCATGAACTCGCCCGCCCAGCGCTGGAGCGTTTCCACGAACGCTTCCGTGACGACGCGCTGGTGCTGGACAAATGGTTTGCGCTGCAAGCCGCGCGCCCCGACCGCGGCGGCAACGTGCTGCCCGCCGTGCAGGCGCTGATGCAGCATCCGGACTTCAACCTGAAGAACCCCAACCGCGCGCGCAGCCTGGTATTCAGCTACTGCAGCGCCAACCCCGGGGCCTTTCACCGCCGCGACGGCGCAGGCTATGCCTTCTGGGCCGAACAGGTGCTGGCGCTGGACGCCTTCAACCCGCAGGTGGCCGCGCGCCTGGCGCGTGCGCTGGACCGCTGGAAGCGGCTGGCCGAGCCCTACCGCGAGGCCGCGCGCGCCGCCATCGAACGGGTGGCCGCCGCGCCCAAGCTCTCCAACGACGTGCGCGAGCTCGTCACCCACGCCCTGGCCGATTGAGAGGAGTTTTCATGGTCGACCACCGCATCAGCCTCACCCGCTACCTCGTCGAACAGCAGCGCGTGCACGGCCACATCCCGTCCGAGCTGCGCCTGCTGCTGGAGGTGGTGGCGCGCGCCTGCAAGCGCATCAGCTTTGCCGTCAACAAGGGCGAGCTGGGCGACGTGATGGGCAGCGCCGGCACCGAGAACGTGCAGGGCGAGGTGCAGAAGAAGCTGGACATCATCGCCAACGAAACCCTGATCGAGGCCAACGAATGGGGCGGGCACCTCGCAGCAATGGCCAGCGAGGAGATGGAAGGCATCTACGTCGTGCCCAACCGCTACCCCCAGGGCGAATACCTGCTGATGTTCGACCCGCTGGACGGCTCCAGCAACATCGACGTGAACGTCTCCATCGGCACCATCTTCAGCGTGTTGAAAAAGCCCGAAGGCCACCCCGGCGTGCACGACAATGACTTTCTGCAGCCCGGCAACTGCCAGGTGGCCGCCGGCTACTGCATCTACGGGCCGCAAACCACCCTGGTGCTCACCGTCGGCGACGGCGTGGCCATGTTCACGCTGGACCGCGAGCAGGGCTCCTTCGTCCTCACGCGCGAGAACGTGCGCATTCCCGAGGACACGAAGGAGTTCGCCATCAACATGAGCAACGTGCGCCACTGGGACGCGCCGGTCAAGCGCTACATCGACGAATGCCTGGCGGGCGAGGACGGCCCGCGCGGCAAGAATTTCAACATGCGCTGGATCGCCAGCATGGTGGCCGACGTGCACCGCATCCTGTGCCGCGGCGGCATCTTCATGTACCCCTGGGACAAGCGCGAGCCCAGAAAGCCCGGCAAGCTGCGCCTGATGTACGAAGCCAACCCCATGGGCTGGCTGGTGGAGCAGGCGGGCGGCGCGGCCACCAATGGCCGCCAGCGCATCCTGGACATCCAGCCCACCCAGCTGCACGAGCGCGTGAGCGTGATCCTGGGCTCGAAGAACGAGGTCGAACGCGTGACCGGCTACCACGCCGAAGCCTGAGGCCGCGCATGGCGGATGCGCCCGGGCGCACCGCCGGGCAAGGCTCAGCCGCCGTCGGGTGATCCGGGCGCTCGCGGCGCGGGCGCGCCAGGCGCCGGAGCGTACTGGCGCGCCTGCTGCGCCATCTCGCGCTGCACCCAGGTCTGCATCATGTGCCGCTGCTGCTGGCGTTCGCGGCGCAGCCGCGTGGTCTCGCCATCGAGCACGCGAAACAGGCTGACGATCACCAGCAGCATCAGCAGCGCGAACGGCAGCGCCGCTATCGTGATCAGGCCCTGCAGCGCCTGCAGGCCGCCGGCCACCAGCAGCGCCGCCGCAATCAGCGCCACCGCCACGCCCCAGACCACGCGGCGGCGCAGCGGCGGGTCGCCTGCCTCGTCGGTGGACATGCTGGCCAGCACCAGCACCGCCGAGTCGGCCGAGGTGACGAAGAAGATGATCAGCAGCACCAGCGCCACCACCGACAGCAGCATGCTGGCGGGTAGGCTGTCGAACAGCACGAAGAGCACCGTCTCGTAGCCATTGGCCAGCGCCTGCACCAGATCCGCCTGGCCGAAGATCTGCGCGTGCAGCGCCGCGCCGCCAAACACCGCAAACCAGGCAAAGCCCAGCAGCGTGGGCGCCAGCACCACGCCGATGACGAATTCCTTGACCGTACGCCCGCGCGAGACCCGCGCGATGAAAGCGCCCACGAAGGGCGCCCAGGCGATCCACCAGGCCCAGTAGAACACCGTCCAGTCAAACGACCAGGTGCTCTCGGAAAATGGCGAGAGGCGCAGGCTCATCGTCACCAGCTGGTTGACGTAAGCCCCGAGGGTGGTGGTGAAGGTATCGAACAGCGCGCCCGTCGGCCCGAGCAGCAGCACCGCCAGCATCAACAGCCCCGCCAGCAGCAGATTGGTGTTGGACAGCCACTTGATGCCCCGCTCCACCCCGCTGGTGCTGGAGGCCATGTAGAGCACGAAGGCCACGCCTATCGTGGCCAGCTGCAGGGTCTGCGTCGCCTTGATGCCGAACACCCGCTCCAGCCCGGCCGCAATCTGGATGGTGCCGAAACCCAGGGTGGTGGCCACGCCGATGGCCGTGGCCACCACCGCGGCAATGTTCACCACCTGCCCGGCCCAGCCGGCGTGGTGGCGGCCCAGCACCGGCTCCAGCATGTCGCTCACCAGGCCGCGCCCGCCCCGGTTGTATTGAAACCAGGCCATGGCCAGGCCGATCAGCGCATAAATGGCCCAGGGGTGCAGTCCCCAGTGGAAGAAGGCGTAGCGCATGGCCGCGCGCGCTGCCACCGAGGTCTGCGGCGCCAGCCCCTCGGGCGGCCGCACGAAGTGCGAAATCGGTTCGGCCGCGCCCCAGAACACCAGGCCTATGCCCATGCCCGCCGCAAACAGCATCGACAGCCAGCTCACCCTGGAAAACTCCGGCTCGGCGTCCTCGCCGCCGATGCGCAGCGCCCCCAGGCGCCCGAACGCCAGGTAGAGCAGGAACAGCAGCGTGACGAACACCACCAGCAGGTACATCCACCCAGCGCCGTGCACCACCACGCCCAGCGCCGACTGCATGGCCGCGTTGAAGGGTCCCGGCACCAGACCGGCCAACAGCACCAGGACCGCCACGATCGCGATCGATACATGAAACACCATGGCTCGCCTCCCTTGTTCATGGTGCACGGGCAGCGCTGCCACCCCTGCGACGCCCGCACCATCGCGCAAAAGGCCCAGCGGGCTTCACGCCACCCGTTTTGCTGGCATTATTGCAGCGCAACATCCCACCGATCGCCCCCGGATTCATGGAATTCTCCTTTCTTGCGCTGATCTCCGCCTTTGGCAAAAGCCTGTTGTTCGCCATGGCGGGGGTGCTGCCCATCATCAACCCGCTGGCCACCGCGCCCATCTTCGTGAGCTGGACCCAGGGCATGAGCGCGGCCCAACGCCGCCAGCTCGCCATCACCGTCGGCAAGTACGTCACCATCCTGCTGGCCCTGACGATGACGCTGGGCTCGCTGGTGCTGGACCTGTTCGGCATCTCGCTGCCCGTGGTGCGCGTGGCCGGCGGCATCATCGTCGCCTACAACGCGTGGCTGATGCTCAACACCCAGCAGCCCGCGCACGACGACACCGCGCAGATGGCGCAGACTCTGACCGAGGAAAACGCCCGCCTGAACACCTTCTACCCGCTGTCCTTCCCCATCACCTGCGGACCCGGCTCGCTGGCCGCCGCCATCGCCGTCGGTGCCAGCCTGCGCACCCCGCGCATCACCGAAACCCTGGCCAACCTCGCCGGCGCGCTGGCCGGCATGGTGCTGCTGGGCGTGCTGGTGGCAACGACCTTCCGCTACGCGGTGCTGCTGCTGCGCAAACTCGGCGAGGTTGGCCAGCTCGTCTTCCTGCGCATCATGGCCTTCATGCTGCTGTCGGTGGGCGTGCAGATCGTCTGGGACGGCATCCGCGGCCTGATCGCCACCCTGCCCACCGCCACCTGAAGGCCGGCGCCAGCGGCAAAAACGGCCAAGCCCGCCTATATAATGACGGGCTTGGCCGGAGTAGCTCAGTTGGTAGAGCAGCTCATTCGTAATGAGAAGGTCGGGGGTTCGATTCCTCTCTCCGGCACCAGATAGGCAAAGGAAAGCGCGCTACACAAAACGTAGTGCGCTTTTTCTTTGTGTGTTGCTTGTAGGCAATCTCTAGGCATTTTTGTCAAACACGGACAGGCACAAGCCCACAAAAAATGGCTCTTTGCAGGGCTTGTCTGGTACTGGCGCTCAGTGCTTTTGGGTAGGCACTGACTGCACAGCGTGCTGGTGATCTTCCCCACCGTGCCCGAGGCCATCACCTTCGGCATGGACGAGGACGAAGCGCTGCTGCAGGCTGCCGATGCGCGGGAAACCGGCCTGTCGCTCTACGTGGATGCCCGCAAACCCCTGTCCGTACCCTCCGACGCCCAGGGTCGCCCCACGGTGCGCCCGTCGACGCTGGAATGTGCCAAGCCGGGCGTAGCGGCGGCGGCCTCCTCGCATCGCTCGCCCGGCTCTTTCTTTTGCGTACCGGGGCCTGCCTGACCTGAGGAGTTCTGGGAATACGGCAAACGCGTCCGAGGCGAGAGACCGCTCGTCCTCCAAAGCCGGCCACTGGTCGCACGGGCGGCACAAATCGATACGTGCACCCTAGGATGTTTACATGCCCCTTTTGCCATTTTCATGCGCCGGTGTTCCTCGGCAAGCCCGCTCGCAAAGCGGGTTCACGGTCATCGAGTTGCTGGTCACGGTTGCTATCCTGGCCGTGCTGGCTGCGCTGGCCGCGCCCAGCTTCAACCCCATCATCGAGAGGTGGCGTGTCCGGGGAGCCGCGGAAGACCTCCAGTCGACCATCTACTACGCACGCTCCGAAGCCATCAAGCGCGGCGGCGGCATCGTGATCGACGCCACGGGCGGATGGAGTCAAGGCTGGAAGGTCGGTTTGACCAGCGGCGGCGCTCCCTTGCGCGAGTTTGAGGCCCTGCGACGCGTATCCGCAACCCAGAGCAGCAGCAAGACCAAGCTCTACGTGGATCGATGGGGCATGGTCTCGGAGACCGACGGCGGCGTTGCGGCTGCAATGAGCATCTTGGTCAAGCCTGAAGGAAAGGACGACGGTGACAGCAGCGCCATTCGTTTGTGCATTGCTGAAGGAAGCCGCGTTTTTCAAAAATCGCACGGCGCAGCCTGCGCCTGACTCGGGGCCCTGACATGACCGCAACTTCCATCACGATGCGCGCCAACCGCAAAAACATGCAGGGTTTTACGGTCATCGAATTGATGGTCACGGTCGCCATCCTGGCGGTGCTGGCGTCGCTGGCTGCTCCAAGCTTCGGATCCATCGTGGATCGATGGCGCGTTCGCCAAGTCGTGGGCGATCTGGAATCCACTCTGTATTACGCGCGCTCGGAAGCCATCAAGCGTGGCGGCCGGCTGAGCCTGACAAAACTCAAGAACAGCGCAGGAGGTTGCCAGAACGCTCCAACCACGGAGGAATGGGGGTGCGGCTGGATTGCATTCGCTGACTTGAATGGCGACGGCACGCGGCAGAGCACCGAGCCTGTCTTGCGTCAGTTCGCTTTACCCGGCAACGTCAATGTAATACGTCGCCCGAGCGGCAACAGCCTCAAGTTTGACCGTTGGGGCATGACCAACGGCAACAACACCCTGAGCTTCGTACTTTCACCAGTGCCTGCCGGAGTCAGTTCCGCCAGCACCTACACGGTGTGCCTGGCGGCCGGTGGGCGCATACGGTCCTTGCCCGGCGAAATCGAATGCAAGGCCCAGCCATGACTTCTGCCAAATATCTTTCAAGGTTCTTCATGCAGCCCAGACGCGCAAAACGCCAAACCGGCATCACGCTCATCGAGTCACTGATCGCTCTCGTTGTTTCAGCGCTCGGCATCCTCGGCATCGTCGGGGTACAGATGCGCACCTTGGCGGACACCCAGACCACCGTCCGACGCGCCCAGGCCATACGCCTGATCGACGACCTGGGAGAACGCATGCGGGTCAATCCCAATGCCATGCTGAAATTGGCGAGTTTTCCGTCCGGCTACGGCCAGAAGGCCAGCGACATCACCCCGGCGGACTGCACTGCGACCGCCTGTACGCCAAGCCAGCAGATCACCCATGACCTGTACCAATGGAAGCTGACCGTAGAGCAGACCCTGCCTCTGGGGCAGGCGAGTATCTTCGAGGCGCCGGGTGAGGCAGGCGTGGACGGCACCAATCGCCGCGTACTGGGGGTCATCATCAGCTGGCGAGCGAACGAGCGCGAAGGCCTGGCCACCGATGACATCGACGCGTCCAAAGTGCGCCAGAACGATGGCAGTTTCTCTGCCGGGACCGATACCGACAACGCGTGCCCGGCAGACCGCATCTGCCACCTGCAGTACCTGCCCGTTCCCGCCCGCTGCGCACCTTACGACAACGGGGCCGCCGAGCTGACTGCCTATTGCTCTTGACGCGAGGACTGAATGACAACTTTTTTGATAGCGCCTGTCGACCGGCTTGCAAGCGCCCGAGCCCTGAAACGGCCCAAAATGGCCTGGCAACGCGGCGTCACTCTGGTCGAACTGATGGTCGGCATCGCCATCGGCCTGCTCGTGGTGGCAGTGGCCATGGTGGCCTTGATGGCTTCTCGCGGTATCAGCGGCACGGTCAGCGACGCCAGCCAATTGCAACAACAAGGCGCCTATGCCATGCGCGTCATCGGTAACCAGCTGCGGCAAGCCGGATCGCTTTATCTCAACCCTGATCCAGCGAGCGCCGGAACAGGTGCCGATCCCATGAGCCCCGTCGCCTTCGAAACCAATACCACAGGAACCGAAGGCAATAACTTCAACCAAGAAGACACGTTGGGCAAAGTCAGTACCGATAGTTCACTAGCAACCGCCTTTCGGCGCTACAAGGACCGTGTTTTCATCAACACCGATGAAATCGCTCTGTCACGTAACTGTATTGGTTTGCCAAAAGACGCAAGTGAGGACCGAAAAACAGAAAGCAATTTTACTCTTGAAGATGCTCAACTCAAATGCAGCGGTAATGGTTCGACTGCACAGCCTGTCATTGGCAATGTTGCAGAATTGCAATTTGTTTATATCGAACAATCGTTGGGCGCAAACGGCTCCGAGATTCAATACAAGAAAGCGGCGGACGTCAAGAACTGGCGCCAGGTGCAAGGCATACAGGTCTGCCTTGTCGTTTATGGCACCGAACCTGTAGATATGCCGGACGGCAGCAAGTACATGGGCTGCGATGGTGAAACGGAAGTCGACATGACCACATTGACAGGTCCTCGCAAGAACCGGTTGCACTTGCTGCTGCGCAATACCTTCCAGTTGCGCAGCCAGGCCCTCCTGGAACCAAGCATCTGAACATCGTTAGAGTCAGCCATGTCCTCATTGATCTGTTCGCCCCCCCCACGGCCTATCGTTTCAAGGGCACTCCGCCCCTTGAAGCGTCGCGCGTCGCAACACGGCATTGCCTTGTTCGTAGTCATCGTCTTCGTCATGCTGTCCATGCTGCTGGCGCTGTGGGCATCCCGCACCTCGATGTTCAACGAACTGGTGGTGGGAAATGACGCCGATTACCAGCGCGCCTTTGAGGCCGCTCAAGCGCTATTGCAAGACGCTGAGTTGGATATCCGAGGCCAGACGGCGGACGGAAAACCCTGCGCTGCCCCCTGTCGTCAATGGAATTTCACCCAGCTCCAGTTTCCCACCGAAGCCAAGGAAATCAACGGCTTGGTGGCCACGCTGAATGCTGCCGAAGGCAAGTGCAAGGATGGTCTTTGCGCGCGCCGCACCGGGCACCAGGACTTCTGGAACTACGAGAACGACGTCACTCCTGTAAGCCCCCCGGATGCAGGTGAAGTAACTTTGGACAAACTCACGAAATCGGGCGTCGGTGCTCGCTATGGGGAATATACAGGTGCCCAGCTCGGCGACAAAGACAACCCAGCGAATCCCATTTTGGCAAGGCGGGGCGGACCAAAGGAAGGCGGCTGGTATTGGATTGAAGTCATGCCTTACAGCGATGCGGCAAAGACGGCCAACCTGATCGTCTCCAGCGAAGCATCGAATCAGCTCTCGTTGAACCTTGACGTTTACGTAATTTACCGCATCACGGCCTTGGCATACGGCCTCAAGGACAGCACCAAGGTGGTGCTGCAACAGACTTATGCCCGCCAGAGAATGAAAGATTGAGATGGTAAAAACAATCTGCCATCTATTGGAAAAGTTCAACCATCAAAAATGGATAACCAAAATTCCAAAGGAGCACACCATGCCCCGCATTCAAAAGTCCAAATATAGAAAAAACATCATCACCCTTGCGGTCGGTGCCATACTAGCACCTGGCGGCGCATGGGCGCTCGACATCGTGCAAGCACCTCCACTGCCTACGGCGAAGTCCGCCTTCGTGGCACCCAACGTCATCATTTCGATTGACGATTCGGGAAGCATGGGGTTTCGGCTTGACCAAGGAAATACCTCCGGCGCAATAAATGACACCGCGCCTACCAACGGAGTATGGTCAAAAAAGGCACGTCGGATGAATGTTCTTAAGTACGCCCTGACTGAGGTATTTTCAGACCCTGATTTAGTGCCTGACGGAAAAATCCGTTTGGGGTGGCAGGCGATGTGGAATAACGGTAATAATGTTGAAAAATACAGCAGTTTAGACTATTGGTACGGTTCTGGCAAAAATCCGGGCTATAAGAAAACACCAGGTGCCAAAGATATAAGCAGTTCCGTGACCGGCAGCAAAAACCAGATACGCCCGCTGGACAATACCCAACGCCAGAATTTTCTTGAATTTGTCAGCTACCTCCTGCCGCAAAACGGCACACCTTCGCATGCCATGTTCAAGCAGGCTGACGATTACATGCGCGCAACGCTCAGTTCCACGGGACCTTGGTCGACCGATCCAGGCGGAACTGGAGAAAAAAGCACCGAGTATCTCGGATGCCGGCGCAATTATCACATTTTCATGACTGATGGTCGCTGGAACGGCGCCACCTCTGGTGGCAATCAGGATGGCAAAAGCTGGACAGCTCAAGGCGGCAGACAGGCTTTCAGTACCAGCTCAGATCAGACAAGGCTCTATACCGACAGCTACGGCGACCAGCTGGCAGACTGGGCATTCAAGAGCTGGATGGATCCATTGCAGAACCCAGCCAGCCTGCTGAATTCAGACAAGCTCAAGCCTTCAAAAGAATATGACGAGGCGCCAGCGACGGAAACATTTACCACTGGAAGCGGCGAGAACAAGAAAACGGTTAACCTGCAAAAATATTGGAATCCCAAATACAATCCAGCGACTTGGCCGCACATGGTAACCTACACCATAGGTTTTAGTGATGAAGCCATTACATGGCCTGGCGCAAGCCAAATCGAGGCAGCCGACATTACCCTACCCGTTTCGCCGACTGATGTCGATCAGGGCGGCTACCTAGGCTACAACAAGGGCTTTGCCGACATTGCCACGGGCGCTCAGACATGGCCGAAACTCGACGCAGAAAATAAGCGTTCCCTGGATCTCTGGCATGCTGCCATCAATGGACGTGGCCGCTTCTACCCTGTCAGTTCAGGTGAAGATCTCGAAAAAGCCTTCCGTTCCATCATCGGAAAGATCAACGAGGAAAGCGCAACCCTGCCGGAAAAAATCCAGTCGGGCGGCAGCACCAGCGGCTACAACATGTCGAACAAGAACGTGGGCAACTTTGCCACCGTCTACGAAGCAAAAAAGGCATGGAAAGGATATGTGACTGCCACCGACGGACGCGAGCCTGAGCCCTATCCATGCAAGGATGCGGATGGCAACGACGCCACCTGCTACCGATCCCCCAGCGTGGTCGAAGGCTGGAGCACCGGAGGCGTCGCCAAGACCACTGCAGACCGACTGGACAGCGTCGATTGGAACACGCGCCTGGTGCTTTCATGGAACGACAAAACCCGGACTGCCGCGAGCTTCAAATGGGCGAGCGATGAGACTTATCTGAGCAGCGCCCAGAAAGCGAGCCTGGGCAAGGAAAGCTCGGACCCTGCGGCGACTACCAAGAACAAGGGACAAAACGTCCTGAACTACATCCGCGGCGACCGCAGCCTGGAAGCCGATCCAGCAACGGCAGCCAAGCCTTATCGACAGCGCGTCAGCATCCAGGGCGACATCATCAATTCCGTCCTGTGGTACACCGGTGCACCCGCCGGCATCAGCCCCCTGAGCGGGTACAGCGCCTTCGTGTCAGCCCAGAAGAACCGTCTGCCCATGCTGTACGTGGGCGGCAACGACGGCATGTTCCACGGATTTTCGGCAAAGGACGGCTTCGAGAAAATTGCCTACGTGCCGCGCGGCGTCATGGCCAACCTGAAAGGCCTGGCCGACCCCGATTACGAGCACCGCTACTATGTAGACGGCTCTCCCATGTCCGGAGACATCAGGGACGGCAGTACATGGAAGACCATGCTGGTCGGCACCCTCGGGGCTGGCGGCAAAGGCTACTTCCTGATGGACGTTACCAAGCCTGACGATTTCATCGAAGGCAATGCAGCCACCTTGGTGCCCGTGGACAGGACCCGCGGCAACGTTGAAGCCGCGCCCGACTGCAGCGCCTTGACCGGTCCAGCAAAGACAGAGTGCAACAATACGGTCGCGGAAGACAGGGACATTGGCAACATCACCGCCCAACCGAGCAGAAAACCCAACAGCCCGCAGGAAACCACGCAAATCACCCTCATGAACAACGGGCGGTGGGCTGCCGTCATGGGCAATGGCTACAACAGCGCCAATCAACGTCCCGTGTTGCTGGTTCAATACCTTGACGGCGCCAGGGAGCTCGTTCGTGTCCAGACGACGACGGCTGGCACCGGTACAGGCCAAGCCAAGGACAATGGTCTGGCCGCACCCACCTTGGTGGATTTGAATGGCGACGGCACGGTGGACATCGTCTATGCCGGAGACAACCTTGGAAATCTCTGGAAATTTGATGTCACGAGCGATGACCCCAGTGAATGGAAATCCGCTTTCGGCCCGGGGAACCCCCTGTTCACAGCAAGAGGATTGACAACCATCGCGGGGACCACTCGCAATCAGGTGCAGCCGATTACTGCGGCACCGATTGTCCAGGCCAACGATCGCATGATGAAAACCGCCTCAGGCGAGACGGCCGCAGTGGGCGGCATGATGGTGGCATTCGGAACCGGTCGCAACCTGACTGAGGACGATCGCAAGACGGACATCAACCAGCCCATACAAACCATCTACTCCGTGCTGGACAACGCAAGATACCGCAAGCGCAGCAGCGGATCCAACCTGCTGGAAATCCATCCGGGCCAAGGTAACTGCAGCACCAACCCCGAGACTTGCGTTCCGGTTCCCGCCGCAGTTGGCACGATGACAGCTACGGGGCTGCTGGCAAAACAGAGCATCTCCACCGTCCAGGGCGATCTGGGTACGGTCAATGCAATCGACAGTCTGGACAAGGATACATGGAAGAACTTCAAGGGTTGGTATCTTGACCTGCCAGGCAGCGGAGAGCGCATGATCCAACCCATGCAATTCTTCGATGGAAGCAATATTCTGGCGGCTTACACGGAGTCGCCCTCCGGCACCGTCAATGCGTCCAGCACCAATCTCAACGAAAGCTGCGTCGATCAGGTAGTGGACACTAGTCCAGGTACTCAATGGCGCACCCTCATCAACATCATGGACGGAAAAAGGCCTTCCATTCAGTTGGTAGATGCCAACGGTGATGGCGTGTACAAAGGCGGAGCGGACGCCGATTCGGACAAGGACGTCAATCGGAAACAGGTCGCCATGGGCACCCCCACCTTGATCACCAAGGGTGACCGCATCATTGACACTACCGGAGGGGGCAAGGAAGAACTGGCGAGAATGCCTGAGCAATCCACCCGCCCCAGCTGGCGACAACTCAACTGATCGGAACCACCATGCGATACCCGTCAAGACTTCGAGGATTTACTCTGATCGAGTTGATGATCGTCGTGGCGATCGTCGGCATCCTGGGGGCAATCGCCTATCCGAGCTACGCCGAATATGTGCGGCGCGGACACCGCTCCGATGCTCGCGCCGCGCTACTGCAGGCGGCCCAATGGCTGGAGCGTGCTGCAACAGCCAATGGTGTTTATCCAACGACGTTGCCCAGCAATCTGACATGGTCGGGCGACGCTGCAAAGCGCTACACCATCAGTTTCAAAGGCACTCCCACGAATGCAGCCTTCACCTTGATTGCCAAACGAAAAGATCCAGGCCCGCAAAAGGATGATCGCTGTGGCGACTACACCTTGACCAATACTGGCGTCCAGGGCAACGACAACCTCAACAGTGGGGCAACCACCGTGGAATGCTGGGGCAAATGATGTCACGGTAGCATCCGGCTACCATGAAGACAGAACTTTCAACACCGATGCAAGAAGCGCTTGAGCTCGCCGCCCAAGCGCTTTTTCTTTCCAACCCCAACCCGCGCGTCGGCTGCGTCCTGGTCTCGCCGGCGGGCGAGGTCATTGGCCGGGGCTTTACCCAGCAGGCCGGCGGGCCGCACGCCGAGGTGGTGGCGCTGCGCGACGCGGCGGCTCACGGGCGGGATGTGCGCGGCGCGACCGCCTGGGTGACGCTGGAGCCTTGTGCGCACCAGGGGCGCACCGGGCCTTGCTGCGACGCGCTGCTTGCGGCCGGGGTGGCGCGGGTTGTGGCGTCGCTGGCCGACCCCAATCCACTGGTGTCGGGCCAAGGGTTTGCCCGCCTCCGGGCGGCCGGGGTGCAGGTGGACGTGGGGCCGGGTGCGCAGGCGTCGCGCGAGCTGAACATCGGCTTTTTCAGCCGCATGGCGCGCGCTCGGCCGTGGGTAAGGATGAAGGCGGCCGCGTCGCTGGACGGAGTGACCGCCCTCGCCAACGGCGCCAGCCAGTGGATCACCTCAGAGCCGGCGCGTGCCGATGGCCATGCCTGGCGTGCGCGCGCTTGCGCGGTGCTCACCGGGGTGGGCACGGTGCTGGCCGACGACCCCTTGCTCAACGTGCGCGGCGTCGCCACGCCGCGCCAACCCCATCTGGTGGTGCTCGACAGCCAGTTGCGCACGCCGGCTGCGGCGCGGCTCTTTGAGGTACCCGATCGCCAGGTGTGGATCTACACCGCGAATGCCGACCCCGCAGCCGCCGCAGCGCTGCAGGCGCGCGGCGCGGCGGTGACGGTGCTGCCCGACGCCTCCGGCAGCCGTGTGGATCTGGCGGCGCTGCTGCGCGACCTGGCGCGGCGTGAGGTCAATGAATTGCATGTGGAAGCGGGGCACGAGCTCAACGGCGCGTTCTTGCGCCTGGGGCTGGTCGATGAGCTCTTGCTCTATCTCGCCCCCGTTCTGCTGGGCAGCGGCGCGCGAGGCTTGGCCCACTGGGGGCCGCTCGCGGCGCTGTCGGAAGGCGAGCGGCTCACTTGGCGCGAGGTGCGGCAGGTGGGAGCCGACCTGCGGGTGCTGGCGCGCGTCGAGGGGCGTGAAGACTTTTGAAAAGCCAATGCGGACGACGGTGCCTCACCGCGGATACCGGAAGGGGGCAATTGCGGCATTCACGCGGCCCTGACCCCCACCCGGGCCCTGCCCCAGAGGGGGACGGCGGAAAAACTGAATTCGCAAGACAAATTCGAGCCTAGCCCTTGCCCCGCAAGCGCAAGCAGCTCTAATTCAAGGAACGGTGCAGGCGCACTTCCTCGATCTTCACGCCGCCCACGACGGCCGTCTTGGCCGTGCTCATTTCACGCTTGAAGCCTGCAGCTTCATGAAAGCGCAACGCCCGCTCGTTGCGCAGCGGCACCCAGGCGGTGACGGTGGTGCAGCCCTCTTCCACCAGGCCTTCGCGGGCCGCATCCCACAGCGCCAGTCCCACGCCCTGGTCCCAGTGGCCGGGGTCGGCGTAGATGGCCCAGATTTCCCCCGTGGTGGGGCGGGTCTTGGGGTCGCGCGAGCGGTCGAAGCCGACGAAGCCGACAACCTTGTCGTCCTCGATGGCCACCTGCACCTGGGGTTCGCAGTAGTTGATGGCTTCGCGCCAGTAGGCCTGGCGTTTTTCCGGCGAAGACATGGCCTTGAGCTGGTCGTCCGGGACGACACCTTTGTAGGCCTGAAGGGCAGCTGAAGTATGAACCTGGGCGATGGCCTTGGCATCGCGCAGCGTGGCGGGGCGTACCTGAATGCGAGACATGAAAACGAGAACGCAGCTAATGGAAAACCCGCGATTCTCGCGCAAAACGTTTCAGCTGCCTACTGCGACGCACAAAACCGCGCGGACGCCCAGGCTCGCACCGCGGCCCATGCGATGTGCTACAGCAGTTTGCGCAGCAGCGCCATCACGCGCTCGAAGCGCCGGCCGTAGGGCGGGTACAGCAGCGCACCCGCACCCCAGCGCGACTGCACCAGCACCGCCTTGGCGTGGCTGAAGCGCAGGAAGCCCGCCTCGCCGTGGTAGGCGCCCCAGCCGCTGTCGCCCACGCCGCCGAAGGGCAGGCTTTCATGGGCAATGTGCAAGAGCGTGTCGTTGACGGTGACGCCGCCGCTGACGGTGCGCGTGAGCACCTCGTCGCGCACGGCCGTGCGATTGCCGAACCAGTACAGCGACAGCGGACGTGGACGGGCGTTGATGTAGCCCACCACCTCGTCCAGGGTTTCGTAGCCGATGACGGGCAGCAGCGGGCCGAAGATTTCCTCTTGCATCAGGCGCATCTGGTCGTGCACGCCAAAGACCAGCGCCGGCGGCATCTGCCGCGCGATGCCGTCGCCCAGGCTTTGCGCTGGCGCGCCGTGGGTGGCGGCAGCGGGCTCGATCTGTTGCACCTCGGCGCCCTGCTCGCGCGCGTCCTGCAGCAGTTCGCGCAGGCGGGCCAGGTGGCGCGGCGTGATGATGGCGGCGTAGTCGGGGTTGCCTTCAAAGCGCGGAAAGAGACGCACCACGGCGGCACGGAAGGCGCCGGCAAAGGCCGCCTCGCTGCCCTTGGGCACGAAGAGGTAGTCGGGGGCGATGCAGGTCTGCCCGGCGTTGAGCAGCTTGCCGTGGGCGATCTTGAGGGCCGCATCCGCCAGGTCGCAGTCGGCGTCCAGGATGGCGGGCGACTTGCCGCCCAGCTCCAGCGTGGTGGGCGTGAGCTTGTCGGCCGCCGCCAGCGCCACCTTGCGCCCCACCGAGGTCGATCCGGTAAAGACCAGGTGATCCAGCGGCAGCCGGCTGAGCTGTTCAGCCACCGCCGCACCGCCCTGCACCACGCAGAATTCTTCGGGCGCGAAGAACTGGGCCACCAGGTCGGCCAGCTTGGCCGAGGTGTGCGGCGTCAGTTCGCTGGGCTTGAGCAGTACCCGGTTGCCCGCCGCCAGCGCCCCGATGGCCGGGCCCAGCGCCAGTTGCACCGGGTAGTTCCAGGGCGAGATCACGCCGATGACCCCCAGCGGCTGGCGCTGCACCCAGGCGCGCGCCGGCTGCAAGTACAGCGGCGTGCGCACCTTCTGGGGGCGCGACCAGCGCGCGAGCTGGCGCAGCGTGCTGGCCAGTTGCGCGCGCAGCAAAAAAAGGTCTGCCACTTCGGTGAGCTGGCGCGAGCGCATGCCGAAGTCCGCCTGCACCGCGGCGGCCAGCACCGGCGCATGGTCATCGATCAGCGTGCGCAGGCGCAGCAGGCGCTCGCGGCGCAGTGCCAGCGGCACATCGGGCTGGGCGCGACTGGCGCGGTGCTGCGCCTGAAACAGCCGCTCAAGCTCTTCTGCAGGGGTCTCGAACATCGCTTTGCCTTCCATCGTGCGTGCCAGAACCGCTGCAATGGCCGTGCCCGGCGGGCACTGGCCACGCCGGACGGGCGCACGTCAAGGGATCTCTCGCGGCGTCACGTCGGTGACCTCGCCGAGGCGGCGGGCACCGCGCCCCATGTTGCTTGCGGTGTTCGAGGTCCAGCGCGCAGTGCTGCGATAGACCGTGCTGAAGCCGTGGCGTGGATCCATGCGCATCACCCAGGGCGCGACCGGGCGCCCCGTCAGGCGTGCCCAAGCCGCGCGCAGGCTCCAGGCAAGCGCCAGGATGCACCCGGCCAGCAGCAGGCTCAGGAACAGCAGCCCTCCCATGGCGATCAGGGCCAGGCGCAGGCTCCAGCGTATGGCGGTGGTGACGACTTCGTTCAATCCGGGCCTCTCTATCAAGCTCAAGCGGCGCGCGCGAAGGGCGGCGCGCCATCCATGGTAAGTCTCAATCGGCCGCTTCGGGTTCCCCGAAGATGAAAACCCCCGGGTTGCGCACCGGATCGACGTCCACCGGAATGGTGCTCTTGGGCGGATAACGGCCTTCGAGCAGCGCGGTGGAGAGCGGGTTTTCGATGCGCTGCTGGATCGCGCGCTTGAGCGGGCGCGCGCCGAACACCGGATCGAACCCGACCTTGGCCAGCTCCGCCATCGCCGCCGGCGAGACACGCAGATGCAGATCCATCCTGGCCAGGCGATCTTCGAGCAGCTTGAGCTGGATCGCGGCGATCGCCTCGATGTGGCGCGCATCGAGCGCGTGGAACACCACCGTCTCGTCGATGCGGTTGAGAAACTCGGGGCGGAAATGTGCCTTCAGCTCTTCCCAGACCGCATCCTTCACCTCGTCGTCGGGCTGACCGACCATGGCCTGGATGCGCTGCGAGCCGATGTTGCTGGTCATCACGATGACCGTGTTCTTGAAGTCCACGGTGCGCCCCTGGCCATCGGTCAGGCGCCCGTCGTCGAGCACCTGCAGCAGCACGTTGAACACGTCGGGGTGGGCTTTTTCCACCTCGTCGAGCAGCAGCACGCTGTAGGGCTTGCGCCGCACGGCTTCGGTCAGATAACCGCCTTCTTCATAGCCAACATAGCCCGGAGGCGCGCCAATCAAGCGCGCCACGCTATGCTTTTCCATGAATTCGCTCATGTCGATGCGAACCATGTGGTCTTCGCTGTCGAACAGGAAGTTGGCCAGCGCCTTGCACAGCTCGGTCTTGCCCACGCCCGTGGGCCCGAGGAACAAAAAGCTGCCCAGCGGCCGGTTCGGGTCCGACAGGCCCGAGCGCGAGCGGCGGATGGCGTTGGCCACGGCCGAGATCGCCTCGTCCTGGCCGACGACGCGCTGGTGCAGCCTGTCTTCCATCTGCAGCAGCTTGTCCTTTTCGCCCTGCATCATCTTGGAGACCGGGATGCCGGTGGCACGCGAGACCACCTCGGCGATCTCTTCCGCCCCGACGTGGGTGCGCAGCAGCTTGTGGCCCGCGTCGGCGCCGCCCTCGGCCTCGCTGTCCTGCGCCTCCTTCAGGCTCTTTTCCAGTTCCGGCAGCTTGCCGTACTGCAGCTCGGCCACCTTGTTGAAGTCGCCCTTGCGCTTGAGCTCCTCGATCTGCGTGCGGATCGCATCGATGTCTTTCCTGATCTGCTCGCTGCCCTGGGCACTGGCCTTCTCGGCCTGCCAGACCTCTTCGAGGTCGGCGTACTCGCGCTCGGCCCCGGCCAGCTCTTCCTCGATGAGCTGCAGGCGCTTTTGCGAGGCCTCGTCGGTCTCCTTCTTCATCGCCTCGCGCTCGATCTTGAGCTGGATCATGCGCCGCTCCAGCCGGTCGAGCAGCTCCGGCTTGGAGTCGATCTCGATCTTGATCTTGGCCGCCGCCTCGTCGATCAGATCGATGGCCTTGTCCGGCAGGAAGCGGTCGGTGATGTAGCGGTGGGACAGCTCGGCCGCGGCAACGATGGCCGGGTCGGTGATGTCCACGCCGTGGTGCGCCTCGTAGCGCACCTGCAGGCCGCGCAGGATGGCGATGGTGTCCTCCACGCTGGGCTCCTGCACCAGCACCTTCTGGAAGCGCCGCTCCAGCGCCGCGTCCTTCTCGATGTATTTGCGGTATTCGTCCAGCGTGGTGGCGCCGATGCAGTGCAGCTCGCCGCGCGCCAGCGCCGGTTTGAGCATGTTGCCCGCGTCGATCGCGCCCTCGGCCTTGCCCGCGCCCACCATGGTGTGCAGCTCGTCGATGAAGAGGATGATGCGGCCCTCGTCCTGCGCCACTTCCTTGAGCACCGATTTGAGCCGCTCCTCGAACTCGCCGCGGTACTTGGCCCCGGCCAAGAGCCCCGCCATGTCCAGCACCAGCACGCGCTTGCCCTTGAGGCTTTCGGGCACTTCACCCGCAATGATGCGCTGCGCCAGGCCTTCGACGATGGCGGTCTTGCCCACGCCGGGCTCGCCGATCAGCACCGGGTTGTTCTTGGAGCGGCGCTGCAGCACCTGGATGGTGCGGCGGATCTCGTCGTCGCGCCCGATCACCGGGTCAAGCTTGCCCTGGCGCGCGCGCTCGGTCAGGTCCAGCGTGTACTTCTTCAGCGCCTCGCGCTGACCCTCGCCCTCGGCGCTGTCCATGGTCTGGCCGCCGCGCACCGCTTCCACGGCCGATTCCAGCGCCTTGCGCGACAGGCCGGCTTCGCGGGCGATGCGGCCCGCTTCGCCGCTCGAATCGGCCAAGGCCAGCAGGAACATTTCGCTGGCGATGAACTGGTCGCCGCGCTTGATCGCTTCCTTCTCGGTTGCCTGCAGCAACTTGAGGAGGTCGGGGCCGGGCTGCACCTGCTCCTGGCCTTGCACGCTGGGCAGGCGCTTGAGGGCCGCGTCGGCCTCCTGCGCCAGGCGCGCCACGTTCACGCCGGCGCGCGCCAGCAGCGACTTCGGGCCGTCCTCCTGCTGCAGCATGGCCGCAAGCAGGTGTTCAGGCTGGATGTAGGCGTGGTCGTAGCCCAGCGCCAGCGACTGGGCGTCGGCCAGCGCCTGCTGGAATTTGGTGGTGAGTTTGTCGAGTCGCATCGTGCGTCGCTCCCGAAAATCCATCGTTATGGGAACGATATGCGGCCCCCGGGGCGTGATTCAAGACGGCGGCGGGTGCAGGCGGGCCGTCGCATAGCCCTGGCGCGCCACCTCGGTGCACATGGCGTCCCAAGGGCAGCCGCTGCAGGCGGCACGGATGCGGCCCGCCGAAAAGGCCGCACGCAGGCGCGCGAGCAGGGATGCGTCGAGCCGCCAGCCACCACCACTGCCCGGCGCACCCAGCAGCGGCGCCAGCGCCTGCGCGGCCTGCCGGTCGCGCTCGCGCACCGACGCGCCATGGCAGTGCGCACCCTCGCCTTCGCCCGCGCACAGCGGCTCGCAGATCGCGTCGGGGCCGCTGGCCAGCGTCAGCGCCTCACCGTCGGCGAGGCGGGCCACGATGGCATCGAAGTTGGCCACGAAGGCCGGGCTGTAACCCTCGCCCGAATAGGTCAGCAGGCACAGCAGATGGTGGGCGCGCAGCGCCAGCGTCATGCGCCGCGGCGGCTCTTGCGTGCCTGGTACCACAGCGCCAGCGTGGCAGCGCCGAGGGCGGACTTGAGCACGTCACCCAGCAGGAAGGGCAGCACGCCGAACTGCCAGCCCTTGTCCATGCCGATCAACATGCCCAGCCAGGTGCCGCCGGCCAGCAGAATCAGCGTGGTGCAGGCGAACATCGCGACAAAGGCGCGCAGCGGTCGCGCGCCATCCCAGCCGCGCTGCGCGAGCCAGCCCATGAGCATCGCGCCTACCGGGAAGGCCAGCAGATAGCCCGCGGTCTTGCCCATGAAGGGCGCCAGGCCGCCGGCACCGCCCGCCAGCACCGGCATGCCGGCCAGCGCCTGCAGCAGCCAGGCCAGCACGGTGATGCCGCCCAGGCGCCAGCCATAGAGCGCGCCCACCATCAGCACGGCGAAGGTCTGCATGGACACCGGCACCGGCTGCAGCGGAATGCTCAGGTAGGACGAGGCACTGAGCGCGGCCGTGCCGACGAGCACCAGCAGCAGCTGGCGCAGCCAGTGGCCGGAGCCGCTCGGGTTCAGGGACAGGGAGGCGGAAGTGGGTAGTGTCATGGGTAGCTCGAAGGAAAAAACCGGACAGGCGACCGGAGCACGCCCGGCCAGCCACCAGACGCAAGTATCTGCAGCGCACGGCCCAATGTCAACCATGATTCGATTTTTTGGTTTACAAGATATTTTCCGCATGCGGCACACTCGGGCCATGAAACCCGCTTCCCCGGCACAAGACATGTTGCAGCAGCTGGCGCATGGTGAAGCGGTTTCGGGCGAGCTGCTGGCCGAGCGCCTGGGCGTCACCCGCGCCGCCATCTGGAAGCAGGTGGCCGCGCTGCGTGCTTTGGGCCTTCCCGTGGCGGCGCGTACCGGTGCGGGCTACCGGCTGCCCTGGCCGCTGGAGCTGCTGGATGCGGCGCGCATCACCGAGGCGCTGGACGATCCCGCAGGCGCACTGGTACAGGTGCACTGGCAGCTCGATTCCACCCAGGACGCGCTGGCGCGCCTGGGTGAAGACACGCCCGACCTGACGGTGGTGCTGGCCGAAAGCCAGAGCGCCGGCCGCGGGCGGCGGGGGCGCGATTGGCAATGCCCGCCGGGCATGGGCATCACCCTGTCCTGCCTCAAGCGCTTTGCCAGCGGACCGGCGGCGCTGTCGGGTCTGTCCATCGCCATGGGCGTGTGCGCGGTGCAGGCCATCGAGAGTCTTGTCTCCGTGCCCGGCCTGCAGCTCAAATGGCCCAACGACCTGGTGGTGGGCGAGCGCAAGCTGGCGGGCATCCTGATCGAGGTGGATGGCGAATACGACGGGCCGTGCGTCGCACGCATCGGCCTGGGGTTGAACCTGCGCCTGGCGCCCGAGACGCCCGAGCGGCCCGAGGCCATGGCGCTGCCCGCCACCGACCTGGCCAGCTGCGGCAGCGGCCCGCTGCCCGGGCGCAATCTGCTGGCCGCACGGCTGATCGCGCATCTGCGCGCGGGACTGCTGCGCTTCGAGCGCGAAGGCCTGGCGGCCTTTGCCGATGCGTTTGCACGCAGGGACAGCCTGGCCGGTCAACCCTTGGTCATCCACGGCGCGCAGGGGCAGCAGCAGGGCAAGGGCTGCGGCATCGATGCACGCGGGGCGCTGCGCGTGGACCTGGGCGGGCGCACCACCACCGTCTTCGCCGACAAGGTGTCGGTGCGGCGCTAGCCGACGTTGCGTGCCCGCACGCCCCAGCGCGCGAGCGCCGCATCGTCGCTTTCGCGCGCATCGACCCAGCGCTCGCCGTCGGGCGTGTGTTCTTTTTTCCAGAACGGCGCCTGGGTCTTGAGGTAGTCCATCAGGAATTCGCAGGCCTGAAAGCTCGCCTGGCGGTGGCTGCTGGTGACGGCCACGAGCACGATCTGATCCTGCGCCGCCAGGGCCCCCACGCGATGGATCACGCGCACGCCGTACAGGTCGAAGCGCCGGCGCGCTTCCTCGATCATCGCGGCGATCGCCTTTTCGGTCATGCCCGGGTAGTGTTCGAGTTCCATGCGGCTGACCGGGCCGCTGCTGCCGTGCTCACGCACCGTACCGACGAAGCAGCAGACCGCGCCGACACGCGCCTCGCCGGCGCGCAGGCGCGCGAGTTCGCTGCCCACGTCGAAGTCGGCGCGCTGGATGGAAATCTCGCCGGACATCGGCCTGGCCCCCGCTTTGCTACAGTGGACAACTACTTTACCGCGCCGCCCGCATGCCCGCCCTCGCCTTCACCGCCCATGGCTACACGCTCTACCCCTCGCCGCAGAGCGCGCACCGCGAAGTCTTTGCCTACCACGTCTTCGTGCCCCATCCCTATGCGCTGATCGACCTGCCGGGCATGGACCTGGTCGGCCGCAGCAGCCTGTTCGCAGCCCACCGCGCGCGCGACGGCAAGATGGGTCAGCTCGTGAGCTTCGAGCTGGAAGTGGACCTGCGCCGCTTCGAAGAGCGCTTTCGGCCCGACTGAGCGATGCAGGACGACAACCAGATCGTCGTGCCGCCTTCCTTCCTCGCGCTGCGCCAGGACGCGCAGGGGCGGCTGCGCGGGACGCCGGCCGAAGTGCGCGAACGCTACGAATGGTGCGAGGACATGGCCGCAAGCCTGGTGGAGCGCGCGCAGCAGGTGTACCAGGGCGCGCCCTCGGAAGCCAGCGTGCTGCAGGGTTTTCATGCGGCACTGCGCCACCCCGAGGCCGGCCTGTCCGCGGCCGAGGCGCGCTGGGTCACGCTGCGCCTGGCCGAGCTGCTGGGCTGGCACGGCCCCGCGCTGCCAGCGGAAGACTGATCAACCCCCGGTCACCGGCGGAAAGAAGGCAACCTCGGCGCCGTCCGGCAAGGGGGCATCGGCGCCGGCCATGGCCTGATCCAGCGCCATGCGCAGCGCACGCCCTTCGGCCAGGCAGTCGGCCCAGGGCGCGCCGCGCGCGATCAGCTCCTGACGCAGCGCGGCCAGCGTTTGGGCGCGGGTACTCACGCTTTCGCGCTCGCGGCCCATGCCTTCGCGGATGGAGGCGAAGTAACGCACGGTCACGGTCTTGGCGGTCATCACAGCAGCTCCGTCCAGGCAATGAAGCGCACGCTGTCGCCCCGGGCGATGGGCGTGCCGGGCGGATTGTCCACCACGCCGTCGGCCCAGACCGTGGAGGTGAGCACGCCCGAGCTCTGGTTGGGAAACAATTCCAGTTGCCCCTGCGCGCCCCGGCGCACGCGCAGGAATTCACGGCGTTTGTCTGGTTTTGCCCAATCGAACCCAGCGGTGGCCGCTACGGACAAGGGAGCAACATCGGCCACGCCCTGCAAACGCAGCAGGAAGGGGCGCACCAACAGCGCGAAGGTGATGAAGCTCGACACGGGGTTGCCCGGCAGGCCGAGGAAATGCGCGCGGCGCGCCCCACTTTGCACATGGCCGCAGGCAAAGGGCTTGCCGGGCTTGATGGCAATTTTCCACAGGTCGAGCGCACCCAGGCGCGCGACGGCGGGCTTGACGTGGTCTTCCTCGCCCACCGACACGCCGCCGCTGGTGACGATCACGTCGCAGCGCTCGGCCGCCAGTTCCAGCGCGGCCACGGTGGCAGCCAGCGTGTCCTGTACCACGCCCAGGTCCAGCACCTCGCAGCCCAGGCGCTGCAGCAGGCTGCGCAGGAAGTAGCGGTTGCTGTTGTAGATGTGGCCTTCGGGCAGTTGCGCGGGCGCCACGGTACCGGGCATGACGAGCTCGTCGCCGGTGGAAAACAGCGCCACGCGCGGGCGCCGGGCCACGGCCAGCTCGGCCAGGCCCACGCTGGCCGCCAGGCCCAGCTCGGCCGGGCCCAGGCGCGTGCCCGCAGGCAGCACGGTGCTGCCGCGCGCTATGTCTTCGCCGCTGCGGCGGATGCACTGGCCGGGCCTGGGCCGGGCCTTGACCTGCACGCGCTCGCCGTCGAGCGGCGCGCATTCCTCCTGCATCACCACTGCGTCCGCGCCCCGGGGAATCGGCGCGCCGGTAAAGATGCGCGCGGCCGTGCCGGCCGCCAGGGGCTGGCCGACGTGGCCCGCGGCAATGCGCTGCGACACGGGCAGCACCACGCCGGGCTGCGCCACATCCGCGGCGCGGAGCGCGTAGCCGTCCATCGCGCTGTTGTCGCGCGGCGGAACCTGCAGGGGCGAGACCACGTCCTGCGCCAGCACGCGGCGGTCGGCATCGAACAGCGAGACGCTTTCGCGCTCGCCCAGCGGCGTGGCCTGCGCCAGCAGCTCGGCCAGGGCTTCGTCCAGGGGTTTGAGAGGGGTTTGCATGTCGGTGTCTCCAGCGGGGGGCGCCGCAGGGCAAGGCAGTGGCCGGCAACGGGCGCGAAGCGGCTGCGCACACTGCCCCGCGCCCGCGCCCGCGCCCGCGCCCGCGGCCCGTGGCGCCCTGCGTGCCGCGCCCCGAAACGTGCAGGGTAGCGCAGCCATGGCCGCCCTGCGCGCCGCGGCTGCGCGGCCGGTGGCAAGGGCCGGCGAACAGAGAGCTGCCAGGCAGCCCATTCGCTCCCCATTTTGTAGCCGCAAGCGCTTGCCAGGCGGGCGCTTCAGGGCGATTTGACCTTAGACCGAGACCTGCGCCGCGATGGCCGCCTTGACGCCGGCAACCTCGGCGGGCAGCACGCTGACGCGCTTGGGCAGGTCTTCGATGCCGACGAATTGCGCCGGCCGCTCGGGCGGATGGCCCAGCGCCTCGGTGATGGTCTGGGCGAACTTGATCGGCAAGGCGGTTTCCAGCACGAGCATGGGCTTGCCGTCCAGATGCTCGCGCGCCACCTTCACGCCGTCGGCGGTGTGCGTGTCTATGGTCACGCCGCACCGCGCATGCACCTCGCGGATGGTGGCCAGACGGTCGGCATGGGTGCTGCGCCCGCTGCGAAAGCCGTAGCGCGCCGCGGCCTGGGCAAAGCGCGCATCGCCGCTCAGGTCGAAAAAACCCTGGCCGGGAAGCTGCTCGGCAAAAAGCCGCCGCGTGGCCGCGCCGTCGCGCCCGAGCAGGTCGAAGACGAAGCGCTCGAAATTGCTCGCCTTGGAGATGTCCATCGAGGGGCTGGAGGTCTCCCGCGTATCGGCCGCGGCGCGCACGCGGTAGACGCCGGTGCGGAAGAACTCGTCGAGCACGTCGTTTTCATTGGTGGCGACGACCAGGTGCTCGACGGGCAGCCCCATCATGCGCGCCACGTGCCCGGCGCAGACGTTGCCGAAGTTGCCCGACGGGACGGTAAAGCTCACCCGCGCTGCCCCCTCGCCCCTCTGGGGAGAGGGCTGGGGCAGGGGGCCGCCCCCCGCTTCAACGCGATCAGAGGTCGCCTGGAAGTACCCCGCAAAGTAATACACCACCTGCGCCAGCAGCCGCGCCCAGTTGATCGAGTTCACCGTGCCGATGCGGTACCTCGCCTTGAACGCGAGGTCGTTGCTGACCGCCTTGACGATGTCCTGGCAGTCGTCGAACACGCCCTCGATGGCGATGTTGTGGATGTTGGCATCCTGCAGGCTGAACATCTGCGCCTGCTGGAAGGGGCTCATGCGCCCGTGCGGGCTGAGCATGAAGACGCGGATGCCCCGCTTGCCGCGCATGGCGTATTCGGCGGCGCTGCCGGTGTCGCCGCTGGTCGCGCCCAGGATGTTGAGCTCTTCACCGCGCCGGCCCAACTCATATTCGAACAGATGGCCCAGCAGCTGCATGGCCATGTCCTTGAAGGCGAGCGTCGGGCCGTTGGACAGGCCCAGCAGGAACAGTCCCGGTTCCAAAGGCTTGAGCGGCACGATCTCGCGCGTGCCGAAGACCTGGGCGGTGTAGGTCTTGTCGCAGATCGCCCTCAGGTCGGCCGAGGGGATGTCGTCGATGTAGAGCGAGAGGATCTCGAAGGCCAGCGCCGCATAGCCCTGTTCGGCATGTACCTTGCGCAGGCGGGCAAGTTCGGCCGCATTCACCTGCGGATAGCGCTCGGGCAGGTACAGGCCGCCGTCGGGCGCCAGGCCTTCGAGCAGGATGTCGCAGAATTTTCGGGCTGTGGCGTCGCCACGGGTAGAGAGGTAGTGCATGGGGTTCACTTGATGCCGATATCAAGCATCCCAGGGGTTGACGAGCGTCAGGCCGGTGTCTTGAAAATGGCGGGTGTTGCGGGTCACCAGGGGCAAGCGGTGCGTGACTGCCGTCGCCGCGATCAGCAGATCAAGGTCTGCCTGCGGGCGGCCTATCGCCTGGCAAGACACCCGCAAGCGGCTCCAGGTGCGCCAGACCGCTTCATCCGTGGGCAGTATCTTGCCCTCGAAATCGTGACATAGCTGCTCAAACCACAGTTGCAAGCGGCTGCGCCGGGCGCTGGGCACCATGCGTTCAATGCCAAACAGAATCTCGCCCACGCTCACGGCCGGTATCAGACACTGGCCCCGGTGCGCGTCCAGCCATTGCCGAACGACAGGCTCGGGAAGCGATTTGAAAGATTCGAAGACCACGCAGGTATCCAGCAGCCAAACCATGGCACTCACTCACCCAGAGGTTCCAGGGGCTTGATGCTGGTGCGCTCCGGCAATTCGAAGTCATCGGCTTTGGGGGCATTGAGCAGAAAGTCGACAAACCCGTCATCGCCATGCGATGCAGTGCTCCCCTGCTCTACCGCCACCATCCGTACCACGGGCTTGCCGTGGCGCGTAACGGTCTGCGGGCCTTCGCTCAGGGCCCGGTCTATCATTTCGCTGAAGTGGTTCTTGGCTTCTTGTACTTGCCATACTGAGGACATGGCCAGCTCCTGAAAAATCCGTTATTCTGGCCTGATTTTATCTGATCTGGCCAGAAACACCCTCAGTTCAGCTCTTCCTTGCGGATGCGCGTGATCGGCGCGAGCACCGTGGGCAGCGGCTGGATCTGTGCCAGCGCGCCGTCGAGGTCGCCCTCGCGGGTGTCGTGGGTGAGGATGATCAGGTCGGTCTGCGGTATGCCCTGCGTGCCCTCGGGCGCGGTGCCCTCGCTGACTACCTCCTGCGCTTCGCGCTGCAGGATGGCGTCGATGCTGATGCCCGCGCCCGCCAGGATGCCGGTGATGCGCGCCAGCACGCCGGCCTCGTCCACCACGCGGATGCGCAGGTAGTAGCCGGTGACCACCTCGGCCATGGGCAGCACGGGCAGGTCGCCGCCGGCCGCCGCCAGCGTGCTGCTCTGAAAGGCCAGCGGCGGCACGCGGTGCGCGGGGTCGGCGCCGTCCAGGCGCGCGATGTCCACCAGGTCGGCAATCACCGCACTGGCCGTCGGCTCGCTGCCCGCGCCCTTGCCGTAGTAGAGCGTGGCACCGACCGCGTCGCCCTGCACCACCACCGCGTTCATCGCGCCATCGACGTTGGCGATCAGGCGCCGCGCCGGGATCAGGGTGGGGTGCACGCGCAGCTCCACGCCCTTGTCGGTGCGCCGGGTGATGCCCAGCAGCTTGATGCGGTAGCCCAGCTGCTCGGCGTACCTGATGTCGGCACTCGCGAGCCTGGTGATGCCTTCCACGTGGCACTTGTCGAACTGCACCGGTATGCCGAAGGCAATCGCGCTGATGAGCGTCGCCTTGTGCGCCGCGTCCACGCCCTCGATGTCGAAGGTGGGGTCGGCCTCGGCGTAGCCCAGGCGCTGGGCGTCCTTGAGGGCGGCGGCGAAGTCCATGCCCTTGTCGCGCATCTCGCTGAGGATGAAATTCGTCGTGCCGTTGATGATGCCCGCCACCCACTGGATGCGGTTGGCCGTCAGCCCCTCGCGCAGCGCCTTGATGATGGGGATGCCCCCGGCGACTGCCGCCTCGAAGGCGATGATCACGCCCTTGGCCGCGGCCGCGCGGAAGATCTCGGTGCCGTGCACCGCCAGCAGCGCCTTGTTCGCCGTGACCACGTGCTTGCCCTGGCCAATGGCCTCCATCACCAGCTGCCGGGCTATGCCGTAGCCGCCGATCAGCTCCACCACCACGTCGATCTCGGGGTTGGCGATGACCTCGCGCGCGTCGCCCACCACGCGCACGCCGTCGCCCACGATGGAGCGCGCGCGCGCGGTGTCCAGGTCGGCCACCATGGTGATCTCTATCGCCCGCCCGGCACGCCGGCCGATCTCTTCCTGGTTGCGCGAGAGCACCTGGAAGGTGCCGCTGCCTACGGTGCCTATGCCGAGCAGGCCGACTTGGATGGGTTTCATGGTTTTACTAGTCAAATAGGGCTCAAACGCTTGCCAGTCAAGCGCGAGCAGCTTCTTTTTCAGGATTGATGGCAAGCACGGATGCCGGCTTGGCGCGGCGCGCGCGATACCGCTCCAGGAACTTGGCCAGACGCCCGATCGCCTCGCGCAGGTCGCTCTTGTGCGGCAGGAAGACGATGCGAAAGTGCTGGTGATCGGGGTAGTTGAAACCCGTGCCCTGCACCAGCATCACGCGCGTGGCGCGCAGCACTTCCATGAAGAACTGGCGGTCGTCCTCGATCGGGTACATCTCGGGATCGAGACGCGGGAACATGTACAGCGCCGCCTGGGGCTTGACGCAGGTGACGCCCGGGATCGCGGTGATCAGCTCATAGGCCAGGTCGCGCTGCACGCGCAGGCGCCCGCCTTCCCTGATCAGATCGTTGATGCTCTGGTAGCCGCCCAGGGCGGTCTGGATCGCCCACTGGCCCGGCACGTTGGAGCCGAGCTTGAGGTTGGCCAGCATGTTCAAGCCCTCGATGTAGTCGCCGGCCAGCGACTTGTCGCCCGAGACCACCATCCAGCCGGCGCGAAAGCCGCAGGAGCGGTAGGCCTTGGAGAGCGAGTTGAAAGTGAGCGTGAGCACGTCCGTCGAAAGGCTGGCCATGGCCGTGTGGCGCGCGCCCTCGTACAGCACCTTGTCGTAGACCTCGTCGACCAGCAGCACCAGTTCGTGCTCGCGCGCCAGCTGCACGATGCCCTTGAGCAGTTCGTCGGAATACAGCGCGCCCGTGGGGTTGTTCGGGTTGATCACCACGATGCCGCGCGTCTTCGGCCCGATCTTGGCGCGCATGTCGGCCAGGTCCGGCATCCAGCCGCGCGCCTCGTCGCAGACGTAATGCACCGGCACGCCACCGGCCAGGCTGGTCGCGGCCGTCCACAGCGGATAGTCGGGCGCGGGCAGCAGCAGCTCGTCGCCGTCGTCAAGCAGCGCATTGGTCGCCATCACGATCAGCTCGCTCGCGCCATTGCCCAGGTAGATGTCGTCCAGCGTGACGCCGGCGATGCCCTGCTGCTGCGTGTAGTGCATCACCGCCTTGCGCGCGGCGAAGAGGCCCTTGCTGTCCGAGTAACCGGCGGACTCGGGCAGGTTGCGGATCATGTCCTGCACCACCTCGTCGGGCGGATCGAAGCCGAACGGCGCCATGTTGCCGATATTGAGCTTGATGATCTTCTGGCCCTCTTCCTCCATCTGCCGCGCCGCGTCCACGATGGGGCCGCGCACGTCGTAGAGCACGTTGTTCAGTTTGGCGGATTTGTGCAGCGGTTTCATGGCACCGGGCCTCTGGCGGCGAACGAAACCTATAATTTGACCACACTTGCCTGCCGCCCATGCTGCAGTGCAACCTGACATACCCCACCATGAAGTTCCAGCCCGATCGCAGCGACACCCAGACCGTCACCGGCTACGGCCCGGGCTGGATCGCGGTGGATGCCGAGCGGCTCACGCACAGCGTGATCATCGGCTTCAGCGGCGAGCGCATCGACTGGAAGTGCGAGCGCTTCGAAGACCTCTCGCCCGCCCACTTCGCCCAGCTGGCGGAGCTGGACGCCGAGGTGGTCATCTTCGGCAGCGGGGAGCGCGGGCGCTTCGTGCCGCCGCAGTGGCTCAAGCCCTTGATGGCGCGCCACGTCGGCATGGAAACCATGGACACCCACGCGGCCTGTCGCACCTACAACATCCTCGCCGGCGAAGGCCGCAAGGTGTTTGCGGCGCTGCTCGTCTGAGCGCGCGCAAACCGCCGGGGCGGGCTGCGCGGGCCTGTCGCAACTGGCTTTTTTCCCAGCGACGGGTTAAAATGGCGGTCTTGCAGCCGAGGGTTACGCACCTACCTCCCAATCACCCTCGGCATTTGTGCGGCCCCACACGAGAGAGACGAACTGCCATGGCGATTGCTGTCAACAAACCCCTTCCTGAATTTGAAGCCAACGCGACCGGCGAAGTGCATGTCTCCAACGTCTCGCATCTGGGCCAGGCGCTGGTGCTGTACTTCTACCCCAAGGACAATACCCCCGGCTGCACGACGGAAGCCATGCAGTTTCGCGACAGGTACAAGGATTTCGTCAAGCTCGGCGCCGAGGTCTTCGGCGTCTCGCGCGACAACATGAAGTCGCACGACGACTTCAAGGCCAAGCTCGAGCTGCCCTTCGAGCTGATCGCCGACACCGAAGAGAAAATGTGCCACATGTTCGGCGTGGTCAAGAACAAGATCATGTACGGCAAGAAGGTCAAGGGCATCGAGCGCTCCACCTTCCTCATCAATGCCGACGGCATCGTGGTGCAGGAGTGGCGCGGCCTGAAGGTGCCGGGCCACGTCGAAGACGTGCTCAAGGCCGTCAAGGCGCTCAAGACCCCGGTCAAGAAGGTCGCCTGAGCGTGGCCTCCCTCCCATGGGGAGCGCATGCATAATGGCCCCATGGGCCTGAACCACAGCCATGTCACGAAAGCCGCCCGGTCTCCCGGGCGGCTTTTCCATTTCTGAACACCCCCATGCCCCTGCCACCACCACCCACCCAACGTGCGGCCCTGCTCTCGGCCGGCAAGCGCAAGGCCGACGCCCCGGCAAAACCGGCCGCGGCCAAGGCAGCGCCCGTTTCGCCCGCCAGGCCGGCGCAGGCAAGGCCCTCCGCACCCGCGGCGCGCCCTGCGCCGCCCCGGCCCGCGCTGGCGCCAGCGCCCGTGCCGCAGCCGGCGGCACGCGCACCTGTGCCAGCGCCCGCGCCGTCGCCCGCACCGCAACGCAAGGGCGGCGCGCGCGCGCGCAAGACGGGCGCCGCGGGCAGCGGCGCAGCCAAGCTCTTCGTGCTCGACACCAACGTGCTGCTGCACGACCCCACCAGCCTGTTTCGCTTCGAGGAGCACGACATCTTCCTGCCCATGGTGGTGCTCGAAGAGCTGGACGCGCACAAACGCGGCACCACCGAGGTCGCGCGCAACGGCCGCCAGGCCAGCCGCACGCTGGATGCGCTGGTCGCCGCCGCCACCAGCAGCGACATGGCCCGGGGCGTGCCGCTCAATGGCAGCGGGCAGCGCGCCGCCACCGGCCAGCTCTACTTCCAGACCGAGCCGCTGAGCTACGAACTGCCCGCGAGCCTGCCCCAAGGCAAGGCGGACAACCAGATCCTGGGCGTGGTGCAGGCGCTGCGCACGCGCCATGCGCCGCGCGAGGTGGTGCTGGTGTCCAAGGACATCAACATGCGCGTGAAGGCGCGCGCGCTGGGCCTGGCCGCGGAGGACTACGAGAACGACAAGGTGCTCGACGACGGCGACCTGCTGTATTCGGGCTACCTGGCGCTTGCGCCCGACTTCTGGATCAAGGCCGGCAAGAAGGTGGAGAGCTGGCAGCACGGCGCCACCACCTGCTACCGCGTGAGCGGCCCGCAGGTGGCGCAGATGCTGATCAACCAGTTCGTCTATTTCGAGGCGCCGGGGGAACCCAGCCTGTATGCGCGCGTCACCGAGATCCGCGACAAGAGCGCGGTGCTGCAGACGCTCAAGGACTACGGCTCGGCCAAGAACGCGGTCTGGGGCGTGAACACGCGCAACCGCGAGCAGAACTTCGCGATGAACCTCTTGATGGACCCCGAGGTGGACTTCGTCACGCTCACCGGCCAGGCAGGCACCGGCAAGACGCTGCTGGCGCTGGCCGCGGGCCTCACGCAGGTGCTCGACGAGCGCCGCTACAGCGAGATCATCATGACCCGCGCGACGGTGAGCGTGGGCGAGGACATCGGCTTTCTGCCCGGCACCGAGGAAGAGAAGATGGGCCCATGGATGGGCGCGCTGGACGACAACCTCGAATTCCTCGCCAAGGGCGACGGCGGCAGCGGCGCCGGCGAATGGGGGCGCGCCGCGACCAACGAGCTGATCCGCAGCCGCATCAAGATCAAGAGCATGAACTTCATGCGCGGGCGCACCTTCATGAACAAGTACGTGATCATCGACGAGGCGCAGAACCTCACGCCCAAGCAGATGAAGACACTCATCACCCGCGCGGGGCCGGGCACCAAGATCATCTGCATGGGCAACCTCGGACAGATCGACACGCCCTACCTCACCGAAGGCTCCTCGGGCCTGACCTTTGCGGTGGACCGCTTCAAGGGCTGGGCGCACAGCGGCCACATCCTGCTGGCGCGTGGCGAACGCTCGCGCCTGGCGGACTTCGCCAGCGAGGTGCTCTGATCAGCGAGCACCCGAAAACAATAGCTGTCAGCGCATGCCCAGAAAGCGCTGGAGCCCTTTTTTTCTAAAATTCTGCCTTATACGTCGAAGCGCACGCCCTGCGCCAGCGGCAGCGCGCCGCTGAAGTTGATCGTGTTGGTGGCACGGCGCATGTAACCCTTCCAGGCGTCCGAGCCCGATTCGCGCCCGCCGCCGGTCTCTTTCTCGCCGCCGAACGCGCCGCCGATCTCCGCGCCCGAGGTGCCGATGTTCACGTTGGCAATGCCGCAGTCGCTGCCGGCCGCCGACAGGAAGCGCTCGGCTTCGGCCAGGTCCTGCGTGAAGATGGCCGAGGACAGACCCTGGGGCACGTCGTTCTGCAGCGCGACCGCTTCGTCCAGATCGCCCCCGTAGCGCAGCACGTAGAGGATGGGGGCGAAGGTTTCCTCGCGCACCACGGCCGTCTGCGCCGGCATCTGCACCAGCGCCGGGCGCACGTACCAGGCGTCCTCGCCCAGCGCCTGGCATACGCGCTCACCGCCCACCATGCTGAGGGCGCCCTCGGCGCGCGCCTGCGCGAGCGCCGCCTGCATGGCATCGAAGGCACCGCGGTCTATCAAGGGCCCCACCAGGGTCGATGGCTGCAGCGGGTCGCCCACCGCGATGCTCTGGTACACGCGCTCGAGACGCGCCAGCAGCGCGTCGTGCACCGAAGCATGCACGATCAGCCGGCGCAGCGTGGTGCAGCGCTGGCCCGCCGTGCCCACGGCCGCGAACACGATGGCGCGCACCGCCAGCTCCAGGTCGGCCGAGGCCGTCACCACCATGGCGTTGTTGCCGCCCAGCTCCAGAATGCTGCGGCCAAAACGTTCGGCGACCTTCACCGCCACCTGCCGTCCCATGCGCGTGGAACCCGTGGCACTGAGCACCGCCACCTGCGGGCTGGCAGCCAGCGCTTCTCCCGCCTCACGTGCACCCGGCACCACCTGGCTCAGCCCTTCGGGCACGCAGCCGGGCCGCTCGGCATTGAGCTGCGCGGCCGCCTGCTGCAGCAGATGCTGGCAGACCAGCGCCGTGAGCGGGGTCTTCTCCGACGGCTTCCAGACAATGGCGTTGCCGCAGACCAGGGCAAGCGCCGCATTCCAGGACCAGACCGCCACCGGGAAATTGAAGGCCGAGATGATGCCGACCACGCCGGCCGGGTGCCAGGTTTCCATCATGCGGTGGCCGGGGCGCTCGCTGGCGATCGTCAGGCCATGGAGCTGGCGCGACAGCCCGACGGCGAAGTCGCAGATGTCGATCATCTCCTGCACCTCGCCCTGCCCTTCGCCGAGGATCTTGCCGGCCTCCAGCGAGACCAGCTCGCCCAGCTGCGCCTTGTGCTCGCGCAACAGGGCGGCCAGACGCCGCACCAGCTCGCCGCGCACGGGCGCGGGCACCGCGCGCCAGCGCTTGCCCGCGCGCACGGCAGCATCGATCGCGGCCTGCACCTGCGCCGGTGTCTGCGCGCTCAGCCTGGCCAGCAGCGCGCCGTCGCGCGGAGCGCGCACTGCAAGGTCGGCCGCACCGCCCGCCGCGGGGACCGTCCAGCCGAGCAGCCGCGCCAGTCGCGCGAGCCGCACCTGCGAATTTTCAGTAACCATTGCCCTGCTCCAGCGCCAGGTTCTCGAAGCGCGTCTGGTCCTTCTGGAAGAACAGCTTGACGGTGCCCGTCGGGCCATTGCGCTGCTTGCCGATGATGATCTCCGAGACGTTGGGCTCCTTGCTCTCCTTGTTGTAGTAGTCGTCGCGGTAGATGAACATGATGATGTCGGCGTCCTGCTCGATCGCGCCCGATTCGCGCAGGTCGCTCATCAAGGGGCGCTTGTCGTTGCGCTGCTCCACCGAGCGGTTGAGCTGCGACAGCGCGATCACGGGGCACTGCAGTTCCTTGGCCAGCATCTTCAGGCCGCGCGAGATCTCGCCGAGCTCGGTCGCGCGGTTCTCGCCCTGGCCGCCGCCCGAACCGCTCATGAGCTGCAGGTAGTCCACCACGATCAGCCCGAGCTTGCCGCACTGGCGCGCCAGGCGTCGGGCACTGGCGCGCAGCTCCGAGGGCGTCAGGCCCGGCGTCTCGTCGATATGCAGCGAGACCGAACGCAGCCGCTCTATCGCCTCGGTCAGGCGCGGCCATTCCTGGTCGGTGAGCTTGCCGGTGCGCAAGTGCCCCTGGTCGATGCGGCCTATCGAGCCGACGATGCGCACCGCCAGCTGGGCCGCGCCCATTTCCATCGAGAAGATCGCCACCGGCAGCTGCTCGTTGAGCGCCACGTGCTCGGCGATGTTCACCGCCAGCGAGGTCTTGCCCATGGACGGGCGCGCGGCCAGCACCACCAGGTCGCCCGCCTGCAGACCGCTGGTCATGCGGTCCAGGTCGGTGAAGCCGGTGGGCACGCCGGTCACGTCCATGGGGTTGTCGGCCATCTCCTGCACGCGGTCGAGCAGGCTCACGACCAGCGACTCCATGGGCTGGAAGCCCTGCTTCATGCGCGAGCCCTCTTCGCCGATGGCGAAGATCTTCTGCTCGGCCTCGTCCAGGATGCGGTCCACCGGCCTGCCTTGCGGGTTGAAGGCGTTGGTGGCGATCTCGTCGCTGGCCGAGACGAGCTTTCTCAAAATGGCGCGCTCGCGCACGATCTCGGCGTAGCGGCGGATGTTGCTGGCGCTGGGCACGTACTGCGCCAGGCTGTTCAGGTAGGCCAGGCCGCCGGTTTCCTCGGCCTTGCCCACGCTCTGCAGGCGCTCGTGCACCGTGATCACGTCCGCCGGCTTGTTCGCGCCGATCAGCGCGCCGATGGCGGCATATACCTGCTGGTGTTCGCTGCGGTAGAAATCGCCCTCGCCGAGCAGGTCGCTCACCCTGTCCCAGGCCAGGTTGTCAAGCAGCAGGCCACCGAGCACGCTGGACTCGGCTTCGATCGAATGCGGAGGCACACGCAGCTGCGTCACCTCGCGGTCGGGGAAATGGGCTGGAACATAGGTCTCCAGCGGTGCGGAAATCACGGCAGACATCAATCGGGCAATCCAGAAAATCGCGGGCAAGCGGGCATCCTAACCAGCCGCCGACCGCACGTCATCGCACAAGCTGTGGACAAGTGGTGTACAAGCGCTGGTCAAGGTGTGCACACGAGCGGCGATGGCGCCGCACTTTGCCCGGCGCCGCTCAGGCGCTAGCATCGCAGTTGTCCGCCCCAGACCGCCAACGCCATGCCCTACGAGCGCCGCCACTACGTCCGTGTACGGTTCGACAGCCCCGGCCAGCTGCGCTGGGCCGGGCAGGCGGTCGCGGTGCGCGTGCTCGACCTGTCGCTCAAGGGAGCATTGCTGCAGACGGCGCTGGACAGAACGGCGCTGCAGCCCGGTCTGCGCTGCGAACTGACCGTCCCGCTCGCCCCGCAGGAGTACATCCGCATGGCCGTAGAGGTGACGCACCTGCAGGAGGAACATATCGGCGTGGCCTGCCTGAGCGTGGACATCGACAGCGTGACCCACCTGCGCCGGCTGATCGAGCTGCAACTGGGCGACCCTGCGCTGCTGGAGCGCGATCTGGCCGAGCTCAGCGGCCTGCACTGAGGGCGCTGGCGCCGCAGCCGCACGCGCATAGAAAAGCCGCCCCGGCAGGGGCGGCTTCGGCTTGGCTTTGCAGAGCAGCTTCAGGCGGTTTCGCCGTACACCGCCACCGCCAGCTCCACCGACACGTCGGTGTGCAGCACCACGGTCACGCTGCTTTCACCGACCACCTTGATCGGGCCGTCGGGCATGCGGATCTGCGCCTTGTGCACCTTCACGCCCTGACGGTGCAGTTCGTCGGCGATGTCGTAGCTCGTGACCGAACCGAACAAGCGGCCATCGACGCCCGCCTTCTGCGTGAGCTTGAGGGTCAGCTGCGCGAGCTGCGCCGCCTCGGCCTGGGCCTGGGCAAGCTTGTCGGCCGCGGCCTTCTCCAGTTCGGCGCGGCGCGCTTCGAATTCGGCCTTGGCGGCCGCGGTCGCGCGGTGGGCGCGGCCCGTGGGGATCAGGTAGTTGCGGGCATAGCCGTCCTTGACCTTGACGATGTCGCCCAGCGCACCGAGGTTGACCACCTTGTCGAGCAATATCACTTGCATGGCTGTGGCTCCTCAGATCTTGTGCTGGTCGGTGAACGGCAGCAGTGCCAGGAAGCGCGCGCGCTTGATGGCGGTATTGAGCTGACGCTGGTAGATGGCGCGCGTGCCGGTCAGGCGCGCGGGAATGATCTTGCCGTTTTCGGCGATGAAGTCGCGCAGCGTGTCGATGTCCTTGTAGTCGATCTCCTCGACACCGGCCACGGTGAAGCGGCAGAAACGCTTGCGCTTGAACAGCAGCGACTGGCTGTTGCGCTTGCCGCCCTTGCCGCCCTTGTTGAATTTCCTGAACATGCTCGGAACCTTTTTGAAAAACTAATGGGGTTGAAACGCCTGGATGTGAAACACCACGCCCTTGCCGTTGCGCGCCTGGGCCAGGAATCCCTGGAAATCCCAGAGGCTCTCCAGCGCCTGCCTGGCAAGCCGCTCGGCCAGCGTGCCGAAGGCCACGGCCCGGAGCGTCACGGCCACCTGCCGCTGCCCGTCGGCTTCGTCCTGGGTGGACGCATGGGCCAGACTCACGTCCAGCGCAGGCAGGCCGGCCGGCGTATGGCGCAGCGGCTGCAGTTGCGCCACGCTCGCCGTCAGCTGCAGGCGATTGAGGGTGGTGTCACCTCCCGTTGGGGGCACGGCCGTGCGCTCAGCGCTCTGCCGCTTCGGCCTGGCTGGCCTTGCGGGCTTCTTCGCGCTCCACGGTCTTCATCATCAGCGACGGCGTGGTTTCGGCCTTGGTCTTCTGCACCGTGAGGTGGCGCAGCACCGCGTCGTTGAACTTGAAGGCGTGCTCCAGTTCGGCCATCACGGCCTGGTCGGCCTCGATGTTCAGGCACAGGTAGTGCGCCTTGGCCAGCTTGCTGATCATGTAGGCCAGTTGGCGGCGGCCCCAGTCTTCCACGCGGTGCACCTGACCACCGCCTGCGGTGATCATGCCCTTGTAGCGCTCGAGCATCGCCGGCACCTGCTCGCTCTGGTCCGGATGGATGAGCAAGACGATTTCATAGTGACGCATGCAACCTCCTTGTGGTTGAAAGCCACCCGCTGCGTCGTCATGTGCGGTGTGGCAAGGAAACCCGCGATTATAGAAGCGAAAGCCGTCTGGGTACACTCACGCCTTCGCGCGCCCGGGGGGGTGGCGTTCGCGGCGCCGGCGCCTTGAAAGCCGGCGCGCCGTCCCCAGATGCATGGCGCCTGCTCTCGAACACGTTCCCACACGAACCACACAGCGTTTTTCAGACATGTCCGACCACCCAACCACTCCCCCCTCGCGCGATGCCGATCTGGACGACACACAGTCCGCCATGGCCGCCGACACGCACGATGAAATCGCCCGCCTGCAAAACGAGCTGGCCGAACTCAAGGCCAGGAGCGCCGAGCTCGCGGACCAGTTCCTGCGCGCCAAGGCCGAAGCGGAAAACGTCCGCCGCCGCGCCGAGGAAGACGTTGCCAAGGCGCGCAAATTCGGCATCGAGAGCTTCGCCGAGAACCTGCTGCCGGTATGCGACAGCCTGGACGCGGCCCTGGCCATAGAAAACGCCAGCGCCGGGCAGCTGCGCGAGGGCAGCGAGGCCACCTTGCGCCAGCTGGTGTCCGCGCTGGAGCGCAACAAGGTGGTGGTGGTCAATCCGGCGGCGGGCGAAAAGTTCGACCCGCACCAGCACCAGGCCATCAGCGTCGTGCCTTCCGAGCAAGAAGCCAACACCGTCGTGAGCGTGCTGCAAAAGGGCTACCTGATCTTCGATCGCGTGCTGCGCCCGGCGCTCGTGACCGTGGCCGGCAGCCCCTAGGGCGGGCGCCGCCGGCACTTGAATTCAGCCGCGTGAACCGCACGTAGCACAGCATCAGTCTTGACACATTACGGAGAAGAACATGGGAAAGATCATCGGCATCGACCTGGGCACGACCAATAGCTGCGTGGCCATCATGGAAGGCAATGCCACGCGCGTGATCGAGAACAGCGAGGGCGCGCGCACCACGCCCTCCATCGTCGCCTACCAGGACGACGGCGAGATCCTCGTTGGCGCCAGCGCCAAGCGCCAGGCCGTGACCAACCCCAAGAACACGATCTACGCCGTCAAGCGCCTGATCGGGCGCAAGTACGACGACAAGGAAGTGCAGAAGGACCTGGGCCTGGCACCCTTTGCCATCATCAAGGCCGACAACGGCGACGCCTGGGTGCAGGTGCGCGACCAGAAGCTCGCGCCGCCGCAGATCAGCGCCGAGACCCTGCGCAAGATGAAGAAGACCGCCGAGGACTACCTGGGCGAGCCGGTGACCGAGGCCGTCATCACGGTCCCCGCCTACTTCAACGACAGCCAGCGCCAGGCGACCAAGGACGCCGGGCGCATCGCCGGCCTGGAAGTCAAGCGCATCATCAACGAACCCACGGCCGCGGCGCTCGCCTTCGGCCTGGACAAGCAGGGCAAGGGCGACCGCAAGATCGTCGTCTACGACCTGGGCGGCGGCACGTTTGACGTGTCGGTGATCGAGATCGCCGACGTCGACGGCGAGAAGCAGTTCGAGGTACTGGCCACCAACGGCGACACCTTCCTGGGTGGTGAGGATTTCGACCAGCGCATCATCGACTACATCATCGGCGAGTTCAAGAAGGACCAGGGCGTGGACCTCAAGGCCGACGTGCTCGCGCTGCAGCGTCTGAAAGAAGCGGCAGAGAAGGCCAAGATCGAGCTGTCCAACTCCGCGCAGACCGACATCAACCTGCCCTACATTACGGCCGATGCCTCGGGCCCCAAGCACCTGAACATCAAGCTCACGCGCGCCAAGCTCGAAAGCCTGGTCGAGGACCTGATCGAGCGCACCATAGGCCCGTGCCGCACCGCCATCAAGGATGCGGGCATCAGCGTGAGCGACATCAACGACGTGATCCTGGTCGGCGGCATGACGCGCATGCCCAAGGTGCAGGAGCAGGTCAAGGAGTTCTTCGGCAAGGAGCCGCGCAAGGACGTGAACCCCGACGAAGCCGTGGCCGTGGGCGCGGCCGTGCAGGGCCAGGTGCTCTCGGGCGACCGCAAGGACGTGCTGCTGCTGGACGTGACGCCGCTGTCGCTGGGCATCGAGACCCTGGGTGGCGTCATGACCAAGATGATCACCAAGAACACCACCATTCCGACCAAGTTCGCCCAGACCTTCTCCACCGCCGAGGACAACCAGCCCGCGGTGACGATCAAGGTCTACCAGGGCGAGCGCGAGATCGCCACGGCCAACAAGCTGCTGGGCGAGTTCAATCTGGAAGGCATTCCGCCCGCATCGCGCGGCACGCCCCAGATCGAGGTGAGTTTCGACATCGACGCCAACGGCATCCTGCACGTGGGTGCCAAGGACAAGGGCACGGGCAAGGAAAACAAGATCACCATCAAGGCGTCTTCGGGCCTGTCCGAGGAAGAGATCCAGAAGATGGTCAAGGACGCCGAGCTCAACGCCGCCGACGACAAGAAGAAGCTCGAACTCGTGCAGGCGCGCAACCAGGGCGAAGCGGCGGTGCACAGCACGCAGAAGGCGCTCGCCGAGCACGGCGACAAGCTTGAGGCGGGCGAGAAGGAAAAGGTCGAAGCCGCGGTCAAGGAGCTGGAAGAAGCCCTCAAGGGCGAGGACAAGGCGGCGATCGAGGACAAGACCAATGCCCTGATGACCGCAAGCCAGAAGCTGGGCGAGAAGATGTATGCCGACGCTGCCGCCCAGGCCGGCGCCGCGGCGGGAGCCGCGCCCGGTGGCGAGCCGCCGGCCCAGCCGTCCGCGGCCGCGGACGACGACAACGTCGTGGACGCGGAAGTCAAGGAAGTCAAGAAGGGCTGAATCCAGCCCAGGCAGCCTCAGGGCGGCAGGCTGCGTGCCTGGCCGCCCTTTGCGCTGGTGCAAGTGAGCAGGTGAGGAGGGGCGCCGCGTTGCAATCGCCGCGCCATCCCCTGCGGTGAACCAGGAACAGCGATCAGCCCATGGCCAGCAAACGCGACTATTACGAAGTCCTGGGCGTTCCCAAGAACGCCAGCGAAGACGAGATCAAGAAGGCTTATCGCAAACTTGCGATGAAGTACCACCCCGACCGCAACCAGGGTGACGCCGCCAGGACGGCGGAAGAGAAATTCAAGGAGGCCAAGGAGGCCTACGAGATGCTCTCCGACGGCCAAAGGCGCGCAGCCTACGACCAGTACGGGCATGCGGGCGTGGACCCGAACATGCGCGGGGGCATGGGCGGCGCGGAAGGCTTCGGCGGTTTTGCCGAGGCCTTTGGCGACATCTTCGGCGACATGTTCGGCGGGCAGCGCGCGGGCCGGGGCGGGCGGCAGGTGTACCGCGGCAGCGACCTGTCCTACGCCATGGAGGTCACGCTGGAAGAGGCGGCGAGCGGCAAGGACGCGCAGATTCGCATTCCGAGCTGGGACAACTGCGACACCTGCCACGGCAGCGGCGCCAAGCCCGGCACCAGCCCCAAGACCTGCAACACCTGCCAGGGCAGCGGCGTGGTGCAGATGCGCCAGGGGTTTTTCAGCGTGCAGCAGACCTGTCCGCACTGCCGCGGCGCGGGCAAGGTGATCACCGACCCCTGCACCACCTGCCACGGCCAGGGCAAGATCAAGCAGCAGAAGACGCTGGAAGTGAAGATCCCCGCCGGCATCGACGACGGCATGCGCATCCGCTCCACCGGCAATGGCGAGCCCGGCACCAACGGCGGACCACCCGGCGACCTCTATATCGAGATCCGCATCAAGAAACACGACATCTTCGAGCGCGACGGCGACGACCTGCACTGCCAGGTGCCGGTGAGTTTCATCACCGCGGCGCTAGGCGGCGAGATCGAGGTGCCCACCCTGGGCGGGAAGGCGGCCATCGACATCCCCGAGGGCACGCAGGCCGGCAAGCAGTTTCGCCTGCGCGGCAAGGGCATCAAGGGCATACGCGCAAGCTACCCGGGTGACCTGTACTGCCACATCGTGGTCGAGACGCCGGTCAAGCTCACCGAGTACCAGAGGAAGCTCCTGCGCGAGCTGGAAGAGTCGCTGAAGAAAGGCGGCGCCAAGCACTCGCCCTCGACCGAGAGCTGGACCGAGCGCCTGAAGCGCAGCTTCTTCAGCTGACGGCACAGGCACGAGACGCCCCCGCTGGCCGATCAGATGGCTCAGCGGCGCTTCGCGAAGGCCTGCGCGCCGGGCGCCACATGGTGCCTGGCGCGATAGAACGCAAGCACGCGCCTGACGTACTCGCGCGTTTCTGCGAAGGGCGGCACGCCGCCGCTGCGTTTGACCGCGCCCTCGCCCGCGTTGTACGCCGCGGACACCAGGGCCACGTCGCCTTCGAATCGCTGCAGCAGCCAGCGCAGATGCGCCAGGCCGCCGCGCGCGTTTTGCTCCGCGTTCCAGACGTCGCGCACGCCATAGCGCTCGGCGGTCTCCGGAATCAACTGCATCAGGCCCTGGGCGTTGCGCGGCGAGAGCGCGAGCGGATCGAAATTCGATTCCGCCCGAACAATGGCCAGCGCCAGGCGTGGATCCACCTCAAAGCGCGGTGCCAGGCGCTCGATCAGGCGCGCCTGGCGGCGCTGCCATGGTGCCAGGCCCGCCACGTAACGCTCGACCTCCTCGGCCGACACCACGGTGCTTTGCACGGCGGGCGCGGGTGGCTCACCGGGGCGCAGGCAGTCCGGCAGCTGATCGCCCGGCGCCTGGCCGGCCAGCAACACCCGGGCCTTTTCATGCCCGAGCCGGGCAGCCAGGGCCAGCAGCGTGGTCGCCGCCACGTGGTCGCTCTGCGCGCCACCCAGCAGCAGCAGGCGGCCCAGGCGATATTGCCCCTCCAGGCTGCCCTCGCGGGCCGCCGCGCAGTAGCGTTGTTCTGCCAGAGTCCGCGCGCCGCGGTACTCGGCGGCGTAGCCTTCGTCCAGCCAGCGCATGATTGCGGGCGGCTCGTCGTTCCAGCCCAGCGCATCCCCGCCGCTTTGGGCGTTCGCAGCCACGGATCCGGCAAGCAGGAAAAAAATCAGGCCGACGCGTGCCGGCATGGCGAGATGCACTTGCATACGGAGCCACACTGTAATCCCGCCCCGTTCCGGGCGCGGCGCACCCGCAAGCGCGCGGCCAAGCCGGCCGCTCGCCAGAGTTCAGAGCATGTGGTCCAGAAAGGCCTGGGCACGCTCGTGCCCCGGATCGGCAAAGAACTCGCGGGCCGCGCGCTGCACCACCAGCTCGCCCTCGTCCATGAAGGCCACGGTGTGCGCCACCTCGCGCGCAAAACCCATCTCGTGGGTCACCACCAGCATGGTCATGCGTTCATCGGCCAGCTCGCGCATGGTGCGCAGCACCTCGCCGGTCAGCTCCGGGTCCAGCGCACTGGTGGGCTCGTCAAACAGCATGATCTCGGGCTCCATGGCCAGCGCGCGGGCGATGGCCACGCGCTGCTTCTGCCCGCCCGACAGGCGTGCCGGGTAGCTGTCGCGCTTGGCCGACAGGCCCACCTTGGCCAGCAGGCGTTCGGCCCGCTGCAGCGCCTCGGCGCGCGCCAGGCCCGCCACCACCATGGGTGCCTCGATCAGGTTTTCCAGCACGGTGAGGTGCGGGAACAGGTTGAAATGCTGGAACACCATGCCGCTCTTGCGGCACAGGCGGCGTGCCTCGGCCTCGGGCGCATAGCGGCACTGGCCCTGCGCGTCGGTGCCGACAAGCAGTTCACCGGCGATGCGGATCTCGCCCGCATCGATGGTTTCGAGCTGGTTCAGGCAGCGCAGGAAGGTGCTCTTGCCCGAGCCCGAAGGGCCAATCAGCGCCACCACCTCGCCGTGCGCCACCGACAGCGACACCCCGCGCAGCACCTCGTTGCTGCCGAAGCGCTTCTTCAATTGCGCCGCCGCAATCATGGGGACATCAGGCGTCATAGCGGGCATGGTGGCGCTCCAGCCGTTGGAAACCCCAGGTCAGCACCAGCGTCATGATGAGATAGAAGGCAGCGGCCACGATGAAGGGCGAGGTGGTGAAGTCGCGCTGCACGATACCGCGCGCCGCACGCAGCAGGTCGTTGAGCGCCAGCACGTAGATCAGCGAGGTGTCCTTGACCAGCGTGATGGTCTCGTTCGAGAGCGGCGGCAGGATGTTGCGCACCATCTGCGGCAACACGATGCGCCGCATCGTCTGGCGGTAGTTCATGCCCAGCACGCGCGCCGCCTCGTACTGCCCGCGGTCCACCGACAGGATGCCGGCGCGGAAGATCTCGGCAAAGTAGGCGGCGTAGTTCAGCGTGAAGGCCACCACGGCCGAGGGAAAGTCCGGCAGCCTCACGCCCACCACCGGCACGAAGGGCAGCGCAAAATAGATGAACAGCATCTGCAGCATCAGCGGCGTGCCGCGCATCAGCCAGATGTAGCCGTTGACCGCGGCGGACAGCGCGCGCAGGTGCGACACGCGCGCCAGCGCCAGCAGCAGCCCCAGCGGCAGCGCCAACGCCACCGTGATGAAGAACAGCTTGAGCGTGACGAGCGCGCCCTGCGCGAGCGGCCCCAGCAGCGACAGAAAATAGTCCATGCGCGCCCGATGACGGCCCGCCGCGCGCCAGCGATGCGCCTTTCGCGCCAGCCGGCCGCGGTCAGCCCTCGCTTACTTGACTATGTTCTTGCCGAACCACTGCTCGGAGATCTTCGCCGCCGCGCCGTCCTGCTTCATATCGCCCAGCACCTTGTCCAGCTTCGCGAGCAGCTCGCCGTCGTCCTTGCGCAGGCCCACGCCGTAGTCCTCGGTACCGAAGTGTTCGTCCAGCACGCTGTACTGGTCAGGCTTCTTGGCCACGTAGTAGCGGCCCACCACCTCGTCAACCACCACGGCCTGCAGGCGGCCGGCGGACAGGTCCATCAGCGCCGTCACGTTGTCGCCGAAGGTCTTGAACTCCTTGAAGGACTTGAATACCGCCTCGTCCTTCTTGGCCGCGTCCACGGCGCTCGAGCCCTCTTGCGCGCCGACGACCTTGTCGGCCAGGTCGGCCTTGGTCTTGATGCCCGAATCGGCCGCCACCACGATGATCTGGTGGTTTTCCATGTAGGGCGCGGTGAAGGCGATGTTCTGCTTGCGCTCTTCGGTAATCGTCAGGCCGTTCCAGAGCACGTCCACGCGCTTGCCCGAGAGCTCGGCCTCCTTGGCGCTCCAGTCTATGGGCTTGAAGCTCACCTCCAGGCCCAGGCGCTGGGCCGCTTCCCTGGCCATGTCGATGTCAAAGCCGACGAGCTCGTTCTTGTCGTCGCGAAAACCCATGGGCGGGAAGTTGTCGTCCAGCCCGACCACGATCTTGGTCACGGCTGCGGGCGCGGCTGCGGCGGGCGCGGGCTCGGCGGCCGGGGCGGACTCGGCCACCTCCTGCTTGGAGCAACCGGCAAGAACCACGCCCAGGCTCAGCAGGGCGACAGCGGCAAATTTCTTCATGGTCAGAGCATCCTCGATGAAAAATGAACGCCGATGCCATTCATCGGCAAAGGATGGGATTGTCCCATTGATCGCAGCCACTGCCGCCTATTCGCCCTGCCCTGGCCCCGCGGCTGCGCTGGCGACGGCCTGGACCGGCGGCGCCCCGAAGCGCGCGCCCAGCAGCGGGCGCAGGCCGAACTCGTCCAGAATCGCCGCAAGCCGCTGCTGCGCGCTGCGCTTTCTCTGGCCGTGGTAGCGGGCGATGATCAACTCGTTCTTCAGGCTGTGCTCCCAGCCCACCAGCTCGGTCACCGTCACCTGGTAGCCGTTGGCCTCCAGACGCAGACAGCGCAGCACGTTGGTAATCTGGCTGCCCAGCTCGCGCGTATGGATGGGGTGGCGCCAGAGCTCGGCCAGCGGCGTGCGCGCCAGGTTCAGCGCCTTGTTCCGGCGCAGGCCGCGCGCGAGCTCCGCCTGGCAGCAGGGCACGAGCACCATGGCGCGCGCCTGCTTGGCCAGGCCGAAATCGATCGCGTCGTCCGTAGCGGTGTCGCAGGCGTGCAGCGCGGTGACGATGTCAAAACGCGCGGGCAGGTCGGCACGCGCGGCCGCATCGGCCACCGCCATGTCCAGGAAGCGCATGCGCTCGAAGCCCAGGCGCTGCGCCAGCTCGCGCGAGCGCTGCACCAGCTCGGCGCGCCATTCGATGCCGACCACCTGCCCGCGCCCCAAGGCCTTGAAGAACAGGTCGTAGAGGATGAAGCCGAGGTAGGACTTGCCCGCGCCGTGGTCGGCCAGCAAGGGCGCATGGCCGTCCTGCGCCAGCTCGTCCAGCAGCGGCGCGATGAACTGGTAGAGGTGATAGACCTGCTTGAGCTTGCGCCGCGAGTCCTGGTTCATCAGCCCGTCGCGCGTGAGGATGTGCAGCGCCTGCAGCAGCTCCAGCGACTGCCCGGGGCGCAGCTCGGCCAGCACCGCCTGGCGCGCCTGCGCCGCATCGCCCCCCTGCTTGCGCGTCATGGCCGCGGCCTCGCGTGTGTGCCGGGGACAGCGGGCAAAACGGGTGACATCCTCAAAAACAGGAGCTGCAAGCGCTTTACCACCAAGGGTTTTAGGCATAAATCACTGTTCATCTTGGCTCTTTCATTCAGACCCGATGCAGGCCGCAAGCACCGCGCCATTCGGGCCAGGGACCGGCGGCGGTGCAAGGTTCAGGCACTGTACGCGCCACCCTTCGCCTCGGTGCGCTGCAGTTGCCGCTGCAGCGCCCAGGCCAGGCCCGCGCCGCACAGGCTGCACAGGCCGAGAATGACCCAGGTCCATTGCCAGCCGCCCGCAAGGCTGGCCACCCAGGCCACCAGCGGCGGGCCGACAAACTGGCCGATGGCCGACCACTGCAACATCCAGCCCATGGTGGGTGAGACGGTCTGCGCGTCCGGCGCCAGCCGGGGCGCGAGGCCGAACAAGGCCCCCGGGATCATGCCGCCCAGGCAGGAAAACAGCAGCGCACCGCCGTAGCGCAGCACCGGCGCCTGTTCCGTGGGCGTCGCAAACGCCAGAAACACCCCGACGGCCATGGCCGCGAAGGCCGCCCAGAGCACCCTGCGCGGCGCCACGCCGCGCGACAGCAGCCGCCCCGCCGCGATGTTGCCCACCATGTTGATGGCGGCCACCGCCGCGGTCAGCACCGCGCCCAGCGTGCCGCTCCAGCCCGAGGCCGCATAGAGCGCGGGCAGAAAGCCGATCACCGACAGCCATTGCGCCGAATACACCGCGAAGCTCAGCGCCACCAGCCACGGCCCGCGCGCGCCCAGCGTGCGCCGCAGGCGCCGGGGCCAGCCATGGTCACCGGTGGCGGCGCGCGGCGGGTCGGGCGGCACGCTGCGCGCCAGCCAGGCGGCCATGGCCAGCGAAATCGCGGCAATCAGCCACCACCAGCCGTTCCAGTCGATCAGCGCCATGACGTCAGGCCCGGCAAGCAGGGCCAGCGCGGTGCCCAGCGGCATGAAGGCGCCCCAGAAGCCCAGCACCCGCGTGCGGCTGGCCGGGCGCACGCTGCGCGCAATCAGGCTGGGCGCAGGAACGGTGGTCATCAGGAAGCCCAGGCCTTCGACCGCGCGCAGCACCAGCAGCGTCTGCACCTCGTGCGCAAACCCACCCGCGAACCCGGCCGCGGTGAGCAGCGCCAGACCCATCAGCATGCTGCGCCTGAGCCCGATGCCGTCGCCCACCAGGCCGGCGACGATGCCCAGCGCCATCGAGGCCAGCTGCACCAGCGACAGCAGAAAACCGGCCTGCACCAGGGTGATGCCCAGCTCGCGCTGGAGCACCGGCACCGCGGGCGGCAGCTTGGCGATATGCAGCGCCGCCGCCACTCCGGCAAGGATGACGACCAGCGCGATGCGCGCGCCCGGGTCGGCCGCGGGCTTCATGCAAGCAGCCGCCGGCCGGTCAGGCGCTCGTGCTCGCGCAGCGCGAAGCGGTCGGTCATGCCGGCGATGAAGTCCGCCACCACGCGCATGCGCCGGGCCTCGCCGGCGGCGGCCCGGGCCTGCTCCGCCTGGCGCGCGGGCATTTGCCGCGCGTCGCCCCGGTAGGCGGCAAACAGCTCGCGCACCACCTGCTGGGCCGCATCCATGGTGGCCAGCACCTGCGGGTGGCGATAGAGCTTGCCGAACAGAAACTGCTGCAGCTGCTGCACGTCGGCGCGCATCGCCGGGGAAAACGCCACCAGCGGCGGCAGGCGGCGCACCGCGTCCACGCTGGCAGGCGCCATGGCCTGCACCGCCGCGCGGGTCGTGGCGATCACGTCGTGCACCTGGTCGCTGAGCATGCGGCGTATGGTTTCATACAGCAGGCGGCGCTCGCCGCGCGCCAGCGCCGCATCGCCCTTCAAGGCCGGGTAGCGCTCGCCGACCTGGGCCAGGTAGCGCGCCACCAGCGGCACTTCAGCGAGCTGCTCCAGCGTGAGCAGGTTGGAGCGCACGCCGTCGTCCACGTCGTGTGCGTTGTAGGCAATGGCGTCCGCCAGATTGCACAGTTGCGCCTCCAGGCTGGGCTGGTGGCCGAGCAGGAAACGCTCGCCCACGCCACCCGGCTCCAGCGCCTGCAGCTGCTCGGCATTGCGCCGCGAACAGTGCTTGAGGATGCCTTCGCGCGCCTCGAAGGTGAGGTTCAGGCCATCGTAGGCGGGGTAGCGCTGCTCCAGCCGGTCCACCACGCGCAGGCTCTGCAGGTTGTGCTCGAAGCCGCCCCAGTCGCGCATGCAATCGTTGAGCGCCTCCTGCCCCGCATGGCCGAAGGGCGTGTGGCCCAGGTCGTGCGCCAGGCAGACCGCCTCCACCAGGTCTTCGTTGAGGCTGAGCGAGCGCGCAATCGAGCGGCCGAGCTGCGCTACCTCCAGCGAGTGCGTCAGGCGCGTGCGAAACAGATCCCCCTCGTGGTTGACGAAGACCTGGGTCTTGTACTCCAGCCGCCGAAAAGCCGAGGAATGCACGATGCGATCGCGGTCGCGCTGGTAGTCGCTGCGCGTCGCGTCCGGCGCCACCGGCCAGCGCCGCCCGCGCGTATGCGCCGGGTCGCAAGCATGGGGCGCAAGAACGATATTCATGATCAAATCTGGCTCAAACGCCCACCCAGCAAGCGCGAACAGCTATAAAAACAGATATCAACCCGCACAACAGGCGTCGATGACTTCGCGCACCAGCGCGTCCGGCGCCGGCCGCACCAGCGCCCTGCCCGGGCCGTCGATCAGCACGAAGCGGATCTCGCCCGCCTCGGCCTTCTTGTCCACGCGCATCAGCTGCAGGTAGCGCGCCGCATTGTCCCGCGCATCGAGCACCGGCGCCTGTGTCGGCAGCCCGGCGCGCGCAAGCAGCGCACGCAGGCGCTGCACGAAGCGGCCATCGACCAGGCCCAGGCGCAGCGACAGCTCGCCCGCCATCACCATTCCGGCGGCCACGCCCTCGCCATGCAGCCACGCGCCATAGCCCATGCCGGTCTCGATCGCATGACCGAAGGTGTGGCCGAAGTTGAGGATGGCGCGCAGGCCGGATTCGCGCTCGTCCTGCGCCACCACCTCGGCCTTGATCTCGCAGCAGCGCCTGACCACATGCGCCAGCGCCACCTTGTCGCGCGCGCGCAGCGCGTCCATGTGCGCCTCCAGCCAGTCAAAGAAGGCCATGTCGGCGATCGGTCCGTACTTGATCACCTCGGCCAGGCCCGCCGACAGCTCGCGCTCGGGCAGCGTATCGAGCGTAGACAGGTCGCAGACCACCAGCCGCGGCTGGTAGAAGGCGCCAATCATGTTCTTGCCCAGCCGATGGTTGATGGCGGTCTTGCCGCCTACGCTGGAGTCCACCTGCGCAAGCAGCGTCGTCGGCACCTGCACGAAGGGCACGCCGCGCATGTAGCAGGCAGCGGCAAACCCGGTCATGTCGCCGACCACCCCGCCGCCGAGCGCGAACAGCACGGTCTTGCGGTCGCAGCCGTGGGTGAGCAGGGCTTCGAAGATCAGGTTGAGGGTTTGCCAGTCTTTGTGCGCTTCGCCGTCGGGGAGGGTGACGGTGTGCACCCGGCCATAGTGCGGATGCAGGCGCTGCGCCAGGGCCTGCGCATAGAGCGGCTGCACGAGCGTGTTGCTCACGACCATGGCCGCCGTTCCCGCAGGAAAGGCAAGGTCCCGGGTACGGCCCTGCGTGATCAGGGCGTCCGCGATTTCGATGGGATAACTGCGGGCCCCCAGCTCGATGGCGACGGTATGGTGGATGGAGTGCATGGCGGAGAACGGCGATGGCGCTTAGCCGTAGGGGCAATAGCGTGTTGAATCTACGTGAAAAACCCCCGGCGCTGGAGCACCGGGGGTTTTCGAGGTCAAATCGAGGTCAAAGACCGCGACAACAATTACGGGCAGGGATTTCCGTTGGACTGGACCACGGGTATCGTCACCGTCTGGATGATTGCAGTGGTTCCGTCAGACACCCGCATCTGCACTGTCTTAGGCCCGGAGGCGCAAGTCGGTGCCGCCCACTTGAGTTCGCCAGTCGCAGGGTCCAGAGTCACACCACTCGGCCATCCAGCACCTATTTGGTCCCATGTGATCGTTGCGCTGCTATCGCCACCAGTGGTCCAGAACGTATAGGAATAAGCTGCCCCGCCCCTGGCAGCCGGCAAGGTGCAAGTACTTCCCGAGCATCCCCCCACGGCCAGCGGAGCCGCCGGCGCCGGAGGCGGATCTCCCACCTTGATCGCTACATTGGCACTGGCACTCTTGCCCTGGCTGTCAGTGACGCGAACCACGAAGTTGAACTGCCCCCCCAAGCCACCACTCGGTGTGCCCGAGAGCACCCCATCCGAGCTCATGGCCATTCCCGCAGGCAGGCTGCCGGACACCGACCAGGTGTAGGGCGCCAAGCCGCCGCTGGCACCGAAGGCATACGCATACGGCACGCCGTAGGGCGCATCCGGCAAGGTGGCCGCGGCGATGGTCACCGGGTCCGTGGCGATCTGGTTGGACACGGTCACGACCAGTGTCTGCACGATCGGGTCCTGGATGCCGTTGGCCACGTTGCCGTCGACCCGGTCGGTCGTCAGGCGCAGCACGATGCTGCCCTGCTGCGTGCCGCTGGAAAGACTGAACAGGCCCACGCCCGCGGTCGTGCCGACCTGGACGACGCCGCCGGACTGGCTGCCGGCCAGCAGCCGTGCGCCGACCGCGCCGCTGCCGCCCATGATCTCCACCTGCATGTTCGCGCCGTCGACGGGCTGGTTGGCATCGTCGAGCACCCGTGCCTGGATTGCGGTAGAGGTTGCGCCATTGACGGTATTGCCCTGCGTCGCCAGCATCGGGGTCAACGCCACGCCGCGGATGCTGGCGGCACGCCCCGTTGCCGCACCCACCGTGATGTCTATGCTGGCCGAGGGGTTGCTCTGGTCGCGCGGATCGCCCACCGCACACTCGATGGTCGCCGTGCCCGCCTGGTCACCCGCATGGAAGTGGAAGGAATTGCCGCCGGCGTTGGAGCCGAGCGTGATCGAACGGTAGGCGCTGGGCACCTTGACCGTCGTGCCGTCGGGCAAGGTGACATCGTGCATGTGCTCGTCCTTGCCGTCCAGGTAGTACAGCGGCCCGGACGACAGGCCATAGGCGGTGTTGCAGCCAAAGACGTCTTCGCCCCCCGGGATGGGCGTGCCGTTCTTGGTCGCGCGCACGTACAGCACGGTCGTGTAGGGCGCCGAAACACCGATGCCCGGGCCCTCGTTGTCGATGTTCAGCGGAAGCTGGGTGCGCTCGGCGCGCAAGGTGATTTCGTAGCCCGTGTTGGTATCTCCCGGGCTTCCACCCCCGCCCCCACAGGCCACCAGGCCGGCCGCGCAAGCAGCCGACAGGGCCGCAATCTTCAGAATTTTCATGTCTTCCCCGTTTTGGTGATTCAAGGATTCAACGTATCGGCCCGCGCTCGGAAATGACCTTGGGCGTGATGAAGACCAGCATTTCGCGCTTCTCGGCGGTCTTGGTGGTGTTCTTGAACAGGTTGCCAACGATGGGCACGTCGCCCAGGAAGGGCACCTTGTTGACCTGGCTGGTGTCTTCCATCTCGAAGATGCCGCCGATGACGACGGTGCCGCCGTTTTCCACCAGCACCTGGGTGGTGATGTGCTTGGTGTCGATGGCCACGCCCTGGCCGGTGTCTTCGCCGCGGCTGTCCTTGTTGACGTCCAGGTTCAGGATGATGTTGCCCTCGGGCGTGATCTGGGGCGAGACCTCCAGCTTGAGCACCGCCTTCTTGAAGGCAATGGTGGTCGCGCCGTTGGGTGCGGTGACGGAATACGGGTATTCCGTACCCTGCTCGATCAGCGCCTTGGTCTGGTCTGCGGTGATCAGGCGCGGGCTGGAGATGATCTTGCCCTGGCCGTCGGCTTCCAGTGCCGAGAGCTCCAGCGACAGGAAGCGGTTGGCGGCGGCGTTGAAGATGGACAGGGCGAAGGAGCCGGGGCTGGTGTCGCCCGACAGCTTGGCCGGCAGATTGACGAAGTTGCCGCTCACGTCCACCGGGCCGCCGAAACCGGTGGAGTTGGTGGCGTTGGTGTAGTTGGTACCCAGGGCGACACGGTTGCCGCCAAACAGGTTGTAGCCGCCGTCACCGCCCTTTTGCGCGCGCAGATCGCCACCGCCCAGGCGCACGCCCAGCGATCGGCCAAAGGTGTCACGCGCCTCGACGATGCGCGCCTCGATCATGACCTGGCGCACCGGCACGTCCAGCGACTGCAGCAGCTTGGTCACTTCCTCGAGCTTGCTGGCGATGTCCGTCACGAACAGCTGGTTGGTGCGCGGCTCGGCCATGACGCTGCCGCGTTCGGACAGGAAGCGGTTCTGGCCCGAACCGCCGCCGCCACCACCGGCTGTCGATTGGCCGGTGAGCTGCCCGACCAGATCGGTCGCCTTGGCGTAGTTGAGCTGGTAGGCCTGCGAGCGCAGCGGCTCCAGCCCCTGCTTGGCCTTGATGGCTTCGAGGTCCTTCTTCTCGCGCTCGTCGATCTCGTCCTTGGGCGCGATCCACAGCACCGTGCCGGTCTTGCGCATGCCCAGGCCCTTGGCGTCCATGATGATCTGCAGCGCCTGGTCCCAGGGCACGTCCTTCAGGCGCAGGGTCAGTGCACCGGTGACGGTGTCGGAGGTGACGATGTTGAAGTTGGTGAAATCGGCGATCACCTGCAGCAGCGAGCGCACGTCGATGTTCTGGAAGTTGAGCGAAAGTTTCTCGCCCGTGTAGTTCGGCCCCTGCGCGAGCTTGTTGACGTCGACCTTCTTGGCCCGCACTTCGACCACGAACTGCTGGTCGCTCTGGTAGGCGCTGTGGTCCCAGTCGCCGACGGCCTTGATGGTCACGCGCACGCGCTCGCCGCGCTGCTCGGCAGCGATGGTCTGCACGGGGGTGCCGAAGTCGGTCACGTCCAGGCGCCGGCGCAGGCCTTCAGGCAGCGAGCTGTGCGGGATATCGAGCACCAGGTCCTTGCCCTGCTGCTGGATGTCGACGCCGACATCGCTGCTGCCCAGCTGCAGCACCACGCGGCCGGCGCCGTCGGTGGTGCGCCGGAAATCGAGATCCCTGAGCGCGGTGACCTCCGCATTGGCCACGCTGCTCGCCGGTGCAAGCAGGGTGGGCGAGCTCGATGCGCTCGCGGCGCTCGCGCTGGAGACCGGATCGAGCGACACCAGCACGGTCTTGTCCTGCAGCTGTGTCTTGTAGGGCGTGGCCTGCTTGAGGTTGAGCACCACGCGGGTGCGATCGCCCACCTGCACGACATTGGCGGTACGCAGGTTGCCTTGGTTGATTTCGACCAGCGAGCGGCCCAGCGCATTGGTGACCTCGGGAAAATCAAGCGCGATGCGCGCCGGACTCTGGATCGCGAAGCCCGCCGGCGGCTGGCTGGGCGCTTCGGACAGTTCGATGCGCAGCACCTCGGCGCCGCCCTGGACGTAGCCGGTGACCGACTCTATGGCTCCTGCCGCATGTGCGGCCGAGATGGTCAGACCGCCCCAAAGGGCCGCGCCAGCCACCAAGGCAGCGCGCGAATAGTGGATCGTCGTGCGCTTCATCATTTCTTTGCCCCTGTTCCCTCTTGCAACTCAAGCGTCGTCATGCGCTCCACCCAATCGCCGGATTGATCCTGGACTATCTCTCGCACCTGCATGCTGGTTTCGGTAATGGCCATGATCTTTCCGTAGTTCTGCCCCAGGTAATTGCCCACCTGCACCTGGTAAAGCATCTTGTCCACCGTCACCAGCGCGGTGGGCTTGCCGCTCTTGACCATGCTGCCCACCATCGTCACGGTGTCCAGCGGATAGGCTTCAAGCGGCTCCTTGCGGCGCGTCAGCTCGGGCGCGATCAGCGAGGCGTTGCCCGCGCTCTCCTGCGTGTCGCGGCGCAGCGCCTGGGTGAGCTTTTGCGCGTTGAACGGGTCGATGCCGTCGCCCGCCAGATACCCCTGTGGAGAAAATTCGACCGGTTCCTTGAGCGGCGTGACGTGCGGCTTGGTGTTGGCGCGCAGGTCGGCCATCCACTGGCGCAGGTCGTCCTGGCCCGCCGGCTGGCAGCCCGCCAGCACGATGGCGCCACCGCACAGCGCGCCGAATATCAGGGTACGACTGCTCATTTCTTGTTGCCCTTCGCCGTGGCCTGCTTCTGCGCCTCGATCTCGCTCGCGTCGAGGTAGCGGAAGGTGCGCGCGGTGGCGTCCATCCGCAGGCCCGAACCCACGTCCTTTTCATTGGCCGGCGCGATCTTCAGGTCGTTCAAGGTAACGATGCGCGAGAGCTTGGCCACGTCGGCCGCGAATTCACCCATGTCGTGGTAGCGGCCGGTCACGCGTACCGCGATGGGCAGTTCGGCGTAATAGTCGCGCGTGATGATCTGCCCCGGGCGGAACAGCTCGAACTGCAGGCTGCGACCCAGGCCCGACTGGTTGATGTCGGACAGCAGGGCCGGCATTTCCGCCTTGCTCGGCAACTGTTTTTCAAGCTGCAGCACGTACTGCTGTATCTGCGCACGCTGCTTCTTGAGGAGGTCCAGGCTGACGGCCTTGACCAGCTTCTTCTGGTAGTCGTCCTTGAGCGTCAGTTCCTTGGCTTCCTCGGCCTGCAGTTCGTCCTGGTAGTCCGAGAGCAGGAAGTACCACATCAGCGCCGCCACCGCGACGGCGATGAAGATGCACAGCAGCACGCGCGGCAGCACCGGCCACAGCGACGGGTCCTTGGGGTCGAGATTCTGGAACTGGCGCCCCAGATCCGCCTGCAGCTTGGCGAAGTCGATTCCCTGGTTCTTGTTTCTCGTGGCCATCTTCACTTCCTCGGGGCGGGGCTGGCCGCTTCCATGGCCTTCTTGGCTTCGGCGCTGCGCGCCAGATGAAAGCTCAGCGTGAACGAGGCCACGCGCCGCTGGTCGCGTGCCGACAGCGAGATGTTCGCCGCAACGATTTCCGCCAGTTGGGGCTTGGTGAACCAGGGGGTGTTGTCCGAAAGGTTGCGCAGCATCTCGGAGATGCGCTCGTTCGATTGCGCCATGCCCTTGAGCGTGACGACCTGCCCGGTTTGCGCCAGGCTCGTCAGGTAGACCCCGTCGGGCAGTTGCAGCACGAGCTCGTTGAGCATGTGCACCGGCAGGTTGCGGTCCGCCTGCAGGTCTTCCACCGCTTTCTGGCGCGCGCGCAGCGCTGTGATTTCTTCCTCGATGTTGGCGATTTCGGCAATCTGCTTGTCCAGGATGGCGGTTTCGCTCTTGATGAAGTTGTTGCGCGACTGCTGGTTATCGATGGCTGCCTGGAACCACAGGTAGATGGCGCCCGCGATCGCCAGACCGATGATGGCCGACAACAGCATCAGCGCCTGGAAGGTCTCGCGGCGGCGCTTGCGCGCGGCCTCGCGGTGCGGAAGGAGGTTGATCAGGATCACGGCAGAAACCTCCGCATGGCCAGACCGCACGCCGTCAGATACCCGGGCGCTTCACGCGCCATCTTCTTGACGCGCACCGCGCTGCCGATTTCCATGCCTTCGAAAGGATTGACGATGCTGGCGGCAAAGCCGGTCCCGGCGGTCACCGCATCGGTCAGGCCGTGCAGGGCGGCGGAGCCGCCGGCGATCAGGATGCGATCAACCCGGTTGTAGGGGGTGCTGGTGAAGAAGAACTGCAGCGCACGGCCGATTTCCTGGGCCATGCCTTCGACGAAGGGCTGCAGCACCGCGCTGCGATAGTCCTCGGGCAGGTCGTCGTTGCGCTTCTTGGCCTCGGCCTCTTCGAGCGAAAAGCCGTACTGGCGCACGATGTGCTGGGTGAGCTGCGCGCCGCCGAAGCCCTGATCGCGCTCGTACAGCACTTCCTCGTTGCGCATGACCTGCATGCTGGTGGTCATGGAGCCGACCTCGAACAGGGCGACGACGGCATCCACGCCCTGATTGGGCATGGCCTCGACCAGTCGCGAGGCGGCCAGCCGCGCCGCATGCGATTCGACGTCGATCACCAGCGGCTTGAGCCCCGCCGCTTCGGCCAGGCCCTCGCGGTCCTGCACCTTTTCGCGCCGCGAGGCGGCAATCAGCACGTCGACGTCGCCGGGGGAGTTCTTGCTCGGGCCGACGACGCAGAAGTCGAGGCTGACTTCGTCCAGCGAAAAGGGAATGTACTGGTTGGCCTCGGACTCAACCTGCACCTCCATCTCCTGGTCGCTCAGGTCTGCCGGCAAGGTGATCCGCTTGGAAATCACCGCCGAGGACGGCAAGGCCATGGCCACGTTCCTGGTACGTGAACCGCTCTTCTTGACCAGGCGCTTGACGGCTTCGGCGACCTCATCGAATTTTTCGATGTTGCCGTCCGAGATCCAACCCGGCTCCAGGGGCTCGATCACGCAGCGCTCGAGCACCCAAGCGCCAGCCTTGTCACGCCCCAGTTCGACCAGCTTGGCGCTCGATGAACTGATGTCTATGCCCAACAAAGGGGCCGGCTGGCGACTGAACAACGACCCCATTGAAATCAAGATGCCCCCCGGTGGATATTCGAAAGCGTGCAATCAAAGTTGACACGTCACTTGCATGCTAGCAGCAAAGTTGTTATGCAGGAAAGACTTTCCAGACGTTTTTACCGAAGGGACGTTGTCAAAAGCTGACGAATGCGCCGCGCTGCGGGCGGCCCGCCTCCGCGCCCGCGCGCGCCGCTTCACACTGTAACCACCTGCAGGACGCGCATTTCTATAATCGCCGGTTCGCCATCGCCAAGCACCTATGCCTTCGGACCCAGAGCACACCCCACCTCCAGCCCGCCGACCCGGTGCGTGGCGCTGGCTTTGGCGCCCGCTTGCCTGGCTGGTCGGCCTGGCCGCAGCGGGCGTACTGGCGGCCGCCTTGCTGGTGGCCATAGGTCTCGCCATGGCCTACCCCAAGCTGCCGGACGTCTCCGACCTGGCCAACTACCGGCCCAAGCTGCCGCTGCGGGTGTTTTCCGTTGAAGGCGCGCTGCTGGGCGAGTTTGGCGAAGAGCGACGCAACCTCACCCCCATCGGGGACATTCCCAAGGTCATGACCGATGCCGTGCTGGCGGTCGAGGACGCGCGCTTTTTCGAGCACGGCGGCGTCGACTACAAGGGCGTAGCGCGCGCGGCGCTGGCCAACCTCGGTCGCGTCAAGAGCCAGGGTGCATCCACCATCACCATGCAGGTGGCGCGCAACGTCTACCTTTCTTCCGAGAAGACCTTCACGCGCAAGATCTACGAGCTGCTACTGACCTTCAAGCTCGAGCACCTGCTGAGCAAGAACCAGATCCTCGAGATCTACATGAACCAGATCTATCTGGGCAACCGCGCCTACGGCTTTGCGTCAGCGGCCGAGACCTACTTCGGCAAGCCGCTCAAATCGATCACGATCGCCGAGGCGGCGATGCTGGCCGGCCTGCCCAAGGCGCCCTCGGCCTACAACCCCATCAGCAACCCCAAGCGCGCCCGCGCGCGCCAGCTCTACATCATCGACCGCATGCTGGAAAACGGCTTCATCAGCGCCGAACAGGCGCGCGAGGCCAAGGCCGAACCGCTGAAGCTGCGCGGCCCCGGCGAGAGCCGCACGCGCGTGCACGCCGAGTACGTGGCCGAGATGGCGCGTCAGATGGTCTACGCGCAGTACGGCGCCGACACCTATACCCGCGGGCTGAACGTCTACACCACGCTGCAGGCGGGCGAGCAGGACGCTGCCTACAAGGCGCTGCGCCAGGGCATCATGAATTACGAGCGGCGCCAGCACTACCGCGGGCCCGAGGCCTTCGTCTCCCTGCCCGCGCAGGCCGAGGCGGCGGAAGACGTGATCGACGACACCTTGCTGAACCACCCCGACAACGGCGAGGTGCTGGCGGCCGTGGTGCTGCAGGTCGAGCCGAAAAAGGTCACCGTGGCGCGCCCCGACGGCCAGGTGATCGAGGTCACCGGCGACGGCCTCAAGCCGGTGCAGTCGGGGCTCGCCGCCAAGGCGCCGGCGGAGATCAAGCTGCGCCGCGGCGCGGTGGTGCGCATCGTGCAGACGCCCAAGCAGAGCTGGGAGATCACCCAGCTGCCCGAGGTGGAAGGCGCCTTCGTCGCCATGGATCCGCGCTCGGGCGCGATCCGCGCGCTGGTGGGCGGCTTCGACTTCGAGAAGAACAAGTTCAACCACGTCACCCAGGCGTGGCGCCAGCCCGGCTCCAGCTTCAAGCCTTTCATATACTCCGCCGCGCTGGAAAAGGGTTTCACCCCCTCGACCGTGGTGGACGACGCGCCGCTGTACTTCAGCGCCGAGCAGACCGGCGGCAAGCCCTGGGAGCCCAAGAACTACGACGGCAAGTACGACGGCCCGATGCCGCTGCGCACCGGCCTGGCCAAGTCCAAGAACATGGTCTCGATCCGCGTGCTGCAGGCCATAGGCCCGAAGACCGCCCAGACCTGGGCGACGCATTTCGGCTTCGAAGCCGACAAGCACCCGGCCTACCTGACGATGGCGCTCGGCGCCGGCTCGGTCACGCCGATGCAGATGGCCAGGGCCTATTCGGTGTTTGCCAATGGCGGGCACCTGGTCAACCCCTACCTGATCGAGCGCATCACCGACCAGCAGGGCAACGTGCTCAATGAATACCAGCCGCCGGCAGCCGACACCCTGCCCCAGGCGATCAGCCCGCGCAATGCCTTCGTGATGGACAGCCTGCTGCAGGAGGTCGCACGCTCGGGCACCGCCGCACGCGCACAGGCCACGCTCAAGCGTCCGGACCTGTACGGCAAGACCGGTACCACCAACGACGCGGTGGACGCCTGGTTCGCAGGCTTTCAGCCCACGCTGGCGGCGATCACCTGGATAGGCTACGACACCCCGCGCAACCTGGGCAGCCGCGAGACCGGCGGCGGCCTGTCGCTGCCGATATGGATCGACTTCATGCAGTACGCGCTCAAGGGCGTGCCGGTGACCCAGCCCACCGTGCCGCCGGGCGTGACCAACGTGGGCGGCGAGTGGTATTACGACGAATACGCACGCGGCGCGGGCGTGGCCAGCCTGCTGGATGGCAGCGCCTCCGGCAGCGACGCAACCCCGGTGCGCCCGACGAGTGAAGAGCGCAACCGCATCCTGGACCTGTTCCGCAATTGATACCCCTAGGCCCACGCAGCACATGCCCACCATCCGGCAACACTCCCTGAGCGCCAGCCTGACCCTTGCGGCCTGCGCGCTGCTGCTCGCCTCCTGCGGCCAGCGCGGGCCGCTGTACCTGCCCGCGCCCGAGGCGGCCGGCGTGCCCGCCCAGGCACCGGCTGCCGCCAGCGCACCGGCCCCCCAGACCACGCAAGACGCGGCCACCCCCGCCCGCAAGCAACCATGAACGACGCCGCCCCCCTGCCCGGCCGCCCGCACCTGCACTATCGAAGCGGCGCGCTGCATCTGGAAGACGCCAGGCTGGCCGATCTGGCACGCGAATACGGCACGCCGCTGTACGTCTACTCGCGCGCGGCCATGCTCGACGCGCTGGCCGCCTACCAGCGCGGCTTTGCCGGCCGCCGTGCGCGCATCTGCTACGCGATGAAGGCCAACTCCTCGCTGGCCGTGCTGCAGGTCTTTGCGCGCGCCGGGTGCGGCTTCGACATCGTCTCGGGCGGCGAGCTGCAGCGCGTGCTGGCCGCCGGCGCCGACCCCGCCACGGTAGTGTTTTCCGGCGTCGGCAAGACGCGCGGCGAAATGCGCCAGGCACTGCAGGCGGGCATCGCCTGCTTCAACGTCGAGAGCGAAGCCGAGCTCGAGGTGCTGAGCGCCGTGGCCCAGGCGCTGGGCATGCGCGCGCCGGTGAGCATCCGCGTCAACCCTAACGTGGATGCCCATACCCACCCCTACATTTCCACCGGCCTGAAGGACAACAAGTTCGGCGTCGCGCACGAACGGGTACTGGCCACCTACCGGCGCGCGGCGCAGCTGCCGGGGCTGCAGGTCAAGGGCATAGACTGCCACATCGGCTCGCAGATCACCGAGGAGACGCCCTATCTGGACGCCATGGACAAGGTACTGGACCTGGTGCAGGCGGTGGAGGCGCAGGGCATCGCGCTCGAGCACATCGACTTCGGCGGCGGCCTGGGCATCGATTACCAGGGCGACACGCCGCCCGCGGCCGACGCGCTGTGGGCCAAGCTGCTGGCGCGTGTGGACCAGCGCGGCTACGGCCAGCGCCTGCTGATGGTCGAACCCGGCCGCTCGCTGGTGGGCAACGCCGGCGTGTGCCTGACCGAGGTGCTCTACCTCAAGCCCGGCGAGCAGAAGAATTTCTGCATCGTCGATGCGGCGATGAACGACCTGCCGCGGCCCATGATGTACGAGGCCTACCACGCGATCGTGCCGCTGGATCAAGCCTCATCCGCCCCGCACCAGACCTACGACGTGGTCGGGCCGATCTGCGAGAGCGGCGACTGGCTGGGGCGCGAGCGCAGCCTGGCGGTGCGGCCGGGCGACTGGCTGGCGGTGCTGTCGGCCGGCGCCTACTGCAGCGCCATGGGCAGCACCTACAACACGCGTGCGCGTGCGGCGGAGGTGCTGGTTGACGGGGCGCAGGTGCACCTGGTCCGCGAGCGCGAGTCGGTCAGCGACATCTTCCGCTGCGAACGCCTGCTGCCCGCTGAAAAAATCTGAATCAAAAACGGCTTCAGCCCTTGCTGGTCAAGCGCCAACAGCTACTTTTGGGATAGCGATCCAGGGCGGCGAGCCGCGCTCCAGCGCGCACGCCGCCACCACGGCAGGCGCGCACCCAGCAGCGCCGCCAGCAGCACCCCGTAGGCAAAGACCTCGGCAAAGTCGCGCTTGCCCGCACGCATCAGGAAAAAATGCACCATGGCCAGCAGCGCGACGAGGTAGATGCTGCGGTGCAGTGTCTGCCAGGTGCGCCCGCCCAGGCGCCGGATCACGGTGGCAAACGAGGTCAGCCACAACAACAGCAGCAGCGCATACGCGACCATGCCCACCAGGATGAAGGGGCGCTGCAGGACGTCGCCCACGATGGCCGGCACATCCAGCCCCATGTCCAGCACCGCATAGCACGACAGGTGCAGGCAGGCATAGCTGAAGGTGAACAGCCCGAGCATGCGCCTCAGGCGCGCCAGAGCGGGCCAGGCCAGCAGCCGGCGCAGGGGCGTGACGGCCAGCGTGGCGCAGAGCAGGCGCAGCGTCCAGTCGCCGCTGTCGCGGATCAGGCGCTCCGCGGGGTTGGCGCCCAGGCCGTCGGTCGCGGCGCCCCAGGCCAGGTAGAGCATGGGCAGCAGGCACAGGACGAACAGCAGGGGCTTGAGCGCGCGCCCTGCCGGCGCCTGCCATTGGCGCGCCGCCATCAGTAATATTTCTTCAGATCCATGCCCGCGTAGAGCTCTGCGACCTGGTTGGCATAGCCGTTGAAGGGCAGCGTCGGGCGCCGCTTGGCGAACAGGCCCCCTTCGCCTATGCGCCGCTCGCTCGCCTGGCTCCAGCGCGGATGCGGCACCTCGGGGTTGACGTTGGAATAGAAGCCGTATTCCTGCGGCGCCGCCACGTTCCAGGCGGTGGGCGGCTGCTGCTCGACCAGGCGGATGCGCACGATGCTCTTGGCGCTCTTGAAGCCGTATTTCCACGGCACCACCACGCGCAGCGGCGCGCCGTTTTGCGGCGGCAGCACACGCCCGTACATGCCGAAGGCCAGCAGCGTCAGCGGATGCATGGCCTCGTCCAGGCGCAGGCCCTCCACGTAGGGCCACTGCAGGATGGAGCTGCGCACGCCCGGCATAGAGGCCTTGTCGGCCAGGGTTTCGAACTGCACGTAGCGCGCACTGCCCATCGGTTGCACCCGGGCGAGCAGGGCCGACAGCGAATAGCCGACCCAGGGAATCACCATGGACCAGCCTTCGACGCAGCGCAGCCGGTAGATGCGCTCTTGCATCGCACCCAGCCGCAGCAGCGCATCAATGTCGAAGGTCTGCGGCTTGTGCGCCAGGCCGCCCACCTCGACCGTCCAGGGCCGGGTGCGCAGCCGGTGCGCATGCTCGGCCGGGTCGGTCTTGCCGGAGCCGAATTCATAGAAGTTGTTGTAGCCGGTGGCATCCTCGAAGCGCGTGAGGGGCTCCATGGTCATTGCGGCGTCGACCTTCGAGGGCTCCCCCTTGAGCGGCGCCAGGTCCGCCTCAGCCATCTGGCGCGCCTGCGCGGCGGGTAGCCACCGTGCCAGCGCGAGCCCCGCGCCGGCTCTGCCTGCCTTGCGCAGCCAGGAGCGCCGGCGCAGGTAAAGCGGCTCGGGCGTGATCTCGCTGGGGCGGATGGCTGTCGATTCGGTAGGCTGGGGCAGCAGCAACATGGCCGGTCTCCGGTGGACGCGCCCGCGCCAGCGCGGACGCAAAAAAAAACAGGCAGGCGCCCGGTGGCAGCCTGCCTGCATTGGAGTGTCCCGGGCGGCGCGGTGTTCCGCGCCCGCCGCAAATCAGCGCAATCCGGCGATGTAGTCCGCCAGAGCCTGCACTTCGCGATCGGTCAGGTACTTGGCCACGTCGTGCATGGTGGCGCTGTTGGCGCGCTTGCCATCGCGGAACTCCGCCAGCTGCTTGATGGTGTAGTCCTGGTGCTGGCCGGCCAGGCGCGGGTATTGCGCCGGAATGCCCGCGCCATTGGGGCTGTGGCAGCCGGCGCAGGCGGCCACGCCGCGGTCTTGCGCGCCGCCGCGGTAGATGCGCTCACCCACTGCTGCGAGTTCGGCATCCTTGGCGGCACTGTCCTTGGCCTTCTGCGCCCCGAGCCAGGCGGAAACGTTGCGAATGCCGTCATCGTCCAGCGTGGCGGCCATGCCCTGCATCACCGCATCCTCGCGCTTGCCGGACTTGAATTCGTGCAGCTGCTTGGCCAGGTATTCGGGAAACTGCTGCGCCAGCGAGGGCGTGTTGGGCAGCATGGAATTGCCGTCGGCCCCGTGGCAGGCAGCGCACACCGCCGTGTAACTGGCCTCGCCCTGGGCCGGGTCGGGCTTGGCCGGGCCATCAGCGGCGATGGCGCTGACCGAGGAAACCGCCAGCGCGGCAGACATCAGCAGGGAGGCAATCAGCTTCATAGGGACGGTCTTGAAGTTACAGGCGCAAAAACCCTCGGATTCTACAATGCCGTCCACTGCTCTCCGACGCCTTCCATGCCGCCATCCAGCCCCGCCGACACCACCAGCACCGCGCCCCTCTGCATCGATGGCCGCGCCGCCATGGCCTGGATGCACACCGCCCGGTTTTTCACCACCGCCGCCCAGCTGCACCAGTTGCCCGAGGTGCAGGTGCCCGAGATCGCCTTCGTCGGCCGCTCCAACGCCGGCAAGTCCACGGCCATCAACACCCTGGCGCAGCAGCGCCAGCTGGCCTTCGCCTCCAAGAAGCCCGGGCGCACGCAGCACATCAACCTGTTTGCGCTCGGCCGTCAGGGCGCGATGGATGCGGTGCTCGCCGATCTGCCCGGCTACGGCTACGCAGCGGTCTCGCGCGAGGACAAGCTGCGCTGGCAGCGCGTGATGCTCAACTACCTGGTGCAGCGCGAAAGCCTCAGTGCCTTCGTGCTGCTGTGCGACCCGCGCCTGGGGCTGACCGAGCTCGATGAGGCGCTGCTGGACGCGCTGCGCCCGCGCGTGCAGGCCGGGCTGAGGTTTCTGGTGCTGCTCACCAAAGCCGACAAGCTCACCCGCGCGCAGCAGGCCAAGGCGCTGTCCATCACCCGGCTGCAGGCCGGCGGCGGCGAGGTGCGGCTGTTTTCCGCACTGAGCAAACAGGGGGTGGAGGAGGTGGCGCAGCTGCTCTGGCAATGGACCCGCCCTGAGGCGAACGCTGCGGCGGACGCCGAGGCTGCGCCGCCGGCGCCGCCCGAACAGGCCTGAAGCAGCGCGCTAGCGCCGGCGGCCGCCCAGCGGCCAATCCGGCATGGCCTTGGCCACCGCGTGCACGACGAGGGCGCAGACCGCGCACTTGAGCAGATCGCCCGGCACGAAGGCCAGGTCCAGCAGCAAGGCCTTTTGCAGCGGCATGGCGGCAAACTGCATCAGCCCGAGAATGCCGCTGGCATGCAAGAGCAGCACGCCCCCCACGGCCGATGCCACGAAGGCGCTGATGGCCGCTTGCAGCGGCGTGGCGCGCGGCAACCTGCCCATCAACAGCCCCGTGGCAGCCGCCGCCAGAATGAAGCCGACGAGGTAGCCGGAAGTGGGCGCGGCAAACGCCCCCAGCCCGCCACGCCCGCCCGCCAGCAGCGGCAGGCCCGCCGCCACGGCGAGTTCGAACAACGCCATGGCCTGGAAGCCGCGCCGCGCCCCGAGAAAGCAACCGGCCAGCATGGGCCCGAGCGACTGCAGGGTAATGGGCACGCCAAACGGCAGATCAAGCTTGGGGATCAGGCCCAGCACCGCCGTCAGCGCCGCAAACAGCGCCACCTGCACCATCGCATGGGAGCGCTCGCGGCTCAGGGTCTCGGACATGGCGGGGCAATCTTTCGGGTTCGGTGAAAGCGGCCGATTCTAGAGAGCGCGCCGGCCCTCAGCGGTACACCGACTCCTGCCCCGGCGGACGGGTCTTGAAGCGGCGGTGCACCCAGTAATACTGCGCCGGCATGGTGCGGATCGCGGCCTCCAGCTCGCGATTCATGCGCGCGGTGTCCGCCGCCACGTCGTCGGTGGGAAAGTCCTGCCAGGCGGGCGTCAAACGGGCCTCATAGCCCTGCGGCGTGATGCGGGTATACAGCGCCAGCACCTTGGCCCGCCCCAGGCGCGCAAAGCGCGACAGCGAGGGCAGCGTGGCCGCATCGGGCACGGCAAAGAAAGGCACGAAGAGCGAACCGGCGGCGCCGTGGTCCATGTCCGGCAGCAGATACAGCAGACCGCCCTTGCGCAGGCAGCTGATGATGGGTTTGACCCCTTCGGCGCGGTTGAGCATGCGCGAGGCGCCAAAGCGCTGGCGCCCCTCGGTGAGCCAGGCATCGAGCACCGGATTGGAGTTGGCGGTATAGATCGAGGTGAACTCGCGCCGGGTGCGCAGCGGCAGTGCCAGCCCGCCCGCGTCCATGCCATAGAAGTGCGGAGCGAACACGATGATGGGCGAGGGGTCGTCGAGCTCCGCCACCGCGCCGGTGAGCTTGACGCGCGCGCGCAGCAGCGCTTCGGAGCCGCTCCACAGCCAGCCGCGGTCCAGAAAGGTCTGGCAGAACGCCTCGAACGAGGCCCGCGCCCAGGCGCGCCGCTGCGGCTCGGGCAGCTCGGGAAAGCACAGCTGCAGGTTGCGCAGCGCCACCGCGCGCCGGCTGCGCGCCAGCACGAACAGCACCCGCCCCAGGCCCGTGCCCAGCGCGCGCAGCCAGGGCAGGGGCAGGCGCGCGAGCAGATTCAGCGCGGCGATGGCCAGTCGCGTCATCAAGCGGCCACCTCCGGCTCGCGCGGCTGCTTGTAGCGCCCATAGCCCCACAGGTACTGCTGCGGGCATTGCCGGATCTGCGCTTCCAGCGCGGCATTGATCTGGCGCACGGCCGCATCCACTTCGGGGGCCAGCGCCTGCTCCAGCGCCTGCAGGTGCAGCACGTAGCCGCGCCCCAGCCTCAGGCGCTCGCAGCGCGCCAGGATCACGGCCGCCCCCGTCTGCTGCACCAGCCGCGCCGCCAGCGTCATGGTGTAGGCCTCACGCCCGAAAAACGGCGCCCACACGCCCATGCCCCGGGGCGGCACCTGGTCGGGCAGCAAGCCCACAGCCCCGCCGCGCCGCAAGGCCTTGATCATCTGGCGCACCCCCTGCAGATTGGTGGGCACGGCGCGGATGCCAGGGCGCTGGCGCGCCTGGGCCAGCATCCGGGCCAGCCAGGCCTGGCGCGCCGGCCGGTACAGGATGGTGAAAGGCCCGTGCCCGGGCGCCCAGCGGCGCGCACCCTCCTGCACGGACAGCTCGAAGCAGCCGATGTGCGGCGTGAGAAAGACGATCCCGCGCCCGGCGGCCCAGGCCTGCTCCACGCATTCGGCGCCGCGCACCTCGCACGGTGGCAGCGCCGCGCGCAGCCACAGCCGCGGCGCCTCGGCCACCATGCGCCCGGCGTGTCCCACCGCAGAGCCGACGGCGCGCAGCGAATAGCCTGCAAGCCGCGCATGCGCGATGAAGCGGCGCCGGTAGGTGGGCGACAGCGCGAACACCAGCCAGCCCAGCAGCGCGCCCAGGCCATGCAGCAACCACAGCGGCAGCAGAGACAAGAAGCGAAAGATCAGGGGCATTCACTACAATGGCGCGGTCGCCGAGTTAACCGAGCAACTTGCAGGGCGACGTGAAACAAGACTGCTAAAGCGTTCGCCGCAAAGCTCCTGAGGAGGCTTGGGCAACGCCCCAAATGCTTAGAAACCAGGAGTTTATGCACAAATGGCGAGCGACTTTCTCTTCACTTCCGAATCCGTCTCCGAAGGCCATCCCGACAAGGTGGCCGACCAGATTTCCGACGCCATCCTCGACGCCGTTCTTGCCCAGGACCCCCGCTCGCGCGTCGCTGCAGAAACCCTGACCAATACCGGCCTGGTGGTGCTGGCCGGCGAGATCACCACCAACGCCCAGGTCGACTACATCCAGGTGGCGCGCGACACCATCCGCCGCATCGGCTACGACAACACCGACTACGGCATCGATTACAAGGGCTGCGCGGTGCTGGTGGCCTACGACAAGCAGAGCAACGACATCGCGCAGGGCGTGGACCAGGCGAGCGACGACCACCTGAACACCGGCGCCGGCGACCAGGGCCTGATGTTCGGCTACGCCTGCGACGAGACCGACACGCTGATGCCGGCGCCCAGCTATTACGCCCACCGTCTGGTCGAGCGCCAGGCGCAGCAGCGCAAGAGCGGCGCCCTGCCCTTCCTGCGTCCCGACGCCAAGAGCCAGGTGACGATGCGCTACATCGACGGCAAGGTGCACAGCATCGACACCGTGGTGCTCTCCACCCAGCACAGCCCCGACCAGTCCGAGACGCCGACGAAGATGAAGGCCAGCTTCATCGAAGCCGTGGTCGAGCAGATCATCAAGCCGGTGCTGCCCGCCGAATGGCTCAAGGACACCAAGTACCTGATCAACCCCACCGGACGCTTCGTCACCGGCGGCCCCCAGGGTGACTGCGGCCTGACCGGGCGCAAGATCATCGTCGACACCTACGGCGGCTCCTGCCCGCATGGCGGAGGTGCCTTCAGCGGCAAGGACCCGACCAAGGTGGACCGCAGCGCCGCCTACGCCTGCCGCTACGTGGCCAAGAACATCGTCGCCGCCGGCCTGGCGCGCCAGTGCCAGATCCAGGTGGCCTACGCCATCGGCGTGGCGCGGCCGATGAACGTCACCGTCTATACCGAAGGCACCGGCGTGGTCCCGGACACGCGGATTGCCGAGCTGGTGGCGCAGCACTTCGACCTGCGGCCCAAGGGCATCCTGCAAATGCTCGACCTGCAACGCCCGATCTACGCCAAGACCGCCGCCTACGGCCACTTCGGCCGCGACGAACCCGAGTTCACCTGGGAGAGAACGGACAAGGCCGCGCTGCTGCGGGCAGCAGCGGGGTTGTAAACCTTGAAGGTGCGCAGCAACTTCAAGCGGCCTTGCGCCACAGGCCGCGCTGCTGCGGGCAGCAGCGCGGCCTGTAGAGCCTGAAGAAGCGCAGCGGCGCGCTTGCAAGAGCCGTCGCGGCACCAGCGGCCACGCGCCGAATCCACCCACGCCATGGACCACCATCGCTTTGACATCGCCGTACTGATAGGCCGCTTCCAGCCGGTGCACAAGGGACATCTTGCGCTGCTGCAGGAGGCGGCGCGGCAGGCGCGCCTGGTCGTCGTAGTGCTGGGGTCGGCCTTTCAGGCGCGCACGCCGCGCAATCCCTTCACCTGGCAGGAACGCGCAGAGCTGCTGCGTGCGAGCGTCGAGCCGTCACTGCGCGAGCGCCTCATCCCCTGCCCGGTACGCGACTACTACGACGAGCCGCGCTGGGCCGATGCGGTGCGCCGCGCCGTCGCGCAGCATGCGGGCCCCGAGGCGCGCGTCGCGCTCGTCGGCCACTTCAAGGACGCAAGCAGCGAATACCTGCGCGCCTTCCCAGGCTGGCAGCTGCTCAGTCTGCCGCGCATGGGCGCGATCGATTCCACGCAATTGCGCGATGCCTGGCTGGGTGCCGCACAGGCCGATCTGGCGAGCGCCCTTGCGCCCTTTGCCGACCAGGCGCCGCCCGCCACGCTCGCGCTGCTGCGCCGCATGGCTTCGCAAGCCCCCTACCAGCACCTGCAGGCGGAGTGGCGCATGCTGCGCGACTACCGCCAGGCCTGGGCGGCGGCGCCCTATCCGCCCGTCTTCGTCACCGTGGACGCGCTGCTGCGCTGCCGCGACCAGGTGCTGCTGGTACAGCGCGCCCAGGCGCCGGGCCAGGGTCTGTGGGCGCTGCCCGGCGGCTTTCTGGAGCCACACGACACCCTGTGGCAGTCCTGCCTGCGCGAGCTGCGCGAAGAGACCGGTTGCGCACTCACTGAAGGACGTCTGGCGCAGAGCCTGCGCTCGGTGCAGGTGTTCGACCACCCCGACCGCAGCCAGCGCGGGCGCACCATCACCCACGTGCACCATATCGATTTGGACGACGCCACGCCACCGGCGGTGCAGGGCGGCGACGATGCGGCGCAGGCGCGCTGGGTGGCGCTGCACGAACTGCCGGACATGGAAGCGCGGTTCTTCGAAGACCACTTCCAGATTCTGGACAAATTCCTGCATCTGCTCTGAGCGCCCCGGGGCGCGCAAAGAAGAAGACCGAAATCCTGCGTACGGGCCTTGAAATCGGGCCAAACGCCCTTATGATTAGCACTCGTTGGGTTTGAGTGCTAACAACACCTTTCCCAAGCGCGCGCGGCGGCCCTCAAGGGGCCGCTTTTGCGAACCCTCTTCAACCAGTGAATTTCAGGAGTTGTCATGAAACTTCGTCCTCTGCACGACCGCGTGGTCGTCAAGCGCCTCGAAAACGAAACCAAGACGGCCTCGGGCATCGTCATCCCCGACAACGCCGCCGAGAAGCCCGACCAGGGTGAAGTGCTGGCCGTGGGCCCGGGCCGTCTCGACGAGGACGGTGACCGCATCAAGATGGACGTCAAGGTGGGCGACCGCGTGCTCTTCGGCAAGTACAGCGGTCAGACCGTCAAGGTGGACGGCGATGAGCTGCTCGTGATGAAGGAAGACGACCTGTTTGCCGTCGTCGAAAAGTAATTACTCCTCCATTCATAGCTGCAAGCGCAGACCAGTAAAGCGTTTGAGGCTGATTTCATTCATATTTTCAGGAGCCAAACATGGCAGCAAAAGACGTAGTTTTCGGCGGTGACGCACGCGCCCGCATGATGGAAGGCGTGAACATCCTGGCCAACGCGGTCAAGGTCACCCTGGGCCCCAAGGGCCGCAACGTGGTGCTCGAGCGCAGCTTCGGCGCCCCCACGGTGACCAAGGACGGCGTGTCGGTCGCCAAGGAAATCGAGCTCAAGGACAAGCTGCAGAACATGGGCGCGCAGCTCGTGAAGGAAGTGGCCTCCAAGACCAACGACATCGCCGGTGACGGCACCACCACCGCCACCGTGCTGGCCCAGGCCATCGTGCGCGAAGGCACCAAGTACGTGGCCGCCGGCCTGAATCCCATGGATCTCAAGCGCGGCATCGACAAGGCCGTGATCGCGCTGGTCGAGCAGCTCAAGCAGGCCTCCAAGGCCACCACCACGAGCAAGGAAATCGCCCAGGTCGGCTCGATCTCGGCCAACGCCGACGAGTCGGTGGGCAAGATCATCGCCGACGCGATGGACAAGGTGGGAAAGGAAGGCGTGATCACCGTCGAGGACGGCAAGAGCCTGGACAACGAGCTGGAAGTCGTCGAAGGCATGCAGTTCGACCGCGGCTACCTCTCGCCCTACTTCATCAACAACCCCGAGAAGCAGGTCGCCATTCTCGAAAACCCCTTCGTGCTGCTCTACGACAAGAAGATCAGCAACATCCGCGACCTGCTGCCCACGCTGGAACAGGTGGCCAAGGCCAGCCGTCCGCTGCTCATCATCGCCGAGGACGTCGAGGGTGAGGCGCTGGCCACGCTGGTGGTCAACACCATCCGCGGCATCCTGAAGGTCGTCGCCGTCAAGGCCCCGGGCTTCGGCGACCGCCGCAAGGCCATGCTGGAAGACATCGCCATCCTGACCGGCGGCAAGGTGATCGCCGAGGAAGTGGGCCTGTCGCTGGAGAAGGCCACGCTGGCCGATCTGGGCCAGGCCAAGCGCGTGGAGATCGCCAAGGAAAACACCACCATCATCGACGGTGCAGGCAGCGCCGACGACATCGAGGCACGCGTCAAGCAGGTGCGCGTGCAGATCGAGGAAGCCACCAGCGACTACGACCGCGAGAAGCTGCAGGAGCGCGTGGCCAAGCTCGCTGGCGGCGTGGCGGTGATCAAGGTCGGCGCCGCGACCGAAGTCGAGATGAAGGAGAAGAAGGCCCGCGTGGAAGACGCGCTGCACGCCACGCGTGCCGCGGTGGAAGAAGGCATCGTGGCCGGCGGCGGCGTCGCCTTCCTGCGCGCCAAGCAAGCCATTGGGGACCTCAAGGGCGACAACGCCGAGCAGGACGCGGGCATCAAGCTGGTGCTCAAGGCCATCGAGGCGCCGCTGCGCGAGATCGTGGCCAACGCCGGCGGCGAGCCATCCGTGGTGGTCAACAAGGTGCTCGAAGGCAAGGGCAACTACGGCTTCAACGCCGCCAACGACACCTACGGCGACATGCTGGAGATGGGTATCCTGGACCCGACCAAGGTCACGCGCGCCGCGCTGCAGCACGCCGCCTCGGTGGCTTCGCTGCTCTTGACCACCGAAGCCATGGTCGTTGAAGCGCCCAAGGAAGAAGCCCCCGCCCCCGGCATGCCCGGCGGCATGGGCGACATGGGCGGCATGGGCATGTAAGCACAGGGCTGAAAGCGCCCGCTTTCGCCACCGAAGGGCCGCCTTGCGCGGCCCTTTTTTTGCGCGGGTAAACCATGTGGTGAAAAGCGCAAATGCAGGTGTTTTCGCCATTGCCAAGAAGGCCGCAGCTCCATAAGGTTGCGCTTTCGCATTTTTCTGCAGATCAGGAGCCTTCAATGGAGATTTCGCGCAAGTTGTTTGTCGCCGCCGTCGTGGCCGGCATCGGTTCTATCGGAGTGAGCTCCGGCGCGCTTGCCCAGGAGCAAGTCATCAAGATCGGCCACATCGGCCCGGTTTCCGGTCCCCAGGCCCACTTCGGCAAGGACGACGAAAACGGCGTGCGCATGGCCATCGAGGACCTCAATGCCAAGGGCATGGAAATCGGCGGCAAGAAGATCAAGTTCGAGATCGTCGCCGAGGACGATGGCGCCGACCCCAAGCAGGGCACGGCCGCCTCGCAGAAGCTGTGCGACCAGAAGGTTGCGGGCGCCGTCACCTTCGTGAACTCGGGCGTGGCCATCCCCTCGTCCAAGGTGTTCCATGATTGCGGCATTCCGATGATCACCGGCGCCGCCACCAACCCCGACCTGACCAAGCCGGGCTGGGACACCACCTACCGCGTGATCGCCAACGACAACGCGCTGGGCGCCGCGCTGGCCAACTACACCGCCAAGACCCTGGGCCTGAAGCAGGTGGCCGTGGTCGACGACCGCACCCCCTACGGCCAGGGCATTGCCAGCGTGTACAAGCGCGACCTGGAAAAGCTCGGCGTCAAGGTCGTGGCCAACGAGTTCACCAACGACAAGGCCACCGACTTCATGGCCATCCTGACCTCGATCAAGGCGAAGAAGCCCCAGGCCATCTTCTACGGCGGCATGTACGGCCAGGCCGGCCCCATGCTGCGCCAGATGGCCCAACTGGGCATGAACGACGTCAAGATGTTCGGCGGTGACGGCATGTGCGTGCCCGAGCTCGCCAAGGTCGCGGCCGGTGCCAAGACGCTGGAAAACGTAGTCTGCGCCGATGGCGGCTCCTCCATCGAGAAGATGCCCGGCGGCATCGAGTGGAAGAAGCGCTACGACGAGAAGTACCCCGGCCAGTTCCAGGTCTACAGCCCCTACTTCTATGACGGCGTGATGCTGCTGGCCGACGCGATGAAGCGCGCCAATTCCTGGGATCCCAAGGTCTACATCCCCTTCCTGCAGAAGAGCGACTACCAGGGCGTGACCTCGCACATCCGCTTCGAAGCCAACGGCGAAATGAAGGACCCCACCTACACCCTGAGCAAGTTCGTGGACGGCAAGAAGACCGCCATCGACGTCAAGTAAGCCCGGACGCTGTCCTACCCAGGCCCGCTTCGGCGGGCCTTTTTCGTCTCTGCGTCCACCAGGAGCGGCACGCTTGGCATAGACTTGCCCGCGTTTTGCAGCCAGGAACCCGCGATGAACGCTCCCGCGCCTACCCCAGGCACCCCTTACGGCACCCTGCCCACCGCCGCGCCGCTGCCCCAGCGCCGCCCCGTCAGCCTGCCGCGCATGGCCCAGATGCGCGAAGCCGGTGAAAAGATCACCATGCTCACGGCCTACGACGCCACCTTTGCCGCGGTGGCCGACGCCGCCGGCGTGGAATGCATCCTGGTGGGAGATTCGCTCGGCATGGTCTGCCAGGGCCTTGCGAGCACCGTGGGCGTGACGCTGGAGACCATGTGCTACCACATGGCCAGCGTCTCGCGCGGCGTGCGCCGCGTGCAGGGCACCGCGTGGCTGATCGGCGACCTGCCCTTCGGCAGCTATGGCGAGTCGCCCCAGCAGGCGCTGCACAGCGCCACCCGGCTGATGCAGGCCGGGGCGCACATGGTCAAGCTAGAAGGCGGCGGCTGGACCGCGCCCACCGTGCGCTACCTGGTGGAGCGCGGCATCCCCGTCTGCGCCCACCTGGGACTGACGCCGCAGACCGTGCACGCGCTGGGTGGCTACCGCGTGCAGGGCCGCGGCGACGAGGCAGCCGCCACGCTGCGCAGCCACGCGCTGGAACTGCAGGACGCAGGCGCCGAGATGATCGTGCTCGAAATGGTGCCGGCGCAGCTGGCCGCGAGCCTGACCGAAGAGCTGCCGCGCTGCCACACCATAGGGATCGGGGCCGGCAAGGGCACCGCCGGCCAGGTTCTGGTGCTGCACGACATGCTGGGCATGAACCTCGGAAAGATGCCGCGCTTCGTGCGCAACTTCATGCCGGACGCCGGCAGCATCAAGGGCGCGATCGAAGCCTACGTCCAGGCCGTCAAGGGGGGCAGCTTCCCCGACGACGCGGTGCACGCCTGGTAGCCGCCCAACGCCCCATGCAAGTCGTACACACGATTTCCGATCTGCGCGCCGCCCTGCACGGGCGCGGGCGCCCTGCCTTCGTGCCCACCATGGGCAACCTGCACGACGGCCATCTGGCCCTGGTGCGCCAGGCCAGGCCGCTGGGCGAGGTACTGGTTGCGAGCATCTTCGTCAACCGCCTGCAGTTTCTGCCGCATGAGGATTTTGATAGCTATCCACGCACGCTGCAGGCCGACTGCAGCCGTCTTGAGGCCGAATCCTGCGACATCGTCTTCGCGCCCGCCGAGCGCGATCTGTATCCCGAACCGCAGACCTTCACGGTCACGCCCGACCCGGCACTGGCCAACATCCTTGAAGGGCAGTTTCGTCCCGGCTTTTTCACGGGGGTGTGCACCGTGGTCATGAAGCTGCTGTGGTGCGTGTTCGCCGGTTCGGGCGGCACGGCCGTTTTCGGCCGCAAGGACTACCAGCAGCAAATGGTCATCCGCCGGATGGTGCGCCAGTTCGCGCTGCCGGTGGAAATCGTCAGCGCCGATATCTGCCGCGCCGCAGATGGCCTGGCACTGAGCTCGCGCAACGCCTATCTGAGCGATGAAGAGCGCGCCCGGGCGGTGCAGCTTTCGCGCACGCTCGCCTGGCTGTCGCAAGCCGCCCTGGAGCCGGGCAGCAAGCTCGGCGCCCTGGAGGCACAGGCGATGCAGCGCCTGGGCGACGGCGGTTGGCAGCCCGACTACCTCGTGGTGCGCCAGCGCAGCGACCTACAGCCGCCGACCGCCGAGACGCTGCGCGCCGGACAACTGGTGGCGCTGGGCGCGGCCCGGCTGGGCCAGACCCGCCTGATCGACAACCTGGAGTTCTGACTGGTGCGCGAGGCCGGACTCGAACCGGCACGCCATTGCTGGCGTCAGGACCTAAACCTGGTGCGTCTACCAATTTCGCCACCCGCGCTTCAGGAGCGGTGATTCTACTTGCGCCCATGCGAGCGCTATTCCTGCGGTCGGCAGCGCCAAAGGCGCTGGATTAGGATGCTGGCCATGATCACGCTCTACACCGCCGCCACGCCCAACGGCCACAAGGTTTCCATTGCGCTGGAAGAACTGGGCCTGCCCTACGCGCTCAAGGTGCTGGACCTGAGCCAGGGCGAACAAAAGCGCCCCGAGTTCCTTGCCATCAACCCCAATGGCCGCATTCCGGCCATCGTGGACCATGATGCCGGGGACTTCGCGGTGTTCGAATCGGGCGCCATCCTGATCTATCTGGCCGAGAAGACCGGCCGCCTCATGCCTGCAGACGCCAAGGGCCGCTCGCGCGTGCTGCAGTGGCTGATGTTCCAGATGGGCGGCGTAGGCCCGATGATGGGTCAGGCCAACGTCTTCTACCGCTATTTCCCGACCCGGATACCGGCCGCCATCGAGCGCTACCAGGCCGAAAGCCGCCGCCTCTTCGAGGTGCTCGACACCCACCTCGCTCACCATGAATGGCTGGCGGGCCACTATTCCATTGCCGACATCGCCAACTGGGCCTGGGTGCGCACCCATCGCTGGTCGGGTGTGCCCATCGAGGGCCTGCCGCACCTCAAGCGCTGGCGCGATGCAATCCGCGCACGACCGGCCGTGCAGCGCGGCATCGAGCGCCCGCCGGCAAAGATCGACCTGAGCCGCGACGGCGAAGCCGGTTCGCGCGAGTTTTCCGAGCAGGCCCGCAGCATGGTGATGATGGGCCGCACCTCCCAGGAGAGCCAGCAATGAAACTCTATACCGCCACACGCGCGCCCAATCCACGGCGCGTACTGATGTTCATGGCCGAAAAAGGCATCACCGGCATCGACTTCGTGACCATCGATCTGAATGCGGGCGAGCACAAGGCACCCGCCTACCAGGCCAGGGTACCGGTCTCGAGGGTACCCGCGCTGGAGCTCGATGATGGCCGCACCCTGAGTGAAACACGCGCCATCTGCACCTATCTTGAAGGCTTGTACCCGCAAAACCCGCTGATGGGGGTGGATTTTGACGAACGCGCCTTCATCGAGATGCACGACCGGCGCGTCGAGTGGTACTGGCTGCTGCCGATTGCCAACTGCGTGCGCCACACCCATCCGGGCTTGGCTACGCTCGAAAAGCCGCAGTTTCCAGATTTCGGGCAGTCTCAGGGGCAGAAAGTGCGCGAAAGCGCGCGGTGGCTGGACGCCACGCTGTCCACGCAGGACTGGATCGCGGGCGAGCGCTTCACCATCGCCGACATCACCGCTTTCTGCGCGCTGGAATTTGCCCGCCTGATGAAATTCAACGCGGGCGAAGAAGGCTTTGCCGCACTGCAGGCCTGGCGCGATCGCGTGGCTGCACGCGAAAGTGCGCGGGCGATGTAGCGCGAGCCCAGCCCTCCGGCACCTTCAGGCGGGTGCGCGCGGGTAACCGAGTGCGGCCAGCGCCGCCTTGATCTCGGGCAGCACCGCGTCGTCCTCGATGGTGGCGGGCACCTTCACTTCGCCGCCGTCGGCCATGGTGCGGATGGTGACGCGCAAGACCTTGCCCGAACGTGTCTTGGGCAGACGCGCCACCACATGCACGCTCTTGAAGTCGGCCACCGCGCCAAGCTGCGAGCGAACGCGCGCCACGAGGTCCCTGCAGACTTCTTCATCGCTGTGCTTGACGCCCGACTTGAGCACCACCAGCCCGAGCGGCACCTGGCCCTTGAGCGCATCGGCCACGCCAACGACGGCCGCCTCGGCCACGTCGGGGTGCGAGGCAAGAATTTCCTCCATCTGACCGGTCGAGAGCCGATGGCCGGCGACGTTGATGATGTCATCGATGCGCGACATCACCCAGCCATAGCCTTCCGCATCCACGAAACCGGCATCCCCGGACAGGTAATAGCCGGGGTAGCGCGACAGATAGGTTTCCTCGTAGCCTTTTTCGTTGTTCCACAGCGTGTAGAGCGTACCCGGCGGCATCGGCAGCTTGATGACCAGGCTGCCGATCTCGCCCGCCGGCTTTTCATTGCCTTCTTCATCCAGGATGCGGATGTCGAACCCGGGTACCGGTTTGGTGGGTGAGCCCGGGTGCACCGGCAGCACTTCGATGCCCATGCAGTTGCTGATCGCCGGCCAGCCCAGCTCGGTCTGCCACCAGTTGTCTATCGCCGGCACACCCAGAATGCGCTGCGCCCATTCGATGGTGTCGGGGTCGCCGCGTTCACCGGCGAGGAACAGCGTACGAAAGCGTGACAAGTCGTAGCGCTTGACGAGCGCGCCCTCGGGGTCTTCCTTCTTGATCGCGCGAAAGGCGGTCGGTGCGGTGAAGAACACGTTCACGCCATGCTCGGCACACACGCGCCAGAAGGCGCCCGCATCCGGCGTGCCCACGGGCTTGCCTTCGTAGAGGATGGTGGTGCAGCCTTGCAGCAGCGGCCCGTAGACGATGTAGGAGTGGCCCACCACCCAGCCCACGTCCGAGCCCGCCCAGTAAACGTCACCGGGCTGGGCACCGAACACCGCCTCCATCGACCAGCGCAGCGCCACCGCATGGCCGCCGTTGTCGCGCACCACCCCTTTGGGCTTGCCTGTCGTGCCCGAGGTGTAGATGACATACAGCGGATCGGTCGCCGCCACCGGCACGCAATCGGCAGGTTCGGCGCGGGACATGGCATCCTGCCAGTCCACGTCGCGCCCGGCCACCATCTCGCAGCGCAGCTCGGGCCGCTGCAGCACCAGGCAGGGGGTGTCGGGAGCGCCGGCAATCTCCAGCGCCTCGTCGAGCAGCGGCTTGTAGGGTACGGCCTTGCCCGGCAGCAACCCGCAGGAGGCCGACATCATCACCTTGGGCCTGGCATCCACCACGCGCTTGGCGAGCTCCGGCGCGGCAAAACCGCCAAAGACCACCGAATGCACCGCGCCGATGCGCGCACAGGCCAGCATGGCGATCGCGGCTTCCGCCACCATGGGCATGTAGATCACCACGCGGTCGCCCTTTTGCACGCCCATGCCACGCAATACGCCGGCGCAGCGCGCGACTTCGTCGCGCAGCTCGCGGTAGGTGAACTTGCGCTGTGCACCGGCCAGCGGGCTGTCGTATACCAGCGCCAGCTGGTCGGCACGGCCACGCTCCACATGCCGGTCCAGGCAGTTGTAGCAGGTATTGAGCTCGGCCCCGGCGAACCAGCGGTAGAAGGGTTTGCGCGCGTCGTCGACCACCTTGTCCCAGGGTTTGACCCAGTCGATGCCGCGCGCCACCTCGGCCCAGAACCCGGCCGGGTCGGCCAGCGCTGCCGCCCGGGTTTTCTCGTAACTGCCTGCCATATCCATCCTTGTCTCCTTCTTGGTCATGAAATCGATCTCTGTCGCGCAGAACCAGGCCTGCACCCCTCGTCACGCTATTTGATCAAGGCCTGCAGCTCCTTGAAATCTGCATGCTCGCAGCTGCGCAGCCACTCGAAGATCACCATCTCGGTCGTCACCAGTTCGGCGCCCGCGCCGGCCAGGCGGTCGAAGGCCGCGTCGCGGTTGCGCTCGGTGCGCGAGCCGCAGGCATCGGTGACCACCCAGACCTCCCATTCTTCGTCAATCAGCTCCAGCGCCGTCTGCAGCAGACAGACATGGGCTTCGCAGCCTCCCAGCACGATGCTGCAGCGCTGGGCCTTCTGTGACTCGCTCTGGCGCAGGTGCCGCGGCAGACTGCGTGCATTGCCGCGCGCCGGCGTGACCGTGGGGGCGAGCCATTGCGCGAGACCATCGGCTACCGCGCTGAAATGCATCTTGGCCAGCGTCTTGTCCGACAAGGCGCGCAACTGTGGATCGTTGGGACCAAGCCGCTCGGGATTCTGCTCGGTGCCCCACACCGGCACGCCCAAGCGCCGCGCGGCCTGCCCCAGCCGCCGGGCGTTGGCCAGCACCGCCTGCGATTCGCAAATCGCCGGCATCAAGCGTTCCTGATAGTCCACCAGCACCAGCTGGGATTCATCGGCCTGCAGCAGCATCACGTCCTTGTACCCCTTCAAATCGCAACCATTGTCGCAGCCAGCGCGCCGCACGGAAAGCATGCTGAGCGGGAGATGCCTGCCGATATATTTTCACAATATAAAATGCGCTCCCGTGTAACGAGTGCTGTGCCATGAAAAAACCGTCTTCCGATCTGTCGCCCCGTCCCAGCGTGCAGGTGCTGGAGCGCATGTTCCAGCTCATCGACATTCTGGCGGCACGCGATGAACCAGTTTCACTCAAGGACCTCAGCGACCGCTCCGGCCTGCACCCGTCCACCGCCCACCGCATCCTGCACGACCTGACCATAGGCCGCTTCGTGGACCGGCCCGAATCAGGCAGCTATCGCCTGGGCATGCGCCTGCTGGAGCTGGGCAATCTCGTCAAGGCGAGGTTGAACGTGCGCGACGCGGCGATTTTGCCGATGCGCAGGCTGCACAAGCTCATCCAGCAGCCGGTCAACCTCAGCGTGCGCCAGGGCGACGAGATCGTCTACATCGAGCGCGCCTACAGCGAGCGCTCGGGCATGCAGGTGGTGCGCGCCATCGGCGGGCATGCACCGCTGCATCTGACTTCCACCGGCAAGCTCTTCCTCGCGGCGGAAGAGCCGCAACGCGTGCGCGCCTACTGCGCACGCACCGGTTTGCCCGGACATACGCGCAACAGCATCACCCAATTGCCGCTGCTCGAGCGCGAGCTCTCGCACGCGCGCCAGTACGGCATGGCGCGCGACAACGAGGAGCTGGAAATCGGCGTGCGCTGCATCGCCGCCGGCATCCACGACGACCAGGGCGAACTGGTGGCCGGGCTGTCCATTTCGGCGCCAGCGGATCGGCTCGACGACGGCTGGCTGCCCAAGCTGCAGTCCTGCGCTCAGGAAATTTCTCTCGCCCTCGGCTATACGCCCAAGGCGCGCGCCAAGCGCACTGCAGGCAACCCCTGATACTCGCCCGGCGCATGCCGGGCCGCGTCCCAAACCGCATGCGCTGCCCGCACTTCGCGGCATTGAACGAATGCGCGCCGAGGCGCGCCATCGGCCAATCTCTTACGCGCGCCTGACATTGGGGCGTCTGAAAGCGCGTATTTTCTCGGGGTTTTCGAGTCTAGGCTCTATTGCGCCACGGGCCTACATTGCATAGCGTCGCGTGTGGAAGACCATGCACTGGCATCGATGGCCAGTGATTGAAACGGACGGTCCGCTGCAATTTCGGACTGGCACTCAAACCGGCCACCGTGCGCTTCAAGGCCATTGGCAATCCATCGATTGCCATGGGATTCGGATCACGATTACCAACCACGAAGGAGACATATGTCCAAGTTTGAATCGACAAACGGCGTGTCACGTCGCAGCGCACTGCAAATCAGCGCTGCGGGCGGCATGGTGGCCACCGGCCTCGGGGGCGTGCAATGGGCCATGGCCCAGGACAAGCCCAAGCTGGGCGCAACCTGGCCCGAGGGCTCGCAGGGCGACACCGTCTATCTGGGCGCCGCCGTGCCCCTGACCGGCACCTATGCGGTGCAGGGCGCCGACGAGCTCAAGGGCATGGAGCTGGCCATCGAGCACATCAACACCAACCATGAGCTGATGAAGGCGCTCGCACCCAAGGTCAACAGCGGCGTCAACGGCAAGAAGGTGAAGCTGCTTTCGGCCGACTCGGCCGCCAAACCCAACCAGGCACTGCAGGTCTCGCAGACCTTCATCGCGCAGAACAAGATCATCGCCATGACCGGATCGACCTCCTCGGCCGTGGCAGTGGCGATGAACAAGTTCGCGCAGCGCGAAAAAATCATTTACATGGCGGCCATCTCGGGCTCCAACGACACCACCGGCAAGGATTGCGTGCGCTACGGCTTCCGCCAGGGCGTCTACGGCGAGATGACCGCCAACGCCATCGGTCCCATCCTGGTCAAGCAGTTCGGCAAGAACCGCAAGGCCGCGTTCATGACGCCGGACTACACCTACGGCCACACCACCACCGAATCGGTCAACAACTACCTGACCAAGGAAGGTGGCTGGAAGATGGTGACCAACCAGGTCTCGCCCCTGGGCACGCAGGACTTCAGCCAGTACCTGACCAACATCGCCAATTCGGGCGCAGAGTTCCTGATCAACGTCAACTGGGGCCGTGACGCGGTGCTGTCCTCGCAGCAGGCCAAGCAGTTCGGCCTGATCCCGAAGATGACGCTGGTGTTGCCCTACCAGATTCCGTTCATCGCCAAGGAAGCCGGCGTGGACATCACGCACGGCGTCTACGCGGCGACCGACTTCTGGTGGACGCTGGAAGACAAGTACCCGCTGGCCAAGATGTTCGTCGAGTCCTTCCACAAGAAGTACGGTTATCGCCCGGAGTGGGGTGCCGAAAACGGCTATGTGAGCTTCGCGCACTGGGCGCGCATGGTCACCGAGGCCGGCAGCTTCTACCCCCCCGACGTGATCAAGCAGTGGGAAAAGGGCGAAACCATTCCTTCGCTGCTCGGTGACGTGCACTACCGCCCCGAAGACCACCAGTGCGTGCGCCCGGTGATCATCGTGCGCGGCAAGGAAAAGAAGGACATGAAGAACGACGAGGACTTCTGGGACATCGTCGAAATCGTCGATGGCGCCAAGGTCATTCAAAAGCCCGACGCCTTCGGCTGCAAGCTGGGCGATTACACCTGAGAAACCAGCAGGCGTGTCTGAACCATTTCGGCAACGGCACGCCTGACTGCGCCCTTCCCTTTGGAAAAGCCGGCCCTGTGTGAATATCGATTCACTCAGGGGCTGGTGGCGCACTCCGTTTATTGAATCGATTGACAACCACGGCGGGGCAATGTGATTAACACAGCCAATTTCCTATCGCAATTGTTCAACGGGCTAGTATTAGGGGCGCTGCTGGCGCTTATCTCTTCCGGCCTGACGATCATTTACGGCACGCTGGGCGTGCTCAATCTGGCGCATGGCGCATTGTTCATGCTCGGCGGGTATGCGGGCTGGCTCGCGTTTGAATATTCGCATTCCTTCATTCTGGCCGTGGCTGCCGGAGCCCTGTTCGTCATGGTCGTCGGCGTGATCATGGAACAGGTGATCATCAAGCACTTTTACTCAAGGCCCGACGAAGACCAACTGCTCGTGACCTTCGGCCTGAGCATCGTCTTCGCCGAGTTGATCCGTTACTTTTTCGGCAGCCTGTCCAAGAAGGTGCCACCGCCGGACATCTTCGGCGGCATCACCAACATGGGCTTCATGGTCTATCCCACCTACCGCCTGGCGCTGTTGGGCATCATCGCGGTGGCGTTGCTGGTGCTCTACTGGGTGCTGTACCGCACGCGCATCGGCATGATCGTGCGCGCGGGCATCGAAGATTCGGTGGCCGTCGATTCGCTCGGCATCAACGTCTACAAGGTCTTCACGCTGGTGTTCGGCATAGGCGCAATGGCAGCGGGCTTCTCGGGCATCGTCTATTCACCCGTGGTCGCGATGTCGCCCGACAGCGGTGACGCCATCCTGGTGCAGACCTTCGTGGTGGTGGTGATCGGCGGCGTGGGGTCCTTTCCCGGCGCCATCCTCGGCGGCCTGATCGCGGGGGAGATCATCTCGCTGACCTCGATGGTCAACCCGGCCTATTCCATGATCATGCTCTTCGTAGCCATGACCCTCGTCCTGGTCTTCCGGCCGCGCGGTCTGATGGGCTCTATTGGTCGCACCTAAATCCCGAGCAGAGTTCCAGATGTCCAGAAAAATTCCATTTCTTGCCGAGCTGCTGACGCTGCTCGCCCTGATTGCCGTCCCCTTCATCCTCCCGCCGCTCGGTTTTACGCCGGCGACGATCAACCGGATCATGATCTTCGGTCTGGTCGGCATAGGCTTTGACCTGCTGTTCGGCTACACCGGCCTGCTGTCCTTCGGCCAGTCGGCCTTCTTCGGTACCGGCGGCATGTTCGCGGCCTATCTGCTGACGCAGACCTCGTTCACCAACGTGGTGCTGGCCATCATCTTCGGCACCATCGTGGCCGGCGTCGCCGGCTACCTCGTCGGCATGGTGGCACTGCGACGCACCGGCATCTACTTCGCGATGATCACGGTGGCGATCGCCGAGGTGTTCTTCTTCATGGAGTTCAACCCGCTCGCGGAGTACACCGGGGGCGAGAACGGCCTGCCCGGCGTGCCTTCGGCCAGTCTGGGCCTCGGGTTCACCACCATCCAGTTCAAGAGCGACCTCGAGCAATACGCCTTTTTCGCCTTCTGGTTCTTCATCGGCCTGGCGATTGCGCTGCGCATGGTGCGCTCGCCCTTCGGGCTGGTGATGCGCGCAATCCGCGAAAACCCCGACCGTGCGCTGGCGCTGGGCCACAACATCCACCGCTACAAGCTGGTGGTGTTCATCGTCGCGGCCATGTATGCGGGCTTCGGTGGGGGGTTGCTGGCGGTCATGCAGGGCTTCATGCCGCCGGACGCCTTCATGTTCGCCACCTCTGGCGAGGTCGTGATGATGACCGCCATCGGCGGCGCGGGCACGCTCTTCGGCCCGCTGCTGGGCTCGGCCACCTGGCTGCTGCTGAGCGACTTCTTCCAGACCGTGCTCAATCTGGGCGCCACCTGGAAGCTGATCCTGGGCATCGTGTTCGTGCTCCTGGTGGTGTTCCTGCGCCGCGGCCTGGTGGGCCTGTTCGTGGACATCTACCACAAACTCGTCGGCACCCACAAGAGAACCAGCGCTCCCGAGCCCGCCACGGCCATGCCCACGGCCAGCACCGGTGCGCTGCGCCACAAGAGCACGCGCAACCAGAGCGGACACATCATCGAGGTCAAGGGGCTGACCAAGCACTATGGTGGCATCGCCGCCAACAGCGACATCGACTTTGCCGTCAACTATGGCGAGATCCGCGGCATCATCGGCCCCAACGGCGCGGGCAAGAGCACCTTCTTCAAGATGCTCACCTGCGAAGTCAAGCCGACCTCGGGAACCATCAAGTTCGACGGGCGCGACATCACCCACATGGGCGTGACCGAAGCCTGCCAGATCGGCCTGACCAAGAGCTACCAGATCAATCAGCTGTTCGAGCGCCTGACCGTGCGCCAGAACCTGATGATCTCTGCCCTGGCAGAACTGCGCGGCAAGTTCAAGGCCGATCTGCTCAAGTCCATGGACAAGGTTCGCGGCCTGACGGCGCAGGTGGAGAGCACCGCGGCGCTGGTACATCTGACGCACCGGCTCGATGCCCAGGTCGCCGACCTGGCCTATGGTGAAAAACGCCGGCTGGAAGTGGGCCTGGCACTGGCCACCTCCCCTTCGCTGCTGCTGCTCGACGAACCGCTGGCCGGCATGAGCGCGGAGGAACGAATAGAAACCGTGGCCCTGCTCAAGTCCATCGCCAAGGGGCGCACGCTGGTCATCATCGACCACGACATGGATTCGCTGTTCGAACTGGTCGAACGCGTGACCGTGCTGCAGGAAGGGCGTCTGCTCGTCGAGGGCACCCCGGACGAAATCAAGAACAACGCCTTGGTGCAGGAAGCCTACCTCGGCGGCGTGCATGGAGAGACGCAATGAGCCTGCTAGAAGTCAGCGGAGTCAACAGCTACTACGGCGACAGCCACATCCTCTTCGATGTCGGAATGCGCGTGGAAAAGAACGAGGTGGTGGCCCTGCTGGGACGCAACGGCGCCGGCAAGTCCACCACCTTCAAGAGCCTGGCCGGAGTGGTCAAGCCCAAGACCGGCAGCGTCAAGCTCGATGGCGTCGAGGTGGCCGGCAAGAAGGCCCACGAGATCGCCATGGCCGGGCTGCAATTGGTGCATGAGGAGCGGCGCGTCTTCGGCAGCCTGAACGTCGAGGAGAACATCGTCCTCGCCGGGCTCACCGCGAAGAACAAATGGCCGCTGGAGCGCATCTACTCCATCTTTCCGCGGCTGCATGAACGCAAGACCAGCCGCGGCACCGACCTGTCCGGCGGCGAGCAGCAGATGCTGGCGATTGCCCGGGCGCTCGTGCGCGACCCCAAGATCATCCTGCTGGACGAGCCCTTCGAGGGACTGGCGCCGGTGATCGTGCAAGACCTGATCCGGGTCTGCCACGACCTGGCCAAGGCAGGCCAGACCATTGTGCTGATCGAGCAGAATCTGGCGGCCGCGATGGCCCTCGCAAGCCGCGCCTACATCCTGAACAATGGCCAGATCGTGCACGAGGGCACGACCGCCGAGCTGAAAAAGCAGCCCGAAGTCATCCAGCGCTATCTCGGGGTCTGAGTGTCTGCAGGGCCGGTGGCACGAGCGCCGGCTCTCCCTTCAAGCCACCGGGGCCTGTGTACCGCGCAGGCCCTTTTTCATTGGCTTGCACCGCCCGCACGCTTCATCGCGCCGCTATCGAGCAGCCGCACGACCATGCGCGAGGTCATGCTCTGGGTGCTGCCATCGGCCTGGGTGAAAAGAAACAAGGTCTCGCGCGGGCTGAGCCAGGTCAACTGCGTGCGCACCTGGCCTTGGGCCGCGCGGATCTCCACCCAGTCGCCCAATTGCAGCCCGGTCTGGCCCGGCGGCTGCGCTGCCTCGGAATCCGCTGCCGCAGCCGACGCGGAGACGTCGGCCGCAGCGGCTTTGGGCACGGACTCGGCAAGTCCGTTGTATGACCGTGCAGCCTCCTGCACATGCGAAGCCGCCCGGTCGTCCGCAGCCGGCGGCGTCCCGGATGCGTCCCCGCCGAGCAGCGCGGCTGCGGACTCCCCCGCTTCGGGCACCTGCAGGGTCGAAGCGGGACGCACCGAGTCCCACATCGAAGAATCGATGTCCGGCAAGGCCTCCTGGCCCAGCGGCGTCAGAAAGCTTTCGGCCACGTCCATACGCGCCCCCATGCCACGCTCGTCCCCTGCGAGATCGGAGAACCTGCTGCGGCCAGTCGAGAGGTAATGCAGAGGCTGAATGCCGTGCCCGCGCAGCTGCTCGGAGACACGCAGATATTCCCTTGCCAGCAACGGTCCGAGCGCCGGCGCCATGCGCTGCAGCCACAGGCGGCAGATTTCCGCTGGCGCGTCCAGCCCATAGACCACCGCGAACAGTGCACGCACGTAGTTGCCCGGGCGTAGCGGGTTGCGCTCGGGCTGGACGCGATCGAACCCCTGAGCGGCGCCAATCAGCGTATCGAGTTCGGAGAGCGCCGGCCCTACCTCGGCGGCGATGCTCTGGCGCACACGCACCATGTCCACGCGCAAACGCACATCGCTCCTTGCGGGCGCGCCGGGCTTGCCGCCCGCGAAGGCCGTCCCCGCCTGCGTTGCCGTGCCTTGGGCAAACAGCTCCAGCATCATCAGCGGGAACTGGGTAACCAGCTTGACTTCGTTCTTGAGCAGCAGTTGCAGTGCCTGCGCGTCGAGCGCGCCACTGTGGCTGCCTTGCGGCCAGTCTGCACGCACCTGCTGCAACAGGTCTGCCATGAGCGCGCTGGCGCGCTTGACCGCGCCGACGATGCCGGCCCTGTAAATGGCTACCGAATCTGCAGAAGAGCCCGACATGGCGTAAGCGTAATCCCGACGACGTGTGCGGCCGAAGGCAGTGTTTTACTTCAAAGCCTTGTAGCGTACCCGTTTCGGCGCGGCACCCTCTTCGCCCAGACGCTTTTTCTTGTCCGCCTCGTACTCCTGGTAGTTGCCATCGAAGTAGAACCACTGGCTGTCGCCCTCGGCGGCGAGGATGTGCGTGGCGATGCGGTCAAGGAACCAGCGATCGTGGCTGATGACGAGCACCGTGCCGGCGTACTCCAGCAAGGCGTCTTCGAGCGCGCGCAGGGTCTCCACGTCCAGGTCATTGGACGGTTCGTCCAGCAGCAGCACGTTGGCGCCCTGGATCAGCGTCTTGGCCAGGTGCAGGCGCCCGCGCTCGCCGCCCGATAGATTGCCCACCTTCTTCTGCTGGTCCTGACCATTGAAGTTGAAGCGCCCGCAATAAGCGCGGCTGGCCATCTGGAACTTGCCCACGTTGATGATGTCCAGCCCGCCCGAGATGTCTTCCCACACGGTCTTCTCGGCGCTCAGCGCGTCGCGCGACTGGTCCACGTAGGCAAGTTTCACCGTCTGCCCCAGCACGACTTCGCCGCTGTCTGGCTGTTCCCTGCCTGCTATCATTTTGAATAGCGTGGACTTGCCCGCGCCATTCGGACCGATGATGCCGACGATCGCGCCCGCCGGCACGGTGAAGCTCAGGTTGTCGATCAGCACCCGGTCGCCAAAGCTCTTGGTGACGCCGTGGAATTCGATGACCTGCGTGCCCAGGCGCTCGGCCACGGGGATGAAGATTTCCTGGGTTTCGTTGCGCTTCTGGTATTCGTGGTCGGACAGCTCCTCGAAGCGCGCGATGCGCGCCTTGGACTTGGCCTGGCGCCCCTTGGCGTTCTGGCGCACCCACTCCAGCTCTTTCTTGAGCGCCTTGGCGCGTGCCTCCTCGCCCTTTTGCTCCTGCTCCAGGCGGTTTTGCTTCTGCAGCAGCCACTCCGTGTAATTGCCCTTGTAGGGAATGCCGTGGCCGCGGTCCAGCTCCAGTATCCATTCGGCCGCGTTGTCCAGGAAGTAGCGGTCGTGGGTGATGGCCACCACGGTACCGGGGAAACGATGCAGGTACTGCTCCAGCCACTCCACGCTTTCGGCGTCCAGGTGGTTGGTCGGCTCGTCGAGCAACAGCATGTCGGGCTTGGACAGCAGCAGCTTGCACAGCGCCACGCGGCGCTTTTCGCCGCCCGAGAGCTTGCCTATCACCGCCTCCCAGGGCGGCAGGCGCAGCGCGTCGGCGGCTATCTCCAGCTGATGCTCGCTGTCGGTGCCCGCCGCCGCGATGACGGCTTCGAGCTGCGCCTGCTCGGCCGCCAGGGCGTCGAAATCGGCGTCCTCTTCGGCGTAGGCCGCATACACCTCGTCCAGCCGCGCGCGCGCTGCATTGACCTCGGCCATCGCGTCCTCGACCTCCTCGCGCACGGTGCGCGTCGGGTCGAGCTGCGGTTCCTGCGGCAGGTAGCCAATGCTCAGGCCCGGCATGGGCAGGGCTTCACCTTCGAACTCCTTGTCCACGCCCGCCATGATCTTGAGCAGGCTGGACTTGCCCGAACCGTTCAGGCCCAGCACACCGATCTTCGCGCCCGGAAAAAAAGACAGGGAAATGTCTTTCAGAATCTGCCGCTTGGGTGGCACGGTCTTGGTCACGCGGTTCATCGAAAAAACATACTGGGCCATGGATTCCTTCTTGCAAAACGGGTAGTACTGGGCCGGCGGGCTCGCCGAACGCTGACGTCGATTATCCGTGCATGCGACAATACGCATTTGCCGGGCCATCCAGTAGCCCCGGCAGAGGCGCTTCAGAAACGGAGCGCGGCGGGGTTCCATTCGGGAGCTGCCGCTTTCGCAAACCTTCAGATCTGTTGTACTGGCCCGCCGGCTCGACGCAGCCGTGGCTTCGGTCTGATACCCCGCGCCCAGGACGGGTGCAGACACTACGCATGACATTTGACGAACTGAATCTGGCACCAGCGCTGCTGCGTGCCGTGCAAGAGCTGGGCTACGACACGCCCACGCCCATCCAGGCCCAGGCCATTCCGCTGGTGCTTGAAGGCCATGACCTGCTCGCCGGCGCACAGACCGGCACCGGCAAGACGGCCGCGTTTGCGCTGCCGATACTGCAGCATCTGGCCGCAAGCGGGGTCGAGCGCGCAGCCGGACGCCCGATCCGCGCGCTGATCCTCACGCCCACGCGCGAGCTCGCCGCACAGATCGAAGAGTCGATACGCGGCTACGCCAAATACCTGGACATCCGCTCCACGGTGATCTTCGGCGGCGTCGGCATGAACCCCCAGGTCGAGCGCATACGCCGCGGCGTGGACGTGCTGGTGGCCACCCCCGGCCGGCTGCTGGACCTGCAACAGCAGGGGCTGCTCGACCTCTCGGGCGTGCAGACGCTGGTGCTCGATGAAGCCGACCGCATGCTGGACATGGGCTTCATCCACGACGTCAAGAAGGTGCTGGCGCTGGTGCCGCGCGACAAGCAGAGCCTGCTGTTTTCCGCCACCTTCAGCGACGAGATCCGGGCGCTGGCCGCCGGCCTGCTGCGCGATCCCAAGAGCGTGCAGGTCACGCCGCGCAACACCACGGTGCAGCGCATCCATCAGGTAATCCATCCGGTGGGCCGCACCAAGAAGAAGCAGGTGCTGCTGCACATCATCGAAGAGCAGGACTGGAGCCAGGTGCTGGTGTTCACGCGCACCAAGTTCGGCGCCAACAACGTGGCCGAATACCTGGACAAGCATGGTGTCTCGGCGATGGCGCTGCATGGCAACAAGAGCCAGACGGCGCGCACCAATGCGCTCGAAGGCTTCAAGAGCGGCAAGATCCGCGCGCTCGTGGCCACCGACATCGCCGCGCGCGGCATCGACATCGACGAGCTGCCGCATGTGGTGAATTACGAGATCCCCAACGTGCCCGAAGACTACGTGCACCGCATCGGCCGCACCGGCCGCGCGGGCCGCGAAGGCCATGCGGTGAGCCTGGTGTGCATGGACGAAGAAGGCTTCATGATGGAGATCGAGCGCTTCACGCGCCAGGAAATTCCGGTGCAACCGCTGGAAGGCTTCGGTCCTGAAGAGGGCGAGCATGCCGAACCCATCGCCATGGGACGCCAGACGCTCTGGGGCGGCGCCGGCAAGCCGCCCAGCCGCGAGGTCATGCAGGCCGCGGCCAAGGCCGCACGCGCCGAGATGATGGAGCGCATGCGCGCCTCGCGCGGCACCCGTTCAGGCGGGCGCAGTGGCCCCGCCGCCCCGCAGGGCCGCAGCACGCCGGCGCACGCCGAGGAGACAGCGCGCCCCCACGCCAAGCGCCGCGGCAGCGGCAACCGCGCGGTGCGCGACGACAGCCAGCCGCCGAGCGAGAACGCCCATCTGGGCACGCAACTCGGGCGCATGGGCATGGAGCCGGTGCGCAGCAGCCGGGGGCACTCGGGCCAGCCCGACCCGATGCGCACCAGCGTGGACCTGATGAGCCAACGCGGGCGGCGCGGCGGCGGCGCGTCGTCCCGCGGCCCGCGCTCGCGCGGACCGCGCGGCGGCGGCTACGCCGGCTGAACACCGGCCCGTTCCCGGTCCGCCCACGCGGCGGCACAGCATTTGCCCGGGTCGGGGGCCGCATGGGTTTGTGGCAAGCTATCGGCACTGCCGATTCCGCACTGATGTCCATGAAGCCGTTGACCAACTCTCGCGTTGCCGTTCGCCTTCCCGGTCCGCGCCCGCTCGTGGCGCTGGCCGCCTTGCTGCTGGCGGCATGCGCCGGCACCCCTCTGCCACCTTGGCCGTCGCAGCAGGCACGGGTCGTGCCGCCGCCGCGCAGCGCGCCGGCGGATGCACCGCAAGCCGGTACGGCAGAACAGGACGCTGGCGCCATCGGCGCTGCCGTCGTCCCCGCACAGGAGCTGCCCGCGCCGGCTCCGCTGGAAAGCCCGGCGGTGGCGGCGCTGTTTCCCGACCCGCCGGTGCGTTACGACACGCCCGGCCTGCAGCCGGACCGCCGCTCATGGACCACCAATGCCGAACTGGCCCAGTGGCTCGAGGGCCTGAGCCGATCAACGAGCGGCAACATGCGGGTTGAACTGCTGCGCGCCGGCAAGACGCAGAACGACCTGCCGCTGCTGGCGCTCGCGCTGGGCGAAGCGCGCGACGGCAGGACGCTCACCGGTAACGGGCGGCCCACCGTCTTGCTGGTCGGCCAGCAGCATGGCGACGAGCCCGCGAGCAGCGAGGCGCTGCTGGTGATCGCGCGCGAGCTGTCCCAAGGCTTGCTGGCACCGATGTTGCAACGCATCAACGTGATCATCGTGGCGCGCGCCAACCCCGATGGCGCGGACAGCGGCGCGCATGCAACCGCCGACGGAACCGATCTGGCCCGCGACCACCTGGCCCTGCAGACGCCCGAGGCCAGGGCCATCGCCCAGCTGGTGCGCGACTATCGTCCGGCGGTAGTCACCGACGTGCATGAATATCCGGTCCAGGCACTCGCCACGCCGATGGGCGAGCTGCTGCCCGCGCAGGACGTGCTGGTCCAGGGTGCCAACACCGCCAACGTGCCCGAATTCATCGGCAAGGCCACGCGCGAGTGGTACCTGCAGCCGCTGCTGCAGTCGCTGCAGGGCCAGGGTCTGACGCAGGAGTGGCAATACGCCCTGAGCGATGCGGGCGAGGGCCTGACGGCCACGGCGGGCGACACCACGCCCGAGTCGCTGCACAACCTGGCAGCGCTGGGCAATGCCGTGGGACTGTCACTCGCCAGCCGCGGGGGAGCGGCGCTTGAACGTGCCCACGCCCAGCGCCGGGTGCACAGCCTGGTGGTCGCGCTCACCAGCGTGCTCAAGAGCACGGCCGAGCGCAGCGCCGATCTGCTGCAGGTGCAATCCTTCGTGGCGCGCGACATCGCCTCGCACGCCTGCCAGGGCATGCTCACCGTGCAGGCCGCGCCCGCCGTTGCCGAACACCAGCTGCGTCTGCTGGACGCCACCAGCGGTGAATTGCGCCCGGTGCAGGTGCGCTGGATCTCCAGCCAGGCGCTGCGCCCCGAGCTGGAGCGCCCTCGGCCCTGCGGCTACTGGTTCACCCAGGACAGCATCGCCGCAGAGCGTCTCGGGCTGCTCGGCCTGCAGGTGATGCGCGTGGCCGAGGAAGGCTCCATCCTCGCGGAAAGCTTCGCCGGCCCTGCTGGCGGGCCCCCCGGAAGCCACCAGCCGCTGCGCATGTCCATCGACGCGCCGGCAGGCAGCCACTACGTGGGCATGAATCAGCCGCTGGCCAACGTGGCCGCTGCCGCGCTGGAGCCTTCAACGGCCTTCAGCTACCAGGCCAGGGGCATCCTGCCGAACACGCCGGGTGCCAGCGCACGCGTTCTGAACAACCCGAGCCTGGTGTTTGAAGTCTCCGAATAAGGCTGGGCCACGGGGCTGCCCCACCCGCCATGGCCGGCGGCGCAGGGCAAAAGGGCCGGGCTCGGGCGCCCGCTGGCCGTTCATTCTTCGCGCGGATCGCGCTCCATCAATTGCGCCACCGCCTCCCGCGCCTTCAGGCGGCCGTCCAGCAGGCCTACCACCGCTTCGGTGATGGGCATGTCCACGCCGTGAGCGCGCGCGCGCTCGAGCACGGTGCGGGCGCTGTACGCCCCTTCGGCCACGTGGCCAAGCGAAGCCAGCACCTCGGGCAGCGCCAGCCCCCGGGCCAGCAACAGGCCCACCTTGCGGTTGCGTGACAGATCCCCGGTGGCCGTGAGCACCAGATCGCCAAGGCCGGAGAGCCCCATGAAGGTCTCGGTGCGGGCGCCGAGCGCGCAGCCCAGGCGCGACATTTCAGCCAGGCCGCGGGTGATGAGCGCGGCGCGCGCATTCAGGCCGAGCTGCAGGCCGTCGCACAGACCGGTGGCGATCGCCATCACGTTCTTGACCGCTCCGCCCACTTCGACACCCACCAGGTCGTCGTTGGCGTAAACGCGCAAAGCACCGCCGTGCAGAGCATGCACCAGTTGCTCGCGCACGTCGGCCTGTCGGCTCGCGGCCACCAGCGCCGTGGGCTGGCCATGGGCCAGCTCCAGCGCAAAGCTCGGCCCGCTGAGCGCCGCGGCGCGCAGGCGCGGCGCCACCTGCTCGCATACCTCATGCGCAAGCAGCCCACTTTGCGCCTCAAAGCCCTTGCTCAGCCAGGCGAGGGTGGCGCGCACCCCTTGCAGCGCCCGCAGCATTTCGCGCAAGGCTGCCATCGGCGTGGCCAGCACCAGAAGGTCGGCGCGCGCGGCCAGGGGCTCGAGGGGGCCGCTGGCCAGGGTCAGGCCCGCGGGCAGGGCCACGCCCTTGAGGTAGCGGCTGTTCTCGCGCTCGGCCTGCAGTGCAGCGATCTGGCGCGCATCGCGGCCCCACAGCAGCACGCGGTGGCCGGCGGGATGGCGGGCCGCGTGGATGGCCATCGCGCTACCCCATGCGCCAGCGCCCACAACTACGATATCCATAGCTATTTGCGCAGGCTGCACAAGGCCTGGAGCCCAAAAACGTGAATTTACTGCTGGGTGGCGCCGTTCGCGCCCTGCGCGCTTGCCGCCGCCTGTTGCTGGTCGTACATGGCCTGGAAGTTGATCTCGGCCAGATGCACAGGCGGAAAGCCCGCGCGCGTCACCACGTCGGCCACGTTGGAGCGCGCATAGGGATAGATGATCTGCGGACAGATCACGCGCACCACATTGTCCATCTGCTCCTGCGGCACGTTGCGGATCTCGAAGATGCCGGCCTGCTTGACCTCGACCAGGAACACCGTCTTGTCCTCGTGCTTGGCATGCACCGTGGCGGTCACGGTCACTTCATAGACGCCGTCGACCACGGTCTCGGCGCCCACGCCCAGCTGGATGTCCACGCTGGGCTGCTGCTGCTCGAGCAGGATGGCGGGGGAATTGGGCTGCTCCAGGGACATGTCCTTGAGGTACATGCGCTGGATCTGGAAAACCGGGGTAGCTTGTTCGTCGGCCATGGTGTCGATCTTGGGAGAGGCAATGAAGGTGAAGGCCCGCCGGAGGACAAGCTCCGCGGGCGCGGGAAACCGCGCATTATGCAGTGCGCCCCAGCGCGCGAGCGCCCTGCCCCGGCTCAGCCCTGCAGCAGAGGCATGAGGCCACCGCGGGCATCCAGCGCCATCAGATCGTCGCAACCGCCCACATGCTGCTCGCCGATGAAGATCTGCGGCACGGTGCGCCGGCCGGTGGTTTCCATCATTTCCTGGCGCGCGCGGGGGTCGCCGTCGACGCGGATTTCCTGCAGGTCCTGCACGCCACGCGACTGCAGCAGCGCCTTGGCGCGCACGCAGTAGGGGCAGGTGGCGGTGGTGTAGATCTTGACGTTTTGCATGCCCCCATTCTTGCACCATGGGGGCAAAGAGGCATGGCTCAGACTTTTTCGATCGGCATGTTGGCCTCGCGCCAGGCCCGCGTGCCGCCGGCCAGAGTCTGGGCCTTCTCATAGCCCAGCTGCCGCGCCATGGCCGTGGCGCGGCGCGCGCGCATGCCGCGCTCGCACACCAGCACCAGCGGCACGCCCTTGTTCTTGACCACCTGCGGCAGGCGTTCCCTGAACTGCGACAGCGGCACGCTGCGGGCCCCGCTGACGTGGCCAGCGGCGTATTCTGCGGGCTCGCATACATCCACGACCACCGCCTTCTCGCGGTTGATGAGCTGCACCGCCTGCGTTGGCGTGAGGCCGGCGGCACCCGCCCCCGACAGCGTGGGCCAGGCCAGCATGCTGCCCGAAACCAGGGCCAGGACGATCAAATACCAGTTTTCAAGGAGGAAGTTCACTATGCTGCAAGCCCGAGGGGAAAGGCGCCGATTCTAGAATAGGCGGTTTTTCACTTGGCCAAGGTCCTGCTGCATGCACAAGCTCGTTCTGATCCGTCACGGTGAATCCACCTGGAACCTGGAAAACCGCTTCACCGGCTGGACCGATGTGCCGCTGACGGACACCGGCATTGCCCAGGCGCGCCAGGCGGGGCAGCTGCTGGCGGCCCAGGGTTACGAGTTCGACCTGGCCTACACCAGCATGCTGGCGCGGGCCACGCACACCCTCTGGCACTGCCTGGACGCGATGCAGCGCACCTGGCTGCCGGTGGAGCACAGCTGGCGCCTGAACGAGCGCCACTATGGCGCGCTGCAGGGCCTGAACAAGGCCGAAACCGCGCGCCAGTACGGCGACGAGCAGGTGCACATCTGGCGGCGCAGCTACGACGTGCCGCCGCCCGCGCTGGAGCCGGGCGATCCGCGCAGCGAGCGCGGCGACCTGCGCTACGCCAGCCTGAACCCGGGGCAGATCCCGCTGACCGAATGCCTCAAGGACACGGTGGCGCGCGTACTGCCCTACTGGCAGGAGGCCATAGCGCCGGCCATCCGCGCGGGCCAGCGGGTGCTGATCGCGGCGCACGGCAATTCGATACGCGCACTGGTCAAATACCTGGACGGCATTTCGGACACCGACATCGTGGGACTGAACATCCCCAACGGCATCCCTCTGGTGTACGAGCTGGACGCCGAGCTCAAGCCGCTGCGCCGCCATTACCTGGGCGACGCCGAGGCCGCCGCGCAGGCGGCCGCGGCGGTGGCTGCGCAGGGCCGGGCCTGATGCGGCGCGCCGTCCGCGCGCGAGCGCGCGCAGGCACGCCCAGGGTGTATATTGCCGCGACGCGGTAAAGGTGGTCTATGGGGCACAAGTTCAAGGTAGCAGGATGGATTTCGGTGGGCGTGCTCGCGGGCGCGCTCACCACGGTGTCGTTGCAGACCGTCGCGCGCGGGGCAATGTCGCCGCTGCCGCTGGAAGAGCTGCAGCAGCTGGCCGCCGTATTCGGCCTGATCAAGACCGACTACGTCGAGCCGGTGGACGACAAGAAGCTCATCACCGACGCCATCTCGGGCATGGTCTCGGGGCTGGACCCGCATTCGCAGTATTTCGACAAGAAGTCCTTCAAGGAATTTCGCGAAGGCACCTCGGGGCGCTTCGTCGGCGTGGGCATCGAGATCACCCAGGAAGACGGTCTCATCAAGGTGGTCTCGCCCATCGAAGGCTCGCCGGCGGACCGCGCGGGCCTGAAGACCGGCGACCTGATCACCAAGATCGGCGACGAGGCGGTGCGCGGCCTGCAGCTCAACGACGCGGTCAAGCGCATTCGCGGCGAACCGGGCACGAAGGTGACACTCACCATCTTCCGCAAGGAGGAAAGCCGCACCTTCCCGGTGACCATCACGCGCGAGGAGATCAAGACGCAATCGGTCAAGGCCAAGCTGGTCGAGCCAGGCTACGCCTGGATCCGCATCTCGCAGTTCCAGGACCGCACGCTCGACGACTTCGTGCGCAAGGCCGAGGAGCTCTACCAGCAAGACCCCCAGCTCAAGGGCCTGGTGCTGGATCTGCGCAACGATCCGGGCGGCCTGCTGGATGCGGCCGTGGGCATCTCCGCCGCCTTCCTGCCGCGCGGCAGCACGGTGGTGACCACCGATGGCCAGTTGGCCGAAAGCAAGGCGATCTTCACCGCCTTGCCCGAGAACTACGCACGCCGCGGCGGTGATCCGCTCAAGCGCCTGCCCGAGCTCTTTCACGGCATCCCCATGGTGGTGCTGGTCAATGAAGGCTCGGCCTCGGCCAGCGAGATCGTGGCCGGCGCGCTGCAGGACAACCACCGCGCCACCATCATGGGCAGCCAGACCTTCGGCAAGGGCTCGGTGCAGACCGTGCGCCCGCTGGGTCCGGACACCGGCATCAAGCTGACCACGGCGCGCTATTTCACGCCCAGCGGCAAGTCCATCCAGGCGCGCGGCATCGTGCCCGACGTGATGCTCGACGAAACCGCCGAGGGCGACATCTACGCGGCGCTGCGCCTGCGCGAGTCCGACCTGACCAAGCACCTGGACAACACCCAGGGTGAAGAGCAGGCGCGCGACAAGGCGCTGGAGCAGGCGCGCGAGGCGGCGCGCAAGAAGCTCGAGGAGGAGGCGCGCAACGCCAAGATCGAGCGCAAGCTGCCCGAGTTCGGCTCGGACAAGGACTTCCAGCTGCAGCAGGCGCTCAACCAGCTCAAGGGCCTGCCGGTGCTGGCCAGCAAGACGCTGACCGAGCGCAAGCAGGCCAAGAAGGAAGACTGAAGCCGCTCCTGCCCACCCGGGACCCAAGGCCGGCAGCTGCCGGCCTTTTTTCCATCCGCGCCCAGGCCATGAACGACGACCAGCTGCTGCGCTATTCGCGCCACATCATGCTCGAGGAGATCGGCATCGAGGGGCAGGAGCGCATCCTGGCCGCGCGCGTGCTCGTCGTCGGCGCGGGCGGCCTGGGCTCGCCCGCGGCGCTGTTCCTGGCTTCGGCCGGCGTGGGCCGGATCACGCTGGTGGACGACGACGTGGTGGACCTGACCAACCTGCAGCGCCAGATCGCCCACACCACGGCGCGCGTGGGCCAGGCCAAGGTCGACTCCTGCGCCAGCGCGATGCTGGCGATCAACCCCGGCATAGAGGTGGTGCGCGTGCGCGAACGCGCCACGCGCGCGAGCCTCGCGCCGCTGGTGCAGGCTGCCGACGTGGTGCTCGACTGCAGCGACAACTACGCCACGCGCCACGCGATCAACGCCGCCTGCGTGGCGGCGCGCAAGCCGCTGGTGGCGGGCTCGGCCATCCGTCTGGACGCCCAGATCGCGGTGTACGACCTGCGCCACGCCGACGCGCCCTGCTATGCCTGTTTGTTCTCGCCCCATGCCGCATTTGAAGAAGCGGCCTGCGCCACCCTCGGCGTTTTTGCGCCCATGGTGGGCATCATCGGCAGCATGCAGGCGGCGGAAGCTCTCAAGTTGATAGCAAACTTCGGCCAGACGCTGAGCGGCCGGCTGCTGATGCTGGACGGGCGCAGCATGCGCTGGACCGAGATGGCGCTGGCGCGCGAGCCCGGCTGCAGCGTCTGCGCCGGGCGTTGAAGGGCCGCTGCCCAAACGCGGGCGGGTGGGCTAGGATCGCCCATCGGCATTCCTCGTCTGTCCGTCCATGTTTCATCCGCACTTCGTGGCCACCCATGTGCGCTACACCACCTTCGCCCTGTCCGTGGCCGCGGCCGTCGTCAGCCTGCCGTGGATGGCGCTGCGCCCCGGGGCCTGGCCGCTGGTCATCTTCCTGCTCGCCTGCGCGCTGATTGCGGTGGGCGTGTACGACATGCAGCAGACACGCCACGCCATCCTGCGCAACTACCCCATCCTCGGGCACATGCGCTTCTTCCTGGAGTTCATCCGCCCGGAAATCCGCCAGTACTTCATCGAGGGCGACATCGAAAAGGGCGAACCCTTCACGCGCGCGCAGCGCACCGTGGTCTACCAGCGCGCCAAGGGCGTGCCCGACGTGCGCCCCTTCGGCACCAAGCTGGACGTGGGCGCCAAGGGCTATGAGTGGATCAACCACTCCATGCACCCCACCACCATCGACTCGCACGACTTCCGCATCTGGATAGGCGGGCGCCCGGACACCCCGCGCGTGGGGGTGTCGCCCTGCACCAAGCCCTACAACGCCAGCGTGTTCAACATCTCGGCGATGAGCTTCGGCGCGCTCTCGGCCAACGCCATCCTGGCGCTGAACCTGGGCGCGAAGATGGGCGACTTCGCCCACGATACCGGCGAGGGCGGCATCAGCCGCTACCACCGCGAACACGGCGGCGACCTGATCTGGGAGATCGGCTCGGGCTACTTCGGCTGCCGCAACCCCGATGGCAGCTTCAGCGCCGAACGCTTTGCCGAACAGGCCACGAACGCCCAGGTCAAGATGGTGGAGATCAAGCTCAGCCAGGGCGCCAAGCCGGGCCATGGCGGCATCCTGCCCGGGGCCAAGGTCACGGCCGAGATCGCCGCCGCGCGCGGCGTGCCCGAGGGCGAGGACTGCGTCTCGCCCTCGGCGCACAGCGCCTTTTCCACCCCGGTGGAGATGATGCATTTCATCGCCCGGCTGCGTGAACTCTCGGGGGGCAAGCCGGTGGGCTTCAAGCTGTGCATAGGCCACATCTGGGAGTGGTTCGGCATCGTCAAGGCCATGCTGGAGACCGACATCACGCCCGACTACATCGTGGTGGATGGCGCCGAGGGCGGCACGGGCGCCGCGCCGATCGAATTCGCCGACCACATGGGCGCGCCGGTGCAGGAGGGCCTGCACCTGGTGCACAACACGCTGATCGGCGTGGGCCTGCGCGAGCGCATCAAGATCGGCGCTGCGGGCAAGGTGATCACCTCGTTCGACCTGGCGCGCATGTTCGCGCTGGGCGCGGACTGGTGCAACTCGGGGCGCGGCTTCATGATGGCGCTGGGCTGCATCCAGGCGCAGGTCTGCCACACCGGCTTCTGCCCCACCGGCATCACCACGCAGGACCCGGTGCGCGAAAAGGCGCTGGTGGTTTCGGACAAGGCGCCGCGCGTGGCGCAATACCACGCCAACACGCTGCATGCGCTCAAGGAACTGCTGCAGGCCGCGGGCCTGATGCACCCGGACCAGCTCTCCACCCACCACATCGTGCGGCGCATCGACAGCGCGCGCATCCGCCTGCTCTCGGCGCTGATGCCGACGGTGGAGCGGCGCGCCATCCTCGACGACCTGCAGCACCAGCACAACGTCTACCGGCTGTACTGGCCGCTGGCGGACGCGCACAACTTCGCGCCGCACGTGCCCACGCCCGAGGAGCTGCAATACAACCCGGACATCCTGCGCCCCACCGTGGGCGGACGCCCGGCCTCTGCCGTGCAGATTGCCGAGTCGCTCACGCGCCGGCGCGCGCCCCACCCCGCGCCGGTGAGCGCCATCGTTCCGGAGCAGGCCAAGAGCTCGCCGACCGCGACCGCGGGCTCGCAGGTGCCGGCCGACTGGACGAGCTCCTGAAGCCGCGCTGGCACGGTCTGCGCCACAGGGCAAAAATTTACAGTAAAAAGTGGACCAAACTCTTGCCGGACAAGCGCTGCAAGCTATCAAACAAGTAGTATTTTTTTCCCCGCGCGGGGCATGCCCACGCCCTACTGCTGCCGTCCCACCTTGGCCAGCAGCGGCGCCAGCACCGCCGCGCTCACCAGGCCCTGCACCTTGCCGCCCAGCGTGGCGATCTCGCGCACCAGCGTGCTGCTGATGCTCTGCCAGCGCGCGTCGGGCGTGAGGAAGACGGTGTCTACCTCGGGGCGCAGGTGGCGGTTCATGTCGGCCAGCTGGAATTCGTAGTCGAAGTCGCTGCCCGAACGCAGGCCGCGCACCATCACCTGCGCGCCCTGGGCCACGGCGAATTCGGTCACCAGGCCCTCGAAGGGCAGTACCTGCACCTGCGGCAGGTCGGCCAGCGCGGCGCGCGCGAGCGCGAGGCGCTCGTCCAGCGTGAACAGCGTCTTCTTGTGGTGCGCGATCGCCACCGCCAGGATCACCCCGTCGAACAGCGCACAGGCGCGGCGCAGCATGTCCTCGTGCCCCAGGGTGATGGGGTCGAAGGTTCCGGGGAAGACGGCAAGGCGGTGGTCGGGCACGGTGCGCTCCTGGTTGGGCCAGCGGCCATTATGCGGCCTTGGGGACGAAAACTGGGGTTGGCGCAGGCGCAGCAAGCGCCGGAAGCTCTTGTTTCAATAGCTTTCAGGTGCGCTCTGCAGCAAATGGGCATGCGCCGCGCCGGCCTTGAGGTAGCGCTGGCAGACCAGGCCCGCCGGCTGCAGCGCGGCCGCATCCCAGCGCCGGCCGGCTTCCAGGTAGATCCAGCCGCCGGGGGCAAGCGCCCGCGCCGCGCTCTTCAGGGCCGCGGGCAGCAGCGCCTGCGTGTCGAAGGGCGGGTCCAGCAGCACCAGGTCCAGGCTGGCGGGTGCGCAGCGCGCGAGCTCGCTCAGGCCGTCGCCGCGGCGCACCTGCACGGCCGCCGCCCGCAGGCGCTCGGCCAGCTGGCCGATCTGGCGCGCCAGCAGCGCGTCCTGCTCCACCAGCAGCACCTGCGCCGCCCCGCGTGACGCCGCCTCCAGCCCCAGCGCGCCGCTGCCGGCAAACACGTCCATGCAGCGCCAGCCGCCCAGGTCCTGGCCCAGCCAGTTGAACAGGGTCTCGCGCACCCGGTCGGGCGTGGGGCGCAGGCCGGGGCGGTCCAGCACCGGCAGGCGGGTGCGCTTGTACAGCCCGCCGATGATGCGCACCTCGCCCGGTGCGCGCGCGGTGCGTGCCTTCATGGCCGGTCGGCCGCTGCCGCCGTGGGCGCGTCCGCAGCAGCGGGCGCCGCGCCCAGCACCACGGTGACCATGCGAGCGGGCTGCAGCACGCGGGCCATGGCGGCCTTGACCTGTTCGGCGCTGAGCGCCTGCACGCGCTCGGTCCAGCCTTCGAGGTAGTCCAGCGGCAGGCCGTTGCGCGCGATGTTGACGACGTTGCCCAGCAGCTTGCGGTTGCTGTCGATGCGCAGCGCAAAGCCGCCCACGAGGTTGTCCTTGGCGGCCTGCAGCTCGGCTTCGGTCGGGCCGTCGCGCACGAAGTCGGCGATCACCTGCTGGGTCACCTGCAGCGCCTGTGCGGCCTGCTCGGGGCGCGTCTGCAGGCCGGCGACGAAGGCGCCCACGTTCAGTCCGGGCGAAAAATCGCTGTACACGCTGTAGGACAGGCCGCGCTTTTCGCGCACCTCCTCCATCAGCCGCGAGGCGAAGCCGCCGCCGCCCAGGATGTGGTTGCCCACCAGCAGCGCGAGGAAATCCGGGTCCCTGCGCGCGATGCCGGGCTGGCCGATCAGCACGTGCGTCTGGGCCGAGTTGAAGGGGATGTCGATACGCTGCGGCGCGGCCAGCGGCGCCACGCTGGCCACCGCCGGCAGCGGCGCGCAGGCCTGCGCATCCCCGGCGGGCAGGCGGGCGAGCAGCGCGTCGACCAGGCCCTGCGCCTGCGCCCGGTCCACCGCGCCGACGATGGCCACGCGCGCGCGGCAGCGCTGCAGGTAGCGCGCGTGGTAGGCCTGCAGGTCGGCGACGCCGATCGCCTGCAGCGTGGCGGCCGTGGTCTCGTAACCGTAGGGATTGCCGCGGTAGAGGGCCCGCGAAAAGGCCTTGCCCGCGACGGTGCCCGGGCGCGTGTCGCCCTCGGCGATGGCAGCGCTCCAGCGCGCACGCTCGCGCTGCCAGACCGCCGCGGGGTAGCTGGGCTCGCCGATCTGGCGCGCGGCCAGTTCTGCGGCGCGCCCGAGCAGTTCGGGGCGGGTCAGCGAGCGCAGCGAAAAGCTCAGCGCATCGCGCCCGGCGTCCGCGCCCAGGCTCGCGCCCAGGTCGGCCCAGGCCTCGCCGAGCTGGTTCTCGTCCAGCGCCGGCCGGCCCTCGGCCGCGCGCACGCCCTTGGCGCTCATCAAGGCCGCGGCGCTGGCCAGGCCGGCCTGGGCGGCGGGGTCGCGGCGGCTGCCGGCGTCGAACTCGAGCTGCACGTCCACCATGGCAATGGCCGGGCTTTGCACCAGCCAGACCTGCGCGCCGTCGGGCCGCGTCCAGTGTTCTATCGGCAGGAGGGCAAACGCACTTTGTGTATAAAAAAGGCCTGTAACGCCCACCAGCATTGCGCAAGAAGCTATCTTTTTGATGGTTTTGATCATGGTTTGCCCTCCTCAGCGCATCACGCCGTCGTCGGCCCCGGCGGCGGGCGCCCTGGCCTTGGCGCCCTCGGGCAGGGCCTGGGGCAGCAGCGTGCCCACGGTCAGCTGGTCGTCGCCAAAGTAGCGCCGGGCCACGGCCTGCACGTCGGCCGGCGCCACGTCCTGCAGCAGCGCCAGCAGCCGGTCGTCGGCGTCCAGCGGCAGGCCTTGCACCCAGTTGCTGCCCAGGTCCATCGCCTGGCCCATGAGCGAGTCGCGCGCGTAGATGGTGGAGGCCGCCCACTGCGCCTTCACGCGCGCCAGCTCTTGCGCGCTCACGCCCTCGCGGGCCACGCGGGCGACGCTGGCGCGCAGCGCCTGCTCCACGTCCTCGGGGCTCTGGCCGCTGGCCGGCACGCCGGTGAGCATGAAAGTGGCCGGCCCGCGCCCGAAGATCGAGGCATGGGCCGCGGCGCTGTCGGCCACGCGCTGCGGGCCCTGGGTCAGCTCGCGGTCCAGCCGCGCACCGTCATAGCCGCTGAGCACCGCCGAGAGCACCAGCAGCGACAGCGCGTCCTTGTCCTCGGGCTGCAGCTGCGCCAGCCGCTGCATGCCGGGAATGCGAAACGCCAACGCCACATAGGCCTGCTCGGCCGGCGCCTTCAGGCTGACGCGGCGCAGGCCGCGCTGCTCGGGCTCGGTCTGCGGCTTGCGCTCGGGCAGGGCGGCCGAGGGCAGCTTGCCGTAGATCTCCTCGGCCCAGGCCAGCACCTGCTGCGGCTGTACGTCGCCCGCCACCACCAGCGCGGCATTGCCCGGCACGTACCACTGGCGGTAGAAGGCGCGCGCGTCCTCGGGCTGCATGCTGTGCAGGTCGCTCATCCAGCCGACCACCGGGTGGTGGTAGGGCGAGGCCATGAAGGTGGCGGCGTTGAGCTGCTCCATCAGCGCGGCGCGCGGCTGGTCGTCGGTGCGCATGCGCCGCTCTTCCTTGACCACTTCCAGCTCCTTGCGAAATTCCTCGTCGGGCCACTGGTTGTGCGCGAAGCGGTCGGCCTCCAGCTGCATCACGTCCTTGAGCCGCCCGGCCGGTATCTGCTGGAAGTAGCCGGTGTAGTCACGCGTGGTGAAGGCGTTCTCGCGCCCGCCCAGCCTGGCCACCCGGCGGGAAAACTCCCCCGGCCCCAGGCTGGCCGAGCCCTTGAACATCATGTGCTCGAGCATGTGCGCGAGGCCCGTGCGGCCGTTGACCTCGTCCATGCTGCCCACGCGCACCCAGAGCATCTGGACGGCGGTGGGCGCCCGGTGGTCGGGCTGCACCACCAGCTGCATGCCGTTGGACAGCGCGAACTGCTGCGCCCCCGAGGCGGTGGTCGCCACGGGCTCGCTGGCGGCGGCGGCGGGAATGGCGCCAGTGCCGGAAGTCTGTGCCAGCGCGCCTGCGCACGCGAGCACCCCGCAAAAAAGAAGGGCGTGTTTCATAGAATGGCTGCGATTCTAGAAACCCCGCAATGTTCAGCTTCTTCAAGAAAAAAACCCCGCCCCCTGCGGCCCCCGCCGCGCCGGCACCACCCGAGGCTCCGCCCGCCGGTGGCCAGCCCTCCCCGCCCCCGGCCGCAGCGCCCGCGCCGGTGCCGGCACCCGAGCCAGCCGCTCCCGCCGTCCCCGCCGCGGCACAGCCCCCCGCCGACACGCCGGCCGACGCGCCCGCTCCGTCTCCCGTCACCGCCGAGCCAGCGCGCCGGAGCTGGATGGCACGCCTGTCGGCCGGCCTGCGCAAGACCGGCAGCGGCATCACCACCGTGTTCGTCGGCACGCGCATCGACGAAGCCTTGTACGAGGAACTCGAAGACGCGCTGCTCATGGCCGACACCGGCGTGAAAGCCACCACGCAGCTGCTGCAGACGCTCAGGCGCAAGGTCAAGGAACACAAGGCGGCCGACCCGGCCGCCGTCAAGGCGCTGCTGGCCGACGCGCTGACCGAGCTGCTGCAGCCGCTGGAAAAACCGCTGGTCATCGGCGCGCACCAGCCCACGGTGATCATGGTCGCGGGCGTCAACGGCGCGGGCAAGACCACCTCCATCGGCAAGCTCACCCGGCACCTGGCGGACCACGGCCAGAGCGTGCTGCTGGCCGCGGCCGACACCTTCCGCGCCGCGGCGCGCGAGCAGCTGGGCGTCTGGGCCACGCGCAACACCGTGGACATCATCAGCCAGCAGGGGGGCGACCCGGCCGCCGTGAGCTTCGACGCGGTGAGCGCGGGCCGCGCGCGTGGCAAGGACGTGGTGCTGGTGGACACCGCCGGGCGCCTGCCCACGCAGCTGCACCTGATGCAGGAGCTGACCAAGATCCGCCGCGTGATCACCAAGGCCTACGCCAGCGCCCCGCACGAGGTGCTGCTGGTCATCGACGGCAACACCGGCCAGAACGCCCTCGCCCAGGTCAAGGCCTTCGACGAAGCGCTGCAGCTCACCGGCCTGATCGTCACCAAACTCGACGGCACCGCCAAGGGCGGCGTGCTGGCCGCCATCGCGCAGGAGCGCCCGGTGCCGGTCTATTTCATCGGCGTGGGCGAACAGGTGCAGGACCTGCAGACCTTCAAGGCACGGGAATTCGCCGAGGCGCTGCTGGGCTGAAGCGGCGCTCTGCAAGACCCCTCACAGGTCCTTGAGCAGGCGGCGCAGCACCTTGCCCGCACCGGTCGCCGGCAGCGCATCGATGAAGCGCACGTGGCGCGGCGCCTTGTAGGTCGCCATGTTCTCGCGCGACCAGGCGATCAGCGCCTCGGCCGTCAGGCTCTGGCCTGGCTTGGTGACAATGAAGGCCTTGACCACCTCGCCCTTGGCGGCATCGGGCTCGGCAACCACTGCGGCCTGGGCCACGGCGGGGTGCTTGATGAGCAGGGTCTCCACCTCCTCGGGGAATACGCTGTAGCCCGAGACCTTGATCATCTCCTTCATGCGCCCGGTAAAGCTCAGGTAGCCCTCGGCGTCGAGCCGGCCCATGTCGCCGGTGTGCACCCAGCCGTCTCTGAGCGTGGCGGCCGTGGCCTCGGGCTTGTTCCAATAGCCCTGGAAGTTGCCGGGCGAGCGCACGGTGATCTCGCCGAGCTCGCCCCTCGGCAGCTCTGCGCCGGTCGCGGTGTCCAGAATGCGGATCGCAACGCCCGGCATGGGCTTGCCCTGCGTACCCCAGCGGATCGCGCGCACGGGCATGCCGGTGTCCATGGTGTGGGTCTCGGACAGGCCATAGGCCGCCTCATAGCTCAGGCAGGACCCGCGCGTGAAGTCCTGCCACTGGCGCGCCAGCGGCTCGGTGAACATGATGCCAAAGCTGGTCACCGGGTTGCGCTGCAGGCTGGTGAGGTCATGGTGCTCGGCGCCTGGCAGCTGCATGCAGGCAACGTTCATCGGCGCTATTGAATACCAGTGCGTGACGCGGTACGTGGCGATCGCCTGCAGCAGCGCCTGCGGGTCAAAGCGAAACAGCAGCACCTGCGTGGCGCCGGCGTAGATGGGCACGTTCACACCCATCAGCATGCCGGCGATGTGGTAGAGCGGCGCGACCGAAAGCACCATGCTCTGCTGCGTGAAGTCGTTGGCCTGCGCGGTCACCTCGGTCTTGAACAGCGCGTTGGCAAAGCTCAGCATCGCACCCTTGGGCAGCCCGGTGGTGCCGCTGGTATAGGTCATCAGCGCCACGTCGTCCATGCCGCGCGCCACCGGGGCCGGGCAGGCGCCCGATTGCACTGCCGCTTCAAAGTCCTCGCAGTCCGCCTGTCGTATCCGGGGTGCCGCGCGCGCCGCCTGGAGCTCGGCCGGCAGCGGCAAGTTCGGCACCTCGGGCAGCCAGTCGGCGTAATGCACGGCAAACACGTGCGCGAGCGTGCTGCCGGCTTGGCCGCGCACCTGCTCGACGATGGGCAACAGATCGCTTGCGGCAACGATCACGCGTGCCTGCAGGTCGCCTACCTGGTAGCCCAGCTCATGCGCCTTGTTCAAGGGACCGCTCGGGCAGACGATGGCGCCCATCTTCTGGATGCCGTAATGCGCGACGAAGTATTGCGGACAGTTATTCAGAAACAGCACCACCGGTTCGCCCGCGCCCACGCCCAGCGCTTGCAGGCGCGCGGCGAAGGCGTCGCTCATCGCGTCGAGCTCGGCCCAGGTGATGGCACGGCCATACCACAGCAGCGCAGCCGCGTCGGGCCGCTCGCGCGCATGGCGGCACAGGTGTTCATGCAGCGGCGCGGGGGTCGTCATCGGTTTGCCTCCGAGTCAGGGTGGCACCGAGGATAAGCGCAGGCCGCAGCTGCGCCCAGCGCCGCCCAGAACGCAGGCGACAGGCTGCGGCCGCACGCGCCGCCGCGCCTGTCAGCGCTACTCGCGCCGCTTTGGCTGGCTGCTCGGCAGCACGTGCTCGGACATGATTTCGGCGGGCGGTGCCGTATCGCCACCGTCGGCGCCCTCGCCGTCCCAGGTGCCGCCGGTGCAGCGCGTATCGCCGCGCGGGTGCAGCACCGTACCGTCATCGAAGTCCAGCGGGCCATCCTGCGGAATGTCGTCCAGCGGGTGCGCGGTCACTTCGTCCATGCCGGCAGAGACGTCCTTCTCGGCGCTCATGGTGGCATTGGCTTCGGCGCTGGTCTCGGCGCGCGAGGTGGCTTCGCTCGGCGTGTCGGCGGCCGAAGAAGCGGGGGTGCTCGGGGTTTTCATGGCTGATTTCCTCATGAGGTCGTGCTATGCACACCGGGAGCAAGCCACGTGCCGGGCTGGCCTGGCATTGGGCGCAACGCCACGTACACAAACCGCAATGAAGGTCTGCGGCAACCCTGAGGAAAGGTGCGCATCCCCGGCGATGGGGCCCGCGCAGAATCAGCGAACAATGGTGGGTCGTGCGCGACTCGAACGCGCGACCAACGGATTAAAAGTCCGCTGCTCTACCGACTGAGCTAACGACCCGGGCGAGGAAAACCGTCGATTATAGAAAGTTTTTGCGCCGCTCCGGCCGGGCCAGGGTGCGCAGTACCCAGCCTGCGGCGGTCATGCCGAAGGTAGCGGTGACGGCCACGCTGGAGCCGTAGCCGTGGCAGTTCAGGCTGCCGTCGGTCTGCTCCAGGGCGCAGGAGGGGTCGGGCGCGGCCACGGCTTCGCGGCTGAAGACGCAGGGGATGCCGATCGGCCTGTCGCCGCGCGCACCGCCGTGGTGGCGACGCAGGGCGTAGCGCAGCTTGGCCAGCAGCGGGTCGTGGCTCACCTGGGCGAGGTCGGCCACTTCCACGCGCTCGGCCTGCTGCTTGCCGCCGGCGGCGCCCACGCTGATGAAGACGCCGCTGCCTTGCAGCGCCCAGGCGGCCAGCGCGATCTTGGCGGCGAGCTGGTCGCAGGCGTCGATGACGGCGCTGGCCGGTTCGGGCAACAGCCGCGGCCAGTTCTGCGGGCCGGCAAAGTCGTCCACGCAGTGCACCGTGCAGCCGGGGTGGATGAGGGCGATGCGTTCGGCCATGGCGCGCACCTTGGCCTGACCCAGCGTGGTGTCCAGCGCATGGGCCTGGCGGTTGATGTTGGATTCGGCCACGTGGTCCAGATCGATCAGGGTCAGCCGGCCGACGCCGCTGCGCGCCAGCGCCTCGGCGGCCCAGGAACCGACGCCGCCGATGCCGACGACAGCCACGTGGCTCGCGCGAATGCGCTCGGCCCCGGCCACGCCGTACAGCCGGTCCAGCGCGCCGAAGCGGCGCTGCACGTGCGCCCCTTGCAGGGCTGCGGCGCTCACTTCAGGCGGGCCAGGCGTTCCTTGGCGGCGCTGGCCGCCTCGGACTGGGGATAGACGCGGATCAGGTCTTCCAGGGTCTTGCGCGCGGCCTTGGTGTCCTTGAGTTCGACCTGGCAGTTGGCAATCGACAGCGCCGCCTCGGGTGCACGGGCGTGTTCGGGCGCGGCGGACAGCAGCGCCTTGAAGTTGTCGATCGCGCTCTGGTAGTCGCGCGTGGCGTACTGCGCATTGCCCAGCCAGAAGCGCGCCGAAGGCAGGTAGCCGGACTTGGGATACCTGCCCATGAAGCCCTGGAAGGCGCTGGCGGCGTCGGCGAACTTGCCGGTGCGAAAGACGGCCAGGGCCGCTTCGTAGTCGGCTTTCTCGGCCGGTTCGGCCTTGAATTCGCGCCCGTCCACCTGCACGGTCTCGGGCTCGAACTTGCGCAGGCGCTCATCGACGCTCGTGGCCACGTCCTTCTGGCGCTGCTGCAGCTCGCTCAGGTCGCGGCGCAGCTTTTCGTTCTGGCCGCGCAGCTCGGCCGTTTCACCGCGCAGCGCCTCGATCTGGGACTGCAGGTCGAGCACGCTGCGGCGCAGCTGCGCCGCGTCACCGCCCGAGTTCTGCTGCATCTGGTCGATGCGCTGGCGCATCTCCAGGATCGCGCGGCGGGCCTCGTCGTCCTCGAACAACGCGGCATGGCTCACGCTGGAGCCCAGCGCCAGCAAGGCGCATGCGACGGCCAGCCACCAGCGTGAAGTCTTCGCTTGCATGCGCCGCGCCCTTTCAGTGGTAGCTCAGTTCGACGCGGCGGTTCTGCGCGTAGGCGTCTTCGGAATTGCCCGGCACGGCCGGCTTTTCCTTGCCGAAGCTCACCGCTTCCATCTGCGCCTCGGGCACGCCCAGCAGGCCCAGGGCGCGGCGCACCGCCTCGGCGCGCTTCTGGCCCAGCGCCAGGTTGTACTCGCGCCCGCCGCGCTCGTCGGTATTGCCTTCGAGGGTCACGCGGCGCGCGTTGCTGCTCTTGAGGTAGTTGGCATGCGCGTCGAGCACCGACTGGTATTCGGGCTTGACGGAGTAGCTGTCGAAGTCGAAGTAGATCACGCGGGCCACGCCGACCGGGCCTTGCATCGTGCCCTCGCTGGCGTTCAGGTCCACCGGCGCGACCGCGCTCTGGCTGCCGCCGTTGTTGCTGGTGGAGGCGGCGCCCTGGTCGGTGACCGGCACGTCGTTGAGCTTGACGCCGGAACTGCAGCCGACCACCAGGGCGGTGGCGATCAGGGCCAGGGACATGCGACTGAACTGGAGGTGTTTCACTTTGAACTTTCGTGGATGAAATGAAAAGGACAGGAAAAGAAAAGACTCACTTCTGGAAGGGGCCCCAGGCGGGCTCGCGGATGTCGCCGCCCTGCCCGGCCAGGCGCGCCTTGATCTTGCCGTCCAGGGTGGTGGTCATGAGCATTTCCTTGCCCTGGTTGCGCGTGGCGTAGACGATGAGCTTGCCGTTGGGCGCGAAGCTCGGGCGCTCGTCGCTCGTGGTGTCGGTGATGGCCGCGCTGGCGTGCGACTTCAGGTCCATCACCTGCAGCTTGAAGGCGCCGCCGGTGCGCGTGATGTAGGCGAGCATCTGCCCGTCGGGGCTGACCGAGGGAGAGATGTTGTAGTTGCCCTGGAAGGTGACGCGCTCGGCCGCGCCGCCGCCGGCGGGCACGCGGTAGATCTGCGGTGAACCGCCGCGGTCGCTCACGAAGTAGATGCGGCCGTCGCTGGCGTAGGTGGGTTCGGTGTCTATGCCCGCGCTTTGCATCAGGCGCGTGGGCTCGCCGCCGCTGGCGCTGATGGTGTAGAGCTGCGAGCCGCCGTCGCGGCTGAGCGTGACGGCCAGCGTGCGCCCGTCGGGCGACCAGGCGGGCGCGCTGTTGGAGCCGCGGAAGTTGGCGATCAGGCGCCGCCTGCCGGTGGCGATGTCGTGCACGTAAACCACGGGTTTGCGCGACTCGAAGGACACGTAGGCCAGCTGCGTGCCCGAGGGCGACCAGGCGGGCGAGATGATGGGCTCGGGGCTGGAGAGCGCGGACTGGGCGCTCTCGCCGTCGGCGTCGGCCACCCACAGGCTGTAGCGGCTGCCGACCTTGGTGATGTAGGCGATGCGCGTGGAGAAGACGCCGCGCTCGCCGGTGAGCTTTTCGTAGATGTAGTCGGAGATGCGGTGCGCCGCCAGGCGCAGGTCGGCGCGGGTGACGGCATAGCTCTGGCCGCTCAGGTCTTCGCCGCGCACCACGTCCCAGAGGCGAAAGCGGGTGTCGAAGCGCCCGTCGGCCAGCGCCGTGATGCTGCCCACGCTGAGCGCGTCGGCCTTGCGTTCGCGCCACAGCGACAGGTCGGGGCGCGAGGCCTCGTCGAGCGCCGCGCCCGAGGCGTCGACGCCGACGAAGCGGCCGCTGCGCTCCAGGTCGGCCAGCACGATGCGCGAGATCTTCTGCGGCGCCGCCTCCTCGCCGCGCAGCGGGGCGATCGCGATGGGCAGCTGCGTGAGGCCGACGCCGGTGATTTCGACGCGAAACTGCGCCAGCGCGGGCAGGCTCCCCAGCGCAAGGCCGGCGGCGATCAGGTCGCGCCGCGACGGCCGCGGCGACAGGGGGTGGTCAAGCATCATGCCTAAGTTCGACTCGAAAAAAGCCTGGAGACAAAGCCCCGGATGTTACACATGGCGCAGCAAACCATGTGACAAACTGTGCCGCCCCTGAACCACCCCAACGTAGAATTTGCCCGCAATGCAAAGCGACAATTCTACGGCCGGCACCCCGGCCGCACCGGTGCCGACGCTGCGCGCACGCCTGCGGCGGCTGCAGCCCTACTTCGGCGACCAGCGCCTGGAATGGACGGTGGCGCTGCTCACCACCATCGTCGCCGCCGCTACCGAGCCCCTGATTCCGGCGCTGCTCAAGCCGCTGCTCGACGAAGGCTTCACCGAGGGATCACTGCCGCTGTGGTTGGTTCCCGCGGCCATCATCGGCGTGTTCCTGGTGCGCGGGCTGGCACAGTTCACCGGCAAGTACGCGCTGGCGCGCATCGCCAACGAGGGCATGGTGCGCCTGCGCGCGGTGCTGTTTCAGCGCCTGCTGGTGGCGCGCATGCGGGTGTTTGGCGAGCAGTCGGCCAGCGCGCTGTCCAACACCGTGGTCTATGAGGTGCAGAACGGCTTCACCGTGCTGGTGCAGGCGCTGCTGGGCGCCTCGCGCGACGGCTTCACGGTGCTGGCGCTGCTGGCTTACCTGCTGTATCTGAACTGGCAGCTCACGCTGATCGTGGCCGTCATGGTGCCGGCGGTGGCCTGGGTGATGACCACGTTGTCGCGGCGGCTGTACCGCATCACCAAGAGCAGCCAGAGCGCCACCGACGACCTCGCCTACGTGGTGGAAGAAAACGTGCTGGCCCACCGCATGGTGCGCCTGCACGGCGCGCAGGCGCAGGAGGCCGAGCGCTTCGCCACGCTCAGCCAGCGCCTGCGCCACCTGGCAATGAAGTCCACCGTCGCCTCGGGCGCGATGACGCCGGCCATCCAGCTGCTGGCCGCCGCCGCGCTGTCCACGGTGATCTGCATCGCGCTATGGCAGGGGCGCAGCAGCGGCGGCCAGGCGGTGAGCGTGGGCGGCTTTGCCGCCTTCATCGCGGCGATGCTGATGCTGATCTCGCCGATCAAGCGCCTGGCCGACATCGCCAACCCCATCACCCGCGGCGCGGCGGCGCTGGAGCGCGGCCTGCGCCTGCTCGAAGACACCGAGCCCGAGACCGAAGGCGGCCACGAGGCGGCGCGCGCGCGCGGCGCGATCGCGCTGCACGCGGTGCGCGTGCACTACGGCGCGCGCCAGACGCCGGCGCTCGACGGCGTGAGCCTGCAGGTGGCGCCCGGCGAGGTGGTGGCGCTGGTCGGGCCTTCGGGCTCGGGCAAGAGCACGCTGGTGAATCTGCTGCCGCGCTTCATCGAACCGGACGGCGGGCAGATCACGCTCGACGGCGTCGCGCTGGCCGACTGGCGGCTGGCGGCGCTGCGCCGGCAGTTCGCGCTGGTCGGGCAGGAGGTGGTGATGTTCAACGCCAGCATCGCCGCCAACGTGGCGCTGGGCGAGCCGGTGGACGAGGCGCGCGTGCAGCAGTGCCTGCAGGCGGCCAACCTGGCCGAGCACGTGGCCAGCCTGCCGCGCGGCATACACACCGAGGTGGGGCACAACGCCACGCAGCTGTCGGGCGGACAGCGCCAGCGTCTGGCGATTGCGCGCGCGCTGTACAAGGACGCGCCGGTGCTGCTGCTGGACGAGGCCACTTCGGCGCTGGACACGCACTCCGAGCGCCTGGTGCAGGATGCGCTGCAGCGCCTGATGCGCGGGCGCACCACGCTCATCGTCGCGCACCGCCTGTCGACCATCGAACACGCCGACCGCGTGGTGGTGATGGAGCAGGGCCACATCGTCGAGCAAGGCACGCATGCCGAGCTGGTGGCCGCCGGCGGGCTGTATGCGCGCCTGCAGTCCTCAAGAAAAGCATAGCTGCCAGCGCAAGACCCAAGCCGGTTTCAAACAAGTTTCACATTAAAACCATTGTTAGCACTACGCTACCAGCTCTTTTTTGCGTAGCGCTACCACTGGCCCTTGTTCGGGCGCTGGCGCTGCATGGCGCGCACGATGTCCTGCACCAGGCCTTCGCGCTCGGCCTTGCGCGCAAAGTCCAGCGCGCCCAGGCCCTGCTGGTTCCTGAGGGTGGGGTCCGCCCCTTCGGCCAGCAGCAGGCGCGCCACGTCGATCTGGCCGTACTGCGCCGCCATCATCAGCGGCGTGGTGCCGTTGGGCGAGCCGGCGTCGATGTAGGCGGCGTGCTCCAGCAGCAGGCGCACCATGGCCAGCGCGCCCTCGGCGCTGCTGCTGGCGGCGTAGTGCAGCGGCGTCCAGCCGGTCTTGTTGACGTCCGCGTCGCGCGCGATCAGGGTGCGCGCGGCCTGCAGGTTGCCGCGCATCGCCGCCATCATCAGCGGGCTTTCGTCCTTGGCGTTGCGCGCCTCCACGTCGAGCTTGCGGCTGGCAAGCAGCACGGCCGCGACCTTGCGCGAATCCTTGAACAGCGCCACGGTGATCGCGGGCTGGCGGCGCGCGTCGCGCGCGTTGGGGTCGAACCCGCGGCGCAGCAGGCTGGCGACGGTGCGCTCGTCATCGAGCTCTATGGCCTGAAAGAAGTCTTCCCAGGCGCCGGCGCGCGCCTGCGCACCCGCCAGCGCCGTGGCAGCCAGCAGCAGGGCGCGGCGGCGCATCACGCGGCCTGCCCCGCGAGGAAGAGGCGCTCGAAATTGCGGCTGGTGGCCTCGGCGATCAGGCCCACCTCCACGCCGCGCACCTGCGCGATCTGCTGGGCGACGTAGGGCACATACGAAGGGTTATTGACCTTGCCGCGCATCGGCACCGGGGCCAGATACGGGCTGTCGGTCTCGATCAGCATGCGCTCCAGCGGCACGAAGGCCGCCACCTCGCGCAGCTCCTGCGCCTTCTTGAAGGTGAGGATGCCGGAAAACGAGATGTAGAAACCCAGATCCAGCACGGCGCGCGCCACTTCCAGGGTTTCGGTGAAGCAGTGGAACACGCCACCCGCGCTGGCAGCGCTGGCGTCTTCGCCCTCCTCACGCAGGATGGCCAGGGTGTCGGCGCTGGCGCTGCGCGTGTGGATGACCAGCGGGCGGCGCGCCGCGCGCGCCGCGCGGATGTGGGTGCGAAAGCGCTCGCGCTGCCAGGCAAGGTCGGCCACGGCGCGCCCGCCCTTGCGCTCGTCCATCTGGTAGTAGTCCAGCCCGGTCTCGCCCACGGCCACCACGCGCGGCAGCCGCGCCAGGCGCGTGAGCTCGTCCACCGTGGGCTCGGCCATGCCTTCGGTTTCGGGGTGCACGCCCACCGAGGCCCAGAAGTTGTCGTGCGTGAGCGCCAGCTGGTGCACCTCGGGGAATTCTTCCATGGTGGTGCAGATGCACAGCGCGCGGTCCACCTGCGCGGCCTGCATGGCGGCGCGGATGTCGGCCAGCTGCGATCGCAGCTGCGGGTCGTTCAGATGGCAATGGGAATCTACAAACATGCGGCAGGAGCGGCCGGCCGCGCGGGCCGGCCAGCGGCAAGAGAGCTCAGAGTGTCTGGGTCTGGCGGTCGGCCCCCAGGGCGCTGCCCAGCAGCTCTTCAATCTTGGCCTTGAGCTGGTGGGATTTTTCATCGTCGGGGAAGCGCACGCCCACGCCCTGCACGCGCCCGCCGCCCACGCGCGCCGGGTTGATCCACGCCACCTTGCCCGCCACCGGGTAGCGCTGGGCCTGCTCGGGCAGCGACAGCAGCACGTAGACATCGTCGCCCAGGCGGTATTCGCGCGTGGTCGGCACGAAGATGCCGCCCTCCTTGAACAGGCGGATGTAGGACATGAACAGCTGCGTCTTGTCCTTGATGTTGAGCTGCATCACGCTGGGGCGCGGTGCATTGGCGGGTGTGGCCATGGCGGGTGGGCTTCAGCGGCGTTGGGGGTGCGGCAAGTTTAGCGCCAGGGCCTCGCGCGCCTGCGCCACCAGCGCCTGCAGCATCAGGCCGGCGTTGTAGGGGTGCTCGGCGCTGCGCGCCTCCTGGCGCAGCAGCGCACCCCAGCGCGTGAGCACCGCCAGCGAGGGCAGCTGCGCGGGCGCCGGCAGGTCGGCCGCGGCGAAGTAGCGCGGCGCGCCGCCCACGCCCAGCACCAGCAGGTCGTGGCAGAGCTTTTGCAGCACCGTGACGAGCTGGGGCGGCGTCAGCTCCGCCAGCGCGGCATGGTCGCCCTCGGCGAGCGCGCGCGGGATGCGCGCCCAGGCTTCGGGATTGCGCCCGCTGCGCGCCAGCGCCAGCGCGTCGTCCGGGCGCCCTCCGGCGGCGCGCAGCCAGACTTCGGCGGCGCCGGCGGCCACGCCCTGCTGGTGCAGCCAGGCCAGCGCCTCCTGCGGCGCGGGCCAGTGCAGCGCATGCGCCTGGCAGCGGCTGCGGATGGTAGGCAGCAACTGGTGCGCGGCCTCGCTCGCGAGCACGAAGCGCACCTCGCCCGGCGGCTCTTCCAGGGTCTTGAGCAGCGCGTTGGCGCTGACCGCATTCATCTGCTCGGCCGGGTAGATCAGCACCACCTTGCCGCGTCCGCGCGCGCTGGTGCGCTGGGCGAATTCCACCGCGTCGCGCAGCGCGTCGACGCGGATCTCGCGGCTCGGTTTGCGCTTTTTCTCGTCCAGCTCGGCCTGGGCCTTCTCGGGCAGCGGCCAGGCCAGCTGCTGCATCTGCACCTCGGGCATGAGCACGCGCAGGTCCGCATGGGTGCGCACCGCAATGCCGTGGCAGCTGGCGCAGTGGCCGCAGGCGCCCGCGGGCGTGGGCGACTCGCACAGCCAGGCGCGCGCCAGCTCCAGCGCCAGCGTGTACTGGCCCAGGCCCGAGGGGCCGTGCAGCAGCCAGGCGTGGCCGCGCTGCGCCAGCAGCTGGCTGCGCTGGCGCTCCAGCCAGGGCGCAGGCGCCGCGGCTTCGTCAGCCACCGCGCGCGCCCTCCAGCCAGCCGCGCGCGGCCACCGCGGCCAGCATCTGCGCGGCCACCTGCTCGCGCTGCTGCGCCGCGTCGATGCGCACCATGCGCCCCCCGGACTGCGCCGCGCGCTCGGCATAGCCGCGCGCGACGCGGGCGAAGAAGGCCTGGGGCTCGGTCTCGAAGCGGTCGGGCGCGCGCACGCCGGCCAGGCGCTCGGCGGCCAACTCGGCCGGCAGGTCGAACCACAGCGTCAAATCGGGTTGCAGCATCGAATCAGGCTCTGGCGCGATGCCAGTCTGCGCAAGCAGCTCCAGTTTTGATAGCTCCTCGCGGTCAAAGCCGCGCCCCGCCCCCTGGTAGGCGAAGCTGGCGTCGGTGAAGCGGTCGCACAGCACCACGTCGCCACGCGCCAGCGCCGGTGCGATCACCTGCACGATGTGGTCGCGCCGCGCGGCAAAGACCAGCAGCACCTCGGTCAGCACGTCCATGCGCTCGTGCAGCAGCAGCTGGCGCAGCTTTTCCGCCAGCGGCGTGCCGCCGGGCTCGCGCGTGAGCAGCACGCTGCGCCCGGCCGCGCGCAGCGCATCGGCCAGCGCCGCCAGGTGCGAGGACTTGCCCGCGCCGTCTATGCCTTCAAGGCTGATGAATGGCCCGCGCATCATTTGCTCCCGCCGCGCTGGTAGCGGTTGACGGCGCGGTTGTGCTCGTCCAGCGACGCGCTGAAATGGCTGCTGCCGTCGCCGCGCGCGACGAAGTACAGCGCCTTCGTCGGTTCGGGCTGCACCGCCGCCAGCAGCGCGGCGCGCCCCGGCATGGCAATCGGCGTGGGCGGCAAGCCCGCCCGGGTGTAGGTGTTCCAGGGGGTGTCGGTCTGCAAGTCGCGCTTCCTCAGGTTGCCGTCGAATTTTTCACCCATGCCGTAGATCACGCTCGGGTCGGTCTGCAACAGCATGCCCAGGCGCAGTCGGTTGATGAAGACGCCGGCGATCTGCGCGCGGTCCTGCGCGCGCCCGGTCTCCTTTTCGACCAGGCTGGCCAGCACCAGCGCCTGTTCGGGGCTCTTGAGCGGCAGGTCGGACGCGCGCGCCGCCCAGGCGGCCTCCAGGCGCCGGTCCATCTGGCGCAATGCGCGGGCCAGCACCGCCAGGTCGCTGCTGCCCCGCACGTAGGCATAGGTGTCGGGGAAGAAGCGCCCCTCGGGCGCGACGCCCGGGCGCCCGAGCCGGGCCATCAGCGCGGCGTCGTCCATGCCCGCGCTGTCCGCCTTGAGCCCGTCGGCGTGCGCCAGGGCCGCGCGCACCTGGCGGAAGGTCCAGCCCTCGATCAGCGTGAGGCTGCGCATGCTGGCGTCGCCGCGCACCAGCTTTTGCAGCAGCGTCAGGGGCGTGGTGCCCGGTGGAATCTCGTAGTTGCCAGCCTTGATCTGGCGGTCCTTGCCCGAGAGGCGAAACCACAGCCACAGCAGGCGCGGCGGTACCTGCACGCCGGCGCCTGCGGCCGCATGCGCCACACCCAGCGGCGTGGTGCCAGGCTCGATCTCCAGCTCCAGCGCCTGACTCTGGGCCAGCGGCAGTGGCGCGTTCAGCCACCACGCGGCCGCACCCACCAGGGCAGCGGCAAGCAACAGCAGAGTAATGAACAGTCTGCGCATCCGGCAGCAGGCTCCAGGGTCAGGGAGCCGGCTATGGTAATTCAGGCGCCGCGGCAGGCGCGCGTCTACCGTACCGTCAGCGCCAGATCGGCCGTGTCCGTGCCCCGCGCATTGCGGGCATGCAGCAGCACCGCATAGGTGCCCGGCGCATGCGCCGTGCCTTCGAGCACGCCGCTGTGCTCGTTCAGACGCAGGCCTTGCGGCAGCCCGTCGGCCCAAAAGCGGCTGGCCCGGGTGGCCGTGGGCACGCGCCAGTGCACCGGCTCGCCACGCGCCACGGCGAGCGCCGCCGTCGGCCCGATGAGCGGCGCTTGCACGTCGTCACGCTGGCGCAAAAAAGCGTTCAGGCGCAGTCGCGCGTTCTCGCGGATGTCCACCCAGAACAGGCTGATGTCGAACACGTGGGCGTTCTCGCCGCCGAACAGGCCGCCATCATCGAACAACGTCCTGGGCAGCAGCGGCGAGACGAAGGCATAGCCGCGTTCGTCGCTCACGCTCACCATGCCCGCCACGGGGTTGGTGAAGAACGTCGTCTGCGTCTTGCCAAACGGCGTGCCGCCACGATGCGCCGCCGCCGGGGTGCGCGGGTGGCGCTTGCTCCAGCTCACCGGGTTGATGTTCTCCATCTCGGCGCCGCGCCGCGACATCCAGCGCCCGCTCGCGGCGTCCCAGTGCACCACGTCCGACCATTCCAGCAGATCGTCGCCCCCGCCCAGGCCAAAGGTGCCCCAGACGGCGGCGCAGCCGATCTGCGCGGGCTGGTGGCACGGCGGTATCTGGCGCAGGTCATCGCGAAACACCGAGCGCGGCAGCGGGATGCCGGGAATGTAGGCCGCCACCAGACGCTCTTGAATCGGATGGCCCTGGATCACCTCGCCGAGCAGGCGCTGCGCATGGTTGGCGCCCTGGCTGTGCCCCACCAGAAAGAAGGGGCGGCCGTGGCTGTGGTTGCGGACATAGAACTCGAACGCTGCCTTCACGTCGGCATAGGCCCGGTTGTTCGGTGCCTGCTGCTCCTCCTCGGAGAGATAGTAGACATGCAGCGCCGTCTGACGGTAGCGCGGCGCATAGACGCGCGCGACGCCGTTGAACGGCGTGGCCTGGGTCATCAGCATGATCGCGTCCATCTTGACGACCTCGGGATCGTCGATCGGCGCATTCAGCACGTCCTTGCGGCTGACCGAGGTGGTCGGGTGGATGTAGAACACGTCGGCCCGCGCCAGGCCTTGCAGATCGCTGAAGCCGCTGCCCGCGGGCACGCGGCTGGCGACCGAGGCTTTGCCGGGCAGGGCCAGCCAGGCGTCGTCGCGCGCGTAATCCAGCGGCGCCAGGTCTTGCGCGTGCAGCGCCACGCCAGAGCAGAGCGCGAAGGCCAGGCCGATGGCGGCGCAGCGGAAATTGACCCAAGTCAAGGCAGCCATGGTTTTGCCTTTACCCGAACAAAGAAACAAACCATCATAAAAATTCCGCTTGGCAATTCCTTGCGTCACATCAAGGTTTGGAAAGGCGCCCCCGTGTCAAGAATCACCCCGCCCTGGCCACCACGGCGTGACGTCCTGCGCGCGCTGGCCACCAGCTTGCTCGCGCCCGCCTTGTCGTGGGCGACACCACCCACCCCCACCTCGGAGCCCCCCATGGAAACGAAACTGGAGCGCAGTCGCACCCGGGTCGTCGGTTTTGCCGACGCGGAAATGGACTACCAACTCATGCGCCAGCTGGGCGCCGTGCGCTATGGCGGTGCCTCGGTCGGCGAATGCCTGGCGCTGGCACGGCGCATCAAGAACGCCGACCCGGCCAGTTGGGTCAACGAATTCGCCGCCGCCGGCCAGCGCCAGCAAGCCGACGCGGCGGCCCGCCTGGCGCGCCAGCACCCGCTGAGCGCCGCCGATCAGTACCTGGTGGCCAGCAACAACTACCGCGCGGCCGAGTACTACTGCGCGGTCAACGATCCTCGCCATGCCCGGCTCGGGATCCAGAGCCGCGAGTGCTTTCTGGCGGCGATGCGCGCGCGGGGCGTGGCCTACGAGGCGTTCTCGCTGCCGCTCGATGATCTGGCACTGCCCGCCTACTACTTTCCCTCACCAAACGCTGGCAGCGGCAAGAACAAGACGCTGATGATCATCAGCGGCTACGATGGCACGCTGGAAGAGACGTGGCTTGCCTATGGGTACGCGGCGCTCGAACGCGGCTACCACCTGATGCTTTTCACCGGCCCGGGGCAGATGGACACGCTGCGCTTTTACCCCATGGTGCATTTCATCCCCGAGTTCGAGCGCATCGGCCGCGTCGCGCTCGATCACGTGCTGGCACGCCCGCAGACCGACCCGGACCGCCTGGCGCTGATGGGCATCAGTTTCGGCGGTTATTTCGCGACCCGCATCGCCGCGCACGATGACCGGGTGCGCGCGCTCATCCCCAACTCCCCCATCATCGATCTGCACCGCTACATGGCCTCGTTCGTCGGCTTCGACCCGGCCGAGCTGCCCGACAGCGAGGACGTGCGCCTGCAAGACATCGAGCACCTGCCCGATGCGGCCGTCCCGCCGCAAACGCGCACCATGATGCGCAACCTGATGCTGCGCCTGGGCCGGGACAGCTTCAAGGCCGCCTACCAGCGCCTGCGTGAATTCCGCGTGCCTGACGAAGCACTGGGGCGCATGCGCTGCCCGTCTCTCGCCCTGGTGGGCGAAGGCGAAGGCGCGGACCCGTTGGCGCAAAGCGAGCATTTTTGCCAGCACGTCGGCGGCCCGGTGCACCAGCACGTCTTCACCGCCGACGAAGGCGCGGACGCGCACTGCCAGAACACCAACCTGGCGTATTCGGCGGCGGTATCGATGGACTGGCTGGACGAGACCTTCGCCTGAACTCAGCGCAGCGCCTTGCGCATCGCCACATGCGCGATGCCCGCTTCCTCGAACACCCCACCCTCGGGCACGAACCCGGCGCGCTCGTAAAAGCCGCGGGCGTGGCATTGGGCGTGCAGCAGCACGCTGGCGTCGCCACGCTCGCGTGCGGCCCGCACCAGCGCGTCCAGCAGCAGGCGGCCCCAGCGCTGGCCGCGCAGCGCGCGCTCCACCGCCATGCGGCCGATGTGCGCTTCGCCCGCCTCGGTGGGCAGCAGCCGCCCGGTGGCCACCGCGTGGCCCAGCCGGTTGGTGGCGACGGCATGCACCGCCTGCGCATCCAGCGCGTCCATCTCGATCTCGGGCGGCACGCCCTGCTCCTGCACGAACACCGCGGTGCGCAGCGGCGCGGCGGCCTCGCGCAGTTCGGCCCAGCTGCCCACGCGCAGCTCGACCATCTCGCCGCCGGCCTCGTAGTGCTCGAACAGCGCGCGCAGCGCCGGCGGCACCGGCCGCTTGGTCTGCGTGGCCGGGTCGGCGAAGACGTAGACCAGCTCGATCGAGGCCAGCAGCGCATCGGCGCGGAAGATGCCGCAGTCGAACACCATGGAGCTGGTGCCCACGCGCGCGCAGCGTATGCCCGCGTCCAGCACGTCGTCGAGCTGGGCCGAGGCGCGGTATTCGACGCTGGCCTTCTTCAGATAGACCTCGCCGCCGAGCGCCCGCATCGTCGGCCCGTAAGGCAGCGCCAGCGCGCGCCAGTATTCGGTGATGGCGCAATCGGCGTAAGTCAGGTAGTGCGCGTTGAAGACGATGTTCTGCGCATCGATTTCCGACCAGCGCACGCGCAGGCGCAGGTGGCAGCGGTAGTCACGGGGGGGGTTCATGGGTTTCAGTCCGGTGCGAAGGCGGTGCGCAGGGCCTGCGCGGCGTCGCGGTGGGCGCGCCGCGCCTCGGGCAATGCGCGGCCCATCTTGATGAATTCGTGGGTCACGCCGCGGTAGATCTCCAGATCGACCGGCACGCCCGCCATGCGCAGGCGGTCGGCCCAGGCGATGCCTTCGTCCACCAGCGGATCGAACTCGGCCAGGCCTATCCAGGCGGGCGCCAGGGCGTCGAGCTCGGGCGCGAGCAGCGGGGCGAAGCGCCAGTCCTCGCGCTGGTCCTCGTCGATGTAGTTGGCAAAGAACCAGTCGATCGCAGCCTTGCCGAGGATGGGGCCATCGGCAAAGCGCGCATGCGAGGGCGTGTCCTGGTGCGCGGTGGTGCCGGGGTAGAAGAGCAGCTGCAGCGCCAGCTTCAGGCCGGCGTCGCGCGCCATGATGGCCGCGGTTGCGGCCAGCGTGCCGCCCGCGCTGTCGCCGCCCACCGCCAGGCGCGTGGTGTCCAGCCCGAGCGAGGCGCCATGGTCGGCCAGCCAGCTGAGCGCGTCCCAGGTGTCGTTGCTGGCCACGGGGAAGCGGTGCTCGGGCGCGAGCCGGTAGTCCAGCGATACCACCGCCGCGCCGCTCAGCCGCGCCAGCTCGCGGCACAGCACGTCGTGCGTCTGCACGCTGCCTATGGTGAAGCCGCCGCCGTGCAGATACAGCAGCAGCGGCAGCGCCCGGCCGGCATCGGGCGCGTACAGGCGCGCATGCAGGCGGGCGCCGTCGCGCGCGCTCAGCTGCAGCTCCTGCACGCGGGGCAGCTCGGCGGGGTCGATCTCCAGTACGCCGGCGCCGGCCGCGTAGGCGGCGCGTGCGGCTTCGGGCTCCAGGGTGTGCAGCGGCGGGCGCGCGGCGCGCGCCATGCCCTTGAGCACCGCGCGCATCTGCGGCGTGAGCGCCAGCGCGGCGAAGGCGGCGTCGGCTGCGGACGGGGCGCTCAATGCGCCTCCTCGGGCGCGTGCAGCACGCGCGTGGGGGTGACCAGGCGCACCTGCAGACCCTCGAGCAGCGCCAGGATGCCGAGCGTGATGTGCTGCTGCACGTCGCGGTGCTGCACGAACTGCGGGCTGAGCACGTAGTAGATGAATTCATAGTTCAGCGCGGCGTCGCCAAAGCCGATCAGGTGGCCGCGGTCGAAGCGCACGCCCTCGATGGAAGCGATGAGCGCGCGCACTTCCTGCACGATGGCCTCGGCCTTTTCGCGCGGGGTGTCGACGGCGATGGACAGCGCATAGGCCACGCGCCGCTCTTGCATGCGGCTGTAGTTGTGCACCAGCTTGCCCAGGATCTGGGCGTTGGAGATGGCCAGCTCCTCGCCCGAGAGCGAGGCGATGCGCGTGCTCTTGATGCCCACGTGGCTCACCGTGCCCGAGACCTTGTCGAACTCGATGTATTCCCCCACCTCGAAGGGCTTGTCCAGGCCGATGCTGATCGAGGCCAGCAGGTCGCCGAGCACGCTTTGCGCGGCCAGCGCCACCGCCACGCCGCCTATGCCCAGGCTGGCGATGAAGGCATTGACGTTGACCCCGGCGTTGGAGAGCACCGCCAGCAGCAGCACCACCCAGACGATGAGCTGGGTGCTCCACTTGATGATGCCCAGCATGACCGGGTTGCGCGGCGCGCCGTCCTGGTGCGCCAGGTGCTCGAGCGAGCGCACCAGCAGGCGCGACAGCCACAGCGCCAGCTGCACGCCCACCAGCACGTAGATGAGCTGGCTGAGCACGTCGGGCAGCGGCCGCGACAGATGCAGCGTGCGCAGCGCCACCGCCAGGCTCAGCAGCAGCAGCAGCCAGCCGCGCGTGGCCTTGACCACCGCCTCGGCAATGGTGAGCGCGCTGCCCGGGCGCTGGCGCGCGAGTTTTTCCAGCCGCCGCGCCAGCAACACCGCCAGCGCGTGCACCAGCATGTAGGCCAGCAGGGCCGCGCCCAGCGCCACCGCCCAGGCAAGCGCGGTTTCACCCAGCCACAGCGGCTCCTTCCACCAATCCTGCACGTCCATCAAACCCCTTCTCCCCGTGGTGCAGCGGCGCTCTTCTGGAACACGCGCTGCATGACAAAGTCCGCCTTCACCTCTTCACCGCACATCAGCATGGCGGCCAGTTCGCCGCCGAGGATCTGCGGCGCGATCACCACGTCGGGCTGCACCAGCTTCACGCGCGCCAGGTGCGCCGCGTCGTTGACCGCGGCCACGGTGCGCGCCGGCCCGCCGAGCTCGCGCACCGCCAGCACGACGAAGGCGTTCTCCGAATCGTCGTCCATCATGGCCATCACCGCGGTGGCCTGGTGGGCGCCGGCCTCGCGCAGCACCTCCACGCTGCCGGGGTCGCCCACCACCAGGTCCGCCTCGCCCGGCGCTTCGGCCGGTGCCTGGCGCAGCAAGCGGGTGACGCTCTGGCCGCGGCGCGCCAGCTCGTGCCAGGTGTTGACCGCCAGCGGCGTATTGCCGATGACGACGAAATGGTGTTCCCGCTTCATGCGCCCTCCCTTGCGATTGACGATGCGCTGCAGGCTGTGGCTGACCATGGGCGCGATCACCGCGGTCAGCGAGGTGGCGAACACCGCCACGCCCAGCACGATGACCGACACGGTGAACAGCTTGGCCTCGCTGGTGTGCGGCGCGATGTCGCCGTAGCCTACGGTGGTCATGGTGACCATGGCGAAGTACAGCGCGCTCACCAGGTCGGTGATCGGCGGCTTGAACTCCGCGCCCAGGTAGTAGTTGCCGAAGGTGGCATAGAGCACCAGCATGACCACCGAGGTGAGCGCGAACAGCGTGCTCGCCGTGACGCTGGCGTGGTCGAACTGGCGCCAGGCGGCCGACAGCAGCGCCAGCAGCAGCAAGAAGTAGCCCAGCAGCAGGTGGCCGTTGCTGTGCGTGCCAAACAGCATGCTCACTGCCGCCGTGGCGGCCAGCAGCAGCGCCATCACCCAGGCCACGCGCGAGCGCAGCAGCAGGCCCAGCGCCATGGTGAGCATGCCGCTGCCGATGAGCAGCGGCGGCAGCAGGCTGGGCGTGATCTGCGGGTGACCGGCCAGCAACCCCCGCACGAAGGGCTGCCAGCGGGTGCCCAGGTCCACCTGCAGCAGCCACAGTCCCCCCAGGCCCAGCGCCAGCGCCAGCGGCACGTGCGGGAACCACAAGGGCCCGCGCACCAGGCGGTGCAGGCGCTGGGCGGCGATGCGCAGACGCTGCACGCCGCTCAGAAGCACCAGGCGCTGCTGCCAGCCGGCCGTCAGGGGCATGCGTGGCGCCTCAGCGGAAGTTGACCTTCACCGGCTGGGCGCCGCTCAGGCCTTCGTAGCTCACCGTGACCGACAGTCCGGGCTTGGGCGGCATCAGCGCGGAAAACGAGCCCAGGCTGATCAGGTCACCGGGCTTGAGGCGGATGCGCTCCTTGTGCAGCGCCTGGGCGATCCAGACCACGGCGTTGAGCGGGTGCTCCAGGATGTCGCTGCCCTTGCCCTGCCCGATCTGCTCGCCCTGGCCGTTGGTCACCTTGATATTCATGTTGGCCAGCTGCGCCAGCATGACGAAGCGGTCCATGCGGTCGCTTGGCACCGCGATCGGCGTGCCCGCCACGCCCAGGCGCGCGCCGACGTTGATCGCGTTCACGCCCGCGCCGTCGAGCTTCGGAGGCGCCTGCACGATGAGGTCGGGCAGCTCGATGAAGGGAATCACCTGGTCGATGTGCTCGATCACTTCCTCGGGCGTCCTGGCCTGGTTCACGCCCGCGTCTTTCACGCGCACCAGCATGTCGGCTTCGAACAGCGGGCGGGCACCGAAGTTGGGTACGGTGGTGAAGCCGTTGGGCTGGATCATGCCCTCGTAGAGCACGCCCCAGGTCGGCTGGTTGGTGTTGAACTTCTTTTGCGTCGCGGGGTTGGTGAGGCCCGCCTTGTAGCCCACCACCTTGCCGTAGTGCGCGGCCAGCAGCTTGTTGAAGCGCCCACGCGTGCAGGCGGCGTCCTTGTCGTTTTGCTTGTCGAAGTTGGGCGCGGGCGTCTTGGCAAAGTAGTGCTCGGCCATCTGCTGCACCTGGGCATTGCTCAGGCAGGCGGCCTGCGCGCCGAGCGCCAGTGTCAGGCCGGCTGCGGCCGCGGTGAGGGTCTTGATGAATGCCATGGCGGTGTCTCCTTCTTCCTGTGTTGAAAACGGCAATGCTAAGGCAGGGCCGGGCCCGCCCGGACGACGCACCGCGAGCGTACGCCACGGCCCGGAGGGGCGGCGCCCGAGGGCCGCGCATGAGCTCAGACCTCGATTGCCTGCACGCCGCCAAAGGCAATGGAGGCCGCGGGCCATTCATCCGCCCGCTGCAGGCTGCGTTGCCCCCCGGCGATGAGCAGCGCGGCGCGGATCACGCCGGCATGCGTGACCCAGACGGCGTCGCGCCCGCCAGCGCGCCAGTCGTCGAAGGCGGCGGCCACGCGCTGCATCAGCGCGGCCACGCTCTCGCCGTGGCCGCCGGGGCGGGCGTGGGCGAAGTCGGCCAGCCAGGCATCGATGGCCTGCCGGCCGATGTCGCTCCAGGCTTGGCCTTCCCAGGCGCCAAAATCCAGCTCGCGCAGCCGCGGATCCGGTTTGAGCATGAAACCTGGCTCAAACGCTTGCAGGGCATGCGCCAGCAGCTCGCATCGCGATAGCGGAGAATACCAGATTGTCAGTCCTGCGGGCCATTGCCGCACCAGCTGCGCCGCTGCCAGCCGGCTGGCGCCGGGCTGCACCGGCACGTCGCTTGCGCCGTAGCACCGGCCTTCGGGCAAAGCCACCTGTGCATGGCGCACCAGCCACAGCTTCATGGCGCCACGGCCCAGGCCAGGCCCAGGTAGAGCGCCAGTTCACACAGCTGCTGCACGGCGCCCAGGGTGTCGCCGGTAAAACCCTGCAGGCGCCGGCGCAGCAGCCGCAGCAGAGCCGCCAGCATGGCCAGCCACAGCAGCAGCGCCGCCGCCAGCGCGCCGCCGCCTTGCGCCAGCGCCATCAGCGCCGCCGCCGGGAGCGCCCAGCAAACGCCCACGCCCAGGGTGGCGGCGCAAACCGTACTGGCCAGTGGCTTGGACTTGGCGCCGGCGTCTTCGCTCACATACGGCAGGCGGCGCATCACCCACAGCGGCGCCAGGCGCGAGAGCACCTGAGCGGCCAGCAGTGCCAGCGCCGCGCGCACCGGGCCCTGCTGCACCAGCACGGCCAGCAGGCAGACCTTGAGCAGCAAGACCAAGACCAGCGCAATGCTGCCGTAGCTGCCCAAGCGCGAGTCCTTCATGATGGCCAGCGCGCGCTCGCGCCCCACGCTGCCGCTCAGGCCGTCGGCGGTGTCGGCCAGGCCGTCTTCATGAAATGCCCCCGTGAGCCAGACCGTGGCCGCGGTGCACAGCAGCGCAGCCAGCAACGCACCTGGCGCCGATGCGCCAAAACGCGCACCCGCCGCACCGAGCACCAGCGCACCCAGCGCACCCACCACCCAGCCCACGCCGGGAAAGTGCCCGCTGGCACGGTTGAGCATGGCCGGGCTGTAACCCACCCAGGCCGCCAGCCGCCCGGTGACCGGGATGCGCGTGAAGAACTGCAGCGCCAGCAGAAAGTGGCGCAGACCCTGGCTCACGGCCGCCCCGTGCGCGCGCCGGCCGGGCGGGCGGCGGCGCTAGAGGAGGCGGGCATGCGGGCGGCGCCTGTCGGGCGCGCGGGCGCAGTCACTTCCGCAGCTTCCGCCACCCTCCCCCGCCCCACCCCTGCAGACGCCCCTGCGGCCCGCCCCGTTGCCAAAGCGCCTGGCGAGAGCCGACCTTGATCCACCTCAATGTTGTTGCAAACAAGAATTGTTATCATTTGCGTTGAATCGTTTCTCCAGCCCCTTCAAGTATCCGCCATGCCTGCTGCCTCCCCCGCCGCCCTGCCCGGCCCGCTTGTACCCCCTACCCTGTCTGCTCTGCGTTTCGACGCCGCTGCCACGCCGCTGGAATGCGTCTGCACCGGCCTGCGCCCGCGGCGCGGCGCGGTGGCACTGGCGGTGCTGCTGGCCTGCCTCTGGGCCGCGCAGGCGCTGGCCCAGGACGCCGCCGCCAGCGCCGCGCTGCCAGTGGTCAGCGTCACCGCCAAGGGCTATGCGGCCAGCGACGCCGAATCCCCCGTGGCCACCACGGTGCTGACCGAGGAAGACCTGGCGCGCAAGCAGGCACAGAACCTGGGCGAGGCGCTCAAGGGCGAGCCGGGCCTGGCCACCGCGTCGGACAGCGCCCAGGGCCAGAACCCGGTGATCCGCGGCCTGCAGAAAGACAGCGTGGTGTTGATGGTGGACGGCATGCGGCTCAATTCCGCCCAGCCGGCCGGCTCGATCGCCTCCTCCATGGGCCTGGCGCTGGCCGAGCGCGTGGAAGTGGTCAAGGGCCCGGCCTCGGTGCTCTACGGCACCGGGGCGCTGGGCGGGGCCATCAACGTGCTGCTGCCGCAGGCGCGCTTTGAACCCGGCGTGAGCCTGAAGGCGCAACTGGGCTACGACAGCGCCAGCAGGGGCAAAAGCGGGGCCGCAGTGCTCAACGCCAGCCAGGGCGACCATGCCTTGATGCTGGGCGCCGCCCTGGCCGACTACGACGACTACCGCGCACCGGGCGGGCGCCAGGCGCTGACGGGCTACGCGGCGGGCAGCTTCATTGGCCAGTACCGCTACCGCATCGACGGCCAGCAGCAGCTGCGCGTGTCGCTGCAGCAGCAGACCGACCGCGACATCTGGTACGTGGGCTCGACCAAGCCGCACCCACTGCCCACCGTGGGCCAGCTCACCACCCATTCGCCCAGGCAGACGCGGCGCCTGGCCGAGGTCGGCTACAACCGCCAGGGCAATGGCGATCAGCCCTTGAACCTGGACGTGCGCCTGTACCGCCAGGAGATGCAGCGCAGCATCAACGCCCGGGCCAGCCTGCTGGGGCGCGACATCGTGACCAACGACGTGGGCTTCGTCACCCACGGCCTGGACGTGCGCGCCGACTGGCTGGTGCACCCGCAGCACGTGCTCTCCATCGGCCTGAATACTTGGCGCATGGCGGCCAACCCCGACAGCCAGAGCGCCGCGCCGCCGCAATTCACCCAGTTCACGCCCTCCAAGCCCTTCACCGACGGCAGCCTGCAGGCCACCGGCCTGTATGCGCAGGACGACATGAAGTTCGGCGCGCTCAGCGTGCTCGCCGGGCTGCGCTACGACAGCGTGCGCGGCAACGCCGTCGACATGGCCAACCACACGGTGAGCACGGGCCTGGCGCGCAGCGACGGCGCGCTCTCCGGCAGCCTGGGCGCGGTGTACGAAGTGACGCCGCTGCTGCGCCCCTTTGCCAACCTCTCGCGCGGTTTTCGCGCACCCGATCTGCGCGAGCGCTACCAGTCCGGCGCGCGCAACGACGGCTATTTCTGGGCTGGCAGCCCGCAGCTCAAACCCGAGCACGCGACGCAGTTCGAGCTGGGCCTGAAGGGCGCGGACGCCACGCTGGACTACAGCGTCTCGGCCTGGCGCATGCGCGTGAGCGACTACATCACCGGCATGCAACTGAGCAGCGCCGCCGCCCAGGCCGCCTGTGGCGCGGGGCCCAACGCCACCTGGTGCAAACAGAGCGTGAACCTGGGCCACGCCAGCCTGAACGGCGTCGAAGCCTCGCTGCGCTGGCGCTTCACGCCCGGCCAGACGCTGTGGGCCGCCTATACCCGCATCCGCGGCACCAACGGCGACCTAGACGAGCCGCTCTTCATGATGCCCGCCGACAGCCTCACACTGGGCTGGGAGGGGCGCGTGGCCCCCGCCTGGACGCTGGACGCCGCCGCCCGCCTGGTGCGCCGCCAAAGCCGCGTGGCCACCCGCTTCACCCACGGCACCGAAGACGCCACGCCCGGCTACGGCGTGCTGGACGTGGGCGCCACCTGGCGCTACGCCAAAGACCAATCCCTGCGCCTGGCGATCAAAAACCTGGCCGACAAGCGCTACCACGACCACCTGGCCGAAGGCCTGCCGGGCATGGAAGCGCTCGCCCCGGGGCGCAGCCTGGCGGTGAGCTGGCAGGGGCGCTTCTGAGCTTCAGGCCGGCGTTGAAAAGCCCGGGCTTTTGTCGGAAACGCCGGCCGACTCGAAGCTCGCCATCTCATCGAGGATCAGGCAGGCGGACTGCAGCAGCGGCCAGGCCAGCGCCGCGCCGCTGCCCTCGCCCAGGCGCAGCCCCAGGTCCAGCAGCGGCTGTACGCCCAGCCACTGCAGCAGGCGGGCGTGGCCGCGCTCGTCCGAGCGGTGGGCGAACACGCAGCGCTGCAACGCGGCCGGCGCCAGCTGCGTGGCCACCAGCACCGCGCTGCCGGCGATGAAGCCGTCGACCACGATCACCCGCCGCTCGCTGGCCGCCTGCAGTACCGCGCCCACCATGGTGGCGATCTCGAAGCCGCCAAAGGCCGCCAGCGCCTGCAAGGGCTCCGCCGCGCGCACATTGGCCGCCAGCGCCTCGCGCAGCACCGCCGCCTTGTGCAGCAAGCCCTGGGCGTCCAGTCCGGTGCCCGCGCCGACCACGTCCACCATCTTGATGCCCGTCAGCTGGGCCACCAGCAGCGTGGCCGCGCTGGTGTTGCCTATGCCCATCTCGCCCAGCAGCAGCGCATTGCCGGGCAGGGCGCGCACGATCTGCATGCCGTTGACCAGGGCCCGCTCGCACTGCCCGGCGTCCATGGCCGGGCCCAGCGAGCTGTCGGCCGTGCCGTGCGCGATCTTGCGGATCAGCAGGCCTTCGGCCGGCGCAAAGTCGCGGCGCACGCCGCAATCGACCACGGTCTGGGTGATGCCGTGCTGGCGCGCGAGCACGCTCACCGCCGCACCGCCGGCCAGGAAGTTGCCCACCATCTGCCAGGTCACATCGCTCGGGTAGGCCGAGACGCCGCGCGCCGCGATGCCGTGGTCCGCGGCGAACACCAGCAGCTGAGGCTCGCGCAGCCGCGGCTGCAGGCTGCCCAGGATCTGGCCGATCTGGCGCGCCAGCAGCGCCAGCGCGCCCAGCGCGCCCAGCGGCGCGGTCTTGCGGTCCAGCTTGTGCTGCAGCTGCGCCAACAGCGCGGCGTCGTCGATGGAGGGGATGTCGGGCAGGGTGAAACGCATCACGGGGTGTCTCGGGCAGGGGCAGCGAGCATAGCAAGCGCGCCCGGCGCAAACGCCTGCCCGAGCTGGGCTGCCAGGCCGTCGAACACCGCGTCCAGCGACGGTGCCCCGCGCCCGAACAGCGCCTGCAGCACCGCGGCATCTTCAAACAGCCCGTGCAGGTACACGCCCAGCACGTTGCCCGCCGGGTTCTGCCAGGCCAGGGCGTCGATCGGCACGCGCGCCACCTCGCCCCTGGCCGCCATCCCCGGGTGCTGCAGCGTCTGGCCGCTGTGGATCTCATAGCCCGCAAAGGCCACGCCCGAGAGCGCCGCCCAGGGCCCGGCCACGCTGCCAAAGCGCCAGCGGCCGCGGCGCACCGTCTTGGCGCGCGCAAAGCGCGTGACCAGCGGCAGCAGGCCCAGGCCCGGGCCGCTGGCCGCGGGCTCCACGCCGTGCGGGTCGATCAGCGCTTCGCCCAGCGCCTGCAGGCCGCCGCAGATGCCGAGCACCCGCCCGCCCGCCGCCGCATGCCGGGCGATGGCGCCCGCCAGCCCCTGCGCGCGCAGCCAGGCCAGATCGGCGGCGGTGGCCTTGCTGCCGGGCAGGACGATCCAGTCCGCGTCCGCCAGTTCGGCGCTGGTGCGCACCCAGCGCAGCCGCACGCCGGGCAGGTTTTTCAGCGGCTGGAATTCATCCAGGTTGCTGATGTGCGGCCAGGCGACGATGGCGATGCGGGTCACCTGGCCGCCTGCGCCGACGGGCGAAGCTGCCCCCGCCGGGCGGTCGTCAAACACCCCGTCTTCTTCCGGCAGGCCGTGGCCGTAGCGCATGGGCACGACGGCGAGCGTGGGCACGCCGGTGAGCTGGCGCAGCTGCTCGGGCGCGGGCGCGAGCAGACTGGCGTCGCCGCGGAACTTGTTCAGCACGAAGCCGCGGATGCGCGCGCGGTCCGCCTCGTCCAGAAGCGCCCAGGTGCCATACAGGTGCGCGAAGGCCCCGCCGCGGTCGATGTCGGCCACCAGCAGGCAGCGCGCATTGGCGTGGCGCGCCACGCGCAGGTTCACCACGTCGCTGGCCATGAGGTTGATCTCGGCGGGCGAGCCCGCGCCCTCGATCACCACCAGGTCGTTCTCGGCGCGCAGCGCATCGAGCGCACCGGCGATCGTCGGCCACACCCGCGCGCTGCGCCCGCGCCAAGGCAGGCGCGAGAGCTCTTCGCTGACCTGCCCCATCAGCACCACCTGGCTGCGCGTGTCGGCCTCGGGCTTGAGCAAGAGCGGGTTCATGCGCACCTCGGGCTCGGCGCGCGCGGCCAGCGCCTGGAAGTACTGCGCACTGCCGATCTCGCCCTGCACCCCGCCCGGTGCGGCCACCACGCGCGCGTTGTTGCTCATGTTCTGCGCCTTGAACGGCGCGACCTTCAGGCCCTGGTCGGCGTAGTGGCGGCACAGCGCGGTGGCCAGCCAGCTCTTGCCCGCGCCCGAACTGGTGCCCAGCACCATGATGCAGCGCGCGCTCATGCCGATGCGCGCAGCGCGGGCAGTGCGCGCACCATGCGATCCATCACCCGCTGCAATGCCTCATCGCCATCCAGGCACAGGCCGGTATGCACCGGCGAAGTCTGGATGATGGCGCTGCGCCGCGCCGTGAGCCAATGAAAGCGCGCGCGCCGTGCCAGCCGCGCGATCGGGCCCGCGTCGGGCGCGCCGTCGCAGATCGCGACGATGGCGCCCAGGTGGCGGCGCACCGTCTCCACGTCGGCATGCGGGTCCAGCGCCCGCAGGCGCGCCACGTCCAGTTCCACCGCCGCGCGCAGGAAGCCGCTGCGCTGGCACGAGAGGATCACGCCCGCGTTGATGAATTCCTCGCGTTCGACACGCGGCACCACGCGCACCACCGCGTAGTCGTAGAGTTCAGCCGCGTGCATCGATGGCCTCTTGCAGCCAGGGCCGCGGCTCGGTCAGGCGGGCCAGAAAATAGTTCACGTAGTCCTCGCCCGTCACGCCGGCCTCGGCCAGAAAAGCCGCGGGCACCGCCTGCACGACGGATCGCAGCACGGCGGGCGTGAGCAACCCGGCCAGCGGCGCATCCACCTGTTGCAGCGCATCTGCCCGCGCCAGCAGGACGTGATCGGCGATCGGCGCGAAGGGTTTGCCCGGGTCGTCCACGCTGCCGTCCCAGGCATGGTGAAAGCTCAGGCTGGCCCCATGGTCGATGAGCCAGGGGCGGCGGTGCCACATCAGCAGATTGGTGTTGCGCGCGCTGCGGTCGACGTTGCTCACCAGCGCGTCCAGCCAGACCAGGCGGGCGGCGAAGTCCGGCGTCACCTCATCCACGCCGGGGTCGAAATTGACCGCGCCCGAAAGGTAGTCCAGCGCCACGTTCAGGCCGCCGCTGGCACGTATCAGGTCCTGGATTTCCGGGTCGGGCTCGGTGCGCGCCAGCTCCGGATCCAGTATCGCGAGCACGATCTCGGGCACCGGCAAGCCGATGGCCCGGGCCACGCCGCCCGAGATGATCTCGGCGATCAGCGCGCGCACGCCCTGACCCGCGCCGCGAAACTTGAGCACGTACAGGCCCAGGTCGTCGGCCTCGACCACGGCGGGCATCGAGCCGCCTTCACGCAACGGCGTGACGTAGCGCACCACGGTGACGCTGCGCAGCGGTGAAATTTCGTCAGACATGCCAAATGGTAGCCGCCCGCGCCGCCGCAGCAGCCGTCCGGACGATACCGTTGCTGACGTTGATGTCATGGCGCGGGCACCGCTCACGCGGCGGCCCGTCGCTCTGTAATGAACCCAGCTCGCAGCAGCCCCGACGGGCTGCCACGTTGGATTGGGGCGAAACGCACCAGCGCCTGCTCGCATCCAATGTGGCAACTCGCCTCGATTGCCGCAAAGGGTGCCAGGCACCCCGTGAAAACGAGTTGCCGCGCTGAACGAGTCACGCGGCGTCATCAACGATTTGGAGAATCCACCATGAAGATGAAGATGCAAACACTGGCCATCGCCTGCGCCGCCCTGCTCGGCCTCGGGTTCAGCGTCGCCACCCCGGCCATCGCGCAGGGGCATGCGCATGCCGCCACCACGCAGGCGGCACCTGCCGCGCCCAACCTGCACAAGGCCATGCGCAGCCTCTGGCACGGGCACGTGGTGACCACGCGCGACTACGCGCTGGCGGTGTTCGCGAACGACCAGGCCGGCGCGCAAAAGGCCGGCGACGCGGTGGTCGCCAACGCCAAGGACATCAGCGCCGCCGTCGCCGGCTTCTACGGCCAGCCCGCGGGCGACGCCCTGCTCAAGCTGCTGGCGGGCCACTGGGGCGCGGTCAAGGCGCTGACCGACGCGGCCCACGCGGGCAACACCGCGGGCGAGGAGAAGGCCTTGAACGACGCCGTGGCCAACGCTGGCGAGATCTCCAGCTTCCTTGCCGGCGCCAACCCCAACTGGAAGGCAGAAGAGCTGAACAGCGGCCTGGTGGCCCACTTCGGCCACCACAAGTCGCAGGTGGACCTGATGGCGCAAAAGGCGCCCAAGGACAAGCAGGAGGCCGAATGGCAGGCCATGCAGCAGCACATGGACGCGATCGCCGACGTGCTGGCCGACGGCATCGCCAGGCAGTTCCCCGACAAGGCGAACTGAGCAAGGCGCCGCACCGGGGCCGCAATGGCCGCGCCGCGGCGTTTTGCTATGCGCGCTGCAACGCCGCCAGCAGCGCGTCCTGCACCGGCGGCGCCACCACGGCCATGCGCACGCGGCCGGGCAGGCCGAAGCTCTCGGCATCGCGCAGCTTGATGCCGCGCTGGCGCAGCGACGCCAGCATGGTTTTTACATCAAAAGTGCCTGAAACGCTTGCTGGGAAAGCGCTGGAAGCTATGAAAAAATTGGTTTCACTGGCCTGCACGCACCAGCCCCGGGCCTGCAGCGCCGCCACCTGGCGCGCCTTCCAAGCGCGCAGGGTTTCGTGGCAGCCCTGCAGCCAGTCGCGGCAGGCGGGCGTGGCCCAGGTCTGCAGCAGCGCCACGCCGTGCGCGCCCAGCGGCCAGGACGGCGTGAGCGCACGCACCCGCGCCAGCAGGCGCTCGTCCACCGCTGCGGGAGCAATCGCACAGGCCGCGCGCACGCCGGTCAGCGCCAGGGCCTTGTTGGGGGTGATGAGGCGCCAGACGCGCTCCAGCCGCGCGGCGCCCAGGCTGGGCGCGCCGCTCAGGCGCAGCGGCTCGTAGGCCTGGTCCAGCACCAGGGTCTGATCGGCGCGCAGCGCATCGACGCGCCCGGCCAGCCCCGGCTCGGCCTGGCCCAGCGGGCTGCCGGGCTCGCAGGCCCACAGCAGTGCGGCCTCCCGCGCATCCCGCGTGGGCAGCAAGCCGGCGGCCTGCGCGGCGCGGGCGTAGTCGCCATAGGCAGGCTCGGGCAGCCACACGCGCGCGCCCGGCCCCGCCTGCAGCGCCAGCGCCAGGCTGATGCGCTGGATGAAGGCGCTGGCGCTCTCCGCCAGCACGATGCGCTCCGGTGCCACGCCATGCCATGCGGCCAGTTGCGCGGTGAGCGCGGTGTAGGCCGGGTCGGGGTAGTGGCGTGCGTCGCAGCCTTGCAGCGCCCGCACCGCGGCAGGAAAGGGGCCGCAGGCGTTGGCGTTGGTGGAAAGGTCGTGCAGCGGTACGCCCAGCGCGTCCGGCCCGCCGTGCAGCGGCGCTACCACGGCGCGCCCCCCGCCAGCAGCACGGCGCAGGCCAGCAAGGTGGCGGCGACGGCCACGCGCGAGCCCAGGGCGCAGGCGCGCAGCAGGTCGGCGGGCTGCGGGCTGCGCCCGGCCTTGTTCAACTGGTAGACGCCGGGCTTGCCCAGGCGCACGCCCAGCGCCAGCGCCATGGCCGCCATGGGCCAGCCGCCATTGGGCGAGGGCGTGCGCCGCGCCTGTGCGGGCAACTGGCGCCAGACGCGCAAGGCCCCAAAAGCGGCCAGCAGGACGGCGGTGACGCGCGCGGGCAGCCAGGCCAGCACGTCGTCGGCCCGCGCGGCCCAGCGGCCGGCCCAGGTCCAGTCGCGCGCCACGCCCGCCAGCGCACGCGGGCCGCGGTAGCCCCACATCGCGTCGGCGGTATTGGCAAAGCGAAACAGCGCCGCCCCCGGCAGACCCAGCAGCACGAACCAGAACAGCGGCGCCACCAGCGAATCGTTGAGGTTCTCCGCCAGGCTCTCGATGGCGCTCTCGCGCACCTCGGCCTCGCTCAGCGCCAACACATCGCGGCTGACCAGGCGCGCCAACTGGGCACGGCCCTCGACCGGCGACCGGGTGAGTGCCCGCTCCACCGCCAGCACCTCGTCGTGCAGCAGCGCCCACGCCAGCAGCGGCTTGAGCAGCAGGGCCAGCAGCAGCACGCAGGCCCAGTCGGGCAAGTGCACAACGCCCACCTGCAGCCCCCAGGCCAGCGCCGCCACCGGTAGCGCGCCCAGGCACCACGCGGCCGCGCCGCGCCAGAACACCAGCGCCTGCCCCGCCACGGGCGCGCCCGCCAATGGCGCCACGCGCGCACCCATCCAGGCAAGGTAGTGCCCCATCCAGACGACGGGGTGCCAGCGCGCGGGCGGCTCGCCGAGCGTTCGGTCCACGGCCAGCGCCAGCGCGGGCACCATGGCCAGCCACGCCAGCGCCGCAGGCGAAGCAGACAGGAAAAAAATCAATGCAGCACGGGCAGATCGCGCTCGCCACGCTCCAGCGCCAGCAGCCAGTGCTTGCGCGGCACGCCGCCGCCGTAGCCGGTGAGGCTGCCGTCCGAGCCGATCACCCGGTGGCAGGGCACGACGATGCTGATCTTGTTGGCCCCGTTGGCCGCCGCCACCGCGCGCATGGCCGTGGGGCGGCCCACCTGGTGCGCCTGCTCGGCGTAGCTGCGCGTGTGCCCGTAGGCGATGGTGAGCAGCGCGCGCCACACGTCCTGCTGAAACGGCGTGCCCACCAGGTCCAGCGGCACCTCGAAGCCCTGGCGCCGGCCGGCAAAGTAGTCGGTCAGCTCCTGGCCCAGCTGGCGCGTGAGCGCGCTCTCGCCCGGCTCGGCCGGGCCACCGCGCGCCGCCTGCACCTGGCTGATTTCGCGCGCCAGGCCGCGGGTGTTTTCGGAAAACTCCAGCAGGCACAGGCCGCGCTCGGAAATGAGCGCGGTCATCTCGCCCAGCGGCGTCGGGTAGGTGTGGGAAAGCAGGCTCATGGGTTACATCCTAGTGTAGTGTTGCGCGCCAGCAGGCACTTGCGACGTACCGCCAGGGGAACGGTCAAAAATGCCCGCAGCGGCGTTGCAGCTCTTGACGAGGGCACCACCATTGCCTGCGAGCCGCGCCTTGCCGTGGACATTCTTGACCATTTCACAAGCACCTGCTGGCGCGCAACTCCACACCAGCGCCATCGCAGCGTTCAGTCCTCGATGCCGCGCTGCGCCGGCACGCCCGCCTTGAAGGCATGCTTGACCAGCGTCATTTCGGTCACCGTGTCGGCCAGTTCGATGATCTCGGGCGGGCAGCGCCGCCCGGTCAGGCACACGTGCACGTCGCGCGGCCGCTCGCGCAGGGTCTGCAGCACGGGATCCAGGGGCAGCCAGCCGTAGATCAGCGGGTAGGTGATTTCGTCGAGCACGACGAGGAAGTGCTCGCCGTCCATGATGGCGGCACGCGCGCGCTCCCAGCCGTCGCGCGCGAGCTGGGCGGAGTGCTCCAGGTCGCGGCTCTTCCAGGAAAAGCCGTCGCCCAGGCCGTGGATGGGCAGGCCGATGCTCTCGAACATGCGGTGCTCGCCAAAGCGCGCCGTGGGCACCTTCATGAACTGGAAGATCTCCACCTGCTTGCCGTGCACGTGCTGGCGCCCGAAGGCGCGCAGCGCCAGGCCGAAGGCGGCGGTGCTCTTGCCCTTGCCGTCGCCGGTGTTGACGATGATGAGGCCGCGGCGCTCGCCCTCGGGGCGTTCGTAGCGTTTTTCGGTGGGTGGGGTTTCAATCTGCATGGGCAGCCTCCTGTGGCAGTGCAATCCATTGCCCGCGCACGGGGTGTATGGAGATGCGGTGGTCAAACGCGGCCTGCAGCGCGCGGTGGGTGGCCTCGTCGCGGCTGGGCCCGAAGTGCAGCAGCCGCCCGGCCTTGACGACGAGGATGTGGTCGGCCTGCAGCGCCATGTTCAGCTCGTGCAGCACGCTCACCACGGTGGTGCCGCCCGCCACCAGCGCGCGCACGGTGGCGAGCCAGTCGGCCTGGTGCGGCGGGTCCAGGTGCGCCAGCGGCTCGTCCATCAGCACCACGCGCGCCTGCACCGCCAGCAGGCGGGCCAGCAGCACGCGCTGGCGCTCGCCGCCCGAGAGCTCGCCCAGGCGCCGGTGGCGCAAATCCAGGCAGGCCATGGTGCGCAGCGCCTGGCTCACCACGTCCAGATCGGTGCGCGTGGGCGCGGCCAGCCAGGGGCGGTGCGGCAGGCGGCCGAGCATCACCACGTCCTGCACCTGCAGGTCTTCGCCGCCGCCCTCCTGCTGGCCCAGCCAGGCGAGCTGGCGCGCGCGCTCGCGCGTGGGCAGTCCGGCCAGCGGGCGGCCCAGCAGCTGCACTTCGCCCTCGCAGGGCAGCAGGCCGGCGAGCACGCGCAGCAGCGTGGACTTGCCCGCGCCATTGGGGCCGACGATGGCGCTCCAGCCGCCCGCGGGCAAGGCAAGGTGCAGATCATGCAAGATGGCGCGCTGGCCCACGCGTGCGCTGGCCACCCGCGCCTGCAGCGCGATGGAAGGCGACGGCGCCGCGGGCCTCACTGCACGGCCCCCACACCCGCGCGCCGGTGCATCAGCCACAGCAGGTAGGCACCGCCCAGCACGGCGGTGAGCACGCCCACCGGCAGCTCCTGCGGCGCAATCACCAGGCGCGAGGCCACGTCCGCCAGCGTGAGCAGCAGCCCGCCCACCAGCGTGGACAGCAGCAGCAGCGGCCCGTGGGTGCAGCGCGCCATGGACCGCGCCAGGTGCGGCGCCACCAGCCCGACGAAGCCGATCAGCCCGGTCTGCGCCACCGCCGCGCCCGTGGCCAGCGCCAGCACGCCCACCAGCAGCGCGCGCATGGGCGCGAGCGGCAGGCCCAGGCTGATGGCCGTGGACTCGCCCAGGCTGAGCGCGTCCAGCACCCGGGCCAGCGACAGCGACAGCAGCAGCAGCGGCGCCAGCACCACCAGCATCACCGCGCAGCCGCTCCAGCCGACGAAACCCGTGACGCCCAGCGTGAAGCCCTGCATGGCCTGCAGCACGTCGGGCTGGGCCAGTTGCACCAGGTCGCGCACCGCGCCCAGCACGAAACCCACCACCACGCCGGCCAGCAGCAGGCGCAGGGTTTGCTGCACGCCGCGCGCCAGCACCAGCGCCAGCAGCACCCCGGCCAGCGCCCCCAGAAAAGCCGCACCGGTAAAGCCCAGCCGCCCCATCCAGGGCGAGGCCGCCTGCAGCAGCGCCACGCTGCCGCCACCGGCCACCATGCCGCCCACGCCCAGCGCGGCGTAGGCCAGCGCCACGCCCAGCGCCGCGCCCGAGGCGCTGCCCAGCAGAAAGGGGTCGGCCAGCGGGTTGCGAAACAGCCCCTGCGCCACCGCCCCGGCCAGCGCCAGCAGCGCCCCGGCCAGCCACGCGCCCAGGGTGCGCGGCAGGCGGATGTCCATCACGATCTGCCAGGCCGCCGGGTCGTCGCGCATGCGCAGCAGGCTGTCAAAACCGGTGCTGCCCGCGCTCGCGCCCCAGGCCAGCGCCAGCAGCGAGGCCAGCACCAGCGCCAGGGCCAGCCAGAGCACGCGCGGACCTGCCCTGCGGGGCAGTTCCAGGGTGCGGCTGGCCAAGGTGTTCATGGTCAAGAAATATGTATCAAATCGGGCTCAAACGCTTGCCTGGCAAGCGCTGACAGCTCATTTTTCAGAAGAAATTCCACGCGCCGCGCAATCCGCCATCAGCCGTGCCGCCTCGGGCATGCGCGGGCCGGGGCGCACCAGGATGTTGCGCTCGTCGGCATTGAATTCGCACACCTTGCCACGGCGCAGCGCGCGCAGCCGCGCCCAGCCGGGGCGGCGCGCCAGTTCGGCCGCGCCCTGCTGGCTGACCATGATGAGGTCGGGGTCCAGGCGCACCACCAGCTCGGGGTTGATCTTGGGATAGGGGCCGAGCGCCGGGTCCATGATGTTCACCAGGCCCAGGGCCTCGATCAGCTCGTCGATGAAGGTGCCGCGCCCGGCCGCGTGCGGCGCGGGCGTGATCTCGTAGTACACCCGCTGGCCACGCGCGCCTGGCGGCACGCTGGCGGCCGCGGCCTGCACCCCGGCGTCGATGCGCGCGAGCAGGGCCAGCGCCCCGCCGACCTGCAGCAGCTCGCCCAGCAATTCGGTGGTGTGGCGCATGGCCGCGCGGGTCTTGGGCTCCAGCGCCAGCACCTTCAGGCCCAGCGCGCGCAGGCGCACGCTGGCGCGCGACGAGGTGCCGATCAGCACCACGTCGGGCTTGAGCGCCACGACGGCCTCGATGTTCGGGTCCAGCCCGCCGCCCACATTGGGCAGGCGCTGCACCGACTCCGGCCAGTTGGAATAGCGGTCCACCCCCACCAGTCGGTCGCAGGCGCCCAGGGCGCAGACGGTTTCGGTCAGCGAAGGCAGCAGGCTGACGATGCGCGCGGGAGCCGCGTCGAAGCGCTGGCGCTGGCCCGCGTCGTCGGTGATCTCGTACGCCTGGGCGGCTGCAAGCAGGCACAGGGCCAGGCAGGCCCCCACCCCGGCCCTCCCCCAGCGGGGGAGGGAGTGGAACACACCAGGCCAGTTCACGGCCGCCCCTTCACCGTCAATGGCAGGCCCGCCACCATCAGCGTCACGCGCTCGCAGGCCGCGGCCGCACGCTGGTTCAGCAGGCCCAGCGCATCGACGAACTGGCGCACCTCGCGCCCCAATGGAATCACCCCCAGACCGATCTCGTTGCCCACCAGGACGACCGGCCCGGGGGGGTGCTCCAAAAACTCGAAAAACAGAGCTTGCTGCGCTTGCCAGTCTTGCGTTTGAGGCTGTTTTTGTTCTTCTTTTTCAGCCCAAGGCATGCGCTGGTTGGTCAGCCACAGCGTGAGGCAATCCACCACCACCAGGGTCTGCGCCGCACTGCACTGCCGCAGCGCAGCGGCCAAGTCCAGCGGCGCGTCCACCGTCTGCAGACGGGGCGCGCGCTCGCGCCGGTCAGCCTGGTGGCGGGCAATGCGCGCGCGCATCTCGGCGTCGTGCGCCTGGCCGGTGGCCAGCAGCACCGCCTGGTGCGCGGCATCGCGCGCCAGCCAGTCGGCCGCCAGGGCCTCGGCGCGGCGCGACTTGCCGCTCTTCTGGCCGCCCAGGATGAGTTCGCTGCGCACGATGTTCATGGTCTTGCCCCCGGCTCCCGGGCCTCGGTGAACAAAGCCACCGTAGCCACCGGGTCGGACGCGAACCAGGGGTGAAAGAAACTGCCCCGCACCGCGGGCCAGCCCGGTGCCGCGTGAATCGCCTCCCCTTGCTCGCGCACGCTGCCAGGAGCGGGCCGGGTTTGCGCCAGCGGCACCAGCGCGGTCTGCAAGCGGGCAAAGTGAAACGCATGGCCGCGCAGGCCGCTGCCCGCCCGCGCCCCTTCCCAGGTCTGCATGCCCAGCCCCGACAGGCGCGGCTGCATCTGGGCCCGCACGGGCAGCAGGCCCCACATCGGCCAGGCTTGCCCATCGCGCGTCACCAGCGCCTCGCCCAGGGCCAGCAGCCCGCCGCCCTCGGCCCAGATCGGCTTGCCCGCATTCGCGTGCTCGCGCAGTTGCCCGGCCAGGTCGGTGCGCGCCGCCAGCGCCGGGGCATGCAGTTCAGGATAGCCGCCGGGCAGCCACAGCGCATCGCAGGCGGGCAATGCCTCACCCGCCAGCGGCGAGAAGAACACCAGGCGCGCGCCCAGCGCCTTCAGTGCCTGCACGTTGGCCGGGTAGATGAAGGAAAACGCCGCGTCACGCGCCACCGCCACGGTGCGACCGGCCAGCAGCGGCTGCGGCGCAGGCGGCGCGTCCACGGGCAAGGCAAAGTCCACCTGCCAGCGCGCGCGCCAGTCCTGCGGCGACAAGCGCCCCAGCGGCGTTTCGGCCAGTGCGTCGGCCGCCGCATCCAGCCGCGCCAGCGCGGCATCACGCCCCAGCTCGCGCGCCGCCACCAGGCCCAGGTGGCGCTCGGGCAGCTGCATGGCCTCGCTGCGCGGCAAGGCGCCCAGCCAGGTGTCCCCGGGCGCGAGCGCCTCGCGCAGCAGCCGGGCATGGCCTTCGCTGGCCACGCCATTGGCCAGCACCCCGGCCCAGGGCAGCGGGCCCAGCTCGGCCTCGCGGTAGTGGCGCAGGCCATGGGCGACGGCGCCCAGGGTCTGTGCCATCGCACCCGCCTGCACCACGGCCAGCACCGGCAGGCCGCAGCGGCGCGCCAGATCGGCACTGCTCGGGCTGCCGTCGTGCAGGCCCATCACGCCTTCGACCAGCAGCACCTGCGCCTGCCGCGCCGCCGCGTGCAGGCGCAGGCGCACGTCGGCCTCTCCTCCCATCCATCCATCGAGGTTGTCCACCGGCTGGCCGCTGGCCAGCTCGTGCCAGAACGGGTCGAGAAAGTCCGGCCCGCTCTTGAACACCCGCACCGCCAACCCCCGGCGCGCGAGCAGCCGCGCGAGCGCCGCCACCACGGTAGTCTTGCCCTGGCCAGAGGCCGGGGCCGCCACCAGCAGCGCGGCGCAGGTCGCCACCATCCGCCCCTCAGCGGCCCGTCCAGCGCAGGACGACGAAGAAGCTGCGCGGCGGCGTGGCGTAGCCCTTGGCCAGCTGGTAGCCCTTGTCCGTCAGGTTGTCGATGCGCGCCAGCACGTCCCACTGGCGAGCAATGGTGGTGCTGGCATACAGGTTCACCAGCCCGTAGCCGCCCAGGCGCGTGGTGTTGGCGGCGTTGTCCCAGCGGTGGCTCACCAGCTGCCATTCGCCGCCCACGGTCCACTGCGCCACGCGCGTGTTGGCGGCGAGCTTGAGCAGGCGCTGCGCACGCCGCGCCAGCAGCTTGCCGGTGTCGGCGTTCTTGGGCTGCTGCAGGTCCAGCGAGGCGCTCAGGTTCACCCCGCCCAGGCGGTGCGCGGCCGACAGGGTCACGCCCTGCATCCGTGCATTGCCCGCGTTTTCATAGCAGCCGAAGGCACCCGCGCAAGGGCCGGGCGCGCCGAAGTTGATCAGGTTGCTGACACGGTTGCGGTAGATGGTGGCGTCCACGCGCGAGCTGCCCTGGGCCCAGTGCAGGCCCAGCTCCAGGTTGCGGCCCTTTTCGGGCTGCAGCGCCGGCTGCCCGTACTGCGAGAAGCGCTGGTAGAGCGTGGGCACGCGAAACGCCGTGCCGGCGGCGGCGGTGGCGCGCCAGCCGGGCGCAAACGCGTAGCCGTAGGCCAGGCCGCCCGTGGTCTGACCACCGAATTCGCTGTCGCGGTCGTGGCGCAGATTGGCCTGCAGCGTGTGCGCCCCGGCCACGTAGCCCCAGCCCAGCGCCAGCGCGTTCTGGTTGCGGCCGCGGTCGATGGGGTCGTTCACCAGGTGGTCTTCGCGCCGCTCCAGCGCCGCGCTCAGGGTGTGCGCGCCGTCCTTCCATTCGTTTTGCAGCAGGTAGTTGCGCAGCCGCGTCCTGGACAGGTAGGGCGAGGGCTGCGTCTCGTAGCGCTGCGCCGACTCGCTCACCGACAGGCGCGTGCGGTAGCGCTCGCTCCATTGGGCCGACCAGCTCGCGCCCAGGGTCGCCAGGCGATTGAGGCCGTGGTCGTCGAGCCCGGACGGGGTGGTGGATGCGTCGTACTGCGCGTCCATGTCACCCCAGGTGCCGCTCAGGTCCACGCGGTGCGCGGCATTGAGCTGCATGCCCAGGCGCGCGCTGGCCGCGCTCTGGCGGTAACCGTCGCGGTCGGGGGTGGAGCCCGGACGCGCGTCGTAGCCGCGACTGACGTCGCGCTGCAGGCCCAGCGAATAATCGACCGCGCCCTGTGTGCCCGAAAAGCCCGCTTCCAGCCGGCCGGTGCGGCGGTTGCCCGCGCCCACGCCCACGTAGGGCGTGAACGGGCCATCGCCCTGGCGCGTGAAGATCTGGATCACGCCCGCCACCGCGTCCGAGCCATACACGGCCGCGGCCGGGCCGCGCACGATCTCGATGCGCTCGACCTGGCCGAGCGCGATCGCTTCCCAGGGCGCGCCGCCGGTGGACTGCGAGTCCACGCGCACGCCGTCGATGTAGACGGCGGTGAAGCGCGTCTCCGCGCCGCGCAGGAACATGCTGCTGGACGTACCCGGGCCGCCGTTGCGCGACAGCTCCATGCCGGGCTGGCGCACGAGCAGGTCGGTGATCGTCACCGCGCCGCTCTGCTCGATCTGCTCGCGATCGATGAGGGTGACGTCGGCCAGCACGTCCGACAGCGGCTGCGCGGTGCGCGTGGCCGTGACCACGAGCTGCGACAGCTGCGGCGCCTGGGCCACCAGCAGCGACGGGGTATCGGCGCTCTGCGCCAGGGCCTGGGCGCTCGCGCACGCCAGCAGGGACAGGAACAGGCCCGCGCGCGCAGGGTTCGAACGATTCATCATGGGAAACACGCATCCACAAAGCGCCCGTACCAGCTTCCCCGCCGGCAGTAGGCCACACGGCTGCGCCGCGGGCGCGGCACAGCCACCTCGTTGGCCGGTATCCGGGCTGGCGGAGCGCCCCTGCAGCGCCTTCCCAGGCGCTTGTTCAAGGCACCCAGTGGCTGTGTTGCTGCAAAGGTGAATCGAAGCCGATTCGTCCGCTGACCGTTGCGGGGGCAGCGCAGGCACGGCAGCCGCTTCGTGGTGAAGGGCGCCTCCCTGCTTCCCGTTGAACTGCGGCGTGTGAACCACGGCCGCGAGCACCAACAGCGCGCGATTCTACCGGCGCCGTGGCAGGCTCTCTACAATCGCGATCCCATGACCCAAGCGCCCACTCTGGAGCAGTTCGCCGAGCGCGTGGAGCGGCTGCTGCTGCGCCACGCCGAGATCCAGCGCGCCAACGCGCTGCTGAGCGCGCAGCTGAGTGAGCTCACGCAGGAGCGCGACTCGCTGCGCTCGCGCCTGCAGGCCGCGCGCGCGCGCATCGACGCGCTCATCGACCGTCTGCCCGCCGCCAGCGACCCCGAGGACACGCCATGAGCACCAAGCAGCTGGAAGTGCAGATCATGCAGCAGACCTACCTGCTGGCCTGCCCCGAGGGTCAGGAACCGCGCCTGCTCGACGCGGTCGAGCGCGTGGACACCGCGATGACGCGCATCCGCGACGCCGGCAAGGTGCGCGCGCGCGAGCGCATCGCGGTGCTGGCCGCGCTCAACCTCGCTTTCGAGCTGGCCGACCAGCAGGAGCGGCTGGCCGAAGCCGGCCCGCGCCCCGCCGCACCCCAGGGCGAGACCCAACCCGCCGACGCCCGCCAGCTGCTGCTGTCGCTGGTGCAGCGCCTGGACGACGCGCTGGGCAGCGACGGGCAGTTGATCTAGTGCGCTGTCCCGCAAACAGCTGCGCAAAATGACCTTGGGCGCGAAAACGCGATTTCACAGACGTTTATTTGCGGGACAGCGCACCGAACAAGCTGTCACAGCTGGCGGCGCAGAGGCGCTGGACATCGCCGGCAGTGTCCCTACAATGAACTTGTCTGCGGTGCCGTCGGGCTTTAATTGCCTTGAACCAATGCTCGTAGAGCACGGACTAGGTACATCACCCGGCGGGCGTGATCATCTCGCGTCAGATGAACCCAACGCCTGGTTGCCCTGGCCCACCTGAACTCCGGTTCAGGATGACGGTCCGGCGGCGCGCCGCAGACACCATCGCTGCCCGACCCCCCAACCGATTTCACCCCGCCCTGCCGGCATGCGCCTTCTTCGCCGGGCGCGGCATGCGCGCGAAAAAGTAGCACATCTGCTGGGCGGGCATGAAGAACTCCAGCGCTTCGTCCGACAGCGCATCGAACTTCACGCTGCGGCGTATGCCGCCGTGCTCGCTCTGGCCCAGGTCGGTCACGCGCGCCTCCTGCTGCGTCACGCCCGAGGCAAACGCCAGCACGCTGGGGCGCAGCGGCGAGAGCGAGTTGCTCGACACCACGCGCGCAAAACGCCCGTCGTCCAGCTGCACGATGGAGCCAGGCGGATAAACGCCCAGCAGCCGGATGAAGGCCGCGAGCACCGAAGTCGCGTCAAAGCGCTTGCGCTCCTGCGCAAACAGCCGTGCCAGCGCCTCGTGCGGGGTATGCGCCCGCTCGCCATGCAGCGGATTGCACAGCCGGTCATAGCGATTCACCAGCGCCAGAATCTGCCCGTGCAGGCTGATCTGCGCCCCCTGCAGCCGCGCCGGAAAGCCGCTGCCGTCGACCATCTCGTGGTGCTCGCCGATGGCGCGCACCACGCAGGGCTGCAGCCCCATGCGCTGCGCCAGATCGACGGAGCGCTGCACGTGCTCTTCGTAGAGCTGGCGCTCGGGGCCGCTCAGCGCCGCCGCCGGCTCGGCGATGTGCGCGGGCAGCTCCAGCTTGCCGATGTCGTGCAGCAGCCCCGCCGTGGCCAGGTGGCACAGCTGCGCCGCGCCCAGCCCGAGCGAGCGGCCCAGCAGCATGGACAGCACCATCACGTTCACGCTGTGCTTGACCTGGCGGCGCCCGCCCATTTGCGCCAGCAAGTGCACCGCGTAGTTCTCCGCCGCCATCAGCTCGGCCACCTCGCCGCGCACCAGCGCCCGCACCCGCTCACCCGAGGCCGCGGGCTCTGCCCGCACGTTGGCGAGCACTTGTGCGTACAGCTCGGCCGCCGCCTGGAAACGGGCGCGCGCATGCGCCTGCGGCGGCTCATCGTCTTGCGCCTCGGCCGGCGCCGGGGTGTCCGCCGGACCGCCAATCTGCCAAGTGGATGGGCCAACCGAAGGGGGGCCGTCCGTGGCTGCAGCGTGCTCGGGCGCCGGATCGCCTTGTGCTTGCACCGGCTCTGCCGCCGGCTCTGACGGCTGCGGCGGTTCTGCCGATGCCGGTGTCTGCGGCGGCTGCCGCGCCCCGGCGTCTGGCGCCTCCAGCGCCTCCAGCGCCTGCGGGTCGCTGCGGGACGGCACGTAACGCACCTGCTTCAGGCCCAGCTCGCGCAGCACCTGGATCTGCGCCGGCGAGGACAAGCGAAAGCTGCTGGTCGCGAACGGATGGTTCATCCAGCCGACATCCAGCTGGACATACATGCCCACGCGGAGCATCTCGATGTTGATCAGAACGGACTCGGGCACAGTGGCGGCAGTTTACAGGCGCACGCGCCTTCGGCGGGCCAATATTCGCGCTCCACGCCACAGTCCGACGGGCTGCCGACCGTGACCTGGACCGATGGGCCGATCTCAATGAAGTGAAGTGCAACACCTGCCAGCCGGTACGCGTTCGGCGTGAAGGTCAGCCTTGCCACCACACTGAAGGAAGGCTTGGTGGCGGGCATGCGCTCCATGCCGGGCAACCCCTGCGGCGTTCCTGCACTTGTACGGGCGTTGCCAAGCCGGTCGCGAATCTGCTTGCAAAAAGGCGGGTTGCCACAAGGTGTATGAATTCACCGATCAAGAAATTTCATGGACCTCTTCCGGGCCGCATTGCGCGGACCGAAAAATTCGAAAAACGCCCGGGATTTGCCCTGGAATTTTCTACGGTTGAAGCCCGCGCACCGCCGCGCAGATTTTCGTTGTCCATTTTTGAAAGGTTCCGCCATGCATTCCCTGAACCATGACTACCCCGAGCTGCTGTTGAAGCCCGCGCAGGCGCCCTGTCTGTCGCTGTACCAGCCCACCCACCGCCAGCACCCCGACAACGTGCAAGATCCGATCCGGTTTCGCAACCTGGTCAAGCAGCTCGAAGAGTCGCTGCGCCAGAAGTACCCCCAACGTGAGGTGGCGCCGCTGCTCGCCCCCTTCGAGGCTCTGTCGGGCGAGGACGCCTTCTGGAACCACACCTGCGATGGCCTGGCGGTGCTGGGTGCACCGGGGCTGTTTCGCGTCTATCGCCTGCCGCGTCCGGTGGCTGAGCTGGCCGTGGTGGCCGACAGCTTCCACACCAAACCGCTGGTGCGCATCACCCAGTCGGCCGACCGGTTCCAGGTGCTGGGTCTGAGCCGCGACCGCTTCACGCTCTACGAAGGCAACCGCGACGGTCTGGTGGAGGTGCAGGCGCTGGATGGAGCGGCGCAAACGGCCGCCGACATGCTGAGCCTGGAGGCCGACAGCCGCGAAGGCGCGCATCGCACCTACGGGCCGCAGGGCGACGCCGCCTGGCAGGGCACCGACGTCAAGCAGGACGCGGCCGACCGGGACACCGAGCATTTCTTCCGCGCCGTGGACCAGGTGCTGATCGAGCGCAATGGCAAGGCGGGCGGCATGCCGCTGATCCTGGCGGCGCTGCCCGAGCATCACCACCTGTTTCGCACCGTGAGCAAGAACGCCCAGCTGCTGGCGCAGGCGATTGACGTGAACCCCGAGGCGCTGCCCGTCGATGCGCTGCGCGAGCGCGCCTGGGCGCTGCTGCAGCCGTATTACCTGGAGCGCCTGTCCGGCCTGGTCGATCGCTACGGCGCTGCGTCGGCCCAGGGGCAGGGCTCCAATCTGCTGGACGATATCGCCCAGGCGGCCGCGCAAGGCCGCGTGGCCGCGCTGCTGGTCGAAGCCGACCGGCTGGTGCCGGGGCGCTTCGACGCGCAGAGCGGCAAGCTCACCCGGGGCCAGCTCGACGACCCGCAAACGGACGACCTGCTGGACGACCTGGCCGAGCAGGTGCTGCGCACCGGTGGCGAGGTGGTGATGGTGCCCGCCGACCGCATGCCCACCGAAACCGGCGCGGCGGCGGTGTTCCGCTTCTGAGCCAGGCGCGCTGACGGCGGGGCGCCCGGCCGGGTCGAGCGCCACGGGCAGGCCGTTGCATGGGAGGTGCGCCCCATGCGCCCGGCGCGTTGAGCGGGTGCGCGCCGCCACCATTGCCAAGGCCGTGCCGGGCCGGGTGGATGTGCGGCAATAACTATGAAAGCAATAGCTATTGGCGCATGTTGGGCGGGCGCTGGAGGCTGATTTGGCTCATATTTTCCGGCTTCATGCCTCGTCCCGCAGCCAGTTTTCCAGCGCCAGCCCCGGCACCCGGCGAAACTCGCCTTCGTTGTCGGTCACCAGCGTGGCTTGAGCCGCCAGCGGCAGGCGCTCGGTCAGCTCGTTCAGGCGCTGACGGTTGCGTGCGGCCCAGGCGCTTTTCTCGGCGCCAAACTCCAGCTCGCCCAGCACCACGGTGGACAGCAGCAGCGCATTCAGGGACGCCTTCCGCAACGCCGTCAACCGGGCGATCAGGGCCATCGGAAAGTACGACCAGCCGCTGGCAGAACACCTGAAGGCCAGCATCAAGCACGGCAACGAGGTGGTCCATCGCCCCGAACCCCCGTCACCTGGGACGTCAGGCCCATCGTGAACGAGTAGCCCGTTGCGGGGTCGGGTCGCCAGCGCGAAGGCGGTTTCCCTGACGAACAAGGAGGCGGAAACCCGCGTCCATGTTGGGGCGGGTGCGGCGGCGTCCTTCGCGGAAACAGAGAACGGGCGGGAACAGAGAGCGCAAAAACGCCTGAAACCGGGCCACCCGGGGTGCTGGCGTCCGTCGCAGGCAGGCCCGAATCCGCGCCGGCACTGGAGATTCCGGGCGAAAAAAACCAACCGAGAACGGTTGGTCTTTTGAATGTTGGTGGAGCTGGCGGGAATTGAACCCGCGTCCGCAAGCCTTCTTCGGGCAGATCTACATGTTTAGCGTTCTGTTTTGTGTCTCACTCTGCACGCCGCGCAGACGCACGCTGCATGCAAGGCCAGCACCCTTCGATCTCGCCTTGCATCAAGGTGCCCGATGCAAGGCCAGCTGACGTGAATTCCCTTGCAGCCTGGAGGTATTGCTACCCCCTTGCCCAGCCCGTCAGCGTGCTGTTGCAAGGCTCACCGGTTTTAGGCGGCGAGTGCGAAACGTTCGTCGTTTGCAGTTACTTTTGTGAATGGAGATTTACGAGCGTCACTCAAGCTCGACATGCACCGCGCCGCTTCCGAACCCACGTCGAAACCGGTACAGCCCCAGAGCCGCCTATTTTAGGCTGCTCCGGGCGATTTCAAGTGTGCCGCCTCAACCCACCCAGCGGCGGGCGTTGCGCCACAGGCGCATCCAGGGGCTGAAGGCGGCCGGGTCGCCCGGCGTCCAGCTCATCTGCAGGTTGCGAAACACCCGCTCGGGGTGGGGCATCATGGCGGTGAAGCGCCCGTCCGCGGTGGTGACGGCCGTCAGGCCCTCGGGGCTGCCGTTGGGGTTGGCGGGGTAGGCATCGCTCACCTGGCCGTGGTTGTCCACGAAGCGCAGCGCGCGCACCACGCTGGCGGCGTCGCCGCGCACGCCGAAGTTGGCGTAGCCCTCGCCGTGCGAGACGGCGATCGGCAAGCGGCTGCCGGCCATGCCGGTGAAGAAGATGCTGGGCGATTCGAGCACCTCCACCATGGACAGACGCGCCTCGAAGCGGTGGCTCTGGTTGGTGGTAAAGCGCGGCCAGGCCTTGGCGCCGGGGATGATGGGCGAGAGTTCGGCGAACATCTGGCAGCCGTTGCACACGCCGAGCGCGAAGGTGTCCGTGCGGCCGAAGAATTGCTGGAATTGCTCGGCCAGGCGCGCGTTGAAGGTGATGGAGCGCGCCCAGCCCACGCCCGCGCCCAGCGTATCGCCGTAGCTGAAGCCGCCGCAGGCGACGATGCCCTGCATGTCCCGCAGGCTCACGCGGCCGGCCTGCAGGTCGCTCATGTGCACGTCCACGGGGTCAAAACCGGCCACGCCGAAGGCATAGGCCATCTCGACGTGGGAGTTCACGCCCTGCTCGCGCAGCACGGCCACGCGGGGCCGGGCCAGGTTCAGGAAGGGCGCGGCGACGTCTTCCTGCGCGTCGAAGGTCACATGCTGGTGCAGACCGGGGTTGGCGGGGTCGCCCGCGGCGGCGTGCTCGGCGTCGGCGCAGGCGGGGTTGTCGCGGCCCTGGGCGATCTTCCAGCTCACGGCGTCCCAGACCTGGTGCAGATCGACGAGCGGCGCGCCAAAGACCTTTTTCGCGTCGCGCCAGACCTGCAGTTCACCCTTGCCCGCCTTCATCGGCGAGGCTTCGGGCCGGGTCTTGCCGATGAGGTGGCTGCACTGGATGAGGCCATGCTCGCGCAGCACCTGCATGACGGCGGAGCGCTCGGCGGTGGCGATCTGCAGCACCGCGCCGAGTTCTTCGTTGAACAGCGCACGCAGCGTGAGCACGTCGCGCCGGCCGCTGATCTGCTTGGTCCATTCCTTGGCCTCGAAGCTGTCCATGCGGCCGTCCCGGATGCCGTCACCCTCGCTCACCAGCATGTCCACGTTCAGCGCCACGCCCACCTGGCCGGCAAACGCCATCTCGGCCACGGTGGCGATCAGGCCGCCGTCGCTGCGGTCGTGGTAGGCGAGGACCAGGCCCCGCTGGCGCAGCGCATTGATGGCGGCCACCAGGCGTTTGAGGTCTTCGGGGTCGTCCAGGTCGGGCGCCTCGGTGCCGCTTGCGCCCAGCACTTCGCCGAGGATGGAGCCGCCCATGCGCATCTTGCCGTGGCCCAGGTCGATCAGCACGATGGAGCTGTCCTCCACGCTGGCATCGAGCTGCGGCGTGAGCGTGCCGCGCACATCATCCAGCGTGGCAAACGCGCTGACGATGAGGCTCACGGGCGAGACGACCTTCTTGGGCGTGCCGCCGTCGCTCCACTGCGTGCGCATCGAGAGGCTGTCCTTGCCCACCGGGATGGAGATGCCGAGCTGCGGGCACAGCTCCAGGCCGACGGCGCGCACAGTGTCGTAGAGCGCGGCGTCTTCGCCCGGCTCGCCACAGGCGGCCATCCAGTTGGCGCTGAGCTTGACGCGCTCCAGCTCGATGGGCGCAGCCAGCAGGTTGGTGATGGCTTCAGCCACCGCCATGCGTCCGGAGGCCGGGGCGTTCAGGCTGGCGATGGGCGTGCGTTCGCCCACGGCCATGGCTTCACCGGAAAAACCGCTGTAGTCGGCCAGCGTGACGGCGACGTCAGCGACGGGAAGCTGCCAGGGGCCGACCATCTGGTCGCGGTGGGTGAGGCCGCCGACGCTGCGGTCGCCGATGGTGACGAGAAAACGCTTGCTGGCGACCGTGGGATGGGCGAGCACCTCGATGACGGCCTTTTCCACGGCCAGGTCGTCCAGCGGCAGTTCCGTGCCCTGGCGAGCGACGCGGGTCACGTCGCGCTGCATTTTGGGCGGTTTGCCCAGCAGCACGTCCATCGGCATGTCCACGGCCATCGCGCTCCCTCCCCCGCTGGGGGAGGGCTGGGGTGGGGGCTGGTGCGTTGCCCCGTCATCATGCTGGCCCC